>JANRKF010000024.1:0-158335 GCA_033763575.1 Alphaproteobacteria bacterium | reverse complement strand
GCTCTGGGGACGTGACGATGACAGCTTGCATCAGGTGATAAGGAAGCGTTACCGCCACGCAGTCTATGATTGGCTGGCGTATGTCCTGCAAATCAAAGATGCCAAGCGCGATTGCCATATCGCCCGATTCGACATCCACCGTTGCCAGCAAGTGATTGAAGTCTGCAAGGGCGTGACCCGTGAGCAGATTCTCAACTGGCATCAGGCGCGATTCCAGAAGCAAAAGCCAAAACGGAAACGGAGGCCGCCGCGTTATGCTCACTACTGAGAAAACCGTCATCCGCTCTTCTGGCTTGCCGTCTTATGCGGATTGCCCTCGGCGTGCGGCGACGAAATTCCTGTGGGATGAGCTGATAAAGGCTGGATACGAACTACGCGAAACCCCGCAAGGCATTGGTGCGGCACTCGGTAGCAGCACCCATGCCTCCGCAGCCTATGCGCTGAATAGCAAAATCTATGATGGCAATCTGGGAAGTGAAGACAGTGCGCTGGATCTGGCCTTTGAAACCTTCAATGAAATCAGCCGCACCGAAGGTATTATCTATGACGGCACCACGCCCACCTATGACCGGGCCGAGCTTCAGCTAAAAACGCTGGTGCGCTCTTACCGTGTGCAGGTTGCACCTGTCATTGAGCCTGTCGAAGTGGAAATCCGCCTAGAAGCCGATATTGGCGGCGGGTTCATCCTGTCAGGTCAGTTTGACGTGCGCGAAGCAATCACCATCCGCGACCTGAAAACGGGTGCGGCCAGCCGCGCCAACATCTCTCAGTATGGGGCGTATGCGCTGCTGTGCTCGGTGCATCAGCGCACCGTTGAGCGCATCATCGAAGACTACTTGCCGCGCAAGCGTGAACCAGAGGTAGAGTTTTTTGAATATGACGTAGGTGCCGCCACGAAAGCCGCGCGCGCCATTTTGAAACGCATCAAGGACGATACGGCAGCGTTCCGCACAAGCGGTGAACCCACGTCCTTTATCGCCAACCCGCAATCAATGCTGTGCTCCGATCGGTACTGCCCCGCTTGGGGAACAGCATTTTGCCGTGAACACAAAGTGAAAGGAGAATGATGATGAATCAGAAAACCGAAACCGAACCGCACGTTCAGGGGCTGCTATCGCTCTTGAATGAGGTATGGGTCAAAGACCGCTTCAAGGCACTCGCCAAGGAGCATTTAACCGCCGAGCGCATGTTATTTCTGGCGATTGAGTGCGTCCGAAACAATCCTGCGCTGGGTGAATGCGACCATTTGAGCGTGCTTGGCGCGTTCATTACGGCGCAGTCACTGGGTTTGGAACCAAACACGCCGCTCGGCCATGCCTATCTGATACCCTACAAAGGCTGGACAAAAGACGATCAGGGCAACTGGAAACAAAAGCAAGCTGAGTGCAGCTTCCAGATTGGCTATCGCGGTTTCGCCCAGCTCTTTCACCGCACAGGCAAAGTCGTGACCTTCTGTGCGCGTGCTATCCGTGAGAATGATACCTTCCACCATGAAGAAGGCACGAACATGGTGGTGCGCTACAGTAAAGCCCTGCAATCACGCGGCAAGGTCATCGGTTCGTTTTGCCATATCAATAAGCTCAATGGTGGACAGGATTTTGAGCTGCTCACACTCGAAGACATCGAGCAGGTTCGCAGCACATCCGAAACCTACAAGTCATTGGTGAAGAGCGTCGAACAGGCGGAGAAGAAAAACAACAAGGTGGAACTCGATAAAGCCAAGGCAAAACTCGCTGATACGCCGTGGGTGAAGTGGGAAGACATCATGTGCGCCAAACCCGCCATCAAGCGGCTGGCTAAAGTGAGTGATCTCGATACGCAGGTCAGCATCGCCGCTGAAATCGATAGCCTCTCGGATGTTGGGCAAGCGGATTTCAAAGCCGTGGTGGATGCAAAAGACGAGCATGAAGTCTTTGATGCGTTCTCTGCCCAGCAACAGCGCGCGGCACTCCCGCAGCCCAGCGATAAGCCCATTCCGACGCTGGATTTAGGCGGCAAGCCTGAAGCGCAGCCCGTTCCCAGCAAATCCAACGGCAACAGCCAAAAGCAGCCCTTGGCACAACCTGACGGCCCACCGCCAGGACATCCCGCATCATTCAACTATGGAGGTTTCTAATGATTAACGTCACGATTCACAATTTTCGCAAAGTTCAGGAAGCGAGCTTTGACATTGCGCCCATCGCGTTGCTGGTTGGCGAAAACGAAAACGGCAAATCCAGCATCGCGCAAGCGGTAGCACTTGCATCCGCGCAGCAGCCTTTGCCAAAAAACATCGCAAAGAAAGACGCGAAGCAGCTGGTCAATGATCTGGCCAAAAGCGGTAAGGTCATGCTGTCACAGGGCGGCGTAACCTCTGAAATTTCATGGCCACTGGCAGAATTCAAAACCACCGGTCAAGGCAAACCGATCACGGCATCTGAGTTTGCCGTAGGGCTTCGCACGATATTCCAGCTATCCGCAGCCGAGCGCGTTGCCTATTTCATCCGTTTGCTGAAAGCAGAACCCACGCTCAAGGATTTGCAGCTTGTATTGCCAAAAAGCCTTGACCCTAAACTGGAAGAAATCTGGAAGCAGATTCAGGAATCAGGGTGGGAAGAAGCGCATTCGACGGCAAAAAGCGAAGAAGCAGAGCTGACAGGCAAGTGGAAGCAAATCACGGGTGAATCCCGCTGGAATGTATCCACCGCTGGCGACTGGCGACCTGCCACATGGGAACCTGAGCTGGAGCGTGCTGATCGTTCACAGCTGGAGATAGCCTTTGCCGAGTGCAACAAGGCGTATGAAGATGCGCTCAAGTCGGAAGGTGCGATTGCATTTGACCGCTCACAGCTGGAAGCACAGGCAGCAAAATTCGATGAAAGCACTAAGGCGGTTACCACGGCAACAACTGCACTGGCCGATGCCGAAGCCTCACTGCGACAGCTTTCACAACAGCTTGCAGCGATACCTACTGCTGACGGCCATACGTTAAACTGCCCTGAATGCGGCACCGAGTTGATGCTTCAAGCCTCTGAAGATCTGCTGGGCGAAAAGCAGCTGGTGCGCGCCGCGCAGCAGACACCGGAGCAGCAGGAAGAATATCATCGATTAGGCAAGGCACTGAAGGATGCCGCCAGTGCGGTGAATCAGGCGAAAGAAAAGCTGTTCGTCGCACAGCATCAGCTTAAAGCCTCGCAGGATGCCAAGACGAAACTGGAATCCATCACCGAAGTGCCGATTTCCGAGCAGGATTCTGGCTCTGCGAAAAAGTCATTGGAACGTGCGGAACGTCAGCTGGATATGTTCAACGCCGTGCAACGCGCCCACGCCACCTACGAATCCATCCTGACCCAGAAAGAACTGGTTGCTGCGCTTCACCAGAACGGCGTGCGCAAGGCAAAACTCGACGAGCAACTGAAGGCCTTCAACGATCAGGTGCTGAAGCCATTATCGAATATGCTCAACAGCGAAGTGGTGTGGCTGGACGGTGATTTGAACCCTTGGCGCGGCAATCGCCCGTATCACCTACTGTCACGCTCTGCTCGATATGCAGTGCGCGTGTTGTTGCAAGTAGCCATTGCCAAGGCCGATCAGTCCGACCTCATGGTGATTGATGACATGGATGAAATCAATGACCGCAGAAATCGCGGTTGCCTGATGTCGATGATCATCTCGTCTGGCATCCCCGCGCTGATCTGCATGGCCAAACGCCCCGAAGAAAACGCTCCCGATCTTGCCGCGAAAGAAGCCGGCAACACCTACGCCGTCATCGAAGGCAAGGTGCATGACCTTTCCGCAATGCAGGGACAGGAAACGCAGGTTTCATAACTATAAAAAAGGAACTGCACATGGAAGAAGATATAACAAATAAACAGATAAAAAAATGCAAACTTACAAAAACGATTGTTGATACCGCAGCCCCTGCAAAAATAAGATACCATATTTACGACGCGGAAATACCAGGATTTTCAGTCAAGGTAGAACCGAGCGGATCGAAAATATATGTGCTGGATTATCGCGCAGGTGGCGGCGGAAGAGCTGCTCCCAAAAAGCGCATCAAAATTGGCAAGCATGGGGTCTTCACGCTGGAACAGGCACGCGTGCGCGCCAAAGAGTATATGGCAAAAATTGTATTGGGCGATGATCCTGCTGAAGATCGAGATTCGCAACGCGGCAAAAGCCTCTTCAAGCATATCAGCGAACGATACATGACCGAGTACATTCCCCATCATAACAAACCATCCAGCGTGAAGGGGAAACGGCACGTGTTAGATGGTGCTATCCTGCCACATTTTAGAAACATTGCAGTAGAAGACATCACGCGGAAAGATGTGCAGGAGTGGCATGGAAAATTACATAAGACACCCATCAACGCCAATCGCGCGCTGGCTTGTCTTTCGCACATACTTAGCGTTTGCGAAGATTGGGGTATCCGTGAACCTAACTCTAATCCATGCCTAGGTATTAAGCGGTACAAGGAAAATAAGCGCGAACGCTATTTAAGCGAGAGTGAATTGCGCAAGCTGATTGAAACCATAAATCAGTGCCAAGAAGATGGCAGTGAAGATCGAAGCGTCATGATATTTTTCAGGTTGCTGATATTTACAGGAGCCAGGCAAAATGAGCTACTCAGTGCAAAATGGGACTATGTCAATCGAGATAATAAAACGCTCGATTTGCCTGATTCCAAAACAGGAAAAAAGAAGATCAATTTATCAGATGAGGCCATAGCGGAGATCGATAAGCTCGAAAGATTGGTCGGCAACCCATATCTCTTTCCTGCCTATTTTGTGCACGCAGAGGATCGTCTTGGTCGGCACAGAGCACCGCCAAACGGCGTTTGGCACCGTGTTTTGAAGAAGGCTGGATTAGGTGATTTACGCAAGCATGATCTACGTCATGCGTTTGCCTCCTTCGCTGTTATGGCGGGTTTGACCTTGGAAGAAATTGGTCAGCTTCTTGGTCACCTCACGCCACAAACCACCAAACGATATGCACATCTTGTGGATTCGCACCGCAAGAAATTGACTTCAGCAGTCGGTTCTCAAATCAGCTCGATTCTGAATAATAAAGAGCCATCAGTGGTAGATCTGACAACTCGAAATCGAAAGGAATAGCCATGACTTACAACAGCACAATCGACATCAAGCAGGTAGTAAAAACGGTCACGACAGCCATACATTCAGCTCAGAAAGTCAAACTACAGGACATTGACTGGATATTCATGCCTCAGCAGCAATTTGATGCAATGGTGTCGCTGGCAGAAACAATGATGGATATGGGATCAGTTATCCAAGGGCTTGAGGCAAAGATTCAACGCATTGAGAGTGCAAATGCACAGCGCACTTCCTCTATAACCAGATCAAACGATCCAGATGATTTACTCACGCAAGATCAAGTAGCCAAGCAATGGGGATTGTCTGCAAAAGCGCTTGAGAAGTGGAGGGTTGAAGGAAAAGAGCCAAAATACATAAAATTAGGCAATGGCAAAAAGTCGGTTGTGAGATACCGCAGACAGGATATTATGAACTTCGTCAGCAATCATACGTATTGCAGCACTACCGATTTCAGTAGCAAAAAGAGCGCGCAGAAAGAAGTGTAGAATAGATTTCTTCGAGTTACTTTTGTTCCCTATCGTCCGACACAAGACACTACTAATCATAAAGTCTTCTATTTGATACTGGTCGCCAAATAGTCACCACGGCGGGTAGTTTCTGGCATCAATTCACAGGAATTCATAGGCATCTATTCGCGGTTTTGGACTTGGTAATTCATATTGATTTACATGCACTTATATAGTAGCAGTAGTAATCTGTTCTGGGATGTGCTTGAATAACTCAAAATCTTGTATCCTCACGGGTGTGTCGGTTCGAGTCCGACCCGGGGCACCACGCTTCGCCTTCGGCTACGCGTGGCGCAGCCACTCTTGGCGGTGTCGATCTTAGGCGAAGCGGTGCCCTGCGTAGCTTTAGCGAAGCATGGGCTGGCGAACAACGAATTGGATTCCGCGTGGGAGCCTGACTTGGCTCTGGTTCTAAATCTCAGTGAGTAATTGTAACTGATTTCGGCCTATCGAGGCCTGAATCTTTAGAATTCAATAGAATGAGCGGTTCTAACTGCTATTAGCGCTTCAATGCCGCTCTCAGTTCATCTAGAAATACTTGCGTATCTAAAAAGTAATTTGGATATGCACGTTTAAGAGCTGTCAGTGAATCTACCGATACGAGAACAGCATCTGCTCCAGGGGTATCCGCTATCTCTTTTTCTACTTCTAAATATCGTTTAGATGCTTCATCCAATTGTTTGCGAGAAAATCCAGTAACAGTCATTCGCTGTTCAGTCGGCTCCAATTTTAATAAGAAGAAATGATTTCCTTTTGCTGTCGATTGCTCGCCAACATTTAGTGCCTCACCAAACATTTTAAGAGTACCGATAACATCTAATTCTCCGGTAATTGCCCGCAACTCTTTAATAAGTGCGGTTTTTGTTGTTGGAGTGCCGGGAACCAAAGCAGTTGATCCTTCACGTAAAGCAATCACGCTTCCCATTACCGCAAAAAATCTTAGCCATTTTTCTTCCCCTAAGCTGGATTTTAAGGGCTGGGTAAGAAATGTACCTACAGTTTCAACAGCTGTTGCCCATGCGTGCTGCAAGCGAGAACGAATTTGAATTTCGATATACAGTCCGTTATAAATATCCGTTTTATCGCTGTTGTATTTGTATATTAAATGGATGCCGCGATACCCAGACTCTTTAGGCTTCGTTATATAATCATCTATGTCATCTCTAGTATGCTTGAGATCGCTTTCTTCATATTTTTTAACCAAAGCATATACTTCATCAATCCCAGAGAGGATTGCTCTACAACCCCCGATATCCTGCATTTGGGATAATCGTAGTGTCGTGAATCTTTCCAATTTATGCTCGATTGAAGAAAGCCTCTTAATTCGCTGGGCAACTAAAAAATTATTATCAACTTTAGAAGCATATCTACGTAAAGTTACTTTGAACGTATTCAGTGGATAGTTATGTGATGCGCGCCAGTTATTAATTATTTCAAGCGCATCAACATATTGATCGGTATCATGCAATGCCTCGACCAAAGCCTTGCCGGCGCGATCAACTTTGCCTTTGCTATATTTTGGTTTTGCCCATTCCATAAGCGACAATAGGCTATATTTCTTTGATACGTCAATACTTGGCTCTTGCCAGCCAATCTAAAAGTTTATCTAATAACTCACCAACCCGGTTCGAAGTTTCTCCGCGCTGGTGCACCACGCTTCGCCTTCGGCTACGCGTGGCGTAGCCACTCTTGGCGGTGTCGATCTTAGGCGAAGCATGGAGGAATTTCTCCATGGTTTTTTAACCAATGTGGCTTAGCGTGGGCGGGTGATTAACCTAGGGGAGACCGTATTATGCCAGACGAATCGAATGCCAGCCTGCCGTTGTTTTTTTCCAAGCCGCAAGTGATTTCACTGGAGCAGCATGCGAATGCGCGGCTGCGCGATGACATCACGATGGATTTCGCCCGCCTCACCAATTGCGTTCCGCTCACCGTTGCCGATATTGCGGAGGCCGCGATGCATTACCCGATCGTATTTTCGCAGGATGGGTCTGCAGCGCCACTGGCGGTGGTAGGGCTGGAGAAGGAAAATTATTTTATTGATGCGCAGGGAAAATGGCTTGAAGGCTGCTATGTCCCGTCCTATGTTCGCCGCTATCCCTTTATTTTCGCCGGCACGCCGGACAGCGATAAACTGACCTTGATGATTGACGAGGGCGCGCTCAATCTGGACGGTGGCGGTAACGGACCGCGCCTGTACGAGGAAAACCTTCCGAGCGTGTTTGTGAATAACGCGCTGGAATTTTGCTCGGCCTGCCACGAGCAGCACCAGGCGACCGCCCTCTTCAGCGAAGCCTTGAAACGCTGGGATTTCCTTATACCGCGTGTCTCCAACGTTCGTCTGGCGAACGACCGGGAAATTACGCTGGAAGGTTTTTCCATGATCGATATTGAGAAGCTGCAGGCCCTTCCCGAGAAGGATATTCTCGAGGGATATCGGCAGGGGCACCTCGCTGGAATTTATTATGTGCTGCAATCGCAATCCAACTGGCGTCGGCTGCTGGAGCTGGGTAACGCCAGAGAAGCTTAGCTTGTTCATGGCTCGTCTGCCGCAGGTGATTCTCACGCCGTCCAACGGGACGCTGGCATTGGTTGTAGATGTCGAGTCAGGGCAGGTGATGCGCACGCTGGCGATGCCGCCGGAAGCGGTGCAACCGAAAAACCGCCCGTTCGGGATTGCACGCAGTGATGACGGGCATTGGTTCATCGCCAACAACACGGCGGTTGTGCAGCTTAATGCGGATCTTTCCTTCAAAAAAATCTGGAATAATCTTCCGGAGAATATCCACCAGCTTTACTACGACACAGAAAAAAAATCGCTGTGGGTGGTGGCGACCTCGATCGATTCCTTGCTTGTGATTAATGTGGATAGCGGCGACATGCGGCGGTTTTGCCTGCTCACCGATAGTTGGGTGGCGATGGATACGCCGGGTGCGGATACGCAGCACTTCAACTCGATCAACTGGGCCGGGGACCAAGGCTATGTGGTCGCGCATAAATTCGGCCGCACCAGTTCGTTCGTGCGCACCTATAATCGCGATATGAGGCGCATCGCCTTATGGAACGTCGGGCGCGAGGCGCATAATATCAGGCTGTTCGAAGGGCAGATGATGCTGCTTGATTCGCGTGGCGGGCGCATCGTCGGCAATCAGGGGCTGGAGATTTCCGTATGCGAATCGCATCATTACGCACGCGGAATGATTATTACCGAAGAGGGCATGGCGATACTCTCCGTCTTCGCTTTCGGCACGATCGATACGCGCGATCACGGCGATGCGATGCTTCGGGTATTTGACTTGCGTTCCGGCGAGCGTGTAAAAGAAATCATCCTGCCGGGCGCAGGCAATGTGCAGGACATTCAGCTATGGGGGCGTGATGACGGATTTACCAAAAAATATTGACGCCTACGGAGAAATTATCGCCGTGCTGGAGCCGTTTATCGGCGGGGTTCTGGCCGGAAAATACCGGGTGTCTTCCGAGATGTCATACTACGATCCGGCGCGCAAATGCCCGGATTTTGAGCATTCGCTGGCGGCGATGCTGCCGACGCTGATTACGGTCGCGCGCGAGCAGAATCTCCACACGCTTCACCATTCGATCTGCGATCCGGCCATTGCGCCGATGAAAAAATTGCTGGGCGGCCATTGGGAGCGCGGCGGCGGTTTCCTCTATCCGGCGGAAAACGGCTTCATGGACTGGCATACCAACCATAACAACCCGGGGCCGCGCATCTATCTCGTATGGTGCGAAGAGGGCGGGAAATCATGTTTCTTCACCAGCCCGGATGGCGGAAAAACGATCAATAAATCCTATGAGCCGGCCGGCTGGTCGGTGAATGTGTTCATGCTGGGTGATGAAAAAAATCCCTACTGGCATGCCATCTCCTCCGGCGGCACCAACCGCATCAGCCTGGGCTTCCGCCACAGGCCACACGACGCGGCGCGCACCGTCATGCAGGGCGGCGCATTGTTTACCGGAGCGGTTTAAGCTTCGCGTTTATTCGCCAGCATCAGCAAATGCTGCCAGTTCGATTGCGATTGTATCGCATAATGGATGAGCGCGAGGAAATCCTGCTGGTGTAATTCCAGCACGGTTTCTTTTGGCAGTGCACGGAATTTTTCGATGTCGATCAGCTGAAAACCGTTAAGCTGCAGGGCGCGCTTATTGGCGAGTTCCACCGAGGAGCGCTGCGGCGTAAGCAGGTCGAGCGCCGCCAGCTTTTCGCAGAATATTTTGGTCACGCGGTGTTGTTCCTGGAACTGGGCGCAAAACTGGAGCGCCGTTTGGGTGAAGGTCGAAGGTTCATCGTTTTCATACAGAGCACGGCCTTCGGCGGCCTCGTCAAACACCAGCGCATCTTCATCAACACACAGCGTCAATTGATCGGATTCCGGCATTTCGAGGAACACGAAAGGATATTTGCGCGCATAGGCCGGAACATAATTCAGCTCCATCCATTTGCCTTGCTCATCGACAAAATAATTGTCGCTTTCCAGTCCGACGATGGCCACCGGCAGCGGCACTTCTGCCTGCGTAAAAACAACCGGGTAGCTCTTCGCCGCTTCGGCGATGTCAGCGATGGTCAAGGGAATCGAATTGGTCTGGCCGGCGAATTTCATGGTAAGGCCGGAGCGCAGGCGTGCCTGAGCGTGGCGGTCGATGCTGATGACTTTCGGATTTGAAAAAAACAGCGGCATGCCTTCCTTTTCAGACGTTGCGCCGATGTCGGCTGGAGCGGTTTTTTTCGCAGCGGCGTTATTTTTAGCAGTCATACAGTTCCCCTTTATGTATGGTGAATTCTGAGTATCGCGACACGATACGGCAAGGGTCATTCTACGCATGAAATGTTAATTTTCAGTGAACCTTAGGAAAAATACCGGCCATCAGCTATTGCTGACGATGACCCATTGTTTCAGTGTGCGAAACGCAGATCCATCCTCGATTTTTTCGCGGGCGAAGGCGGCTCCGGCCTTTAAATCCGGTGCCTTTCCGGCAATCACCAGCCCGGCGGCCGCATTATAGAGAATCGCGTGTTTATACGGGTTTTCGATACCGGAAAGGGCTCGCTCCAGCGCTTCTGCGTTAGTTCCGGCATCGCCGCCTTTTAAATCCTCCAGCATGGCCCGTGGCAGGCCTGCATCTTCCGGTGTCACCTCGAAATTGCGGCGCTGGCCATCTTTAATTTCGGTGACGAAACTTGTGCCGGTGAGCGTCAGCTCGTCCAGTCCGTCATGGCCATGCACTACCCAGGCCGCCTTGGTGCCAAGCGCCTGTAGCACGCTTGCCATCGGCTCCATCAGCGTTTTGTCATACACGCCGAGCAATTGAAAATCCGGCTGGGCGGGGTTGGCCAGCGGCCCCAATATATTGAAGATCGTGCGCAGTCCCAATTCCTGCCGTATCGGCGCCACATGGCGCATGGCCGGGTGGAATTTCGGCGCCATCAGGAAGGCAATGCCGACCTCGTTCAGGCAGCGTTCCAGAACGGGTATTTCCGCGTCGATTTTTATACCAAGCGCCTCCAATACGTCCGCCGAACCGGATTTCGATGAGACGGAACGGTTGCCATGCTTGGCGACGGGCACGCCGCAGGCGGCAAGCACGATGGCGGTGGCGGTGGAAATATTATAGGTGCCGCGATTATCGCCGCCGGTGCCGCAGGTATCTATTGTCCCTGCCGGAGCGGAAATTTTTCCGGCCTTCACGCGCAGCACGGTGGCTCCGGCGGCGATCTCATCCGCCGTTTCGCCTTTGATGCGCAGGCCCATCAGGATCGCGGCGATCTGCGCCGGTGTCGCGCCGCCGTTCATGATAATCTGGAACACGCGCTCGGCGATTTCACGGGGTAGGTTTTTTCTCTCCGCGAGCAGTTGCAGGGCGAGGGGCAGGGATTCGGTGGTCATAATGAATCCAGGAAATTTTTCAAAATCGCATGGCCATGTTCGCTGGCGATGGATTCCGGATGGAACTGCACGCCGTGGGTATTATGTTTTTTGTGCGAAAGGCCCATGATGAGCCCGTCATCGGCGGTGATGGCGGTGACTTCCAGGCAGTCCGGCAGGCTGCCGCGCTCGACGATGAGCGAATGATAGCGTGTTGCCTCGAACGGAATCGGCAGGTCTTTGAATACACTGCGTCCTTCATGATAGATGCTGCTGACTTTGCCGTGCATTGGTTTTGGTGCGCGGATGACCTTGCCGCCGAACGCTTCGCCGATCGCCTGCATGCCGAGGCACACGCCGAAAATCGGAATCTCGCCGGACGCTTTTTTAATCAGCTCCAGGCAGATGCCGGATTCCTGCGGCGCGCCGGGTCCGGGCGAAATCACGATGCCGCCCGGTTTTTTTTCGATGAGTGCGTCGGCGCTGATGGCGTCGTTGCGTATGACTTCCACCTGTGCGCCCAGCTCGCCCAGATAATGCACGAGGTTGTAAGTGAAGCTGTCATAATTATCGAGAAGGATGATGCGGGTCATGACGCGTGCCCCAGCTGTTGCAATAGGCTGCCGAGATGCTCGATGGCGGCGCTGTCCATCGGCTTGGGTATGTAGCCCGCTGCGCCGAGCGCGAGCACGCCGGTTTTATCGTCTACATCGTCGCTGCCGGAAATAATATATATCGGCAGCCCAGGGTATTTGCTGCGCAGATGGCCGAGCAGGGAAATGCCGTCGATCTCCGGCATGTAAATATCGAGCAGCACGGCGGCGACATGATCCATATCGCCATTGGTGCGGATCATGCCCTGCATGCCGTCGCCGTAAATCTCGCTGACAAAACCCGCTTTTTCGACGATCATCTGCAGCGCGCTCTGGTAAATCTGGCAATCGTCGATGATGAGGATGATGTTCTTTTTCATACGAATCTTATAGCCTCCTCGGCGGCACGCATCAAGGCCTTGGCTTTGTTGCGCGATTCCTGGTATTCGTCTTCGGCGTTGCTCCCCTCGACGATGCCGCCGCCCGCCTGCACATAGAGCTTTCCATCTTTGACAAGGCCGGTGCGCAGCGTGATTGCCGTGTCCATATTGCCGTTGCCGGAGAAATAGCCGATGCAGCCGCCGTAAAAACTCCGGCGTTCCTGCTCCAGCTCGTCGATGATTTCCATGGCGCGTATTTTCGGCGCGCCGCTGACCGTGCCTGCCGGGAAACCGGCGATGAGTGCGGAGAGCGCGTCGTATTTCGGGTCGAGTTCGCCGACCACGTTCGAGACGATATGCATCACATGCGAATAGTTTTCGATGGTCATCCGCTGGGTGGTTTTGACCGTGCCGGTTTTGGCGACGCGCCCGACATCGTTGCGGCCCAAATCCAGCAGCATCAGATGCTCGGAAAGTTCTTTCGGGTCGGAGAGCAGGTCTTTGGCGAGCAGCTCGTCTTCGGCGCGGTCACGGCCACGCTTACGCGTGCCGGCGATGGGGCGGATGGTCACTTCGCCGTCACGCAGCCGCACGAGTATTTCCGGGCTGGAACCGACCAGCGTGAAATCGCCCATATGCAGGTAGAATAAAAACGGCGAGGGATTAAGCTGGCGCAGCGCCCGGTAGAGCGCGAAAGGCGGCAAGGTAAACGGCGCTTCAAAACGCTGCGACAGCACCACCTGAAAAATATCCCCGGCGTTGATATGCTCTTTGGCGTCGTCGATCATATGGTCGTAATCGGCGCGGGTTGTGTTCGACGTGAAGTCATCCATTTTCACGCTGTGATGCACATGGTGTTGCGTGGCAGGAATAGGCGCGCTCAGGCGGTCCAGCACGAACTGGATGCGCTGTTTGGCTGCGGTGTAGGCGGCTTTTGCGTCTTTGCGGCGGCCATCGGCCCAGATGGTGGTGGTGATAAAAATCGTATCGGTGACGGCATCGAAGATCACCATGATTTTCGGGCGGATGAAACAGCTATCGGGAATGCCGATGGGGTCGGGCTTGGTGTCGGGCAGCTTTTCCATCAGCTTGACCATATCGTAGCCCATATAGCCCACAAGCCCGGAGGCCATCGGCGGCAATTCGGGCGGGATATCGATTTTAGAATTTTCATACAACGTGCGCAGCGCGCCGAGCGCATCGCCCGCGCAGGGCGTGCTGTGGGCCGCATCCATCCGGTCGTTATGGCAGATTTCCGACATATTGCCGCGTGCCCTCCAGATCAAGTCGGGCATCAGGCCGATGACCGAATAGCGGCCGCGGATTTCACCTTTTTCCACCGACTCCAGCAGGAAGCAGGGCGCGTCCTGCTGCATCAGCCGCAGCATGGCGGAAACCGGGGTGTCGAGGTCGGCGGGGACGCTGGTCCACACCAGTTGCGACAGGCCGGATTCGAAGCGTTCTGTGAACGCGGATTCGCTCGGTTGGATGGGAGCTGTTTTAACGGGGAGCATTGCCGGGCTCTTGTGTGAGCTGGTCGAGCGTTTCCTGGTGGATGTCCACCGGGTAGAGCGTTTCAAGATGCTGCAGATATTGCATCATCATTTCTTCCTGCATCTGCTGCACCATCTCGTTTTTTGAAAGTTTGACGTCGCTTTCGCCGCCGGTTCTGGGCGCGGTGCCGGTGATATGCGCGAGCAGGAAGTTGCCGTCGCGGTCGCGCATCGGCGGGGTGAGTTCGCCGATATCGGCAGAAAATATTTTAGCGATGAAGGAGGGGGGAAGGTGGGTTTCGCCCAGTGTTTTGCTGCCGCGGCTTATGCTGCCGCTGGCGATGCCGTGCAGTTTATGCTCGGCGATAATGTCCGCCGCTTTTTTGTGTTTGCCCAGCTCGGCTTCAATTTTGCCTGCGGCATCGGCCACCGCTTTATCGCCCTGATACCGTTTATAGGCCTTTATGATATCGGCTTTGGCCTCGGCGAAGGGGCGCAATTTTTCTGGTGCGAGCGCATCGACGCGCAGCACATAATAAATCCCGCCGCGTGACGATGTGACCGAGGATTCGGTTTTTTCTTCGGTTTTAAAGGCGACGTCGATAAATTTATCGAGCTTTGGAATGGCCGTATTCATGGCGCCTTGCGGGGTTTTTCCTTCCTTATCGAAGCTGCCTGCCTGCTCCACGGGTAGGCCGACTGCCGCTGCGGCTTCCTTGAGTGTGCTGCCACCGGCCAGCGCGTCTTCGATCTGGTTGATCTTATCGGTCAGTACAGTTTCTTCCATCGCCAGCCGCAGGCCGGCTTCCACTTGCGCGCGCACTTTCTCCAGCGGTTCCACGCCCTCCGGCTGGATGGTGGCGACGCGGAAAATATGCCAGCCGAACGGGCTTTTGACCGGCTCGGTAAAGCCGCCGGCTTTCAGGCGGAAAACAGTGTCTGCCGCGCTGTCCAGCATGCCTTTGCGGTCGATGAAGCCGAGCGAAAGGGCGTTGCGGTTGAGCGGCTCTATGGCCTGTGCGATGTCGGCGAAGGGCTTGCCGGTTTTTACCTGCTCGTAGGCTTCCTTGGCTTTTTCTTCATTGCTGTAAAGCAGTTGTTCCACCTCGCGTTTTTCCGGGGTGTGGAATTGGTCTTCATGCGCATGGTAATATTCGTTCAGCGCTTCTTCGGTGAATGCTTTTTTTGTGGCCTTGGCGTCGTCTGCCGAGAAACGCACGAAGCTCACCGTGCGGTATTCCGGAATGGTGAATGCTTCGGCATGCAGCTTCTGGAAGTTTTTAAGATCGTCGTCAGTTGGCGGGGAGCCGGCATTTAAACTGTCAGCGGACAATTTGAACAGGGCGATGGTGCGGCCCTGGTCATAGGCGGCCTGCAAGGTGGCAAGCAGCTTGTCGTCAATCGGCATATCGACCAGGAGCGCATCCAGCAGCTTGTCGGTGGCGAGCTGCATGCGGGTGCGCTCGACATAGGTTTTTTCCGACACGCTCTGGTTGCGCAAGGCGGTCTCGAAGCGCGCCCGGTCGAAGACGCCGGAGCCGTTCAGGAAGGCCGGTGTTTTGCGGATTTCGAACGCCACGGTGGTGTCGTCGGGGATAAAGCCCATGCGTTCGGCTTCCTGCCGCAGTAGCGCTTCTTGGACCATGCGGCGGATGACGAATTGCGGCACGTTCAGGCGCTTAATCAGTTCCTCGGAGTAATTGGCGCCGAGTTGGCGCCGCACGCGATCGTTCTCGACGGCGAGTTCACGCTGGAAACTATCGACCGAAATGCTCTGCGAGCCGATTTTGGCGAGGGTCGCGTTGCTTGCTGAGCTGCCCAGCATATCGCCGATGCCCCACATACCGAAGCTTGCGATCAGCAGTAACATCAGGATTTTGGTGACAATGCTGCCGGAAAATGAGCGAAAATGGTTTAACATAAGGGATTGGTTTACATTACGCACAAAGATTGTAAAAGGTTTTTTGATCGCAAGGCTTGCAGCGCTTCACTTGAAATAATGAGTGTTATTAAGGACTATGACAAAAACCATCGTCGGTAACTGGAAAATGCATGGCAGTCTGGGGCTGGTGGAAACGCTGGTGCCTGCGGTTGCCTCCTTCGCCGCCCGTACCCAATCCAAAAGCGAGATTGTGATTTGCCCGCCTGCGCCGTTGCTGCCTGCGGCCGCCCGGAGGATAGAGGGTTCGTTCCTGTCGCTCGGCGCGCAGGATGTGAGCGCGCATGCCGAAGGCGCCTATACCGGCGATGTGAGCGCTTCGATGCTGGCCGAGGTGGGCTGCCGCTATGTGATTGTCGGCCATTCCGAGCGCCGGGCGCAATACCGCGAGCTGAATGAAACGGTGAAAGCGAAGGCTGAAGCCGCGATAGCTGCGGGGCTTATCCCCATTATCTGTGTCGGCGAGATGCTGGCCCAGCGCGAATCCGGCATGGCGATTCGGTGGGTTTCCCAGCAGGTGAAGGAATGTGCGCCGTCTTCCGGCCAATTTCTGCTTGCATACGAGCCGGTTTGGGCTATTGGTTCTGGCAAAGTGCCGGGTGTAGCTGAGATTGGGGAAATGCACGCGCATATCCTGTCCCTGCTGCCGGAAGCGAAGGTGCTTTACGGCGGCTCGGTCAAGGCGGCCAACGCGGCGGATATACTGGCGGTTGCCGGGGTGTCGGGCTTGCTGGTCGGCGGTGCGAGCCTTGTGGTTGAAGAATTTTGTGGAATAATTGGGATGACCAGATAATCCGTAACCAGATAACCAGAAAACAATGCCTTTCTTTCTGGTCATCGGGTCATCTGGTAATCTGGTCATCCAAAAAATAGGATGTATTGAATATGTATACAGTATTATTGGTAGCCCACACGATCCTTGTATTGTTTCTCATTGGCATGGTGCTGCTCCAGCGCACCGATTCCGACGGCCTTTCCGGCCTCGGCGGCGGCGGCAACCAGTTCATGACCGGCCGCGCCAAGGGCAACCTCATGACCCGCGCCACGGCGATTCTGGCAGCGCTCTTTATGACCACGAGCCTCGTGCTGGCCATCATGGCCGGGCACATGACCAACTCCTCGATCGTCGATAGCGTCGAAAACGCTGCCCCGTCGGCGGTGGAAGAAGCACCCGCCGAACCTGCGAAGCCCGCCGCACCGGCGGTGCCGAAATCGGAGTAATCCATGGCAATAGTATGGATAGTAGATGATCAGGAAATCCATCGCGAGGGTGGCAAACGTGCCCTTGAAGCAGCTGGACGTACTGTCAGAGTGTTTCAGCATCCGCAACATGTGTTAGCCGCATTAAGTAATGAAAGCCCCCCCGATGCGCTTGTAACCGATTATGATATGAATATTTCTAGTTTAAACGGGGTTAAACTGGCCATGAAGATAAGAGAATTAGGCCATAAATTTCCCGTCGTTCTGACATCGTCTGACAGCTTAGAAACTATTCAAAATGACTTTGGGGAGGACTTTCCAGATGGTCGGTTGCATATCGGTGTCGCGGGTGCGGCCATAGACCGTTATGTGAAAAAAAACAAAGAAAGTTATGCGGCAGTGGCCAATGCAGTAGGCCAGTTGATAAGCGATAGACAGAGGACACCTCAATAAATGCCAACACGTTTTATATTCATTACCGGCGGTGTGGTCAGTTCGTTAGGGAAGGGGCTGGCCTCGGCGTCGCTCGGTGCGCTTTTGCAGGCGCGGGGTTACAAGGTGCGGCTGCGCAAGCTTGATCCGTACCTGAACGTCGATCCCGGCACCATGAACCCGACGCAGCACGGCGAGGTATTCGTCACCGATGACGGCGCGGAAACCGATCTCGATCTCGGCCATTATGAGCGCTTCACCGATGTGAGTGCGCGCCGCAGCGACTCCGTTTCCAGCGGGCAGATTTATTCGACGCTGCTCACCAAGGAGCGCCGTGGCGATTATCTGGGCGGCACGGTGCAGGTGATTCCGCATGTGACCGACCTCATCAAGGAATTTGTGCTGCGCGATACGGATGGTGAAGATTTCGTGCTCTGCGAAATCGGCGGCACGGTGGGCGATATCGAAGGCCAGCCGTTTCTGGAGGCAATTCGCCAGCTCGGCTGGGAGCTGGGCCGCGAGCGGGTGATGTATATTCACCTGACGCTCGTGCCGTATATTGCGGCGGCGAAAGAACTAAAAACCAAGCCGACGCAGCATAGCGTGAAGGAACTCAGGATGATCGGCATCCAGCCGGATATTCTGCTCTGCCGCGCCGAGCGTGAAATTCCTGTATCCGAACGCCGCAAGATCGCGCTCTTTTGCAATATCCGCGAGGAAAATGTCATGCAGGGGCTGGATGTTTCCTCCATCTATGAAGTGCCGCGCCGCTACAGTGAGCAGGGGTTTGATGCGCAGGTGCTCAAGCATTTCGGCCTTACGCATGAGGGCAAGCCGGACCTTGTGAAATGGGACACGATTTTAGATCGGGTGCAGCATCCGAAGGGTGAAATCACGGTGGCGCTGGTGGGCAAATATACCGGCATCGGCGATGCCTATAAATCGCTTTCCGAGGCGCTGGACCATGCGGGTATCGCCAATCAGGTGAAGGTCAACACGCGCTGGATCGATGCCGGCGGGTTTGAAAAAGGCGATGTGGAAAAAGCGCTTTCCGGGGTCGATGCGATTTTAGTGCCCGGCGGGTTCGGCGAACGCGGCGTGGACGGGAAAATCGCGGCGATCAAATATGCGCGTGAATCCGGCAAACCCTATCTCGGTATTTGTTTCGGCATGCAGCTTGCGGTGATCGAGCATGCGCGTAATGTGCTGGGCATCAAGGATGCAACGTCCAGCGAGTTCGGCAAGCAGACCACGGCCGATCCGCGTGGCGGGTTGGTGGGCATCATGACCGAGTGGAAGCGGGCGGGCGCGCTGGAGAAGCGCTCGAAAGACGGCGATCTGGGCGGCACCATGCGCTTGGGTAGCTTTGAGTGCGACATTGCGGCGGGCACGCTTGCGGAAAAAATTTACGGTAGCGATCATATCAGCGAGCGCCACCGCCACCGCTATGAGGTCAATATGGCGTATCGTGAGGACTTTGAAAAATCCGGCCTCATTTTCTCCGGCCTCTCGCCGGATGGGCAGCTTCCCGAAATCGCTGAGCTGAAAGACCACCCATGGTTCGTCGGCGTGCAGTTCCACCCTGAACTCAAATCCCGTCCGTTTGCGCCGCACCCGCTCTTTGCGAGCTTCGTGAAGGCGGCGCTTGTAAAAGCCGATAAAAAGAAGCAGGCGGCGTAATCAGTATATGTCATCCTGTGGCTTGCCGCAGGCAAGAGCACAGGATCCATATGAAAGCCGGTTATGTGTATATGATGTCCAACCAGTTCCATGGGACGCTCTATATCGGCGTTACTTCCGATCTTATCAAGCGCGTCTGGCAACATAAAGCGAAGATCATTGAAGGCTTCACCAAGCAATATGATTTAACAAAACTGGTATGGTATGAAGTTCACGAAACCATAGAGTCAGCAATCATCACAGAGAAAAAATTAAAAAACCTTCTGCGTAGCAAAAAGATCGCTATAATCGAAAAAATGAATCCCGGTTGGGATGATTTGTATCACACACTAACGGAAGATGGATCCTGCGCTACTGCTGCGCAGTCCGCAGGATGACAAGATCATGACTATTCGCCACATAAAAATAGGAAAGTCGATCACCATCGGCAACGACCTGCCGTTCGTGCTGATTGCCGGGCCGTGCCAGGTGGAAAGCCGCGACCATACGCTGATGATGGCGGAAGCGCTTACCAAAATCACCAGCAAGCTGGGCATTCCTTTTATTTATAAATCCTCGTTCGACAAGGCCAACCGCACCAGTTTAGGCGGCAAGCGCGGGATGGGTTTGGAAAAAACCATGCCGATTTTTGATGAGATACGTCGGGATATGAACCTGCCCATCCTCACCGATATTCATAACGAGGAGCAATGTGCGATTGTGGCCAAACATGCCGACGTGCTGCAAATCCCGGCGTTCCTCTGCCGCCAGACCGACCTGCTGGTGGCGGCGGCGAAAACCGGTGCGGTGATTAATATCAAAAAGGGCCAGTTTCTGGCGCCGTGGGACATGAAAAACGTGGTGGAGAAAATGGATGCGTCGGGCAACCCGAACGTCATCCTCACTGAGCGTGGGGCATCGTTTGGCTATAACACGCTGGTGACCGATATGCGCGCACTGCCCATCATGGCCGAAACGGGCTGCCCGGTGGTGATGGATGCGACCCACAGCGTGCAGCAGCCGGGCGGGCAGGGGACATCCTCCGGCGGCGATCGCCGCTTCGTGCCGACCATGGCCAAGGCGGCGATTGCGGTGGGTGTGGCGGGTGTGTTCATGGAGACCCATCAGGACCCCGACAATGCCCCTTCCGACGGGCCGAACATGGTGAAATTGCAGGATATGGAAGCGCTGCTCACCCGCCTGAAGGCGATAGATACGCTTGTTAAATCAGAAGCTTAGGTAATTTTCCGGGAAATATCCCGGCCCCTGCGGCATACCCGCCCACTATTCCTTTGCATGTAGATCGATCCCCCGATTGACATAGGCCGCTTGCCGTGCTATACATTAACAAATAGTAAATTTTTAAGGGGATAACGCGCATGGCCGAGGAAGATAGAAGCATCGAAAACATCGCCCACCTGTTGCTTGCGGACATGGTGTCGCGAGAGGCTAAAGCACGCCAAGATTCGGCTGCAACTCCGGGTAATACCCAAGACTTGGCATTTGGACATGACGCGGATACGGCGCACCCCGTCACCTTGCTGCCCAAGACGGATCAGGCGTTGCGTGCTTTCTATCAACCCCGTAGCAACCTTACTCTTGAGCAATGTGAAAAGGCGCTGGACCTCCTCATAGAGCAGGGTTATGTCAGGCAGCAAGCGGGGATGGTGGCGGTAACTGACAGGGGCAAGGCTTTTGCTGAACTTAGCATTGTGGATCAGGAACGTGAAAAATCCGGTAAATACTCCGGGCAACCCTCAAGACCCAGCGATGCCGCCTACTCGGTGCGGGAAGAGGGCAGCGGCCACGCCACCGGCCCCGAGCAAAAAGGCTGGAGCATCGACTCCTAATCAATCCAGTAAAATTATGCCGCGGCGGCGAGGAACTGGCGCAGCGAGCGTTCCAGCAGCGATTTTTCGTCGAGCAGTTTGCTGCCCTTCATGCCGTTCAGTTTTTCACATTCGACCACCGAACGGGCGCATACCCGCACCAGGTTATCGCGGGAGGATTCCAGCACCGGCACCAGCACCGTATCGTCATCTTCGCGATGTTTATAATGTTGGTGGAACACGCGTGGGCCTTTATATTCGGCCATGGCCAGCGAGATCGGCATCACGATATTCTTGAGTTTCTGCTGCCAGTAGAGGCGGTCGATATCCTCTTTTCCATGGGTGAACTGGCCGTCTTTGATGGCGAGGCAGACATCCTCCAGCTTCATCAGCGCCCGTTCGAATGACACATCCACCGCCGCCGGCCGCGAAGTTGCCGGTTGCTTTTTGCGTGCTTTCATGCCAACGGTTGAGCCCATGATCTCCTCCAAATTGATAGGATAGCGATGGATTATTTTAATGATATACCCGTTCGTATGTTTTGGCCAGCATTAGTTATGTCGCTGGTTTCGCCTGCGGCGCAGGCAGGCGCCATCACCAACCTCACCGAGTCCGGGCAAGTGGTTGAAATACAATCTTCGGAAGGTTATGATGCGCATACCATTGCGCCGGGTCGCACGTTGCGTGTTTCCGGCAAGGTGAAGATAAAATTCGCTGACCGGGAATTTTATCTGGACGACGAGTGGGAATATGCCGTATGGCCTGATGGTGCATTTGGGCCGCAGCGAAAAACCACACATCATTCATTCAAATAGAGGACACCATGACCGCCATTGACCATATCCACGCCCGGGAAATTTTAGACAGCCGTGGCAACCCCACTGTCGAGGTCGATGTCGTGCTCGAAGACGGCTCGTTCGGCCGGGCGGGGGTTCCAAGCGGCGCCTCCACCGGGTCGCTGGAGGCGCTGGAGCTTCGCGATGGCAATAAAAAACGGTACCTCGGCAAAGGCGTGCAGAAGGCGGTGGCGAATGTGAACGGCGAGATCGCCGATGCCATTACCGGCATGGACGCGGAAGACCAGCGGCAAATCGATCAGGCGATGATCGAGCTGGACGGCACGAATAACAAAGCCCGCCTTGGGGCCAATGCGATTCTCGGTGTGTCGCTCGCGGTGGCGAAGGCGGCGGCTGAGGCGTCGGGCCTGCCGCTTTACCGCTATGTCGGCGGTGCGGGCGCGCATACCTTGCCGGTGCCGCTTATGAACATCATCAATGGCGGGCAGCATGCCGACAACAAGCTCGACATTCAGGAATTCATGATTATGCCGGTGGCGGCCGAGAGCATGAAAGATGCGATTCGCATGGGCGCGGAAGTGTTCCACGAGCTCAAAAAACGCTTAAGCGATGACGGCCTGAATACCAGCGTTGGCGACGAAGGCGGTTTCGCGCCGAAAATCGGCAAGGCGGAGGAAGCGCTTTCCTACATCATGAAAGCCATCGAAGGGGCGGGGTATAAGCCGGGTGAGGATATTTTCCTCGCGCTCGATGTCGCTGCCACGGAATTTTACGAAAAAGGAAAATACATTCTGGAAGGCGAAGGCAAATCGCTCGATTTCGGCAAGCTGCTTAAATATTATGAGAATCTTGTGTCCAAATATCCGATTATTTCGATCGAAGACCCGATGGCCGAGGACGATCATCTCGGCTGGAAGGAAATGACCGACCTGCTGGGCGACCGCGTGCAGTTAGTCGGCGATGATTTATTCGTCACTAATCCCGCCATTCTCGCGCAGGGCATCGAAGGTGGGCTGGCCAATGCGCTCCTGGTGAAAGTCAACCAGATCGGCACGCTGTCGGAAACGCTGGCCGCTGTCGAAATGGCGCATAAGGCGGGTTACCGCGCCATCCTTTCGCACCGCTCCGGCGAGACGGAAGATACGACGATTGCGCATCTGGCGGTCGCCACCAATTGCGGGCAGATCAAAACCGGGTCGCTCTCGCGCTCCGACAGGCTTGCCAAATATAATGAGCTGATCCGTATCGAAGAAGAATTAGGCCGCGCTGCGCGCTATGCCGGCACCGGGTTTGCGGAATAAGAAAGGGACGAAGAATGACCGAACAGAATTTTGACGTGGTGGTAATTGGTGGTGGGCCACCTTCGTCATTCCAGCGCAAGCTGGAATCCCTCTAGGTGTTAATGGGTGAAGCAATTTTGCGTTTATATCATGGCGAGCAGAAAGGATGGTGCTACCTATATAGGAGTAACCTCAAACCTGGCCAAAAGGATCTATGAACATAAACACGAAATAATCAAAGGTCATACATCGAAATACAACATTAAAAAATTGGTGTTTTTTGAACTACATGATTCTGCTGAATCTGCTATCACTCGAGAGACGCAAATTAAAACTTGGAAAAGAGCGTGGAAAATTGAATTAATTGAACAAGAGAATCCGCACTGGGATGATTTGTATAACACAATAATATGAGATTCCTGCTTTCGCAGGAATGACGGAGCTAAAAATGACCGAACAAAATTTTGATGTAGTGGTAATTGGTGGTGGGCCGGGTGGTTATGTAGCGGCGATCCGCGCCTCGCAGCTGGGCCTCAAAACCGCGCTGGTGGAGCGCGAGCATCTGGGCGGCATTTGCCTCAACTGGGGCTGCATCCCGACCAAGGCGCTGCTGCGCACGTCGGAAATTTATCATTTGATGAACCATGCCGAAGAGTTTGGTTTGAAGGCCGAGAAGATTTCGTTCGACATCAAAAAAATCGTGGAGCGTTCGCGTGGCGTGGCGTCGCAGCTTTCCAAAGGCATCGGCCATTTGATGAAAAAGAACAAGGTGACCGTGTTCATGGGCACCGCGAAGCTTTTGGGCAAATGCAAGCCGGCCTCAAGCAGCGAAGCGGTAGGCCAACATAAAATTTCGGTGGACGGCAAGGAGACACTTTCCGCCAAGCACATCATCCTCGCCACCGGTGCCCGGGCGCGCCAGCTTCCCGGTTTGGAAGCGGATGGCAAACTGGTCTGGACCTATAAGGAAGCCATGGTTCCGGAGGTGATGCCGAAATCCCTTCTGGTGGTGGGTTCGGGCGCTATCGGCATTGAGTTCGCGAGCTTCTACCGCACCATGGGCGCGGAGGTGACGGTGGTCGAAGTGATCGACCGCATCCTGCCGGTGGAAGATGAAGAGATCAGCAAAATGGCGCACAAGGCCTTTGAAAAACACGGCATGCAGATTATCACCGGGGCCACCGTGAAAGCGCTCAAAAAAGGCAAGAATGATGTGATCGCCACGGTGGAGCAGGGCGGAAAATCTTCGGAAATCACTGCCGAGCGGGTGATCATGGCGGTGGGCATTGTCGGCAATTCCGAAAATCTTGGGCTGGAAAATACCAAGGTGAAAATTGATCGCGGCCACATCACCACCGATGGTTACGGCGCCACCGCCGAGCCCGGCGTCTATGCGATTGGCGACGTCACCGGCGCGCCATGGCTCGCCCACAAAGCCAGCCACGAGGCGATTGTCTGTGTTGAAAAAATCGCCGGGGTCAAAGGCGTGCACCCGATGAAAAAAGAAAATATTCCCGGCTGCACCTATTCGCATCCGCAAATCGCGAGTGTCGGGCTTACCGAAAAAGCCGCGACGGAAAAATATAAAAAAGAAAATATCAAAGTCGGGCGCTTCCCCTTCATGGGCAACGGCAAAGCGATTGCGCTGGGCGAGCCGGAAGGCTTGGTCAAAACAATTTTCCACGCGAAGACCGGTGAGTTGCTTGGCGCCCATATGATCGGCGCGGAGGTGACGGAGATGATCCAGGGCTATGTCATCGCCAAAACCGGCGAGCTCACCGAGGGCGAGCTGATGCATACCATCTTCCCGCACCCGACGCTTTCGGAAATGATGCATGAGAGCGTGCTCGATGCGTATGGGCGTGTTGTTCATATGTGACAAAAACATTAGCGGCTTTGCCGCTTAGGTTTTTGTCATCCTCGGGCGAGCCGGAAGGCGAGAGCCGGGGATCCATTTGTGGGGATACGATGAAGTCAATGGCTGCACCTGATACAAACCAGACCCCGCAACAAGTGCGGGGATCAGGCTTCACCCTCCTCGAGCTGACGGTGGTGCTGGCGGTCATTGCCGGGTTGCTGGGCACGCTCATTGCCATTTTTTCGGCCTCGCTGGAAGACGCTTCGTACACGGCGACGCAGAATAAACTCGCCAAGCTGCAGCAGGTGATTGGCGATTACCGCATCGCCTATAACCGGCTTCCATGCCCGGCCAACTCCTCGGCCTATGCGACGAGCGCTGCCAATTTCGGTATCGAAGCGGCAACGACGGGTAATTGCGCGGGCGGCTCGCCTGCGGCGGATATTGCCGATGCGACGGCGGCGGTGGGCATGGTGCCGGTCCGCACGCTCGGCCTGCCGGATGACATGGCGGTCGATGGCTGGGGGCGGCGTATCCGCTACGCGGTCGCGCCGGCCTTTGTGGTGTCGGATGCGTTTGACGGCATCGCGCCGACCGACACCACGGCGCGCATCACCGTCAGCAATAACGATAGCAGCGCCGCGCTTGCCACGACGGCGGCCTATGTGCTGGTGAGCTACGGGAAAAATGGCCATGGCGGCCGTGGCGGCGCCACCGGCACGCTGGTGAATTCCGGCATCACCAACACCAGCGAGTTGCTCAACTGCAAATGCACGGCGTCCGGCGCGCTGAACGGCTCGGCGGACCTGGATAGTTTCATGCAGGGCGATGTCAAACCCGATCCTGCCGACGCGCTCAATAATTTTGATGACCTGGTGGCGTTTGCCACCCGCGTCCAGCTGCGCGATGCGGATGAGTAATAGCATTTCTCGATCAATATATCGAGAAATGCTATTCAAAACCGTCGCTGAGAGCGGCGGTTTTACGCGGCGTAGCCAGCGTAAGCAATCAACTGTGTTGATTGCAAATTAGCATATATTTGTTTAGGCGATTTTCTTGAACAGGTTATATTTGAATTTTTCGATTTTCATGACGTCTTCGATCCGCCGGTCAAGGAACGCCCAGCTCGCCTGATGGCCTGCTGAATGGTCATTCATCCAGAAATGCAGCGTGGCGAGATAGACGGCGGCGAGCGTTGCGCGTTTGCTGTAGAAATTGAAATCGGTGCTTTTATCGCCGATGGCGTGCCAGATGCTGTCGACCGTGCGATAGATGCTTTTCATCGCACGCGGCAGGTAGGGCGGCAGCATCAGCACCGACACGGCGCGCCGGAGCGCTTCCGGGTGTCCCTCATGCAATTCAATGCGCAGGCGGACGGCGAGGGTGATGCGTTCGCGTATTTTCATGCTGTCTAAATGATACTGGGCAAGGGCGGCTTCCATTGCCTTGTCGGAAAGCGCTAAGAATGTATCCAGCGCCTGCATCGCGCCGCCGGGGAACACACGGATGACGTCGGTCTTGCTGTAACCGGCATCGACGGCGCCTTTGTTCAGCGCACGCATCGTCCAGCCATCGAACGGCACATGCGGCAGGGCGGCGGTGATGATGTCGCGGGCGGCTTGGGGTTTGTCCATACGGACAGTTTAGCCCACCAAATGCCTGATGTAATCAACTTTTGAGGATTGAGTCGTGCAGTCACGCGGCAGCAAAATATCCACCGTGGTGCCGTTGCCGAGCGTGCTTTCCACCACCAGCTCGCCGCCGTGGAGCTCGACAAACTCCTTGGTGAGCGCGAGTCCCAGCCCGATGCCCTGGCCGTGTTTCGAGGTCCAGCAGTTTTTTTCGGACAGCGCGTGGCGGACCTGGCCGAGGCGTAGTTCGTCCATGCCGCCGCCATTATCGGTGACGCGCAGCCGGAATCCGCCGTCTTTCAGCTTGCTGGTGCGGATATTGATCTGCTGGCCGGAGCGGCAATGCTTGATGGCGTTGGCGACCAGGTGGCCCAATATATGCTGGATTTTGAGCCGGTCGACGAACAGTTCGGTGCCGTTATTGGTGGCGTCGCACACCAGCCGGATTTTTTTTGCCTGGGTGTGATGTGTTTGCGCATCGACCACCTGTTTCAGAATTTCGCCGACGCGCACGCAGCTTTTATCGAGCGTCACATGCCCGGCGTCCAGGCTCGCAATCTCCAGCAGGTCTTCGATTTTGGCGAGCAGGTCGTAGCCACTTTCCTGAATATGGCGGGCATATTCCATATATTGCGGGTTATCGATCGATCCCAGCACTTCGCTGGTAATCATCTGCGAAAAACCGAGCACGGCGTTGAGCGGCGTGCGCAGGTCGTGGCTCATATTGGCAAGGAATTCCGAGCGTGAGCGCAGGGCCAGCTCGGCTTCCATCCGTGCTTTTTGCAGCGTGTTTTGCGTCAGGATATTTTCATGGATATTTTCGACCACACAGACAATTTCCTGCTGGCGATCATGTTTTTTCGGGTGCAGCATAAACATATACCATTGGTTTTTGTGGTTGGCGTGGGTGATTTTTGCGCGGATGATTTGCGGCGTGTGGCTGCTATGTTGCAGCCGGATCAGCTCCTGCACCCGCTCGCGTGATTCAGGGGCAATGAGCGAGTAAAAAGAAAGCCCTGCGGCGGCTTCTTTGCCGTAGCCGGTGATGGTTTCGAAATTTTTTGAGACGTAGGTGCAATCGCCTGCGGCGGAAAACAGCGCGAGGATTTGCGTGCCGTATTCGGTGAGGGTGGAGTATTTTTCGTCGGGGGAGAGATGCGGTTTATATTGCGGCGGCAAGGGAGATTTTTTTGGGGAGTCCACCGCTTCCTGGCGTTCGGTCATCTCCGCCAGATTTTTCCAGTAATTTGCCCAAAAGTCGATATAATACACCGATTTACCCCTAACCTATGGCGTAAGCCGCGCCCTGCTTATGCCACACAATATATTGTATTTGTCGTACAAATCGGGTTTCTTTTACACAATATTTACCACTCCTGCATCAACAATATGTGGTAGTTGCGAAAAAAAATGCACTTAGTGCTGGTGATGTGGCTTTTTTATCACGGAATTGGTGCTGCTAGATCTTGTGGAAGTCTCTCCGCCGGGGGGGCCGGCGGAGAGCATCGTCCTACATTGTGCAGAGGCCTTGTGTGGCGGCATCGTTTTCGATGCCTTCAAAGGTGACGCGCAATTCTCCATTGACCTTGAAGTAAACGATCCGCAATTCCGGATGTTTGGCAACGGATTGGGTTGCCTTCTGCACGGCTTCGTCGGTTACTTCCGGTGCGAGTTGCACATTGGAAGTCACGTTGGCTTTCCACTCCGCGCATTGCGGTTTTTCAGCGGGATCTTCAGGGAGCAGGCCTTCCGTACCGAGGCTGGTGGGTGCGGGTATGAAAGGATTCGCCGTGGCCATTGCGGCATACATATCCGGAGCCGGGACTGCCGGTATCGGCATGGCGGGCATTGCCATTGCTGCATAATCTACTGCCTCCGGTGCCAATATATCGGCGCTGCTTTCAACGGGAGCGGCGACATTATAGGCGGTTTGATTGATGACCGGGCTTTCAGGGAAAGCAGGCGGGGTGATAATTACATCCGCCGCATTCGCCGGAGCGCCCTCAGCGAGCATGGAGCTGCCGGTTTCTACCGGGTTGGTTGGGTAGGCGAATGGGGTGATGACGACATCGGTAGCGTCCGCCGGAGCATCTTCAGCGAGCATCGAGCTGCTGGTTTCTACCGGAGCCGCCGGAGCATAGGAGGCGCCGGTTTCTACCGGAGGTGTTGGGAAAGCAAGTGGCGTGATAATTACATCTGCCGCATCCGTAGGTGCGCCCTCAGCGAGCATGGAGCTGCCGGTTTCCGGGGAAGAAGAGGGTTGGAAGGACATTGCATTAGGGTCTGCTGGCCCAGATACGCTTGGTGTCGGGGTCGGCACCGGAGTTGGTGTAGGGTTTGACCCATAGCTGGGCGTAGGTGTAGGCTCTAACGGGTAGCACTCCGGATAGATGCCGGCCAGGCCTGTCCCGCATGATCCATCGTTATAGGGGTCAATTGGTGCTGGGGTTGCCGTAGGCGTTGCTGTAGGGTTTGGCTCAGGCATCGCCGTAGGCGTTGCGACGGGATCAAAAGGCGATATCCAGCCACTCTCAGTGCCATCATTATCAAAATTCCACTCATCAACTGTTTCCTGCCATTCCTGGTCCTCATCTGTTTCGCCTGCAAATTCCGGCATGATGGGGCGCGATTCCTCCAAAGCCTGTAGTGCCTGGCGCGCTCTTTCTTCGGCCTCTGCCATCTGCCGTTGTATGTCTTCCCAGAACATCTCGCTTTGTGCGATGGTTTGGCAAATGTTCATTCTTGCCTGGTATGCTTCATAGGCTTGTCTTGTGCATGTTTCATATCCTTCCGGATCATTCGGCACGCTGGCATCGCCGTTATTGAATGTAATGTATATGTCTACACACATCTGTGTTTCATCGGCCTGCGCCTGGTTTGCATCGGCAAAACATCCTGCGGACGTTCCTAGTGGGGGTTGCGCTGGTGGACTTATTGGGGCGGATGCGAATGCGGCCGATGAAATGGCGGTGCTCAGGTAAAGCGCCAGGACAAACTTCTTATGCGACATAAACATCTCCATAGGGTGTGGCAATTAAGTGGGTGTATAGACTAATACATGTTAATATTTATACCGAATTATGGTTAATATTTTATAATAAATTTGTGACGGTTTGATGACAATTGAGAAAAAATGCAAAAAAAATGCATTTACCCCCTTCCGTGACACACAAAGACCGGTCAGGCTTGTTTTTATAGCCAATGCACTTTGTCATTGGCTATGCAAATCGAGACCGAAAGTCCGATTTGCCGCGCCGTAGGCAGCGTGCGAATGCGTGAGCATTCGGTTAGTCATCTATACAAGGAGGGTACTATCAAAAAATAGCGTATAACAATCAGGACGTGCACCGGTACGGTTAAACCGGAACTTAGCGCTCAAGTAGCGAAGCGATAGCGCGAATAAAGCCAGCGCTCAAGGTGCGAAGCGGTAGCGCAAAAAATCAATCGAGGCTTTTGAGTAACGGGTCGAGCTTGCCTTCATTATTCAACGTGTAAAGAGCGTCCGCCCCGCCGACATGGGTATCGCCGATGAAAATTTGCGGTACGGTGCGTTGGCCGCCGGATTTTTCCATCATTTCCGCTTGCAGTTTTTCGTCGCGGGTGATGTCGATTTCATGGATTTTTGCCTCCACTCCTTTTTGCTTCAGCAATGTTTTTGCTTTGACGCAGTAGGGGCAATAATCCTTGGTGTAGATCGTAATCTGGCTCATAAGGGTTCCTCTCGCTTATGCAAGGGATATAGGTGCATTTTGCAATTCTTCAACCGCCCAATGTGCCATTTCGGAAACCAGCGGTGAATTATCTTTCTTAAGCGGCGTGATGGTGGAAATCAGCGAGGCATCCTCGCAATTGCCTATGGCAACGAGCACGTTGCGCACGAAGCGGTCGCGGCCGATGCGTTTGACCGGTGATTTGGAAAAAAGCGTGCGAAAGCCCGCATCGTCCAGCGTCACCAGTTCGGCAAGCAGCGGTGTTTCCAGTGCGCTTCGCGGGTGGTAGCTTATTTCCTGCGATGTCTGCGCGAATTTGTTCCATGGGCACACCGCTAAACAATCATCGCAGCCGTAAATGCGGTTGCCGATGGCTTTGCGATATTCCAGCGGAATCTGCCCTTTATGTTCGATGGTGAGGTAGGAAATACATTTACGGGCATCGAGTTCGCGCTCAGCGGTGAAGGCCTGTGTCGGGCAGATATCGAGGCAGGCGGTGCAGCTTCCGCATGATCCCCGCACTTGTTGCGGGGTCTGGTCTTCCATGGGGATTGTGAGTGTGGTGAAAATGCTTCCCAGAAAAAGCCAGCTTCCGAACTCGCGGGAGACCAGGCAGGTATGTTTTCCCTGCCAGCCTAGGCCGGCCATTTCGGCCAACGGTTTTTCCATCACCGGCGCTGTATCGACGAAGACTTTAACCTTGCAACCATAATTTCCTGCGACCCAGCGGGCGAGGGCTTTGAGTTTTTTCTTGATGACGTCGTGGTAATCATGGTTCTGGGCATAGCAGGAAATATTGCCGATGTTCTTTTGCGTGAGCTTTTCCAGCGGATTCGTTTCGGGTCCGTAATTATGCCCGACCACGATGATGGATCGCACCTCCGGCCATAAGGTGCGCGGGTCGGCCCGGCGGTCGGATTTTTCCGTCATCCAGCCCATATCGCCGTGATGCTGGCGTTCGAGGAATCCACGCAGGCCGATCGCGGCCGAGTCGGGCAAACCGGGTGTTGTAAACGCGACTGTATCAAAGCCCAATGCACGGGCTTGTTCAGAAATCCGGGTCTTCATAATAGGCGGGGGGCCGTACGCCGCGCATTCGTTCAACAAGGATCGAGCGCATGGAGGGGCGGGATTTCATCAGCGCATACCAGCCGCGTGCCGCCGCATTATGGCTCCAGTCGACATCGCCCAGATAATCGAGCGCGGAAAGATGTGCCGCGCAGGCGAGGTCGGCGAGCGTCAGATTCTCGCCGGCGAGGAAATAACGTTCCGAGGCGAGATAGCCGATATAATCGAGGTGGTAGGTGATATGGTGCTTGCCGAGGCGGATGCGCGAGGAGTCTGGCTCGCCTTCACCGAAATAGGGTTTGAAGGTTTTCTCGAACAGCACATTCTGCGTCACTTCAAAATCGAATTTATGGTCGAACCAGTCGACCAGTCTGCGCACTTCCGCCCGCTCCAGCGGAGAGGTGCCAAGCAATGTGATTTGCGGGTGGCGTTCTTCCAGATATTCGCAGATGGCATAGGCGCCGGAAATCACCGTGCCGTCATCTTCGACCAGCACCGGCACTTCGCCCGCTGGGTTCAGCGCAAAAAATTCAAGATTGCGGTCCCACGGATTTTCATTCACCAGCTCGAATTCGATATTTTTCTCGCGCAGCAGCATCCGCACTTTGCGGCAAAACGGCGAGAGAGGGGTATGGTAAAGCAGTGGCATCCGTGCAGTATAAGCCTTCCCATTGCCATCTGCCAACAGCTATCTGCGGGCTTTTTTTGCAGCGACGTCGGTGAGTGGCTGCTCAAGCCGCTCCACCATTTCTTTCGGGCAGATCTGGTGGAATTTTTTAAACTCATAGTCCCAGCCGGCGAGAATCGCATCGGCCAGCGGCGAGGCGGTTTCGCGAAAATGCTCTTCGATCAGCGCCTTCAAAACGCGCTGCCAGTGCTGGCTTTCGATCCGCTGGACAAGGACGGTGTCGGTATTGACGCGGTTTTCGAAATGGCCGGAAGCGTCATAGACGAACGCCATGCCGCCGGTCATTCCGGCTGCGAAATTATGCCCGACGCCGCCGAGTATCACCGCCACGCCGCCGGTCATGTATTCGCAGCCGTTGGAGCCGCAGCCTTCGATCACTGCGCTCGCACCGGAATTACGCACGGCGAAACGTTCGCCCGCCTGTCCGCAGGCGAAGAGTTTTCCTGCGGTCGCGCCATACAGCACCGTATTGCCGATGATGGTATTGTCCTGCGGCACGAGCGGGCTGGATGGGCGCGGGCGGACGATGATCGTCGCCCCCGACAAGCCCTTGCCGACATAATCATTGGCATCGCCCAGAAGTTCGATGCGGATGCCGCGTGTGGCAAACGCCCCAAGAGACTGGCCCGCCGAGCCGCGCAGCCGCAGGGTGATGTAATCGTCATGCAGGATTTTATCGGCGTGGTTGCGGACCAGCTCCGATGATAACCGTGCGCCGATCGTCCGCATGGTGTTGCGCACGGTGTAGGCGAGCTGTATTTTTCCGCCATGCGCGAGCGCTTCCGCCGCATCTTTTATCATCTGGCTGTCAAGCGTTTCGGGGACTTCGTTGCGCCCGGTAAGCGTGCAGTAGCGGGCATGTCCGCCGCTATCGGCCTGCGCCAGGATATTGTTCAGGTCGAGATCGACCAGGTTGTTGCCGCCACGGCTCACCTGTCGCAGGAGGTCGGTGCGGCCAATAATGTCATTCAAATGAGTGAAGCCGAGCGTGGCCAGAATTTCGCGTACTTCTTCGGCGACGAAGGAAAAGAGATTGATGACTTTTTCGACCGTGCCGTCAAACTTGGCACGAAGCGCCGGATCCTGCGTGGTGATGCCGACCGGGCAGGTATTCATGTGGCATTGGCGCACCAGGATGCAGCCCATGGCTACCAGCGATGCGGTGCCGAGTGCGAATTCCTCCGCGCCGAGCATGGCGGCGATGACGATATCGCGGCCGGTTTTGAGCCCCCCGTCGGTTTGCAGCTTCACGCGGTGGCGCATGCGGTTTAAGGTCAATACCTGATTCGCCTCGGCCAGCCCCATTTCCCACGGGATGCCCGCATGTTTGACGCTGCTCCATGGGCTGGCGCCCGTGCCGCCGGAGTGGCCTGCGATGACGATTTTGTCGGCCATGGCTTTGGCGACGCCACTGGCGATGGTGCCGATGCCGGATTGGGCGACGAGCTTCACGGAAACGAGCGCGGTCGGGTTGATTTGCTTCAGGTCATAAATGAGCTGCGCTAAATCCTCGATGGAATAAATATCGTGGTGCGGTGGCGGCGAGATGAGCATCACGCCGGGCGTGGCGTGCCGCAGCCGGGCGATTTCCGCCGTCACCTTGAAGCCCGGAAGCTGGCCGCCTTCGCCGGGTTTAGCGCCCTGTGCGACTTTGATTTGCAGCTCATGGGCGCTGTTTAGATATTCGGCGGTGACACCGAAACGGCCCGATGCGATTTGTTTGATGGTGCTGTTGGCATTGTCGCCGTTTTCGAGCGGTTTATAGCGCTCCGGCCCTTCGCCGCCTTCGCCGGAGTTGCTGGCAGCACCCATTTTATTCATGGCGATGGCGAGCGTTTCATGCGCTTCCTTTGAGAGCGCGCCGAGCGACATGGCGGGGGCGACAAAGCGTTTGCGGATTTCGGTGATTGATTCGACCGTATCGATATCCACCGGGGCATTGGGCGAGCGGAAATCGAGCAGGTCGCGCAGCGATACCGGCGGCAGATCCTGAATGCCTTTGGAATATTGCTTGAACAGCGTAAACGATCCTTTGGTCACGGCGCTTTGCAGCAGGTGGGTGAGCCTGCCCTCCCATGCATGGATTTCCTCCCGCGCCCGGGCACGGTAGAAGCCGCCGAGCGGCAGCACTTTAGCGCCGGAAAAGGCGAGTGTGTGGCAGGTGCGCACACGTTCTTCGATGCCAGCGAGGCCGATGCCGGAAATACGCGAGGGCAGGCCGGGGAAGAACTCGCTGACAAAAGAACGCGACAGGCCTATGGCTTCGAAATTGAGCCCGCCACGATAGGCGGCAATGATAGATATGCCCATCTTCGACATGATCTTGAGCAGGCCCTGGTTCATGGCTTCGCGGAAATTTTCGACCGCTTCTTCTTTGTTTTTCAGCAGGCCGCGACCGGCCCGTTCCAGCACGGTGGCTTCGGCGACGTAAGGGTGAATAACCGTCGCCCCCGCGCCGATCATCACCGCCGCCGCATGCACATCAAAACATTCGGAAGTACGCACCAGAATAGAAGTGCGCTTACGCAGCTTAAGTTTGACCAGGCGGCTTTGCAGCGCGGAAATGGCGAGGATCATCGGGATGGCGATGTTGTTTTCGTCCATCTTTTCATCGGTAAGCAAAATATAATTCTTGCCGCTTTTAATCGCGGCTTCGGCTTTTTCGATCATCTCGTCCAGCCCTTTACGCAGGGCATTTTTTTCGCCAAGGGCATCGAATACCGTATCAATCTGTGCGATGCGTTCGGCAAAGTGGCTGCCGATGGCGGCCATTTCATGCGCCAGCAAAACGGGCGAATCCACCACCAGTATTTTGCTGTGGGTGGAATCGAGCGCAAGGAAATTTCCGTCATTACCGAAACGGGTGGTGAGGCTCATCACCCTGCGTTCGCGCAACGAATCGATCGGTGGGTTGGTTACTTGCGAAAAATTCTGGCGGAAGAAATGGTGGAAGCCACGTGTGCGGTCGGAAAGCACGGCCAGCGGCGTGTCATCGCCCATCGAGCCGACGGCTTCCTTGCCGTCCGCCGCCATCGGGTGGATAATCGCTTCCACATCCTCATGGGTGTAACCGGCCGCGAGCTGCAGGATACGCAATTTTTCAGCGGGCACCTGTTTTCCGGGCGCGGCAGGTAAATCCTTCAGTCGGGTCGATTTAGTGACCCATTTGCCATACGGATATTGGCTTGCCAGATGGTCTTTGAGTTCCTGATCGCGATAGAGCTTGCCGCTCGGCAGGTGGATGCCGAGTATATCGCCGGGGCCAAGCCGCCCGCGCAGGGCGATATCGGTATCGGCCACATCCACCATGCCCGATTCGGAGGCGGCGACAATCATGCCGTCTTTGGTGATGGTATAGCGAAGGGGGCGCAGGCCGTTCCTGTCCAGTCCGCCGATCACCCATTCGCCGTCGGTCGCGGCAATCGCCGCCGGGCCGTCCCACTGCTCCGAAAGGCTGTTTAGGAAACTGTACATTTCCTTGTGCGCCAGCGGCACATCCGGCGTTTGCGCCCAGGCGGGCGGAATGAGGATCAGTTTGGAAAGCGGCAGCGGGCGGCCCGCCCGTGTCAGCACTTCGAATACGGCATCGAGCGCGCCGGTATCCGATGTATTGTCGGGTATTACGGGCACGATATCTTCCAGGTAGCCTTCATATTCCGGGCAGGAGAATGTCGCCTCGTGGCTGCGCATGAAATTGATATTACCGCGCAGCGTGTTGATCTCACCGTTATGGGCGATCATGCGGAAAGGCTGGGCCAGATGCCATGCCGGCGCGGTATTGGTGGAGAAGCGCTGGTGGAAAATGGCGAAGCTCGAAATGAAGCGCGGGTCGAGCAGGTCGGGATAAAAAGCAGTGAGCTGCTCGGCCTTGAACAGGCCTTTGTAAATCACCGAGCGGCATGAAAGCGAGCAGATATAAAAATCATTGATCGCCTGTGCGCGCACGGCTTTTTCAATGCGCTTGCGGATGAAATATAAATTCAGCTCGAATTGTTTTTCGTCTTCACCGTCGCGTCCGGCGATCAGGATTTGCTCTATTTCCGGGCGGGAATCGCTCGCGATTTCGCCGATCACCTCGGCATGGACCGGCACCTGCCGCCAGCCATAGAGCCGGTAGCCGAATTTCACAATCTCCGCTTCGACGATGGAGCGGCAGGCTTCCTGCGCGGCGAATTTTTTCTTGGGCAGGAACATCATGCCGACGGCGAGCATGTCGTTTAGCAGCGCGCGGCCGGAATTGGTGATCTGTTCCTGAAAAAAATCATGCGGGATTTCGACATGGATGCCCGCGCCGTCGCCGGTTTTTCCATCGGCATCCACCGCGCCACGGTGATAGACGGCTTTCAGCGCGGTGATGCCCGCTTCCACGATGGCACGGCTGGGCGTGCCATGAATGCTGGCGACGAACCCCACCCCGCAGGCATCATGCTCATTGGCGCTATCATACAAACCTTCCGCAGAAAGTTTTGCGGCGCGTTCGTTCCACTCATCGCTCCAGGAATATTTCATCACGCCACCTTCCTCGCTTGCACCGCAAGCTTCCGGTGAATGGCTGCTGCCGCGTCGCGCCCGTCGCGGATCGCCCAGACGACGAGCGAGGCGCCGCGCACAATATCACCGGCGGCGAATACATTCGGCAGGCTCGTTTCAAACTGCGTATTGACGGCGAGGGTGCCGTAAGGCGAGAGTTTCAATTCCGGTGTGCCGAACATGGCGGGGAGGTCTTCGGCATCGAAGCCCAGCGCCATGATCGCCATATCGGCTTTGACGTTGACGGTGTCGCCATCGATCGCCATCACGCTTTGCCGCCCGGCCTTGTCATGCTGGCCCAGATGCATTTTCTGCACTAAAACCTGCTCGATTTTCTTTTTGCCGATGAAGGCTTTGGGGGCGGACAGCCACGCGAATTCCACGCCTTCTTCCTCGGCGTTTTTTACCTCCCTTGCGCTGCCGGGCATGTTGGCGCGGTCGCGGCGGTAGAGGCAGGTGACTTTGGCGGCGCCCTGCCGCACGGCGGTCCGCACGCAATCCATCGCCGTATCGCCACCGCCGATCACCACGACGTGCTTGCCCTTCGCGTCGAGCTCGCCGGAATCGAATGCACCCACCTTGTCGCCGAGGCCCTTGCGGTTGCTGGCGGTCAGATATTCGAGTGCCGGGAAAATGCCGGGCAGGTGATGCTCCGGAAGGTCGATCTCGCGGGCCTTATAGACGCCGGTGGCGATCAGCACGGCGTCATGTTTTTTGCGTAATGTTTCCAGCTTCGTGGTCGTGCCGATCGATTCACCCATGTGGAATATAATGCCGCTCTCAGAAAGCAGCCCGTGCCTGCGCGCCACCACATGTTTTTCCAGTTTGAAATTCGGAATGCCGTAAATAAGCAACCCGCCCACCCGGTCATAGCGGTCATAGACATGCACGGCGTGGCCTTCGCGCCGGAGCATATCGGCCGCCGCCAGCCCGGCAGGCCCGGCACCGATGATGGCGATGCTTTTGCCGCTCTCCCGCGCCGGTTTAGAGGCCTTTACCCAGCCATTTTCAAAGGCCTTTTCGGTAATGTAACGCTCGACCGCGCCGATGGTGACGGAGCCGAAATCCTTTTCGATGACGCAGTTGCCTTCGCATAATTTATCCTGCGGGCAGATGCGCCCGCAAATTTCCGGGAAATTATTGGTGGCGGAAGACATGGCATACGCCTCTTCCAGCCGACCTTCGGCGGCAAGCTTCAGCCAATCGGGAATATTATTCTGCAGCGGGCAATGGATCTGGCAGAAGGGAATGCCGCATTGCGAGCAGCGGGAGGCTTGTTTTGCCGCTTCCTGCGCTGCAAACTGCGCGTAAATTTCATCGAAATCATCTTTACGCAACCCGGCCGGTTTTACTTCCGGGTAATGCTGCCCTTCTGTGGTGAATTTCAACATATCACCAGCCTTTTTTGGGGTTGAACCGTGCGAGGTAGCGGGGAACAATGGTCTCCAGTGGTTGCGGTGTAACGCCTAAATCGGTCAGTGTGTTGGCGTCGGCGCTTACTACGTTGTCATATTTAAGCAGCCGCACCTGGTCGCGGGTGAGTAGCGGCCTGCGTATCAGCGGAATCAATTTATACGCCGTTTCGGCAAAAAATGCGACCAGCATCGCCAGGCCAAACGGCAGCTTCACCATCGGTTTTTTTACCCGCAATACCTCCTGCACAAAATCCATGAGTGCCTTAAAGCTATAGGTTTTCGCGCCGCCCAGCTCGTAAAGCTGTCCCGCGCTTTCCGGCTGTTCGAGGCAGGCAAGCACCGCTTTTGCCACATCGCCGACATAGACCGGCTGGAAACGTGTTTTCCCGCCGCCGATGAGCGGTAGCGCGGGCATGGCAGCGAACTGGTTGAAAAAATGATCTTCCGGCCCGAAAATGACGCTTGGGCGGAGGATGGTGGCGCCCGTGAATGCGGCTGTCACCGCTTTTTCGCCGACGAGCTTGGTGCGGGCATATTCGCTTCCGAAGGCCTTATCCACTCCGAGCGCCGAGAGATGGATGAACCGTGCCGCGCCCGCGGATTTAGCCAGTTTTGCCAGTGCTTCCGCGCTTTTTGCATGTAATGCGGCGAAATTTTGCGCGCCATTTTCGAATAGGACGCCGACCAGATTAACCACCGCATACGACCCGGCAAGCTTGCCGGAAAGCGCCTCCGGCCTGGCGATATTGCCCGCGGTGAGGACGACCTGCCCGGGATCGCCCGCAGTTTTGAGCGCGAGCGCGGCGTTCGGATTGCGGCAGATCACCTGAACACGATAACCGGCATGGGCCAGTTGCTGGACAACGTAACGCCCTACAAACCCGCTGCCGCCGACAATAGTGATAATCCTGCTATGCTGTGCCATAACAACCGATTAAGACAGAATAAACACAAACTTCAACAAAAACCATGAAAGGCGCATTGACAAAATGCGCCCTCTGGCTGTAAGCCATCCCACTCATGGCGATGTGAGTGCAGGAGCGCGAGCCAGCCTTGAGCAAGCTTCATGTGGTTTCCGGCAGGAAATCGCGGAAGTTTCTTGATGTAGAGATACAAAATCCACATGTGGATTTTGCAAGGGTTGCCCAGGTGGCGGAATTGGTAGACGCACTAGCTTCAGGTGCTAGCGCTCGCAAGAGTGTAGGAGTTCGAGTCTCCTCCTGGGCACCATTTCACGATAGAGGTGAGTATGAAATCTGCGCGATTACTACCATCATTATTTTTTGCGCTTTTCCTGTCGCCTGCCTATGCCGCGCCTACGCCGGTTGCTTTCCAGATTATTCCCAAAGAAAGCACGCTTCGTTTCGAGGCGAAGCAGGGAACGGCAGTGATTGCCGGCGAGTTTGCCAGCTTCTCTGCGCATATTGCCTTCCATCCGGAGGCGCTTCCGGCGAGCAAGGCGGAGGTGATTATTGATACGGGGAGCGTCACGGCAAGTGATGACGAGGCCAAAGATATGCTTCCAAAAGCTGACTGGCTAGACGTCAAAGCATTCCCGCAAGCTACATTTTCTACCCAGTCCTTCACCGCGCTCGGCGGGAAAAACTACGAAGCGCATGGAACGTTGACCATGAAGGGTGTCACTATTCCTGTCGTGCTGGTGTTTACGCTGGACGAATTCAGCCCCGAGGCCGCAAGCATCACTGGTGAGGCGATGTTGAAACGCAAGGATTTCCGCATTGGTTGGGACGATACCGCCTCGGTGGCCGACGAGGTGAAGGTGCTGGTGAAATTAAAAACCGTGGCGGCGGCGGCAAAAAAACCATAACATCGTTTCATGATCTATTCTTCCCTCCGGGATTTCATTACTGATCTGGAAAAGCGCGGATTGCTGGTGCGCGTTTCGGAGCCTGTCTCGCCGCATCTGGAGATGACGGAGATTGGCACACGCCTGATTGCTACTGGCGGCCCGGCGATGCTGTTTGAGAATGTCATTGGGCATAGCATGCCTGCTCTCATCAACCTTTTTGGCACGGTGGAGCGGGTGGCGCTTGCTATGGGGAAAAAGCCGGAAGAACTGCGCGAAGTGGGCGAGGCGCTGGCCTTCATGAAGCAGCCGGAACCTCCCGGCAGCCTGAAAGAAGCGGCGGGCATGCTGCCGCTGCTCAAAACCATCATGGCGATGAAGCCAAAAACAGTTTCCAAAGCCCCCTGTCAGGAAATCGTGCTCACGGGCGATGATATCGATCTATCGAAACTGCCCATTCAGGGCTGCTGGCCAGGGGAACCTGCGCCGCTCATCACCTGGCCGCTCATCGTCACCAAGGGGCCGACCGGCAAGGGCGAGGACAATTATAATTTAGGCATCTACCGCATGCAGGTGCTGGGCAAAAACAAGACGTTGATGCGTTGGCTGAAGCATCGGGGCGGGGCGCAGCACCATGCGCGCTGGGGTAAGGCGAAACGCGAGCCGCTGCCCGCCGCTGCCGTCATCGGTTGCGACCCGGGAACGATTCTGGCGGCGGTCACGCCGGTACCGGACACAATGAGCGAATATCAATACGCTGGCCTCCTGCGCGGCAAGGCGGTGGAGCTGGTGGATTGCAAAACCATTCCGCTGAAAGTGCCCGCGAATGCTGAGATCGTGCTGGAGGGTTTCGTTTCGCTGGATGAATATGGCGACGAGGGGCCGTATGGCGACCATACGGGTTATTATAACTCGGTGGAGAAGTTTCCGGTCTTCACCATCACCGCCATCACCACGCGGAAGAATCCCATTTACCTCACCACCTATACCGGCAAGCCGCCGGATGAGCCAAGCGTGCTGGGTGAGGCGCTGAACGAGGTGTTCATCCCACTTCTCCAGCAGCAATTCCCCGAAATTGTGGATTTCTACCTGCCGCCGGAAGGCTGTTCGTATCGCATTGCGGTGGTTTCCATCAAAAAAGCTTATGCGGGCCATGCCAAGCGGGTGATGATGGGGATTTGGTCGTTCCTGCGCCAGTTTGTGTATACCAAATGGATCATCGTGGTGGATGACGATATTGATTGCAGGAATTGGAAAGAGGTGATGTGGGCGGTGAGTACCCGCATGGACCCGGTGCGCGATATTACCTGCGTGGAGAATACGCCGATTGATTATCTGGATTTCGCCTCGCCCGTCTCCGGACTCGGCGGCAAGGTCGGGCTGGACGCCACCAATAAACTGCCCGGCGAGACAACCCGCGAATGGGGCAAGGAAATTCGCATGGATGAGGATGTGGTGAAGAAAGTGGATGCGATGTGGGAGAAGATTTTTGTCACTCCCGCGTAGGCGGGAGTCTATTCGCTTATATTATGTATTTTTTTTGCGAATGGATCCCCGCCTACGCGGGGATGACAGAGCTAATACTCATCCCATGCTTTTTTGGCAACGGGTGCAGCCGCGCTTCCGCCGCTTCCGCTACTGCTGCTGCTTGCGGGTTTTTGATCGAGCATAGGATATTGCGCGGCGATTTCGGCTTTCACTTCGTCCGTGGGTTCGCCCGTGCCGGCGGCTACCACTTCGCCGTAATCCGATGGGGTGAATTGCTTCTTCGCCTCCATCTCCTCGTACATGCGCTTGAAGTTGGCGAAGGTAATTTTGATATAGCTGTAAATATGGTCGCCGAAGGAGTTTTTACCGCGCATGAGAACCACGGCGTACTGCTCTTTGAAAAGCTCGCTGAAATCGGGTTTTTCCCCAGCAGGATTATTCGCCCATTTCGTGGTCACATACGCTCCGATAAGAATATCCCACTCTACCGTGGATACAGGGTAAAGTAAACGGCAAAAATAGAGGTAAGCACTTAGCTTACCTCTATTTTTCAACAGCTAAAGGAATTTCTCTCGCTAGGCGAGGCCTATTCCGGCGCTGGGAGTACCTATACTTACAGCCAGACCCGGGCCATTAGGCATTGCTCCCTCGATACAAGTACCCCGGCTGGCCAGTCCACCCAGATAGCTTGCAATCAATCCTGCAACGTCTCTATTGCCGCCGATGGCAGTAAATTGCGCGATTCCATGGCATGTATCTGTACTCATATTGGTCATCCCCGTTGGGTTCGTTTCTTCTTACAGTTTCATCATATATAAAACGGGGAGGGTGCGCAAAGGCTTATTGGCTGCGGGGTGCCAATCTTCACGGAACCGTCACGGTTCTGTAACATAACTGTCATAAATGGTCCTTGGTCGATGGTCTTTTGTCTTTGGTGTGTATTACTGACCAAAGACCATGGACTAAAGACCAAAGACTAAACCGCTGTTCCGCCCACGGTTAGCCCCTCGATGAGCAGGCTGGGCTGGCCCACGCCCACGGGAACGCTTTGCCCCGCCTTGCCGCAGGTGCCGATGCCGTCGTCGAGGCGCATATCGTTGCCGATGGCGCGGATTTTGGTGAGGCAGTCCGGGCCATTACCGATGATGGTAGCGCCTTTGATCGGGCGGGTGATTTTGCCATTTTCAATCAAATAGGCCTCCGAGGCCGAGAACACGAATTTGCCCGAGGTGATGTCGACCTGCCCGCCGCCGAAATTGGCGGCATAGACGCCTTTTTTCACCGAGGCGATCATCGATTCCTGTGAGCTGTCGCCGGAGAGCATATAGGTGTTGGTCATGCGCGGCATCGGCTGGTGGCCGAAGCTTTCGCGGCGACCGTTGCCGGTGGGGGCGGCGTTCATCAGCCGGGCGTTTTGCCGGTCCTGCAGATAGCCGACCAGTATTCCATCCTCGATCAGCGTGGTGCAATGGGTGGGCGTGCCTTCGTCGTCGACATTCAGCGAGCCGCGCCGCCCTTCGATGGTGCCGTCATCTTTCACGGTGACGCCAAGGCTTGCGATTTGCTTGCCCATCAGCCCCGCAAACGCCGAGGTGCCCTTGCGGTTGAAATCGCCCTCCAGCCCGTGGCCGATCGCCTCGTGCAGTAAAATGCCGGGCCAGCCAGCGCCTAATACCACGGTCATCTCGCCGCCCGGTGCGGGGATGGATTCCAGATTCACCAGCGCGGTGCGCAGCGCCTCATCGGCCAGTTTTTTCCATGCCGGTCCGCTGATATATTGGGTATAGGCCGCCCGACCGCCCGCCCCGGCATTGCCCGATTCGCGCCGCCCATCCTGCTCGACGATCACATTGACGCCGATACGCACCAATGGCCGCACATCGCTTGCCTTCCTGCCATCGGCGCGGATGATATGCACCACCTGCCACTGCCCGGAAAGCGAGGCCGATACCTGCACCACGCGGTTATCCTTGGTGCGCAGGTAGCTGTCGATTTCCTGCAGCAGGGCGATTTTTTTCTCGAACGGAATAGCGGAAATGGGGTTGTCGCCGTTATAGAGCTGATGCGCCTTGCCCGGCGCGGGCAGTTTTATTTCCGCCGCCGCGCCCTGATGCTGGATGCTGGTTATCGTTTCAGAGGCCCGCCTTAGCGCCTGCTCGCTGATATCGGTGGAATGGGCAAAGGCGCTCATCTCGCCGATTACCGAGCGCAGCCCGAAGCCCTGCGCCACATTCAGGCTGGCATTTTTCAGTTTCCGGTCATCGAAATGCAGGCTCTCGCTCTGGTTATATTCGAGGAACAGCTCGCCATCGTCAGCGCCCGATAATGCCTGCTGCACCAGCCGCTCGGCGGTGCTTTCATCAAGCGCGGATTCGGTAAAGAAAAGGGAGGAATGAGGCATGGTGATTTTTACTTCGCCGCGCTTAATTGTTCAATGAGATTCTTGAAATCCTCCGGCAGCGGCGCGTGGAACTCGACATGCTTGCCGCTTCTCGGATGGATGAACCCCATGCGGATGGCGTGGAGCGCCTGTCGGTCAAAGGCGATGAGCGCTTCGCGCATCTCCGCCGGCATGTTTTTATACTGGCCGGATTTAAGGCGCGAGGAGGTTGCCTGCCCATAGATCGGATCGCCCAGGAGCGGGTGGCCCAGATGCAGCATATGCACGCGGATCTGGTGGGTGCGGCCGCTTTCCAGCTTGCATTCCACCAGCGATGCCACGCCGAAATCCTCCAGCGTCCGGTAATGTGTCACCGCCGGTTTCCCGCCGGTTTTCACCACCGCCATTTTCTGCCGGTTGGTGGGGGAGCGGCCGATATTGCTGGTGACGGTGCCGTGGGCGGGTGCGGGTTTCCCCCAGCAGACGGCCTGGTAGGTGCGCGACAGGCTGCGGTCGGCGAGCTGGGCGGAGAGCGCGTTATGCGCGACGTCATGCTTGGCGACGACGAGCAGGCCGCTGGTATCCTTGTCGATGCGGTGGACGATGCCGGGGCGCGACACGCCGCCGATGCCGGAAAGCGAATCGCCGCAATGGGCGAGAAGCGCGTTGACCAGCGTATTATCGGGATGTCCGGGCGCGGGGTGGACGGTAAGCCCGGCCTGCTTATTGATGATCAGCAGGTCGGCATCCTCATACACCACATCGAGCGCGATATCCTGTGCGACCATGTGGGTCGGCGTGGCGGCGGGAATGGTGAGGGTAACGCGTTGCGCCGGTTTGACTTTCTGCGCGGCATCCTCTATCACCTTGCCCGAGAGCGTGACCATGCCTTGCGCAAGCAGCGCCTGGATGCGGCTTCGCGAGAAATCAGGCAAGCGGGAGGAAAGAAATTTGTCCAGCCGTTCGCCGGACGCATCGTCTTCAACCACCAGTATTTTCGTGTCAGGGGATTCCATATGTCGGACAAAAACCTAAATGCGCTCAAAACGCTAGTGATTTCTATGGGTATCGTGCTGGTGCTGGGCTTCCTGGTGGTCGGCGCGGCGGTGTGGATGAAGATAAAAGGCCCGCCATCTTCCGTCGCCGCGAGCGGCTCGGCGCTTCCGGCACAATGCCCGGGTGGGGCGGTGAACCTGAAGGGCAGGGGGCAGATCGTCGATACGGCGATCGAAGGCTCAACACTGCGCCTTGCTTTTGCCAAAGCGCCCGGCGAGCTGGAAATGGTTCACATCGATCTTTGCAGCGGTAAGGAAATCAGCGCGCTTAAGATTGCAACGGATTCGGAGTAGCCATAGATAAGAAGAAAGATTCAGCTGTAATGCGAGGCGAGTAGCGCCGAGCCAGTCGTGAACCGCGAAGCACGCCTCATGGGGCGCGCAGCAGCGCGCACCGGAGGCTTATTTATCAGTTCGCCTGCCTGCGCAGGAAAGCCGGAATGTCGAGATACTGCTCGTCTTCGCTGTGGATAGGCTGCGATTTTTCCTGCACCATCGGTTTTTGCACCACCTGGATACGTTCGGCGACTTCGCTGCGGTTGGCGCGTGAGGAAAGCACGCGGCCCACATCGGCCACGCGGGAGAAGAAGCCCCTGCCTTGTTCGCCGCTGTCATCATCTTCGTTCGATTCCTGCGCGGGACGGTTACCGAGCGCGCCTGCGGGCATGAAGCGCGGTTCGGAAAGAAGCGGCGCGGCGGAGGCTGGCTCACGCGCAGTGAACACAGGTTGCGAAGCTTCAGCGGCAACCGGAGCCGGTTGTTGTTCGCTTTCTTCTTCCATGTAAGCGGGCGCGCTGCGCGGTTGTTCGACCGGCGTAAAGAACTGGCGGCTTACTTCTGCGCGTGGCGAAACGGTGGCCGGGCGAAATTCCGGCTTAGCCGGTGCGACGGGTGCGAAGTTGAAAGGTTTTTTGGTTTCGGTGGCGACCATTTTAGGCGCTGCTGCCGGAGCGGATTGCTTCTGCACGTCGATGCCGGTGGCGACCACCGAGACGCGCATCTTGCCTTCCATCGCATCATTAAAGGTGGAGCCGAAAATGATATTGGCTTCGGAATCGACTTCTTCGCGGATACGGTTCATCGCTTCGTCGACTTCAAACAGCGTCATGTCCATGCCGCCGGTGATGTTGACCAGCAGCGAGCGGGCGCCTTTCAGCGATACATCATCGAGCAGCGGGTTGGAAATCGCCGCCTCGGCGGAATCGATTGCGCGGCGCTCGCCGGAAGCCTCGCCGGTGCCCATCATCGCCTTGCCCATTTCACGCATCACGGTGCGGATGTCGGCGAAGTCGAGATTGATCATGCCGGGTTTGACCATGAGGTCGGTGACGCCGCGCACGCCGGAGTGCAGCACTTCATCGGCCATGCGGAAGGCGTCGGAGAAGGTGGTTTTTTCATTGGCAAGGCGGAACAGGTTCTGGTTGGGGATGACGATCAGCGTATCGACATAATCCTGCAATTCACGCAAGCCCGCCTCGGCGAGGCGCATGCGGTGCGCGCCTTCGAACTGGAACGGCTTGGTGACGACGGCGACGGTAAGCATGCCCATGTCCTTGGCGATGCGGGCAACCACGGGTGCCGCGCCGGTGCCGGTGCCGCCGCCCATGCCGGCGGTGATGAACACCATGTTGCTGCCTTCGATATGCGCGGCGATTTCTTCCTTGGCTTCTTCTGCCGAAGCGCGTCCGATATCGGGATTGGCGCCTGCGCCGAGTCCGCGTGTGATGTTGGCGCCGAGCTGGATCGTGCGGTCGGTCAGCGAGTAATCCACCGCCTGCGCGTCGGTATTCGCCACCACGAAATTCACCCCTTCGAGCTGCGCGGAGATCATGTTATTCACCGCATTCCCGCCTGCGCCGCCCACGCCGATTACCGTGATGGTCGGGCGGAGTAAATCTTGTTTGGCTGGAACGGTGAGATTGATCATGATGCACCTCTTTGGATTTGGCAGTGGATAATTTCCCCTTATATTGCCTAAATTTTTGAGAAATGCTACTATATTTTGTGGTTTTGGCTAAAAAAATCCACCTCCGTCATTTTTCTCCACCCTGCCTTACGGGGCGGATTTTGCGTGGGCGAAAACAAAAAACCACCGAAACATCATACGATGGTTTTGATTTTTCTCTGTGTATTCACAATGATGGGGAGAGATTTTGCGATTCCCCTAGAAACATTTTTGATTCTGTGTTACATTTAAAATTCGCGTACTATCTCGCGAACACCACCTTTATGATTGGGTTTTTCATATGCAAATTCAAGTATCGGGCAGAGGCGTCGATGTCGGCGAAGCTCTGCGTTCTCATATTCAGTCGCGTGTCGATGAACATGTGAACAAATATATCGATCGCGTCAACAGCATTCAGGCGGTCATCGCCAGGGATGCACATCTTTTCCGGGTGGATATTGTCGGCAATGTCGGGACTCATTCCGGCTTCGTTATCCGCAGCCGCGGTGAATCGACCGATGTCTACGCCTCGTTCGACGATGCGCTGGAAAAAGTCAGCAAACAGCTGCGCCGCTACAAGCGCAAAATCACCAATCACCACAAGGACAGCCCGCCGGAATTACATATGGTGACGGCGACCAAGCGCGTGGTGTCGCCACAGATCGGTGAGGAAGACGAAGATAAGGGCGGTTTGGTCATCGCCGAAAAACCGACCGCGATCGAAACGCTCACCGTCAGCCAGGCCGTAATGAAAATGGACTTGCAGCATCTTCCGGCGCTGCTCTTTTTCAACAAGGCGCATGGTCGCCTGAATGTGGTATACCGCCGCGAGGATGGCAATATTTCCTGGGTGGATCCGGATGCTAAGGCTGCGTGAGCAAACCGCGCAGAGCCTTACTGATTACCGGCGGCGCGCAGCGTGTCGGCAAAGCGGTCTCGCTTTATTTTGCGGCGCAGGGGTATGACGTGGCGCTGCATTACCGCCGCTCACAAGCCGAGGCGGAAAAAACCGCAGGTGAGATTCGTGCGCTCGGCGCTGCGTGCGCATTACTGCAGGCCGACCTTGCCGACCCCACGCAATATGCGGACCTGGTGGCGCGGGCTTATCATCATTTTCCGGCGCTGTCGGTGCTGGTCAATAATGCCTCGGTGTTTGATGCCGGGCGATTCATGGAAAGCGATGCGGCGCTTTATGAGCAGGAGTTCCGGATCAATACACAGGCACCGATATTCCTGACGCAGGCCTTCGCCAAATATGTCGGGCGCGGCGCCGTGGTCAATATGCTGGATACGAAAATAGTTCACCATCGCCACAGCCATTTTTTCTACCTGCTCTCCAAGAAGACGCTGGCGCAATTCACCAAAATGGCGGCGATGGAGCTTGCGCCGCATGTGCGTGTGAATGCGGTCTGCCCGGGATTTTTGCTGCCCGGCGGCGGCTGGGGCGACGATTATCAGCAGCGGCTGGAACCGAACCTTCCCTTGCAAAAAATCGCCACGCTGGACGAGGTGGCAAAGGCCGTCTATAGTCTCTGCGATAATAGCAGCCTGACCGGGCAATGTATTTTTGTAGACGGAGGAGAGCATTTGTTATGATTTTGCGTATACGGAACCTGAAGGCTTTTACCACCATCGGTATTACCGATGAGGAGCGTGCCCAGCCGCGCCCGCTGCTTATCAGCATTGTGATCGATTACGATCACGAACAGGCGGTGGCGGGGGATAACATCGAGCACGCTTATGATTATTCGCTCATCGAAAATGCCGTGGTATCGGAGCTTTCCCAGCGCCAGTTTCAGCTGATCGAGACGGTGGCGGTATTTGTTTGCCAGCTCTTGCTCGGCAATGAAAAGGCGCAGGAAGTGACGGTGGAAATAGAAAAACCGGGCGTCATGCGCTTTGCCGAGGGCATCTCCGCGATTTACAGCCTGCGTCGGGAGTAGCCGCGCATGAAGCTCGTGCTCATCACAGGAATGTCGGGCGCGGGTAAGGGGGTGGCGCTTAAGACGCTGGAGGATTCGGGTTTCGAGGCGATCGATAATTTGCCGCTCGCCTATTTGCCCGATGTGGCGGAATCCAGCGCGCGCGCGGGTAGCCTTGCGATCACGGTGGATATCAGGAGCCGTGATTTTTCGGCCAGCAGTTTTATCGCTACCATCAACAAGCTGCGCAAAAAATCCGATATCGAACTGTCGCTGGTGTTCCTTGATTGCGATGACGAGGTGCTGCGGCGCCGCTATACGGAGACGCGCCGCCGGCACCCGCTGGCCGAGGACCGTGCGGTCATGGATGGGATTCACCATGAGCGCACGCTGATCGAAAAGTTGCGCGGCGCGGCCGACCTGGTGCTGGACACGTCGGAGACCGAAGCGGCGGCGCTGCGTAAAATAATCGCCGCGCATTTTGCCTCCGATGCGCAGAATTTTTCGCTGGCGGTGACGTCGTTTTCCTTCAAGCGCGGGGTGCCGCGTGAAGCCGACATGGTGTTCGACGTTCGCTTCCTGAAAAACCCTTATTACGAGCCAATCCTGAAGGATTTAACCGGGTTTGCGTCCGCCGTGGGGAAGTACATAGAGACCGATGAGGGCTATGCGGATTTCATGCGCCGTCTGGAAGATTTCCTGCTGCCGGTGCTGCCGCGCTATATGCAGGAAGGCAAACATTATTTGACCATCGCGGTGGGCTGCACCGGCGGTCGGCACCGTTCGGTATATGTGGTGGAAAAGCTTGGTGAGATTTTGAGAAAAGCTGGATACGAGGTGGATGTGAGGCACCGCGAAACCAAGCCACCGGCGGCGGCATGAGCACGCTGATTGCCATTCCCGAGGACTGGAAAAAAAACGCGCTCGTTACGGCGAAGGATTACCGCAATATGACGGCGGCGGCGCTGGTCGATCCGGATGCGTTCTGGTGGGCGCAGGCGAGCGAGTTCGTCTGGCGGCAGCCATGGAGCAAGGTGAAAAATACCAATTTCGATCTGCGCAAAGGACCGGTATCCATCCGCTGGTTCGAAGGCGGCAGGCTCAACATCACCGAGAATTGCCTCGACCGCCATTTGCCCCATCGTGCAGAGCAGACGGCGTTCATCTGGGAAGGCGACAACCCGGAGGAATCGAAACATATCAGCTACCGGCAGCTATTCGATGAGGTGTGCCGGTTCGCCAATGTGCTCAAAAAAAACGGCGTGAAAAAAGGCGACCGCGTGACCATCTACCTGCCGATGATTTCGGAAGCGGCGGTGGCGATGCTTGCCTGCGCCCGCATCGGCGCGGTGCATTCGGTGGTGTTCGCCGGTTTTTCCGCCGAGGCGCTGGCCGGTCGCATCACCGATTGCGAAAGTAAAATCATTATCACCGCCGATGAAGGCTATCGCGGCGGCAAAACCATTCCGCTTAAAAATAATGTTGATGCGGCGATTGTCATTGCAGGCGGTGTTGAAAAAGTAATTGTGGTGCAACGCACCGGCGGGAAAGTGGTGTGGAGCGGCCATGACCTCTGGTATCACGAGCAGATGGCGGCTGCTTCGCCCGAGTGCCCGGCGGAAATAATGGAGGCCGAAGACCCGCTCTTCATTCTCTATACTTCCGGTTCCACCGGCAAGCCCAAGGGTGTGCTGCACACCATCGGCGGCTATATGATCTGGGTGGGCATGACGTTTAAATACACCTTCGATTACCGTGCCCCTCCCACTGGCGAGGCAAGTAGGCCGAGCGAGCCTTCAGCCAGCGAAGCTGCGCCCCATGCGAACGACAGGATGTCGCGCAGCGGGGGCAACGATATATTCTGGTGCTCGGCGGATGTCGGCTGGGTCACAGGCCACAGCTACTCTGTGTATGGCCCGCTGCTCAATGGCGCGATTTCGGTGCTGTTCGAGGGCGTGCCGAATTATCCCGACAGCTCGCGTTTCTGGAAGGCCATCGACAAGCACAACGTTACCATTTTCTATACCGCGCCCACGGCCATCCGCGCCCTGATGCGCGAGGGCGACGCGCCGGTGAAATCCGCTTCGCGCAAGAGCTTGCGGCTGCTCGGCAGCGTCGGCGAGCCGATCAATCCGGAGGCGTGGCTGTGGTATCACCGCGTGGTCGGCGACGGGCGTTGCCCGATTGTCGATACCTGGTGGCAGACCGAAACCGGCGGCCAGATGATGACGCCGCTGCCGGGCGCGCATGCGCTGAAACCGGGTGCCGCGTCGTTCCCTTATTTCGGTGTCGAGCCGCGTATTGTCGACCAGCAGGGAGCGATACTCAAAGGCGCGTGCGAGGGCTTGCTCTGTATCGCCGATAGCTGGCCGGGGCAGGCGCGGACGATTTACGGCGACCATAAGCGTTTTGAAGAAACCTATTTCTCGCAATATCCCGGCCTCTATTTCACCGGCGACGGCGCGAAGCGCGATGAGGACGGTTATTACTGGATCACCGGGCGGGTGGACGATGTGCTGAATGTCTCCGGCCACCGCATCGGCACGGCGGAGGTTGAAAGCGCGCTGGTCGGCCATGCCCACGTCACCGAGGCGGCGGTGGTCGGCTATCCGCATGACGTGAAGGGGCAGGGGATTTATTGCTATGTGACACTCGCCGCCGGAACCAAAGGCAGCGCGGAGATTACCAAAGAGCTGAAAGACCATGTGCGGAAAGCCATCGGCCCCATCGCCACGCCGGATGTGATTCATTTCACGCCGCAGCTACCCAAGACCCGCAGCGGCAAAATCATGCGCCGTATTTTGCGCAAAATCGCCGAGGGCGAGACGGATAATCTGGGGGACACCTCGACGCTGACCAACCCGGAAATCGTCGCCGAGCTGATTGCGGGGAAAAGATAGTCCAAAGCTGCTATTCCCTAGCGTTTGGTGGTGTTGGTTTCTTTGGAATGCTGCCCAGCGCATTGAGTATTTCAATCGGTGCGTTGGAGATGGGTGTGGTCATCAGCCTGACGCCGGCGATGCCGCTATTCACCATGTTTGCGATATTTTCCGCAACCTTTACATGATTATTGTATGTATATAGCAGGGATTCCCTGATCGATTCCACTGTCGACATTTCTTTTTTCCCAGCAACTGCCTCTACTACTGGAAGCGACGAGTTCTGCAAAATCTCCGATTGTGCAATGGCATCCAGCACTTGTCTCTTTGCGTTGGCTGCAGGGCTTTCACCCAGAGTATCCTCTTTACTCCTTGCAATTTCCGCCAGCACGAATTTATCCAGCTTATTTAATGCCCTGACATTGTCGGGTGCGGCGAGGTCGATATTCCCATGCTCATCCGGCACCAGCCCTATCTTGCTGATACCGAAAGTTCTGTTCCCGGAAGGTGAAGGCAGAACTACGTTCTTGATGCTGAATGTTTCATCCTTCGGGTCGTAGCGCACGTAGATTTGCATCTGCGCTTTTTCACAGGCATTCGCCAGCCGCGTGAGTTCCCCGTCATGCTGCACCACGTTGATTAACTGGGTTCGCCCTAATGTTCTGGAATCTTCTTCGGTTTTAAATACATATTCCGGCTTCACAACCGCTGCCGTGCGCACGGGGACAACGTTTTGTGATGCTGCTTCCTGTTCTTGCACCTGTTGCTGTGCGGGCGCGGCTGGTTGCGGTGAGGGGGCGGTATCTGGCGTCGTCTCGGGCGTAGGCGCGGAAAAATACTGCGCCATCTGCACGGCAAACAAGACACCCAGAATGGGCATACCCCAGGCGATAGCGGTTCCCAGCCCGCCACCCCCGGCGGCAGCGCCCATGAAATTCCCCATCAGCCCGGCGATCAAACCGCCGCCCGCGATCATGGCGATATTTGCCCATTGGACGCCGTTCTTATCCTCGTCATAGACATAGGAAAAAATGCCCTTGCCGTTGATTTCATTGGCCAGCGCCTGGAAGGCCCTGAGGTTTTCCGGGTCCGTCTGCGGATATTTTACTGCGAATGCCTCGCCCAGCTCGCGCTCGGCATTTTGCATGACGCTCTGGACATAGCGCGGGTCGAGCGGCTTATCGCTCTTGGTTTTGTTGTTTACCTCCCCTATTTTTGCGAGGTAATCCTGCATATAGTCGGTATAAATCTGCGGATTGATGGGCTTGCCCTTTTTCTCCGCCTTTTCTACCGCACGGCTGGCGGCCGCGTAGAATTGCAGGTAGCGCTGTTGAAACTCCGGCCGCAGGGTCGGGAATATCGCGTCTTGATTCTTTGGTGTTTCAACGGCCATGCGTTATCCTCACGTTACTGGTTATTATACCACCCCTATCGTGTGACAAACAAATGAAGCTTTTATTACACCGGCTGCGGGTTTGGCCGGGGATTGTGACGCAGCACGTAACATAGCCATTCATTTTCATCAAGCCTATGTATTACATCAATATTAATCGTTTTAAAGGCATCGAGCACACCGTCCTCCTGCCAGAGCAGCACGCCGGAAAGCAGCAATACTCCTTCCTGATGCAGGGATTTAGCGATATCCGTGGCCATCGCCACCTGCCATTGGGCGAGCAAATTGGCGATAATCAGCCCATAAGGGGCAGAAGCTGCAATCGCCGGATGTTTGAGGCCGTCACTACGCAGCACGGTGATATCGGCGTCCGGGGCGAGGTTCCGTGCATTCGCCGCGCAATCGGCGACGGCACTTGCTGAAATATCGCAGGCGAGCACGCGTGCGCCCCACATATGGGCGCTGGCAAGCGATAAAATGCCGTTGCCGCAGCCGAGTTCCAGGATATTTTCGGGTTGGATGCGTCCCTCCAGCCACTCAATCGCAGCAAGCGCCAGGCGCGTCGAAGGGTGCAACGCGGATGCATCAATCAGCACATCGGAGGGCAGTGTTTCAGCCACGGATCGCTTGATTAGCGGGTCGGCAGCGAATAGGTGAGCATCAGCACTTCCACGCCGGGATTCTTGTCGTAAATGCTGGCGTTGGAGATATGGTTGAATGCCACGCCGACGCGGTGCTGATTGACCATTTGATATTCGAATTCGATGCCGGAGCGGAACTCGATCGCGCCGCCTAAGTCTTTGCCGTCACCATTTCCGTACACGCCAGCGGCGAAGTTCGGGCTTATATACCATTGGCCGGGCACTATCTCGATATCCCAGTGCAGCCCGCCATAGCCGTATAATCCGCCATCGGAAGTCACGCTCACGCCACCCATCGGGCGCACGCCGTATAAATATGGCGCAAAGCGATATTCCAGGCCGGCTTGCGCCGCCTGGTCGTCCTGGTCGATCAGGTCATACCAGCCGAGGGTCGCAGTCAGATATTCACTGGCCTGCGCGCCACTTGCGGTAAGCGCGGTGGCAGTGATGGCAAGGGCGGAAAGCAGCGAGCGGAATTTCATGGACACATCCTTCATAAGAAATAAAACCAGATTAGCTGTAGCAGAGCATTACTTAAAACATCGTTAAACGTCAACCTTGGAACGTGGTTTGGAGCGGGTGAAGGGAATGATTCGGGTCTGCTGACCCTCACCCTTCGGGCGGCTGCGCCGTCAAATTCCGCTTCTGCGGAATTTTCGAACCCTCTATCGGGTTCGCCTCCATCTTATTCCATGATTCCTGACGCCATAAGGCGATCGCAATCATGGAGCGGGTGAAGGGAATCGAACCCTCGTATGCAGCTTGGGAAGCTGCCGTTCTACCATTGAACTACACCCGCGATTTATAATTTCGCTCAGGATATAATAAAAAATGTGATTTTTATTATATCCTTTGGCGCCGCGTGGGCTGCGCGCCTCAGTGGCGCTAGTCGTCGTTTCCACTCCTCCTAAGATTGAGAGAACTTGTCGGCCAGTTTTTTGAGCTCTCCCGCCAGCTGGTCGCCGAGTTCGCCGGCGCTGCCGCGCATCTTGTTGCCGAGGATCACATGCAGCACGTCGATATGTTTCTGTACGATGACATGGTGATCCTTGTGCCGCGGGTTTAAATGATTGCGGCAGAAGAGATAGAGCAGGTAGGCAATTTCCGAGGCGCGGCCATAGCCGAAGGTGCCCGCGCGCGCGTTGAGGGTGAGTGCCAGCTCGCCCAGATCGTGCGCCACCATCGGTGGATAATCGCCCGCCTGCATGCGCGCTGAGAGCGCCCGCAGATCCTCCAGGTTGGTCTTGATCCAGCCGAGGGAAGCGTCGCTGATGGCATCGACCGCTGCCTGCGCCTGCTCCAGCACCGCCGGGGTAATGAGCGAATCGAGGCGGGCGCCGCCCAGCTTGTATTTCAGCGAGAAATCCGGTAGCCAGATGCGCGGCTGCTGCGGCGCCTCGATTGCCCCCAGCATATCCAGCGGTTGCAATTGCGGCTGGATTTTCATGGTGCGCCGGTTGGCCATGCCGGGTGGGGGTGCGCCGCGTGCGCGGCGGTTCGGGCCGACAAAGCTTGGCGACACGATGAACTGCCGCGGATGCTCGACGATGCGCTCGATGCGGTTGTAAATCGTTTTCGCCGAGAATGGCTTGACGACGAACTCGTTGATGCCGCGATCGCGTGCAAGCAGCACATCCGACTGCTCGGCGCGCCCTGTGAGCATGATAATCGGCAGCACCGGGTTCGGCGAATTCGGTGCGCGGCGGATTTTTTTCACCAGATCGATCCCGTTCAACTGCTGGGTGTTCCATTCGGTAATCAGGAAATCGTAGGGCTGGTTCTGCAGCATGCGCATGGCCTCGGCGCCGCTTCCAGTGGTATCGCAGGCGGTAAATCCCATCTCGGCCAGCATCGAGCGCAGCACCTTGGCCAGCTCGGCGTCGTGATCGACGAGCAGCAGCCGGTATTTCCTGAGGGGATTGATATTGACCATGACCGCCGATTATAGCCAGCGTATATAGAGGTGTCACCATATTAATCTATTACCGCGTGATCTTTTTTATTTTTTCCAGCGTGCGCAAACCGCCCAGCCCCAGCATGCCCATGAGCACGGTCGAGAGTGCATCCATATCGAATTTCGGCAACTCCACCGGCCCGCCGCCGCCATTGGCAATGATGAAAGCGAGCAGCGGCTGCAGCACGAAATGATAGGCAAAGGCGACGCCGCAGACCCAGCCGATGAAGGGCCGCCAGCCCGCGACGAAGCGATCCGCGCTTGCCGCTTCGGTTTTATTGATGTCGGTCTGCGCCGCATCCGCCGCAAGCGCCGCCTTTAATTCCTCAAGATCCTGCGCGCGTTCGCCACGCAGAAGCTCAAGCTTGGCCTTTTCCCGCGCCACCGGATCGGGAATGATACGGTCGAGCAGCGCGGAAAGGGCCGGAATGATGTCCAGTAATGTTCCCATAGATAAGAGTGTGCGCCCGGAAAATGTGTCCCGGAAGGGGGGCTCACATTAAATCTTTGTAATGTTCCCGCGTCGGGGCGCTGCCCCTCCGCATGGAACGCGCTCAAGGCTGCTACATTTTTTTGAATTATTTTTGATGTGCCCGATTTTGAAACATTTTTCGCTTGCGCAAGGATTAATATTATGTTAATTTTCGTAAACTTTTTGGTTTTCTGACGTTTTAAGGGGGAGTTATGAGTGACGATGCGAAGGTTGGTGAGATTTATGGTGCGCTCTTAGCAGATAGTAAGGCAAGGATCGAGAATCCCCAAGCAGTTCTCACAGTCAGGGCATTGCCTTCAATTAACCCCCTAGTTGCGGCGCTGATTAATCAATGTATCGATTGTGTTGGTATTTTCGATGCGTCCTTAAAACGCAATCGCGAGCAACTCGAAACTTCTCCCACAGAGCAAAAGGAGGCTTTGAACGCAGAATATCAGTCCATTCTTGGGCAGCGTGCGGCTCATTTCGGGGTGCTGGCTGTAATGGATGAGATTGATTCCGAAAGGGTAGGGCGTGCCAAGGCATTACTCTCTTCAGACGCCAAGGAGTTCCTTGAAAAGGCTTTATCCGGCCAGGTTGGCGGTGGCGCAGGAACGCGTCCCGCATCTTCCATTCAAAGATAAGGTGCCAGCTGTTCTTTCAGAGTGAGCAGTTCGCTGCGGATGGCGGAGAGCTGCGATTTTTGTTTCGGGGTGATGATGGGTTTTTTCGGTACGCTGCCTTGCACTGCCACCGGGGTGTCGGCCAGCGCCACATCCTGCTTGATTTGCGAAAAGGCCTTGCGCGCACCTTTAATAGTGTAGCCTTCCTTATAGAGCAGGTCCTTGATAGAGGTGAGCACCTCCATATCCTCCGGCCGGTAATAGCGCCTGCCGCCACGCGATTTGGTGGGATGGATCTGGGGGAACTGGCTCTCCCAGAACCTCAGGACATAAGCGGGCACGCCGAGAATCTCCGCCGCCTCGCTGATGGTTTTGAAGGCGGCGGGGGATTTTTCTTCCGGCAGGTGAGAAACCTGCGTGGCAGCGGAAGAGGGCTTCTTTTTAGCGGGGGGAGGCGCTTCCGGCAGCAGCGAAATCTGCACCGGCGCTTCCGGTTTTTTCTGGGCAGTTCTTTGGAGGACTACGGCGGGGGCGGCAGGCTTATCCTGCTGCATGAGTTCCAGTAAATCTTCCTGTAGAAAATTCAACTGCATCGCGTCTCCTTATGCGGACTCACGCCAGCGTTATATTTTTCCCGACGAGGTGTTCGTTCACCTGCGCCTTGAGCAGGTTCGACGCGTTAAACGACAGCACCACCCGCGAGGTGATCGGCACTTCTTTGCCGGTTTTCGGGTTGCGGCCCATGCGTTGTTTTTTCCGGCGCAGCGAGAACGTGCCGAACGAGGAGAGCTTCACATCCTGCCCCTGTTCGAGCGCCACGCAGATTTCGTCGATGACGGTATCGACCAGCGAATTGCATTCCTGCAGCGACAGTCCGATCTGTTTATATACGGCATTGCTTAAATCAGCACGGGTGAGGGTCTTGGTCATAGCGCACTACCTTTTGTGATTATATTTGAACAGGATACAACAAAACGCAGCAGAAAACAAGCCTTAATTTTCCGTATTCTTGGCAGCAGCGCTGCCTACGGGCTGGATCAGTATCTGGTCGGGGAAGGGCTTGCCCTCCGGTTTTTTGGCGGCCGGCTTGGGGATGGCGGCGGGAGGTGGCGCGGACGGCGGGGCGGGTGGCTCATAGCTTTTACCTTTATTGACCTCCCACATTCCGGCGATTTTTACGCAGCGGGCGGTCAGATCATCTCCTGTGCCCACTCCGTTTTCCTTTCGGTAGGTGCGCGAGGGCATGGCGTTCAGCTGGTCAAAAACAGCCTTTTTGGAGGGATCGATAATCTGGTTCACGTATTTATGATCGATATTGAACATGTTCATGACCGCGAGGCTCTCATCCTCCACGGTCTTGCGGTGGTTCTTGATAATGGCGGCCAGCTGCGCATCCGAAAGGCTGATGGTCTGGTTGGACGACTGCACGAACGACCAGTATTCAAACGCGCAGGCATGAAAGGCGATATTATAGACCTTGCCGTCGAGCTTTTTCAGGTTCTCCTGATATTCCTTGAACAGCCGCTCCGCCTCTTTGCGCGCCTTTTCCTCCTCAATCGCCTGCTGGCGCTCGGCCTCCGCCGCTTCGCGGGCCGCTTTCTCCTGCTGTTCCTTAAGCATGGTGTCGGCAGCCCCATAGGTGGTCTGCAACTGCAATGTCTGGTTTTTTACATAGTCGTCCATGAGCTTGACAATATCGGTGTGCCCGGTGCGGAAGGCGATGGTGCGGGCGATGTCGCCGTTATTATCCAGCGAATAATAATCGATCTTGTTTTTAAGAAGGTAATTCACCACTCCGGCATTGCCCACCCGCGCGGCGTAATAGAGCGCGGTCTGCCCGTCCTTGTCTTTGACGTTGACATCGGCACCGCTCTCCAGCAGCGCCTGCACGACGTTGATCGCCTCCGCATCCTTGCGTGCGGCGGCGGTAAAGAGTAGCGGCAGTCCCTGGTCATTAGCGGAGTTCGGATTCGCACCCTGTTTCAGGAGGAGTTTCACATCGTCGCCGCGCCCAAGCCCGACACGATAGGTCAACTCTTTCTGCACTTCCTGCATGGCGGTGGGGCTGGGGGACGGGCTTTGTGCAAAACTGGCGCCGGATACACAAAACAACACGATCGCCGCCGCGTAATAAATCACCCGTTTTCTTGCCATTTCACCACTCGTTTTCCTACCCATTGCCGGATTATAGCAGAATCTCACCGGATGTGGCGTTTTTTTTGCATGGCGAAGCGAAGTGTTTCTAATGCTTGCCCGCGCCCCCAGCGGTGCTATAACCGCCTGCATGTTCGAGTCCCCGATCTCCATACCGGATCATGTCCTGCCACACGGCCGCATCGCCATCGTCGATATCGGCTCGAACTCGATCCGGCTGGTGGTCTATGACCAGCAGAAGCGCTCGCCGGTTTCCATCTATAACGAAAAGGTCATGTGTGGCCTCGGGCGCGGGCTGGCCAACAGCGGCAAGCTTCACCCGGCGGGTGTGGTGGAGGCCAAGGCGGCGCTCGCCCGCTTCCTCGCCATGGGCCGCAATATGGACATCCAGTCGCTCTATGTGATGGCGACAGCCGCCGTGCGCGATGCCAGCGACGGCGGGGAATTCGTACGCTACCTTGAGCGCGAACATACTATCAAGATCGATGTGATTTCCGGCGAGCGCGAGGCCCGCCTCGGCGCTTACGGCGTGTGCTCGTCCATGCATAAGCCGAGCGGGCTGATCGGTGATCTGGGCGGCGGCAGCATGGAGCTGGTCGAGGTGCATGACGGTGCGATCGGCGGCCATACCAGCCTGCCGCTCGGCAGCCTGCGCATGTTCGATGAAACCAAAGGTGACCGCGATAAAATCCGTAAGCTGATCGACAAGCGCTTCGGCGAGGTAGCGTGGCTGGAGGATAAGACGGTGCCGACTTTTTATGCCATCGGCGGCAGCTTCCGCGCACTCGCCAAGATGTATATGACGGCGGAGAAGTATCCGCTGCACATCCTGCATGAATTTACCGTCGAGGCGAAGCCGTTCCTTGCGTTTGTGCGCGAGATTGCCACCTTCTCCAACGAGAAGCTGGAAAAATATCCGGGCAGCGCCGCCAAGCGTGTGCCGCAACTTCCGGGGGCGGCGTTGCTTTTGGAAAAAATCATGACCACCACCAAATGCGGCAAGGTCACCTTTTCCGCGAGCGGTATCCGCGAAGGCTATCTCTATGAAATGTTGCCCGATAAATGGCGTTCTGAAGACGGTCTCATCAGCTCATGCAGCGAGTTTTCTTCCCGTGGCGGCCGCACCATCGCCTATAGCGGCGATTTATATATCTGGATGGCGCCGCTGATGAAAGACGAGGACGACATGTCGGCCCGCCTGCGCCTCGCGTTCTGCCTGCTCTCGGAAATCGCGCTGCATATCCACCCGGAATATCGCGCCGAATGGGCGTTCGAGCGCGTGCTGTTTTCCGCGCTCACCTGTTTTTCACACCGCGAACGGGTGAAGCTGGCGCTCGCCATGTATCACCGCTACCAGTATAAATCGTCAGGCAATCGCCCGGAGCTGAAACTTATCAGCGAGTCCGATAAGCGCTGGGCAAAACTGGTCGGCACGGCGGCGAACCTGGCCTATCACCTGTCGGGAAGCATCGCCGGCAACCTGCACCACGCATCGCTTGATGCCGACGCTTCGCCACTGTCGATTACACTATCGGCGAATATGAAAGACCTGATGGGCGATGCGGTGCTGCGCCGCCTGAACGGGCTGGAAGAGGCGTATCGGCAGTATTTGAAGAAGTAATACGCCCGCCTTCCGCCTTCGGAGATGTCAACTCGCTACGCCGCCCTGATATTAGCCAGGAAGCTGTCCATCTCACGCCGCAATGTTTCCGCCTGCTTGGAAAGCTCGCCGGAAGCGGCGGTCATTTGTGTCGCTGCGGCGCCGGTTTCCTGCGCGGTGCGGGTCACGTCACTGGCATTGCGCGAGACTTCTTCGGTGCTTTGCGCCGCCTGTTGCACGTTGGCGGAAATATCGTTCGTCGCCGCGCCTTGCTCCTCCACCGCCGCTGCGATGGTTGAGGAGATGCTGCTGATATCGCGGATTTTGCCGCCGATATTTTTGATGATGTCGACCGTATCGCCGGTGGCGCCTTGGATCGCGGTGATAAACTGGCCGATCTGCTCGGTGGCCTTGGTGGTTTGCGAGGCGAGGTTTTTCACCTCGCTTGCGACCACGGCGAATCCTTTGCCCGCTTCGCCCGCACGCGCCGCTTCGATGGTGGCGTTGAGCGCGAGCAGGTTGATCTGGGCGGCGATCGAATTAATCATTTCGATCACCTCACCGATTTTCTGCGAGGCGTCGGTCAGGCTTGCCGCGGAATGATCGGCCTTCTGCGCATCGGCGACGGCGCTGTGGGTGAGGTCGGACGAACGGGTGATCTGGCTGCTGATTTCATGAATGGCATTGGAAAGCTGCGACGCCGCGCCTGCCACCGTTTGCACGTTTCTGCTGGTGCCGTCGATCTGCTGCGTCAGGTCCTGCAGCTTGTGCTGGCTGCCGTCGGCCATCTGCGCCACGGATTTGGAGGTGGAATCCATCTCGGTCGCCGCCGAGGCCACCATGTCCACCACATGTTTCACTTTCTGTTCAAGATCGGTCGCCAGCGCCTGCAACGAGGCCTTTTTCTGCACTTCCGCAGCTTTTTTCTGCATTTCTTCATTTTTCTGCAACTGCTCAATCGCCTGCGCATTTTCCTTGAATACCTGCAATGCCGAGGCCATCGCGCCGATCTCATCCTTGCGCGCAAGATGTGGCACTTCGGTCTGCAACTCGCCGTCCGCTACTTTTTTCATGGCGATAGTGATGCCGGAAATGGCCCGGGTGATCGAGCGGGCGAAGAGGAGGCTGAGAACGCAGACTGCCAGCAGAATGCCGCCCACGACCATCAGCAATTTTTGCCTTGCGGCATCCACCGCTTCCATCACTTCCTGCTTATCCATTTCGGAAATCAGCGCGTAATGCGCGCCGCCGAAATCATACGGTTCATAGGCCCGCACCACGGCAACGCCGCGCTCGTTCACGCCATTCATATTCACGGCGGTCTTTCCGGCCAGTGCCAGCGCAACGTCTTCATTATCCAGCTTCATTTTTAGAATGGTGGGCTCGGTGGCGAAACGCACATTGTTGCGCAGCAGGCGGTCGCTCCCCACCAGCATGACGCGGCCCGTTCTGCCCAGGGCTTCGCTGCTCTCAAATACTTTGTTGATGCGGTCGACCGGCATCTGATAAATCAGCGCGCCGATATAATGTCCCTCTGCGTCTTCAATCGGCCGACCCATAAAGGCAGCGGGCACGCCGGCGCTGGGAGCGTAGGGCGCAAAATCCATAAAGCTCACGTCCTCGGGATCTTTTTGCGCCATGATCGCGGTGTAGACCTTGGCGAGATCCGTATCTTTCCACTGGCCGACCTTCAGGTTGGTGGCAAAATCCAGCTCTTTGAACACGCTGTAAACAACATTACCTGCGGTATCGACGATAAAGATGTCATAATAGCCGTTTTCCTCCAGGAATTCGCGCAGATAGGGGTGATGCTCGGCATGCAGGTCGCTATAGCGCGTGCCGTCATTCGCCGCGTCCAGCAGGTGTTTTTTGCCGACCTCGTTCGGATTTGCGGTGATATAGTGCTGGTGCAGATATTCGGTGGGGCTCTCCCCCAGCTCCTGATAAGCGTCGGCGAATTTTTTAGCCGCATCGATGACATAGGGATTGTCGGCAATGGCGTGCATGTCGCCCACCACATCCGCCAGCAGGCCGCCAAGCAGATGCTCCTCGGATTTGAGCTCCATTTGCATTTTGCCTGCAATCTCATTCTCGACGGTTCGGGTCATGGTGTCGAGGGCGTAATAACCCACGGCCCCGGCGGTGATAATCGCGGCGGCGATAATGGAGAGGGGAATGGTGTGGGATAATTTGATGTTCATGGCAATACCTTGCTGTGTGGGATATGATGATGTGAGGATATCTTCCTTGGCTGAGCCTATTCTTCACCGGTTAAATTACCATTAACAAGAAACGTGCCATCAAAAAATTTTCTGCATGGTTTATTGAACAGGCAGATCATTGCCCTATATACCAGTAAGTAAACGTGAGGCAGAAAATGACGCAACAACAGGAATCGCTGAAATTTAACGCGGAAGTCGGCAAGGTGCTGCAGCTTATGATCCATTCGCTGTATACGAACAAGGACATCTTCCTGCGCGAGCTGATTTCCAACGCCTCCGACGCCTGCGACAAGCTCCGCTACGAGGCGATTACGGCCCCGGAATTGCTGGCAGGGGACGCCGATCTCAAAATCTCTATCGCGCTGGATAAGGAGGGCCGGAAGCTCACCATCGCCGACAGCGGCATCGGCATGAGCCGCGAGGAACTCATCAATAATCTCGGCACCATCGCCAAGTCCGGCACGCAGGAATTCCTCGCTTCACTTGCCGCCAACAACCAACAACCAGCAACCAACAACCAGATAGGCCAGTTCGGCGTCGGTTTTTATTCGGCGTTTATGGTGGCCGATGATGTCACCGTCACCTCCCGCCGCGCCGGAAGCAGCGAGGCATGGAAATGGCAATCGGACGGCAACGGTGAATTCCGTGTGACCGCCTGTGAGGGCAAGCTTCCACGCGGCACCAGCATTACCCTTACCCTTAAAGCGGGCGAGGACGATTATCTGGATCCGTTCTGCCTGCGCCATATTGTGGAGACTTATTCCAACCATATTTCCTTCCCGATCACGCTTGCTTACGATGACGTGGCCGATACAGTGAACACCGGCTCGGCGCTGTGGACGCGCCCGAAAAACGAGGTGACCAAAGAGCAGTATGACGAGTTCTACCGCCATGTTTCCCACTCGCCGGACGAGCCGTGGCTTACGCTGCATAATAAGAACGAGGGCAAGCTCGAATATAGCAATTTGCTGTTCATCCCTTCGATCAAACCGTTCGACCTCTATCATCCGGAGCGCAAAAAACGCGTGAAGCTCTATGTCAAGCGCGTCTATATCACCGAGGAGAATGTCGACATTGTCCCCGCCTATATGCGTTTCCTGCGCGGGGTGATCGATTCGGCGGACCTGCCGCTCAATATCAGCCGCGAAACCTTGCAGGCGAATCCGCTGCTCGCGAACATCAAGGAGGCGGTGGCAAAACGTGTGCTCTCCGAGCTGCGCAAAAAATCCGAAAGCGACAGCGAAGGCTACCAGAAATTCTGGGATAATTTCGGACCCGTGCTGAAAGAAGGGCTGTGCGAATCCTATAGCCCGCGTGAAGCCATCCTCGAAGTCTGCCGGTTTGCTTCCACTGCCGAGGCCAGCACGACGTTAGATGCTTATATCGCCCGCATGAAAGAAGGGCAGGAACAGATCTTTTATCTCTCCGGCGAATCGGTGGCGGCGCTTAAAGCAAGCCCGCAGCTCGAAGGCTTCGCCGCCCGCGGCATCGAGGTGCTGCTATTTACCGACCATGTTGATGATTTCTGGCTGAACGTGGTGCATGAATATAAAGGCAAGAAATTCAAATCGATCACGAAGAGCGATATCGAGATCGACCAGTTCCCGGTCATCAATGAAAAAGAAAAACCAGCGGAAGAATTAGCCAAAGACAGCATCGAAACATTGTGCAAACGCATGAAGGAGACGCTCGGCGAGCATGTGCGCGAAGTGCGCGCCACCCACAAGCTGGGCAGCAGCGCCGTGTGCCTTGCCACCGCCGAAGGGGCGATGGATTTCCGTTTCGAGCGCTTCCTGATCGAGCAGAAACAGCTCGCCAGCGCCAGCGCCAAAATCCTGGAGGTCAATCCCGCCCACCCGATCATCAAATCATTGGCGGGCGACAGCTCCGCCAATGCCGACGATATCATCTGGCTGCTGTTCGACCAGGCGCGGATATTGGAAGGCGAGGGCGTGCTGAACCCCGCCGATTTCACCCGCAGGCTGCAAGGCTTCGTGGAAAAAAGCCTCGCGGCTTAGAGCGTTTTCATTTATCCCGCCGCGTCGTTATCCTGCGGTTTCGGCTTGCTCATGTACTTGTTTGTACACTTTGCTGCGCCTCACCTTGGCTGCCTAGCGGCTGAATAAAGCAAAACGCTCTGATGTTGCCGCTTTAGCAGCCCTTTATGGGGCGCGGCGTGCGGCGACATCCCCATATTCCGTTATAATATCTTCAATATATACAATATTTTAACATATCCGGGTCATAATCCAAGGATATAACGGCGGGTCTTAGGAGTTTCTTAAAATTTGCCGCGTATAAAAAAATTTGACTGCACGCAAAAAAATGATGTCGCACGGGAATCAATGAAAAAGAAAATTCTCATCGTCGAGGATAACGACCTTAATCTCAAACTGTTCCGCGACCTGCTTGCCGCGCATGGCTACGACACCATCGAAACCAAGGAGGGGCTGGAGGCGATTGTGCTTACCCGCGCCGAGCATCCCGACCTGATCCTGATGGATATCCAGCTCCCTGAGATTTCCGGGCTCGACGTGACCCGCCGCTTAAAGGCCGACCCCGCCATCTGCCATATCCCGATCGTTGCGGTCACCGCGTTCGCCATGAAGGACGACGAGGAAAAAATCATGGCGGCGGGCTGCGAGGCCTATCTTTCCAAGCCGATCGCGATTGCCACATTCATGGAGACGGTGCGCCGCTTCCTCGGCGAAGAGGCGCTCGCGTGACCGCGCAGATACTGATCGTCGATGATGTGCCGGCCAATGTGAAACTGCTGGAGGCCAAGCTTGCCAGCGAATATTACGACGTGCTGGTGGCCAAGGACGGTTACGAGGCGATCGAACAAGTGCAGAAACACAAGCCCGATCTCGTCCTGCTCGATGTGATGATGCCGGGGATCGACGGCTTCGAGACCTGCAAGCGCCTGAAAGAAATTCCCGAGGTCGCGCATATCCCGGTGGTGATGGTGACCGCGCTTTCCGAAAAATCCGACCGCATCAAGGGCCTCGAAGTCGGCGCCGATGATTTCCTCACCAAGCCGATTAACGACATGGCGCTGTTCGCCCGCGTGAAATCGCTGGTGCGCATCAAGCTGCTGCTCGACGAGCTTCGCCTGCGCGATAAAACCAATACGCAGATGGGCATGGCCTCGATCGATAATAATTTTATTTCTGATGTATCGGGCGCACGCGTGCTGCTGGTCGATGACGATAAGGTGCAGGGAAAACAGATTTCCACCAAGCTTTCCGAAAGCTACCATGTCGACTGGCTGGAAGATAGCGAGTTGGTGCTCGCCAAGGCCAGGGACGGCAATTACGATACGATTATCATGAGCACGGCGCTGGCCGACGTCGACGGCCTGCGGCTCGCTTCGCAGATTAAAAGCCAGGAAGAAATCCGCAACGTGCCGCTGTTGGTGCTGGTCGATGAAGACGATATGAAGCTGATGCTCAAGGCGCTCGAAGTCGGCATCAACGATTACATGACCATGCCGGTCGATAAAAATGAAATGACCGCGCGCGTGCGCACGCAGATTCGCCGCAAGCGTTATCAGGACGCGCTCAAATCGCAATACCAGAAAAGCGTGTCGATGGCGCTCACTGACGGCCTTACCGGCCTCTATAACCGTCATTTCCTGAACAGCCACCTTGAAAATATGGTGAGCCAGTCGGTTCGTAACGGCAAGAAATTCTCGCTGATGATCCTGGATATGGATCACTTCAAGCAGGTAAATGACGACCATGGTCACGATAATGGCGACCGCGTACTCAAGCAACTGGGCGCTCTCATTCAACGCGTGTCGCGCTCGACCGATCTCGCGGCGCGTTTCGGTGGAGAGGAATTCGTGGTGCTGATGCCGGAGACCGACGAGCAATCATCGCTGAACGCTGCCAACCGTATGCGCGAAACCATCGAAAACACGCCTTTTATCGTGGGCGAAAATGGTGAAACGATCAAGAAAACCGTGAGCATCTGCATCGCCAATTCGCATCCCGACGGCGACTCGGCTGACGCCATGATTAAACGGGCTGACGAAGCCCTTTACCTTGCCAAGCGCAATGGTCGCAATCAGGTGAGGGTGGCGGCGCAGTATGTGCCCAAGGGCTGGTAGGGGGGGTGGGGTTGTTCCCGCGATTGCCTGCTGGCAATCGCATGGAACGCGCTTCGCGGCTCACGGCTGGCTCATGCCTGCTGCATTCGCATCATGTGATCGCCGCGTGCGGCGTCGATCACCTCGAATAGCTGTGAGCAGCGCTGCTGGGCGCAGCGCGATGTCATGTGAGCGCAGTAGCGCGAACCAGCCTTGAGCTGTGTTCCATGCGAAATCCAGTAGGATTTCGCGGGAACTACTTTAAAAGATTATACTTCGCGATTACCCATAGCGCCCGCACGGCGTCCTTGATGCCGATTTTTTTCCCTTCGGCGTAGGTGCGGGCGTGGTAATCCACCCCCATTTCAAAAATACGCAGGCGCCTGCCGCCGATTTTCATATGGGCGCATTTCGAGACGAGTTCCGGCTCGACACCGAAGCGGTCGTCTTCAATGGTGAGCTGGTCCAGCACATCCCGCGTGAACATTTTGTAGCAGCATTCAATGTCGGTGAGGTTCAGGTTCGTCCACATATTGCACCAGATGGTGATGACCTGGTTGGCCAGCGTATGCCAGAAATACAGCACGCGCCTCGCCTCGCGGTGCTGGAAACGGGTGCCAAACACAACGTCGGCTTTGTTTTCCAGCAGGAAATGCAGCATGCGTTTCAGATCGAGCGGGGTATATTCGAGGTCGGCATCGTGAATGGCGATGACGTCGCCCGTGGCCTTGGCAAAGCCGGTGCGGAGCGCCGCGCCCTTGCCACGATTTTCCGGATGTTTGAGCAACTGCACCGCCGGGAATTCACGCGCCAGCCCTTCGGCGATTTTGACGCTGCCATCGCCCGAATAATCATCCACAATGACGATTTCCAGGGTGCATTCATTGGAAAGCGTCGCATGCAGCCGCTCGATGCTGGCGCGCAGAAATTTCTCCTCGTTATAGCAGGGGACAACGACCGAGAGCTTGATATTGACGTGAGGCGAACGCTGGAGGGCAACCATGGCGACCATTTCTAATGTTGAAACCGGCGCTTGTCAAACAGCGCGATAACAAAACCGCGTTCGTTCTGGGAAAATCGGACCGCCGAACCGTTCACCTTTTTTTCATTCTTTCCTGCGAGCGTACAAAAACGTTGCGCTCGGCTGCGCGAGCGTTTACAAGTCGTCCATATCTATCTTATATATGAGTGTCTTATGTCGCGTTTTCTTTTAGCATTACTGGCTGTTTTTTCTCCGGCGGCGGCCTATGCCGACGGCATCGCCGAGCCGTGGCAGCTTGGCTTCCAGGAATCCGCCTCGCCGGTGATGGAGCAGCTTGCATGGCTGCATGATAAATTCCTGCTGTATATCATCACGGCGATCACCATTTTCGTGCTGGTGGCGATGGTGTTTATTGCACTGCGTTTCAACCGCCGCGCCAACCCGGTGGCGAGCAAGACCACCCATAATGTGAAGCTTGAAGTGATCTGGACGGTGGTTCCGGTGCTGATACTGATCGCGATCGCGGTGCCGTCGGTGCGCATCCACAACTTCATGGAAAAAATGCCTGATGGCGGCCTCACCCTCAAAGTCACCGGCTATCAGTGGTATTGGGGCTATGAATATCCCGATAACGGCGGCATTAATTTCGAATCGCGCATTGTCGAAGATAAAGACCTGAAAGAGGGGGATGTTCGTTTGTTGTCGGTCGATAACGCGGTGGTGGTGCCGGTGAATACGCCGGTGCGGGTGCAGACCACGGCGGCGGATGTGATTCACGCGTGGGCGCTGCCGGCTTTCGGCGTGAAGCGCGACGCGGTGCCGGGCCGCCTCAACGAAACCTGGTTCGAGGCGACGAAAGAAGGGCGCTATTACGGCCAGTGCTCGGAGCTTTGCGGCATCAAGCATGGCTTCATGCCGATCGTGGTCGATGTGGTGAGCAAGGAAAAATTTGAGGCATGGGTAAAAGAGAAACAGATAACCAGATAACCGGATGACCAGATAACCAGAAGTGTTTTTCTTGGTCATCTGGTTACGGGTCATCTGGTTATCCCATTATTTGGAGACAATATACTATGAGCCATCACGATTCACACGACCACACACCCACCGGCTGGAAACGCTGGCTGTTTTCCACCAATCATAAGGACATCGGGGTGATGTACCTGATCTTCGCGGTGATCGCGGGGATTCTCGGCACGGTGTTTTCGATCATGCTGCGTATCCAGCTCCAGCAGCCCGGCGGCACGTTTTTCGGCGGCGACTACCAGTATTACAACGTGGTCTTGACCGCGCACGCGCTGCTCATGGTGTTTTTCCTGGTGATGCCGGCGCTCATTGGCGGCTTCGGGAATTACTTCGTGCCGCTGATGATCGGCGCGCCCGACATGGCGTTCCCGCGCATGAACAATATTTCCTTCTGGCTCCTGCCGCCGTCGCTGATTTTGCTGCTCGCTTCTTCGATGATCGGTGAGGGGGCAGGCACGGGCTGGACGCTGTATCCGCCGCTTTCCACCATCGCGTCGCATCCCGGCATGTCGGTGGATCTGGGTATTTTCGCGCTGCACCTTGCCGGTATTTCGTCGGTGCTTGGCGCGATCAATTTCATCGTCACCATTTTCAATATGCGCGCACCGGGCATGAGCATGTTCAAAATGCCGCTGTTCCCATGGGCGATTCTGGTCACCGTATTCCTGCTGCTGCTCGCGGTCCCGGTGCTGGGCGGCGGCATCACCATGCTGCTCACCGACCGTAATTTCGGCACGCATTTCTTCGACCCTGCTGGCGGCGGCGATCCGATTTTGTTTCAGCATCTTTTCTGGTTCTTCGGCCATCCGGAAGTATATATTCTTATTCTCCCTGCTTTCGGTATTATTTCCGAAGTGGTTTCCACCATGTCGAAAAAACCGATCTTCGGTTATCTGGGCATGGTGCTGGCCATGAACGCGATCGGGTTCCTGGGCTTCATCGTGTGGGCGCACCACATGTTCACCGTTGGGCTTTCGGCCTCCACCACCAGCTATTACATGCTGGCCACCATGGTGATCGCGGTGCCGACCGGCGTGAAAATTTTCTCATGGCTCGGCACCATGTGGGGCGGTTCGATTACGTTTAATACGCCGATGCTGTTTGCCTTCGGCTTCATCTTCCTGTTCGTGGTCGGCGGGGTGACGGGCATCGTGCTCGCCAATGCCGCCATCGATATTCCAATGCACGACACCTATTATGTCGTTGCGCACTTCCATTATGTGATGTCGCTCGGTGCGGTATTCGCCATTTTCGCGGGGTTCTATTATTGGATCGGCAAAATGTCGGGACGCGAGTACCCCGAATTCCTCGCCAAACTCCATTTCTGGACGTTTTTCTTTGGCGCGAACCTCACCTTCTTCCCGCAGCATTTCCTGGGGCTTTCCGGCATGCCACGGCGCATTCCCGACTATCCGGATGTGTATGCCGGCTGGAACTATGTCTCCTCCATCGGCTCCTATATCGGCGGTTTCTCGGTGCTGATCTTCCTTCTGGTCTGCTGGATCACCCTGAAACGCGGCAAGCCATGCCCGAATAACCCATGGGGCGAGGGTGCCACGACGCTGGAATGGACGCTGCCATCCCCGCCGCCGTTCCACACGTTCGAGACGCCGCCGGTTATTAAATAGGCCGCCTTCAAGGCCCAGTGTGGCGGAATAGCTTTACTATAGCGCCGAAAAGCGCTATAGTGGGGGCATGAAAAGCCGCATCATACTTGCGTTTTCAGCCCTTTTCCTGCTTTCCTGCAGGCCGTTGTGGCTGAATAATGTCGACCCGTCCGGCCCGCCGGAATACCAGCTGGGCTGGGAAGATGGTTGCGATTCCGGCCTTTCCGCGCAGGGTGGCTGGGATTATAAAATGATGTATGGATTTAAAAAGCGTGTCGAAATGGCCGCGAGCGACCAGTATAAGCAAGGCTGGAACGAAGGCTTCTCCTACTGCCGCTTCTCGCTGGCGGCTTCTGAGGCCTCGTCGGATTTCAGCGATATCGGCCTCGGCGGCGGGTTCAATTAACCCGGAATTTACCCTCGCTGCGTTATAATGAGGGATGTCCACACAAGATGCCATCAATCCCGTAACCGGCGCGGTGATCAAATCCTACCCCATTCACAGCGATGCCGAGGTGCAGGCCATGCTTGCCCGGGCGCATTCCTGTTTTTCCGATTGGCGCTGCACTCCATTTTCCGAGCGCAAGGCAGCGCTTTTGCGTGTGTCGGAAGTGATCGCGAAAAATAAAAATGATTATGCGAAACTGATCGCGCTGGAGATGGGAAAGCCACTCAAAGAGGGTCTCGCCGAAGTGGAAAAATGCGCGAGCGCCGCCAGATATTTTGCCGAAAACGGCGAGGCGATGCTTTCCGACCAGATGGTCGCCACCGAATATACCAAAAGCTATGTAACCTTCCAGCCTGTCGGGATTATCCTTGGCATCATGCCGTGGAATTTTCCGTTCTGGCAGGTGCTGCGTTTCGCCTATCCTGCCCTGATGGGTGGCAATGTCGCCCTGCTGAAACACGCTTCCAACACACCGGGCTGCGCGCTGGCGATTGAGGCGATTTTCCGCGAGGCCGGCCTTCCCGAAGGTGCATTCCAAAGCCTGCTGATTCCGTCTTCGCGTGTGGAGGCGATGATCGCCGATAAGCGCGTCGCCGCCGTGACGCTGACGGGAAGCACGCCCGCAGGCCGGAGCGTCGCCGCCACTGCCGGGAAATATTTGAAAAAAACGGTGCTCGAACTGGGCGGCAGCGATCCCTATCTCATTCTCGAAGATTGCGATATCGAACATGCGATCAAAACCTGCGCGGCCAGCCGGATAACCAATTGCGGCCAGTCCTGCGTTTCGGCCAAACGCCTGATCGTGGTCGGAAAAAACAAGGCGCGCTTCGAGCAGGGCCTCAAGGATATTTTCTCGGCGCAGGTGATCGGCGATCCGCTGGAGGCGACCACCACGGTCGGCCCGATGTCGCGGGCGGACCTGCGCGATGAATTGCATGATCAGGTGCAGCGCTCTGTCGCCGCCGGGGCGAAATTATTATTGGGCGGCGTGAAGCCGGAGGGCGCGGGGGCGTTTTATCCGTTTACCATCCTCACCGATGTAACGCCCGACATGCCCTGCTACCGCGAAGAAATGTTTGGCCCCGTTGCTGTGATTATTCCTGCAAAAGATGAGGCGGAGGCGCTCCGCATCGCCAACGATACCGAATTCGGGCTGGGCGGCGCGGTCTTTACCGCCGATCTCGCTCGCGGCGAGCATATCGCCCGCGATATCATCGAAAGTGGTTCCTGCTTCGTGAATATGATGGTGCGCTCCGATCCTCGCCTGCCTTTCGGCGGGGTCAAATCCAGCGGCTACGGGCGCGAGCTTTCCGCCTTCGGTATGCATGAATTTGTGAATATCAAAAGCGTGGTGATCGCATAAGTTTTAGGAGATTCTATGAAAAAAGAACATGCTGAACATCTGGCCGCTCACCTGCGCGACAAGATGGTTGAACGCGCACGGAGGGATAGTGGTTATTTTAAAAATTTAGTTGTTGACAGCCCGAGCGTTAAATTATCGCAAGAGATGAGTGTTGAGGCTTTCTCACTTAGTGAATCAGCATCTAATAAAACAGTGCCGCAACGTGAAGAATCCGAGGGCGCCTGGGGTATTAAAATCACCTATGTCGGGGAATCCGATAGGCCAACCAAGGATATGGAGATATTGGAGATGGCCTATGAGGCCGCAGAGGAAATTAGACGTGGCTATGTGGCTGATAAATTATGGGAAGCGCCGGGATTGGTAAGAAACGAGGTGCATTTTCACAGGTTGGATATAGATCGTTTTGCCGGCATGGCGGGCATACCATCACACCTGTCTCGCTAGATGGGGTTATTGCCTAAAAAATAGGCAGAAGCTTGTGCGATGCACAAAAATTATGCATTTTTTCTGTGCATAAATTAAATAACTTATTGTTATATATAATTATTTTCTCTGGCACGCTTCTTGAGATGTATTTGGCATCGTGAATATAAACCAGAGGATAGATAATCGTATGAAACCGGCATTTTTACAAATGGGAAAATGGGGATGTGCGCTGGCCGTTGCCGCTTTATGCAGCGCCTGTGCGCCAAGCTCCAGCCAGACGGCAGCATGGGATAAAAACTATGAGGGCGCTGTCTCGGTGAGTCGCGTGCCTGACCTTGGACCCAGCGCCGGAATTTTTTAGGCCGCTGATAGCGTTGCCGCCATTATTCTGGTAGCCGCGCAGCGGGCGGGGACGTATGTGAGGGACACATATCCTGCGCGCAGTATGAGCATTGGTATTGTTGCGCGGATTGAATAATTTACAGGCGGAGGTACGCATATGCAATCCATCCTTACCTATCAACCATCCATCCCTTTCCTGCTTCTTTTCGTTATGTTGCCTGTGTTGCTTTCCGCCTGCGCGCCCCGTGGCGGCAATAGCGACGTGTGGGAAAAAAGCTATAAGACGTCCACCTGGTCGCCCAGCGATGCCCTGTGATTTTAGGGGCGGGCGAGTAAGTGACGTTGCAGGAAGCCGCCGGCGGTCTTGATTCCTTCAAGATCGATCGAGTGGCCGAGGCCGGGGCGCGTATGCGTCTCGGCGGTGATGCCGACCGTTTTTAGCGCAGTTTCCGCATTCTTCATCGACGCATAAGGCACCACATCGTCCATCTGGCCGTGAATCAAACAGACAGGCGGCTTGGCGGTGGCTTCATCCTTCAATAATTCCGGGGCGATCAGCGCGCCGGAGAACCCGACAAACGCCGCCATGGCCGGTGTGCGGCGAAGCGCCACATGCAGCCCGGTCATCGTGCCCTGCGAAAATCCGACGAGCGCCAGCTTGCTGTTCTCCAGCCCGAGCGCGGCCAGCTGCTCATCGATGAAGCGGTTTAAAATATCGGCGGCGTTTCGCGTGCCGTCCAGCATTTTGCTGGGTGTGCGGTCCATCAACCCGAACCATTGGAAACCGTAGGGATTCACCTCGCACACATAGGGCGCATTCGGCGCGATGAAATGCGCGTCCGGCAGGTAGGGCGCGATCATATCGGCGAGGTCGATCAGGTTCGGGCCGTCGGCGCCCCAGCCGTGCAAAAATAAAACGAGCTGTTTCGCGCTCTGGCCGGAAAGCGGTTTACGCGAGGCGGTGGGAGTGATTTTGGTCATGGGTCATTAGTCATGTGTTATGGGAAAGGAAGCTTTATAGCAAACCCCGCGCAGATAGCAATTGTACTATTGACTAAATACTCATGACCCATGACTAATAACCCATGACCAAACCTCACCTTACGCTCATCGACGGCTCCGGGTTTATTTTTCGCGCTTACCATGCGATGGCGCACTCCAAGCGCCCGCTCACAAACCCGCAAGGCGTGCCGGTCGGCGCGGTCTATGTCTACACCAATATGCTCATCAAGCTACTTACTCCCTCCCCATCAGGGGGAGGGCCGGGGTGGGGGCATTCACGGCAAGATAATCAAAGTCCGGGCACGGATGCCCCCCTCCCAACCTCCCCCCTGCGGGGGGAGGAGCAGTATATCGCGGTGATTTTCGATGCCGCCCGTAAAACCTTCCGCAACGATATTTACCCGGAATATAAAGCGAACCGCCCACCCGCGCCGGACGACCTCATTCCGCAATTTCCGCTGGTGCGCGATGCCACGCGGGCGCTCGGCCTTCCCGCCATCGAGATGGAGGGCTACGAGGCCGATGACATCATCGCCACCTATGCGCGGCAGGCCTGCGAGCAGGGGATGGACGTGACCATCATCTCCTCCGACAAGGATTTGATGCAGCTGGTCGGGCCGTGCGTCTCGATGTTCGACGCCATGAAGGACAAGCAAATCGGCGTGGCGGAGGTGGTTGAAAAATTCGGTGTGCCGCCGGAAAAGGTGCTCGATGTATTGTCGCTGATCGGTGATACATCGGACAATGTACCGGGCGTGCCGAGTATCGGCCCGAAAACCGCTGCGGAACTCATCGGGCAGTTCGGCGATCTCGATTCGCTGCTGGCGCGGACCTCCGAAATCAAGCAACCCAAACGCCGCGAGGTGATTGAAACCCACCGCGCCCAGGCGAAGCTTTCACGCGATCTTATCCGGCTGGAAAACCATGTGCCGCTTGTCGTTCCACTTGCCAACCTCGCCTTCAAAGCGCGTGACCATGAGGAGTTCGCGGCATTCCTCGCCGCACAGGGGTTCAAATCATTGCTGGCGAAGTTGGGCAAGGGGCAGGAGGCATCAGGCAAGAGTGAACCCGCTGCCACCACTCATGCCTCTAGCCCCATGCCTCATGCCTATTGCACCATCTCCACCGAAGCCGAGCTTGCAGCATGGCTCGCCGATGCGCGCAAGGTGGGGCGGCTGGCGTTCGATACCGAAACCACCTCGCTCGATGCGACGCAGGCCGAACTGGTGGGATTTTCACTGTGCAGTGAAGTGGGGAGGGCGTGTTATGTGCCTCTGGGACATAAGGTGGCAGGTGACAGGTGGCAGGTGGCAGGAGCAGCACCGGATTTATTTAACCTGACCCCTGAACCTATACCCCTGGCCCCTGATCAAATTCCCATAGATCGTGCGCTTGCGTTGCTGAAGCCCGTTCTTGAAGATACTTCCATTCTTAAAATCGGGCATAATATTAAATATGATATGGTGGTGGTGAAGAATTACGATACCGAAATCATGCCGGTGGATGATACGATGCTGCTTTCCTATGCGCTCTCGGCGGGGCTTCACGGGCAGGGGATGGACGAGCTCTCCGAGCTGCATCTGGGCATCAGGCCGATTTCCTATGATGAAGTGACCGGAACCGGCGTCAAACGGCTGCGTTTCGATGCGGTGGAAATCGATAAGGCCAGCGCCTATGCCGCCGAGGATGCCGACATCACGCTGCGGCTGTACGAAGTGCTAAAACCCAAGGTGGCGGCAGAGAAGCTGGTCGGTTTTTATGAAACCATCGAGCGCCCGCTGATTGGCGTGATTGCGCGGATGGAAGAGGCCGGCATCAAGGTCGATGTGAAGAAACTAACCGCTCTTTCGGCGGATTTCGCGCAGAAAATCGCCGCGCTCGAACGGGAAATCAAACAACTGGCCGGGGTGGATTTCAACGTGGCCTCGCCCAAGCAGCTGGGCGAAATATTATTCGAACGCATGGGGCTTCCCGGCGGCAAAAAATCCGCCAAAACCGGGGCGTACGCCACCGGGGCTGAGGTGCTGGAGGAGCTGGCCGAAGCCGGCCATGTGATCGCGGAGAAAGTGCTCGCCTATCGCGGTTTGGCCAAACTCAAAAACACCTATTGCGATACGCTGCCCGCGCAGATCAACCCAAAAACAGGGCGCGTGCATACGAGCTTCGCGATGGCGGTGGCTTCGACCGGCAGGCTTTCATCAAGCGATCCCAACCTGCAGAATATTCCGATCCGCAGCGAAGAGGGGCGCAAAATCCGCGAAGCGTTTGTGGCGGATGGCGGCAATGTGCTGCTCTCGGCGGATTACTCGCAGATCGAGCTGCGGCTGCTCGCCCATATGGCTGATATTGCGGTGCTCAAAGATGCCTTCCAGAACGGCGAGGATATCCACGCGATTACCGCAAGCAGCGTGTTCGGCGTGCCGCTCTATGAAATGACGCCGGAGCTGCGAAGGCGCGCCAAAGCGGTGAATTTCGGCATTATTTATGGCATTTCCGCCCACGGGCTTTCGGTGCAGCTGGGCATTGGACGGGCCGAAGCCGCCGACATCATCAACAGCTATTTTGAAACCTATCCCGGCATCCGCGATTTCATGGAAAGCTGCAAGGATTTCGCCCGCACCCACGGCTATGTCGAAACACTGTTCAAGCGCCGCTGCCATGTGCCTGGCATCAATGATAAAAATGGTGCGCGCCGCCAGTTCTCAGAGCGCGCCGCCATCAACGCGCCGTTGCAGGGCACGGCAGCAGATATTATTAAAAAGGCGATGATTGCCATCGACAAAGGCATTAGGCAGGAGACATTAGGCATTAAGAAAGAATCTAATCCCCGCCTTCTGCTGCAAGTCCACGATGAACTTATTTTTGAACTGCCAGAAACTGCTGTGGAGATTTGGTCGCCACGCATCAAAGAAGTGATGGAGGGCGCTGCCAGCTTAAGCGTTCCGCTTACCGTGGAAGTGGGAGTCGGCAAGCATTGGGGCGAGGTTCACTGACGTCCCGTGTACCTTGATTCAATAGGATTTTTCACCATGTGTTCTTTTATAGTGTCAAGTGTAGAGCCTGGGTTTTTATATATATCCAAGGGAATTTCCACATATTCTACATCATCGCATTGCATGGCTGCCAACGCATCCCGCATTCTGGAACTTTGACCTGATACACCAAGTGTAGGATTTTTTGTTCCTGGACCCACGTAATCAAAACTACCATGGGCATTACCTATCCCAAGTCCCGCTGCCAATATAGCACCCGCGACTCTAGAAAATTCTGGCAGCGGCGCGGCGATTTCAATGATGAAAGGTACTGTCGAGCCGATAACATCATCAGGTTGGTCATAATGATTTTTCGGCGGGCCAAATACCCTTAGCTTGATCCCCCCCCCCCCCCCCCGCGCAATACGTTGGAGAGGTGCAGTTGTAATTTCACGATCACTCATATTCTCTTCTCCATTTGTTGTTAGAACTTATTACATCTTCTTCTTAATCCTGCCTGCGACTTCTGCAATGAATTTTTCGGTGGTGAGGCCGGATGGGCCGCTTAAATCCCGCGTGCCTTTGCCGGAAGCCATCGCTTCACACATCGCGTCATACATATTGGCGGCGAAGGCGTGGATTTTTTCGGCGGTCGGTTTATCGAGCTTCCCTGATGCTTCGGCAAGGTTGGCCGAGTGGTCGATGGCGCCGCGCAGCGCATAGACCATGCCGATCGGGTTTACCGAGGTTTCCTCGCCCGCTTTCCATTTGGCGTATTGGTCAGAGATCGTGCCGTGGCTTGCTTCAAATTCCATAATCTTACTGCCATCAGGCTTTACGCCGGTGAGCGAAGAGGAAATGAAGCCGGGTGATTTATAGATTTGCGCTTGCAGGTCGGTGAAAATATCGCCGTCATAATTCAGGCACATCATCGAGAAGCCGCCGTCTTTCCAGCCGGCGATTTTCATCACCGCATCGTCGGTGAGTAGGTGGCGCAGTTCGCCACCGGAATTTTTGAGCAGGCCCTTGGCGTTGAATTTGTCTTTGTAATGCTCATCGAACACTTTTTTCGCGATCTGCCAGAATTCTTCCTGCCATTTGAATACGGTTTTCTTGGTGGAGACCACCGGCATCACCCCTGCTTCCAGTGAGCGTGAGAAGAAGTGGTGGGCGAGCTGCGCTACATTATCATAAGGCACATGGTAGGTGACGACGGCATTTTTTTCGTCGGTGAGTTTCCGCTCATCGACGATGGTTTCCTTGCCCGCCGCATCCGTATGAATGGTTTTTACCGAACCCGCGCCAAGGATCTTCGCGCCTGCGCCATACTCCCCGCCTACCGCATGGCGGTCAAACAGCACGGGGTTTTTATAGCCCATCTGTGATTCGAGGCCCTTTACCGTGATCGTATCGCGGTCAATCGCATAACCGTTCCACGCCGCCCGCATTTTGCCGTTGGGCGAACCCAGCGCGTTTTTCAGGCCCATTTCTTTTACCTGGTCGCCGGTGGGGGTGATGGTGGGTTCCTTGAAAATCGCGCCGATGTTGCTTCCGGCGTCAATCGCGGCTTTCAGTACGCCGTCGTTGGAATCATCGCGGGATTTGCAGGAAAGATCAAAATGTTGCCAGGCGCCGGTATCCAGATAGGGCGATACCCATTGCTCGACAATCATCTTCATCACTTCACGGGTCATTTCCTCGCCGGAAATATAGACCATGGGCGGGGCGGGCAGTTTATTTGTCATAGCGTTCCTTTCTGGAAACCCTACTTGCGCTGCAAATCTGCTTGCGATAGAGCCTCCTCGGCGCGGTCATGTACTGTAGCGTACACTCCCTTGCCTCGGTATCCATCGCTGCGCGCTTTTTTGCGCAAGCGGGTTTTGGTGTTTATGAGTATTTTAAGAGCCTGTATCATCGCAAAAAAGTGTTAAATTTTTGCTTAGTTCCGCCGCCATTCGGTGCAGATCCCGGCCCCTTTTTGAGATATTTTTATTAATTATTCATTAATCTAGTTGCAATTGATTATCATTATCTGTACTATTACCCGGGTATGGAATCAACAGAACAAGCCACGGGCGAATCGGAAGAAGCCAGAAAAAAAAGGGATGATGATCATCGCTTCGGGCGGCAGATCGCTTACGGCATCCAGCAAACCATCGCCTGCTGGGCCACCGATTTCATCGATCCTCCCGTCAGCAAATTCCTGCAAAACACGTTTGGCAATAAAAAATACCATGTCACCAATGCCCATACCTTCGGCGGCGAGGCCATCGGCGATACGGCGGCATTCGGTATTTACCTGTTTGCCAAACGTTTTTTTGGAAAGCCGATCGATGGTGTTATTGGCGGGGTGAAGCGGCTGGCAAACCCCATACTGGCCAAAATGGGCAAAAGCGCGATCAAGCCATGGGCCGAGACGCACGGCGTGGAAGAGGGCGATGCGCGCTACCAGCAGAAGCTTGAGGAATATAAGGATTTCCAGTCGGAAAATATGGTGGATTCCAGTATTATCAGCGCGGCGGCCACCGGCGTGAACGTGCTTGCGCAGCGCCAGCTCGGCAACCAGCAGAAATACACGACCATCCTCGGCAGCAAGGTGGTGGGCGCGACGCTCACTCTCGGGCTGATGGCCGGGTTGCGGGTGCTGTTTCCCACCTCCACCCGGACGCTCGACGATGAAATCTCCGATCGCTACAGCTCCAAACTCATCAAATGGACCAAAAAAACCCTCGGCGTGAAAGAGGAAGATCCAGCGGAAATTCTTGCGCAACCGGCTTTGGCAAAGAGCCTTTCCGGGAATATCTCGCCGGAAAAACGCGAAGGGCTGATGTCGATCCTGGTCGAGGATACGGTCAAGATCAACTATCGCGACCCTGCGGAATTCGGCAAGCTGGTTGCGCAGCAGAAGGCGTTTTACCAGGCGTTTTACGATGCGCTCGATCCCGCCGGCCCCCTGGTCGATGTGATCGCCCGCGAACATTACGCCATGATTGAGAAAAACCACCAGAGCGACTTCGATCATTATGAAGCGTCCGCCCGCCAGCGCGACAGGGATGCCTCGCACGCAAGCGTGCTGCGCGCCACCGCCGAAAAGCGCGATGAGCTTAGGCAATTCATGGCCCTGCTTGATGACCCGAAGTTCCTTGAAGAAGCCAAGGCCACGGCGGCGGCGGGTAAAATGCCGGAAATCCGCGAGCATGTGTTTACGGTGGAAGAAAAAGAGGCGCTCACCCATTCACTTCTGGCTGCCGCCCGGCCCAATAAAAACCCGGTTGCGGGCATACTGGACGAGGCCCTGCGGCGCGAGATGGAGTATAACGCGCTTTCCCATGCTCATGATCCCGAAGGAATCGCCGCCCGCATCATGGTCAATACAATGAAGAAATTGCTGCCCGACCGCAATCCGCAGGATGTGGAAAAAGTCTCCAAGGATTATATGCGCTATTACAGCAAGGAAGCGGCAATCATGGCGCAGGCGATGCAGGCCGATGGCGAGGTGGTGCAGAATGCGACATCGCGTGCAAAGCACTTGCATGACGAGTATCGCGGCGCTAGTCATACCACTATGGTAACAGCAATATAGCCAGCGATTCTGGCATTTTCTTCATTGTAACGGCATGCGATTCTCTCCTCCTGTGATTTTGTTGATTCGTCCCCAGATGGGCGAGAATATCGGTGCGGTGGCCCGCGCCATGGCTAATTTCGGGCTTCGTGAGCTTCGCATCGTCAGCCCAAGGGATGGCTGGCCAAACCCGGCAGCCGAGGCGATGGCCACAGGCGGTGCGGCGGGTATTTTGCAAGGCGCTAAGATTTACGACAGCAACGAAGCCGCCTTTGCCGACATCACCCGCGCTTATGCCACCACTGCCCGGCCCAGGGAGCTGGAAAAACGGGTGCTGACGCCGGGGGAGGCCATTTCCGAAATATGTCATACCGGCGAAGGCCGGTATCCATGCCACTCATACAGTGAGCTGCCTGACGTGGATACCGGCCTTCGCCGGTATGACAAAGTTGCCATAGTCTTCGGTCCCGAGCGCACGGGGCTTGAAAATGACGATCTGGCCTGGTGCGAAACCATCGTCACCATTCCCACCAGCGAACATGCCTCGCTCAATATCGCGCAGGCGGCGGTGGTGATGGCCTATGAGTGGTTTACGCATAGTTCCAAGTTCCAAGCTCCTAGTTCAGAGGACACATCTTTACAACTCGCAACTTATAACTCGCCCCTTGGAACTCTCTCTGAATATGACAATCTTTTCAGACAGTTGGAGGCCTATCTGGACGCAGCGGATTTTTTCAAAGTGCCGCAGAAAAAGCCGGTGATGCTCGCCAATATCAAAGCCATGCTGCTGCGCGGGCGCTTTACCAGCCAGGAAATCCGCACCGTGCATGGCATATTGCGGGCTCTGGCGGAGTCTGGTAAAGGAACGCAATGACTATCACGCTCCATAACACCCTCACCCGCCGCAAGGATGAACTCAAACCGCTCAACGAGAAGAATGTGCGGATGTATGTCTGCGGCCCCACCGTGTATGACCGGCCGCACCTGGGCAATGCCCGCAGCGTCGTGGTGTATGATGTGCTCTACCGCCTGCTCTGCCAGCAATATGGCAAGGAGCACGTCACCTATGCGCGCAACATCACCGATGTCGATGATAAGATTAACGCCGCCGCGAAGGCGAACGACGAGCCGATCTTTGCGCTCACCACGCGGGTGGAAGGCTGGTTCCATGCGGATATAGCCGCGCTTAACTGCCTGCCGCCGACCATCGAGCCACGCGCCACCGCCCACATCCCGCAGATGATCGCGATGATCGAAAAGCTCATTGCACACGGCAATGCCTATGCAAGCGAAGGCCATGTGCTGTTCGCGGTGGAGAGCTACAAGGATTACGGCCAGCTTTCAGGCCGGAAGCTGGAAGATTTAATTGCCGGGGCGCGCATTGAAGTGGAGTCCTATAAGCGCCATCCGGGCGATTTCGTGCTGTGGAAACCCGCCGATGAGGGCGATGATGCATCGAGCGTCTTCGATTCACCATGGGGCAAAGGCAGGCCGGGCTGGCATATTGAATGCTCGGCGATGAGCGGCCAGTATCTGGGCGAACATTTCGATATCCATGGTGGCGGGGCGGATCTGATGTTCCCGCACCATGAAAATGAAATCGCCCAGAGCTGCTGCGCCAGCCCCGGCTCGAAATTCGCCAATCTCTGGGTGCATAATGGCTTCCTCACGGTGAATGGCGAGAAAATGAGCAAATCGCTCGGCAATTTCATCACGGTGAAGGATTTGCTGGATCAAAGGGCTAGTAGAGATAACCCTGTTGCAATTCAGAAGTGGGGAGAAATAATACGCCTTGCCTTGCTGATGACCAAATATAGCGAGCCACTGGATTGGAGTGAGAAACTGTTATCAGATGCCAAGAAAGCATTGGATGGATGGTATCGCACCCTAAAATCCTCCCCCCTTGAGGGGGAGAGCGGGGTGGGGGGTAGCGGGGTTGTTAATGCTGCTGCCAATTATTCTACTGCGTTTACCACCCCTCTCCCCCACCCCTCTCCCACAAGGGGAGAGGGGGAAGAAAATCATTCTCCCCCTCAAGGGGAGAGGGAATTTGTGGATGCATTGTCTGACGACCTCAACACACCCAAAGCCATTGCGTTGATGCATAGCGCAAAGCCGGAGGAATTGGCGGCGATGGGCAATCTGCTCGGCTTGCTTCAGAAAAGCCCCGAAGAATGGTTCAAAGGTGAAGGAGATGCTGTATTCCATTCCCAAGCCAGTCTTTCTGCCGAAAGTGCTTCTATAATATCGAAGCAAGGAGTGGATGAATTGGTTGAAAAACGTCGATTAGCGAAGCTCAATAAAAACTGGGCTGAAGCAGATAAAATACGTAATGATCTTTCTAGTTTTAACATCATCCTCGAAGACAAACCCGACGGCACAACGGATTGGCGGCGGGCTTGACCTGTCCGGTTGGGCAGGGTATAATGCAACTCATGGATTTCAAACATATCATCACCATCGACCCCGCGATTCGCGCAGGCAAGCCTTGCGTGGCTGGGACGCGCATCACGGTAGGCGATGTCCTGGACTACATGGCTTCGGGCATGACGGAGGCCCATCTGTGTCGTGATTTTCCGGAGCTGACACCGGAACATATTCATGCCTGTCTGGCTTTCGCTGCCGGACGTGAGCGGCTGATTCATCAGACGGCTTGTTAGGTGAAATTTATCCTCGATCAAAACATATCGCGCAGGCTGCTTGGCGCGTTGTGTGAAATATGGCCTGGAAGCGAGCATGTAGGGTTGCTGGGGTTGGCGCAGGCGACGGATAAGCATCTCTGGGATTACGCGGCGAAGAACGGCTATTGTATCATTTCCAAGGACAGCGATTTTCTGAATTTCGCCATATTCTATGGGACCCCTCCCAAAGTGGTGATTATCGCCACCGGTAACGTATCGACCGACGCCGTGCTGCACTGTTTGCTGAGTCATCGCAAGGATATCGAAGAATTCGCCGCTAGTGTCAGCGAAGCCGTATTGGTCATTCCGTGACCAGCAAGGCCGATATCCGCCGGGCAATGATCGCCAAACGCCTGGAAATGGCCCCTGAAGAACGGGCGCAACTCTCTATGCGAATCTGTGACAAGCTGCTGTCGATTCCGCTGGCGGAGGGGAGCGTCGTTGCCGGTTATCAGTCGATGCGTGGTGAAGTTGATATATCTCATGCGCTTAAATCATGCGTCGATAAGAAATATACTGTCTGCCTGCCATCAGTTACGGAATCGGAACGAAGCTTGCAATTCCTCAGTTGGTCTCCCGAAATGCCAATGAAAAAAGGCGCGCACGGCACGCTGGAACCGGACGGGGGCGAAGCCGTCACCCCTGCCATCCTCTGGGTGCCGCTGGTGGCGTTCGACCGCAGCGGCCACCGGCTTGGCTATGGCGGTGGATATTATGATGCGACCATTGCCTATCTGCGCAAGGAAAACCCCGGCTTGCAAACGGTGGGTATCGCCTATAGCCTGCAGGAAACTCAGGAATTACCCGTGGAAGGGCATGATATGCGGTTGAGCGCGATTGTTACCGAAAGAGAGATTATACTGCCGGACCCCGCAACAAGCGCGGGGCTTGGCGCATGAAAATTCTCTTTTGTGGCGACGTGGTGGGGCGTAGCGGGCGCGAAGCGGTGCAAAAACAGGTGCCGCGCTTACGCAAAGAGCATGCGCTCGATTTCGTGGTGGTAAACGGCGATAACGCCGCCGGCGGGTTCGGCATCAACCCCACCATCTGCAGGGAATTCTTCGCCGCCGGGGTCGATGTGATTACCGGCGGCGACCATATCTGGGACCAGAAGGAAATTATCCCCACACTGGCTGTGGAAAAACGCCTGCTTCGCCCGCATAACTTCCCTGTGCGTAACCCTGGGAATGGATTCCAGATATACACACTTGCTAATGGAGAAAAAATTGCAGTAATTCATTTGCTTGGGCAAGTCTTCCACAAGGAAAGCCTTGATTGCCCGTTCGCCATGGCCGAGCAGTTGCTCACAGGGTTCAAGCTCGGCGTGCAGGCAAATGCCATCCTTGTCGATTTCCACGCCGAGGCCACCAGCGAAAAATGCGCGATGGGCATGTTCCTCGATGGCCGGGTGAGCGTGGTGGTCGGAAGCCATACCCATATCCCTACGGCGGATGCGAAAATTCTTCCCAAAGGCACCGCCTACCAGACCGATGCCGGGATGTGCGGCGATTATAACTCGGTCATCGGATTCCAGCCGGACGCTCCACTGGAACGGTTCCTCACTAAAATCGGCAAGGCCAAGCTGGAGGCGGCAACCGGCGCGGCGACCCTGTGCGGCCTGCTGGTGGAAACCGACGATAAGACCGGGCTGGCGGTGGCAGTGCAGGCCATCAGCCTGAAGAATTAGGGGAAAATGGGGGGATTGGGGGGATGAAGGCTGAAGGGGATGAAGGACGCAGTGCGTCTAGCCTATATTTACAGAATCGCACGGGGAAATGTGTCACGGAAGGGGGAAAATGCACTTTTTTTGAAAAAAAATGCAGGATAGGGGTTAAGAGGCCGCTTTACATGAAATATCCGCTGGTGTTTTTGCCCGACTCGTTGTTTATTCCGCCGGAAAGCCATTCACCTGCCAGATCGACGCCACTATGAAAACCCGCGATATCACCGCTCCCGACGCGCTGCTCAAGACGATTTCCACCCTCTCGGAAGCGCTGCCCTATATGCGCGAATTTGCCGACGAGACCTTCGTCATCAAATATGGCGGCCACGCGATGGGCGACGCGACGCTGGCCAAGCAGTTCGCGCAGGATATCGTGCTGCTGAAACAAGTCGGCATCAACCCGATCGTCGTGCATGGCGGCGGGCCGCAAATCGGCAAGATGCTGGAGCGCTTAAAAATTCAAAGCGAGTTCGTCGACGGGCTGCGTATCACCGATGCCGCCACCGTCGAGATCGTTGAGATGGTGCTGGCTGGAAGCATCAACAAACAAATCGTCTCCGAAATCAATGCCGCTGGCGGCATGGCCATCGGCATTTCCGGCAAGGACGGCAATCTCATCGAGGCGCGTAAAGTGCGGCGCACGGTGAAGGACCCCGATTCCAATATCGAAAAAATCCTCGATCTCGGATTCGTCGGCGAGCCGGTCTCGATCAATCCGACCGTTTTGCAGGAATTCGCCGAATCGAACATCATCCCGGTCATCGCGCCGATTGGCTTCGGCGTGAACGGCGAAACCTTCAACATCAACGCCGATACCGCAGCGGGCGCCATCGCGGCGGCGATTGCGGCCAGCAAGCTTTTGATACTCACCGATGTGTCGGGGATCCTGACCGAGGAGAAAAAACTCATCAGCGAGCTTTCGATGCGCGAGGCCGAGGGGCTGATCCGCGATAAAATCGCCACCGGCGGCATGATTCCCAAGATCGAAACCTGCATGCACGCGCTGGCTAACGATGTCGAATCCGCCCACATCCTCGATGGCCGCCTGCCGCACGTGCTGCTGCTGGAAATTTTCACCAAGTTCGGCGCCGGGACCATGATTTTCAAGGATTGAAGATCATATTAGACCGCTTCCGAAAGAAGCGGGATAACGGCGCGTAGCAGCCGAAAAAAACAGCAGCCGAAATAAAGGATTAAGCGACGGTATGCGCGGCAACCGGTGCCGATTGTTTGCTTCTCTCAAAAATATTTCGTTCCAGAAGCCCCGGCATCGGGTAGATGGTGCCGCTCTCATGCAGCAGATAATAGGCGTCGAGCGCAAGCTTGCCGGCGTTTTTATCTGCCGCCTTGGCGGCAGGGTCTTTCATTTTGTGGAACCAGTCGAGAATGTCGTCATTGATTTTCCTGCTATGCTCAACGCTTTCCTGCCACTCGCGCGGGAAGAGCTGCAGCAGGTCTTTCCGGCTGTTGATCGTAACGCCCTTGAGTGCCGAAAGCCCCTGCACCATGCGCTGATACTGGTCGGTGAGCTGCGCCATGACCAGATCGCCGCCGCTGAAGGTAATACCACTTATTTCGATGCCAGCCCGCTTGATGCCCTCTTCATCCTGGTAGCTCGCTTTTTCATCGTAGGCTTTTTTGAGATCAGCGACGCTGACTGCGGCTTGTTTGCTGCCGACCGTTTTTGTCAGCGTGTTGTTTTTCTCATTATACGTGATGCCGCCGCGTTTCCATTTTTCCTCGAGATTCACGAAATTGGCGGTGAGCGATGCGGCGGTGACCAGATGCTGCATCATCGGGTCTTTCTTTATCCATTCCTGCATGCGGATGACGGCGGCTTTATTGCTGTCTCCTTCTGCCAGTGGCGCGAACATTTCACCGTAGGCAATGGCGTTGGAAAAAATACCGGACTCAAGCCCGGCGATGCCGATGGCGCGGCCATCGTTAAATGTCGGGCCGGCGTTGGATCCGCTGCGCTTGGCATCGGCGCGGGCGCTGTAATTGCCTACCGGCTCGCCGTAGGTTTTCAGGAATTCGTTGTAGCGGTTATCGTCGCGGGTGGTGGACAGCCGGGTGTTGACGGCGTGCATCATCTGGTCGCGCTCTTCGTTAAGCAGCATGGTGCCTGGCAGCCCCAGCACATTGCCCACATTCGGATATTTTTCGGCGAGGGTGAGGAGCTTGTCGCTCACGGCCTGTCTCGGCGATGCGATGTCCGGCGCGTTGCCGTCGCTGAAAAGATTGTTGACCAGCGTGGCGGCACTCATAACCAAATTCTGTACCGGACTGCCAAAAGCATCACGCAGCCATTCCAGCGGGGTATTCGGATCCGCCGCGGCGACTTCCAATTTTTCCTGCGCCGCCTTGTCCATCCGCGCCGCTTCTTCCCGCATGGTGAGGCGGCCCAGCAGGGAATTATAGCCTTTATGCGCCATCGAAGCCGCGGTGAAGCTCGCCGAGTGCTCGCCCTGCCAGGTCGATTGCACCGTGTCGAGAGGAATCTGCGTTGCGCGCGCGATCGAGCCGCCCTGGCCGAGATATTTCGGCTTCACGATCATATAGTCGTGATCGCCGATTTTTTGCAGCATGTCACTTGCCGCCGCCGCCGCCACCTTGTTGCGCACCGACTGGTCGGCCAGCACCGAGCCCATGATGCCGGCGCGTTTGTTGTTATCGCTGCAGGCTTCCATGTCATGCGGGCCTTCCAGCACATGCGCCGCCTTTAATTTCTCGATCTTAAGCCCGCGTGATTCCATCTCTCCGTCGGTGAAGCCGAGCTGCTGCATATACTGGTAGGCGGTGAGCTTTTCCACCTTGCCTTCGGCATTGATATGGCCGAGCGCCCTGGTCTCGGCGGCTTGCGAATTATCTTTGCCGATGCCCAGCCATTTCAGCATGTAATTCACATATTCCTTGCCGCGCATCGGTTTTTGCGCGTCGGCGGCGAACTGCATGGTCGAAGGATCCTCATGCAGCGGGATGATCTCGACATTCGGCGTCGCCATCCCTTCGGCGAAGGCCATTTGCAGGAGCAGGTCGTTTTTGGAAATGCGCGCCACTTCCTGCTTGATCTCTTCACCGTTTTTCTTGCGCAGGAAGCCGATCTCCGGCTGGCCGAACTCGGCGATCACGAAACCGCCCTTGAAGGCCTCGGGGTAGAGCCGCGCCATGTTGAACATGCCCAGCCCGTCGAACGCCAGCGATTCCCGGCGCTCCAGCGGCTCGACCACCCGTGTTTTTTCTCCGTTGTCCTCCACGTCATCCCCCAGTTTTTTGGCGAGTTCGACATAGTGAGCGAAGATGCGGGGTTTTTTATTTTTGGAGTCAGTGCCCTCATTAAGAAAAATACCCGTCTTATTACTATGGTCTGCCACGATATCATGGAATGCCTGCACCGCCATCGAGTAGATTGCAGGGTCGTTGAGCTTCTTGTTGATATTGTAGATGTTGACCTTATTATTGGTACGACTTCCTAATATTCCAGCCACGGCTTCTTTAATATTATGGTCGTTCTGCACCATGTATTTGAAGATGTCGTTATATTCCTGCGCGTTTTCGCGGCGCTGGAGGTGGATCGCAAAATTGCCGTAATGGCTGAGTTTCACATATAAATCTTCGGCCTTGCTGCGGAATGCATCGTTGCGTTCTTCGCCTTCGTGCTTGGCATATTCCGCCGTCAGCAGCTCCCCGATTTTTGTCTTCAACTCGCCCGCATCGTCGCGCTGCATGAGTTTTTTGACGACGACGCCATGCGGGCTGTTGTTGATATAATCATCGTAGCGCTTGCTGCACTCCGCCGCATTGGCGATGGCGCGCTCGCGGGCATCGGCGCGGTCGACGTCGAGCCGGTTTTCCTGATAGGCCTCCTCCGCGCTATGCATATCGTTGAAGGCGTTCATGCGCGCCGTGGCCAGATATTCGACCTCTTTCAATACTTCGATCGTATCTTTCAGTTTTGACCGCAGGCCCACAAGCCCAGGATCAGGATTGCCCAACTCTTTCAATATGTTGTAATATTCCTCGTAGGTGGCGCGCTTGATGGCGGGCACGGCGACCTCGGCGTCGTAGGCATGCACGGTGCGCTTGCCGTCGCCGTCGAGGAACCAGCTGTTATGCTCCGGCAGCATGGCCGCCACCGCTTCAAGCTGATGGATGTTGCTGAAGCCCTGCTCATGTTTTTCAAAGGAGGCCTTGCGCTGCTTGAAAATCCGCATCTGCTCGCTGGCCGCGTCCAGCACCACCGGGATCATGTCGAGCGTGGTTTCCTGCAGCTCGCTGTTGCCGGCCCTGGCGGCCTCGTGCTGCAACGCTTCCTTGCGTTTTTCATAATCGGCGAGGGCTTTTTCTTTTGCCGCACCTTCTTCGCGGGGGATTTCTTCTTCCATCTCCGCCAATTCCCGGACGGCCTTGTCATCAAGCTTCCAGTGGCGCCCGCGTTTCTTGCGGGGCTTGAGATTCTCGGTAATTGTTGCGAGGGCGGCGTCAATCGCCGGGCTGTCCGGAAGCTTGCCCTCCATGATCGCCTGCTGCTCTTCCTTGCCGAGCTTGCCCAGCACACCGGCCAGCTCCCTGGAGGCCAGGGTGAGGGTGCGCGAGCGGCTGAAATTCGGGTGGCTGGTATAGGTGAAGGTTTGCGGCTTGACGATGCTCCTCACCGCCGCCACGTCTTGCTCGCTCTTGGCATTATCGATCAGGTCGTAAAGCGGCGCTTCGTAAGGCCCCACGCGGCCCATGCCGGAAGCGGGATGCAGATGGCGCGCCTGCAACTCGCCCTTCAGGTGGCCTTCCTGCTCCATGGTCGTAGCCGCCGTGGCGGCGACATTGAACAGCAAGGCATCGAGGTAAATCTCCTGGTCTTTGGAGAGCAACTTTCCCTGCGCGGCCTTTTTCTTGAGTTCCTCCGCCAGCTTCATCGGGGCGAGGTCGAAGAAGGGGTTGCTATTATCTTCGGGTGCTGTGGTCTCGCGCTGCTCCGCTACCCGTCTTGCATGTCCCTCCGCTACCATAACCACCCCTTTATATTTTTTTATGTGTTTATTAAATACTAACCAAGCCCCTCATTCTAGGCCAGAATTATGAAGTTTTTCTTACAAAGGTCATGCGGGATGCATCTGAAAGCTTAGGGTCGAAGCGGTAGCCGTTTCCGGTGAAATCGCGCAGGCCTTCAGGTTTATCTATCTGGTTTTTAATGATAAAATTTGCCATCGCCCCTCGCGCCTGCTTGGCGAACAGGCCGATGATTTTGAGGGTGTCGCCTTTCTTTTCTTTAAAGATCATATCGATAACGGGAAATTTTAATATTTTTCTGTCCACCGCCCTCGCATATTCCTCCGAGGCGAGGTTCACCAGCAGCCTGGTTTTATGGCTGGCCAGCTCGGCGTTCAGGCTCTTTGCCAGCCGTGCGCCCCAGAAGCCGTATAAATCCCCGGTTTTGCCGATGGTGATCTTCCGCCCCATCTCCAGCCGGTAGGGCTGGATGAGGTCGAGCGGCCTGAGCAGCCCATAGAGGCCGGAGAGAACCCGCATATGCGACTGCGCGAAAGCAAAATCCTGCTTGGTATAGCCCGCGACGTCGATCGGCGTATAAACATCGCCCTTAAACGCAAGAAGGGCCTGCCGCGCATTCGCGGGGGTGAATGGCGTGGAAAACGCCTTGAAGCGCTGGGCGTTTAGTGCTGCGAGCTTGTCGGAAAGCTCCATCATCCTGCCGATTTGTGCGGGCGACAGCGTGCGCAGTTTCGCCACCAGCTTTTCGCTATCGGCCAGGAATTGCGGCTGGGAATACTGCTTCAGCGCATATTGGGTTTCGTAATCGAGCGTTTTTGAGGGGGAGAGGAGGTGGAGCATTCTCCAGATGTAATTTTGGTGGAGTCTTGGGTCAAGCCCGAGTATGACAATTTCCATGATAAAAAAAATTTTAGTGACAGGCGCCGCCGGGTTTATCGGGTCGCATCTTTGCAGGGCGTTGCTCGGTCGCGGGCATAAGGTCACCGGGCTGGATAATTTCCTCTCCGGTAACCGGGCGAATATCGAAGCGCTCGCCGGCCCGAATTTCCATTTTATCGAGCATGACGTGGTGGCGCTCTATAATATATCCGAGATTTACGACGAGATTTATAACCTCGCCTGCCCGGCCTCGCCGCCGCATTACCAGCAGGATCCGATCCGCACCATGATGACCAGCGTCATCGGCGGCTTCAACCTGCTGGAGCTTGCCCACCGGCTGAATGCACGCATCCTGCAGGCCTCGACCAGCGAAATCTACGGCGATCCGACGGTGCATCCGCAGCCGGAATCCTATAGCGGCAACGTCAACTGCATCGGCCCGCGTGCCTGCTACGATGAGGGAAAACGCGCCGCCGAAACGCTCTGCTTCGATTTTCACCGCACGCTCGGCGTCTCCATCAAGGTCGCCCGTATTTTCAATACTTACGGCCCGCAGATGCGCGAAGATGACGGGCGGGTGGTGTCGAATTTTATTACCCAGGCGCTCGCCGGAAAAGATATCACGCTGTATGGCGACGGGCAGCAGACGCGCTCGTTCTGCTATATCGACGATATGGTGGCGGGGCTGATCGCGCTGATGGAAAGCGATGCGGGCATCACCGGCCCGGTCAATCTCGGCAATCCCGATGAGTTCACCATGGAAGAACTTGCGGAAAAAATACTGGAGCTCACCGGCTCCTCTTCGGCGCTTTCCTGCCAGCCGCTTCCCGCCGACGATCCGAAACAGCGCCAGCCGGATATCACATTGGCCAGGCAGGTGCTCGGCTGGGAGCCGAAAGTGTCATTGGATAAAGGACTCGCAAAGACCATCGCTTATTTCAAGGCGCAATCCGCTTAAAGCGTGCCTGCGAAGGGGATGATTTCTTCCTGCAATTCACGCATGCCGATTTTGCTGAGCGAGCTGGTGGTGAGTACGAGCGGATGGGCGGCGACATGCCGCTTGGTCGCGGCAATGGTCTGATCCTGAATTTCGGCAAGCGCGGAAGGTTTCAGCGCATCGGCCTTGGTGAGCACGATCTGGAAATTCACCGCCGAATCGTCGAGGATACGCATGAAATCGTCATCGACCTGCATCACGCCGCGCCGCGCATCGATCAGCACCAGCGCCCGTTTCAGGTTCGGCCTGCCGCAGAGATAGCTCTTGATGAGATGGTCCCACTCGCCTTTTTTCTCTTTCGAGACTTTCGCGAAACCATAGCCCGGCATATCGACTAAGATTAATTGTTCGCCCAGTAAGAAAAAATTGAGCTGCTTGGTCGCGCCCGGATTCTGCGAGGTTTTAGCGAGCGCCTTCTGGCCGATGAGCGCATTGACCAGGCTCGACTTACCGACATTCGACCGCCCGATGAAGGCGACTTCCGGATGGGTGATGACCGGCAGCGAGGCCACGCTCGCCGCACCCGCCATAAAGGTGCAGGGCATGCGGAAGAGGGGGAGGAAGTCGCCGGTCATTTGGGCGACTTCGCGCTTCCGTGCTTCTTGGTGATGATGTGCTGCTGGATGATCGACAGCGTATTGCTGCAAATCCAGTATATCACCAGCCCCGCCGGAAACGACGCGAACATGAACAGGAACATATAGGGCATGAATTTGATGACCTTCGCCTGCACCGGATCAGCCGGGGTGGGCTGCTGGCGCATCTGTATCACCATGGTCGCGCACATCACTATCGGCAATATCCCCAGATGCAGGAAATGCGGCGGCGCCCACGGAACCAGGCCAAACAGCGTGAACACGTTCGACGGATCCATCGCCGAAAGATCCTTGATCCAGCCGAAGAACGGCGCATGCCGCATCTCGATGGTGACGAACAGCACCTTATACAGCGCGAAAAACACCGGCATCTGGATGAGCAGCGGCAGGCAGCCCGAGGCCGGGTTCACCTTCTCGCGCTTATACAGCGCCATCAGCTCTTTCTGGAAATTGATGCGGTCGTCGGCATGCTGCTCCTTGAGCTTGCCCATTTCCGGCTGCAGCCTGCGCATCTGCGCGGCGGATTTATACCCGGCATTGGCCAGCGGGAACAGGCAGAGCTTGACCACGATGGTGAGCAGCACGATCGCCACCCCGAAATTGCCGACCAGCTTATAGAAGAAATTGAGCAGCAGGAAGAGCGGTTTGGTCAGGAAATAAAGCATGCCGAAATCCACCGCGCGGTCGAACAGCGGCACGGGCGGGCCTTTTTTGCCAGCTTCATAGCTGTCGAGTATGTCGATTTCCTTGGCGCCCGCGAACAGGCGGGTGCTGCTTGTTGCGCTTTTGCCCGCGTCGATCAGTTCGCCGTCGGCGAGATAATCCACCTGGAAACGGTCGATGCTGTTTTTCTGGTAAGTGCTGTAGGTGGATTTGAACGGGCCGGAAACGGTCGGCACCAGCGCCGCCAGCCAGTATTTATCGGTGATGCCGAGCCAGCCGTTGCTGCCCTCGAAGCTCTGGTTGCCCTTGTCTTTGAGCTCGCCGTAAGGAATCTCCTTGAGCGCGCCTTCGACCACACCCATCGGCCCTTCATGCAGGATCATGTTCTGCATGTTGCCGTCCGGGCTGCCGGCGCGGTTGATGTAGCCGTAGGGGATGACATGGATGCTGGAGGAGGAATGATTTTCCACCCGCTGTTCGATGGAAAACATATAGCTGTCGTCAAGGGTGACGGTGATGACAAAGGTCACGCCCGCGCCGTTATCCCAGCGCAGCGTCACCGGCGCGCCGGGAACAATCTGCGGCTTGTCGGCCTGCCAGAGCGAGGCGGCATCCGGCACCCTGGTTACGCCGTCACCGGCCACCCAGCCGATCTGCGCGAGGTAGGAACGCTCATCGCCGCTTGGCGAAAAAAGAATTACCTCCGGGCTGTCGGGTTCGAGCGTTTCGCGGTATCTGGCCAGCGTCAGGTCATCGAAGCGCGCCCCTTTGAGCGACAGGGAGCCATGCAGCGTGCCGGACGAAATCGGCAGGCGGCGGGAAAGCGCCAGCCGCTGGTCGCGTGAGAGGTTCGGATTTTCCGCCGTATCCACCGGCACGGCTTCGATTTTCCTGGCATATTCCACCTGTTTGGTGGATTCGATTTTTGCCTGCTGGGCGTGATAAGCGGCGAGCTGCTGGCGGCGCGGCCATTCGAAAAAGGCCTGCCATGCGGTAAGCACCACAGCGGCTAAAAATACAGCGAGGAAAAGTCTACGGTAATCGGGTTGGTCGTTGGGGTTCATGGTTTCTTATTTCAATGGGGGTGGAACGGGATCATAGCGTGATTCGGCGAAGGGATGGCAGCGCAGCAGGCGCCCTGCCGCAAGCAGGCTGCCGCGCATTGCGCCATGTGCCGTAAGCGCTTCCGCCGCATAGCAGGAGCAACTTGGCTGAAAGCGGCAATGGGTGCCAAGGAAAGGTGAGATGGCGAGCCGGTAGGCGCGGATGAGGAACAAGAACAGTGTTTTCATGCGCTCCTCATACAGGCTAAGTGAAGCGCTTGCAAGTCTCGCTTTGTCATGTGAATCTCAGTCGGTGGGTTGGCGTGGATCCCGGCCTGCGCCGGGATGACGAATACGGGAAAATGCAAACTCCATATCGCGCACCAGCTCGGCAAAATCGCAGGAAAGCGCCTTGTGCCGGGCAATGAATACATAGCTCCGCCCGGTCTTGGCATGGGTAGGGATGGTCTTGCGGGCCGCCTCGCGCAGGCGGCGTTTAATGCGGTTCCTGACCACCGCATTGCCGAGTTTTTTGGTGACGGTATAGCCGATTCTCACCTGTCCTTCGGGCATATCGGGCACTTCTATCATCTGCAAAATAAAATTCGACACCACGAAACGCGAGGCATGCGTATTCATACGCACAAAATTTGCGCGCCCTTTGATGGTTTCTATCTGGATGGCTTGCCCAGTCATGGGCAGCAGCACTTACGCGCTGAGCTTCTTGCGGCCCTTGGCGCGGCGGGCGTTGATAACGCGGCGGCCACCGACGGTTGCCATGCGTGCACGAAAGCCATGACGACGCGCGCGGACGAGATTGCTCGGTTGAAAGGTTCTTTTCATGACGTCATTCCTTATTTCTGGCCGGATTCTGGCCTACTGCTTATACGGGGGAGCACTTATAAAGCGCCTGGGCGCGCCCGTCAATAAAAAAAATAATAGAAAAAATCATTGTATATCAGTAAATTAACCAAAAATTAAAGTGGCCCGGCGCAATCATTTATTAATCTGGGCACGCTAGAATAGCCCTAAGTTTTTCGCTCATTTGTTTTTTTGCCCGGGTTTCATGCGTGTAGTTAATATTATTGTAGTGCTGTTGATTGCGTTGCTGCTGGCTGCCGGCAGCTACGTGGCCTACCAGCGCGACCGGGCACATCTGGTTGATTCCAAAGTCACCAACCATGAGAACCTGGTGCGCGGTTACGTCGACACGGTGTGGAAAATGCACAGCTATAAGGTGCTGCCGCTCATGGCTTCGCCGACCACATCGCTGGAGGATAATGTTGATATTGCCGTTTTCTCGTCCGACACGGCGTCCTATTTCGGCGATATGCGCCTGCTGTCGGTGCAGATTTATAATGCGTCGCAGCAATTGCTGATGTCGCTGGCGGTGGATAAAAATGAAAAAATAGAACGTCCGGAAAATACGTTGCTGACGCAGGTTGCAACCAGCAAGAAAGCCGCCGGGCGACTGATCTTTATCAGCTATAATAAAGTGCTGGTGCAATCGGTGGTGCCGGTGGTGAAAGACGGCGCCGTGCAGATGGTGATGGTGGTGTCGAGCAATGTGACGCGTGAAAGTCAGGCCTTTTTGCAGATGCTGGGCGCGCTGGCCTGTGGTTTCGCGCTGGCGGCGCTGGCTATTTTCATGCTGAGCCAGATGAATATGCGCCGCGCCGAAAACATGATCGCCAAGCAATATGAGGAGAACGCCTCGCTCGCTGCGCAGGCCGCGACCGCCAAGGAAGAAAACCAGCAGAAATCGCAATTCCTCGCCAACATCACCCACGAGCTGCGCACGCCGCTCAATGCCATCATCGGCTTCTCGGATATTTTACGCAACGAATTCATACCGGCACCCGGACAGAGCAACCACACCAACTATATCAACGATATTCATTCCGCCGGCACGCATTTACTGTCGCTCATCAACGACATCCTTGATTACTCGAAGGCCGAAGCCGGCAAGCTGGAACTGGAAGTGACCGAGGTGAACGCGGTGAAAATGATCCAGAATTGCATCCGCCTGATCCAGCCCCGCGCCGATATCGCGCAGGTGCGGGTCGTCGAATCGCTGCCGAAGGAAACGATCACCATCGTCACTGACGGCAAGAAATTCAAACAGGTGCTCTTAAACCTGCTGTCCAACGCCGTGAAATTCACCCCGCCGAACGGCACGGTGAAGGTGAGCGCGTGGATGGATATGAGCAAAGACGAATGGGTCTTCGAAGTGCGCGACACCGGCATCGGCATCGCGCCTAAAGATATTTCCCGCGCCATGGCGCCGTTTGGCCAGGTCGATAACGCGCTCTCCCGCCGCTTCGAAGGCACCGGCCTCGGCCTGCCGCTCACCAAGAAATTCGTTGAACTGATGGGCGGCACTTTTGCCATCGAAAGCGAGCCGGGCAAGGGCACCGCCGTCACCTTCTCGCTGGCGCGTGAGTTCAAGGCGCAGGAAGGCGTCGTCGTCAAGCAAGTGGCATAGGGTGCGTCTCATGCGCCCGCATAGCCGCTGTTTCTAGGTTGCTAAGTTGCTAGGTTTCTTGGTAAGCTTTCCTAGCAACCTAGCAACTCAGAGACCCAGCACCCTTTTTATGTCCCGCCTGACCCTCCGTGATATCAGCACCCACAAGAACGCCACCCCGCTGGTGGTGATTACTTCCTATACGCCGCCGGTGGCGCGGCTGTTCGATCCGCATGTCGATATTCTGCTGGTCGGCGATTCGCTGGGCATGGTGCAGTACGGTTTTGAATCCACGCTGCCGGTGACGCTCGATATGATGATCGCCCATGGCGCGGCGGTGCGGCGGGCAACCACCCATGCGCTGGTGGTAGTCGATATGCCGTTTGGCAGCTACCAGCAATCACCGGGGCAGGCCTTTGAAAATTGTGCGCGGGTGATGAAGGAAGCCTCCTGCGATGCGGTGAAGCTCGAAGGCGGCGAGGCGATGGCATCCACCATTGAATTTTTAGTTGCACGCGGTATTCCGGTGATGGCGCATGTCGGCCTCCAGCCGCAGCAGGTGAACACGCTCGGCGGCTATCGTTATCAGGGGCGTACCGAAGACGAGCAGGCCGCCATCCTGCGCGATGCGAAGGCGGTGGAAAAAGCCGGCGCCTTTGCGGTGGTGCTTGAAGGTATCGCCGAGCCGCTCGCGGTGGAAATCACGAAGACGCTGGCCATTCCCACCATCGGCATCGGCGCGTCGGCGGCGTGCGACGGGCAGGTGCTGGTCGCGGAAGATATGCTGGGCCTCACCGCCTCGGGCTATGTTCCGGGTTTTGTGAAGCAATATGCCCAGCTTTCGCAAACAATCAGCACGGCAGCGGAAAACTACGCAAAAGAAGTCCGGAAGCGGACGTTTCCGGCACCGGAACATACCTACGGGAAAAAAGGTTAGCGCCCGCGATCAGGACGCGGCGGCAGTTTCGGCAAGTTCGGATCGTTCAGCACGTGGGCCAGGCGGTCGGCGTTGATATCTATCGCCACGCCCATGCTCCGCAGCTTTGCCACCGCCGCATCAATCTCACCAAACACCACCTTGCCATCCTTGTTCGTATCCAGTGCCACGAATACGCGTCCTCGTGTTTCGGCGGTCATCCCATCAATTTCATTGGAAGTGATGGTGCCGTTCTGGTTGGCATCCATCCCATATCGCAGGGCATCTGCGGCCTGCATGAGATAATGCTCTTTAATGCGCTCATCGGTGCCGGGAAGGCTGAAATAATTATCGGTATTCATCTGGTCCACCAATACGCTCGATGGATTCCTGAGATGATCTTCCGTCTTCTTTTTTAATTCAGGAGAGGCTTGCGGAAGCTTCTCCGGCGCAAGCCCCTTGATGCGGTCGAGATGGAGCCTGTCATACTCGCCGCCTACATATTTTTTGAGTTTTTTGCGGTCTGATTCATCAAACTCCCCGTCGCCGTCGAAGTCAAGAGTGGCAAGGAAGGCCAGCGCCTTTTTCTTGCTGGCATCCTTGCCGTGCTGCGCATTGTGAAGGGCGTTATTCACCCGGATTGCGAATTCACGCGCCTCTTCTCCCGACACCACGCCATTGTGATTTTTATCCAGCCCCGCCTTTTCTACCCGCTGCTGCTCCAGCCATTCTTCGCCGCTGCTGATGTTGGGTGGGTTCGGCGGTGGGGCAGGCGCTTTCGATGGCTGTATTTCCTGCTCACCCGGATCATGTGGCACCAGCACCCTGGTCTTGTTTGCAATATGCCCCTCTGCTTCCTCCACCGTAAAACCAAGATCGGTGAGAACTTTCGCGTTTCCGGATTGAATGGCATCGCCCAGCTGCGTCATGATGAGGCGAACCGCCGGTTCCATCCGCCCCGGCGCCATGCTTGGCAGGGGCCTTGCGCCGTCCATCACCTCGATCCTGAGCCCGGCATCGGAAAAGAACGATGGGTTGTTGGCCAGTTGCAACGGGGTGGATTCCAGTTCGCCCCCGGCATTCAATGCAATGCCCGCATAGGTTTTCTGGTTCATGCCTACCGTGAGCTTGCCGCGTTTATAACCCTGCAAGGTGATGTTGCCCGATTTTGTTTCCAGCATATCGCCGATTGCAAGGGTGATATTCGGCATGCCCGCTTCCCGCGACAAGGCAATGCCATCTCCCTGCTTCACGATCTTCATGCCTTGTTCAAATGGATGTTCGGCCATCATTGTCTCCTGCGCCCATTATAGCATGCAGGGTTTAAAAAAATGTGACCGTTTTATGACATTACTTGGATGAACCCGTATATTTTTCAACGACATAACGCCCAAATGGCAGGCTGCAGGTAAAGGCCGGGGAGACGGCGTTCAGCACATGCACCGTTTTGTCGTCGCCCTCCACCACGAAATCCTGCAGCAGTTTCAAGGATTTTTTATGCAGGAGCTGGGCGCGGATACCAGGGCGCGCCCAGTTTGTGAAGGCTGCATCGTCCAGCTCTTTCACCATCGGCCGCACCAGGTTCAGCAAATGGCGGCGGCTGTATTTGCGGATTTCCTCGAAGGCGAGCCGCCGGAAGCCAAACGCGTTGGTGGCGAAAAGTTTTAGCTCCCACGCGGCGATGGCGAAGAGTTCATCGAGCTTAAAGCGCGACAGGCCACGATAATTCTCGCGCCAGAAGGCGGGAATGGCGGTGGGGCCGATTTTGATTTTCCCATCGACCGTGATGTTGAAATGCACACCAAGAAACGGATTTTTCAGGTTCGGCACCGGGTAAATGAGCGTGCGCACGCTGGGCACCGGCGGCCGTGCCGCCAGCACATGGATGCCCTTGAACGGGATGATGGTGTAATCCTTGCAGAACCCGAAATCGCGGGCGATGCGGTCGGCATAAAGCCCGGCGCAATTAAAAATTTTCCCGGCGGTGATTTCAGTGTCGCCCGCCAGAATCGAAAGCGGCCCCAGCTTCTGGCGGTAAGGGTGCGCAAGTAAAATCTCCACGCCTTCTGCGCGCAGCTCCCCGGCCAGGTGCAGGCAGATTTCCACCGGGTCGATGGTGGCGGTGGTCGGCGAATAGAGCGCCTCTTTATAGGTCTTCGCGTTCGGATCGATCTTGGTGAGCTCGGCCTCATCGACGATATGCACCTCGACGCCGTTCGCATCGCCGCGTTTTTTCAGCTCATGAATACCCTGGCGCTCTTCCTCGTTTTTAGCGACCACCACCTTCTTGCAATGGTTGAGCTTCAGGCCGCGTGCCTTCACATAATCCTTCCACTCGGCGCAACCGTCGCGGCAGAATCTGGCTTTCAGCGAATCGGCGGTGTAGTAAAACCCGGCATGCAGCACGCCGCTGTTGCGGCCGCTGCCATGGGCGGCGAGCGCCGGTTCTTTTTCGATAATAATAATGGATTTCGCCGGGAAACGGATTTTTAATTCACGGGCGATTGCAAGCCCGATGATGCCTGCGCCGATGATGACGTAATCTGCTTGTTTCTTGCTTTTCATTGGCTTATAAAGCCCGACATGCAAGCGAAAATCAAGCTCGAACATATCTCCGTGTGGGGGAACGATATTATCGCGATGCTCGTCGTCACCTGCGTGAGTGTGATTGGCAGCTTCCTGCTGTACCGGCGGTGCCGCCGCAATTATGTGTATTATTTATGACGACGCGATACAGCGCGATCGTGCCCAACTATAATGACGGCAGCAAACTCTCCGAATCGATCGGTTCCTTAGCCGCGCAGAAATTGCCGTTTTATGAAATCATCATTGTCGATGACGCTTCGACGGACGATAGCGTCGCGATTATCGAAGCCTTGATCGCCGAACTGCCGAATGCCCGCCTGCTCAAACATGCGGAGAATCGCGGCGTGGTCGCGGCGCTCAATGCCGGTATCGAAGCAGCCACCGGCGATTTTATTTTTCTCTGTTCGGCCAACGATGCCTATTATCCGATGATGACTGCATGGTGCGAGGAGATGCACCTGCAATATCCGCAGGCCGGTATCATCAGCGGCAATGTCGCGGCTTTCGATCAGGAGCGCCAGCGCTTCACCTATGATATGAAATTGCCGCTGCCGCAGGTTCCCACCTATTATAGTCCGGAAGAGCTTGCCGAGCATAATCGCCGTGCCGCGATTCATTTTAATGGCGGCGCCAACGCGCTCCGGCTTGATCTGGTCCGGAAGTATAAGGGTTTGCTGCCGCAGCTTCGCTGGCATAGCGACTGGTTTTTGAACCTGATGGTCGCGTTCGATACCGGCGTTGCCTACCGCCCGGAGAATTTCTCCATGTGCCGTTTGGAAGGAGAAAAAAGCTATTCGAATAACCGTTTTCACTGGCCGTCCGAGCGTCATGTGATTCGCACATCGATCCTGCTGCTTACGCAATATCCCAAGCAGGCTGCGCTTTTTAGGCGCTCGGCGCTCTTGCCGAAATTCCAGGTCGAAGCGGTGCCGCTGTTCCTGACCCGTGAGATGCGCTGGTTCCTCACGCCGCTGCTGCTATGGCGGATGGTGATGTTCAGCCTCACCTACCGCAGCAAATATATTTTCCCGCGTCCGTTGCTTACCTTCCTGCGCCCATTTTTCAGATTATAATTTTTTCTGATAAGCATCAGCTGCTTGAGAATAGAATATATTCCGGATCCGGAATGGTAATGCCATCAAATATACTGCATTCAAGAGTGCCGTGCGCGGGCAGGAATTGCGGGGCGATGCCCTTAGAAGCGGCACTCGCCGGCCTCACGAGTGCGGAATCCACGCCGATTTTTTGCGCCAGCATTTGCGCAATCCGGTAATAAGAAATATCGTGCGTGCCGGAGAGATGAAAAATGCCGGCACGTTTTTTTATGCCGATGTCATGGAGCGCCGCAAGCACGCTTTCAAGCGGCAGCGGGGCAAAACGCAGGTCGTCGAACGCCTCCACCGCCTCACCTTTTCTGAGTGCTTCCTCCCATTGCCGGGTGATGGGCAGCGGGCCCGAAACCACCTTGGTGAGCCTGAGCACCGCCGCCGGGATATTGCGGGCAAGCAGCCATGCCTCGAACACCGCTTTCTGGCGGCCATATTCATTTACCGGGCAGGGCGCATCGGTGGTTTTTCGGAAGGGAACGCTGCCGTCAAACACTTGGTTGGAGGATAAAAAAACGATGAACGTGCCGTTTTTCTGCAGCCGTTCCGCCAAAATTTGCATATGGGTGACGTTGATTTTCTGTGTAGCCTCCGGGTTTTTTTCGCAAGTCTCCAGCTTGGTTGCTGCGGCACATAAATAGGCGACATCGGCGGGCGGAAACTCCGGCCAGTGCTCCGAATTATCCGCAAGATCGAGCTCGGCGCGGGTGAAGGGCGTGCCGCCAATCGCAGCATGCAATGCTTTGCCGATGGTGCCGCTGGCGCCGATGATGAGCGCCCCATTCTTGCTTAAATTTTTCATCGTTTTATCACCAGCCCCTGGCCGGTTGGAAGCTCTAGTACATGATAGCCGAGCGGCGCGAAGAAGCCGTCGATGGCTTCTTTCTGCTTGCGGGCGGCGAACCAGCCATAATCGTCGAACACTACATAGCCGCCGGTTACCACGCGTCTGAATAATGCGTCAAGTGCGGCGCGTTCGGCATTCGGCGAATTTAAATCGACATGCAGGAACGCAATTTTTTCCGGTACCGTTACAGCAAACACTTCCGGCACGAAACCTTTGATGACCTGGACATTAGGAAGCGTGGAAAAGCGCTGCTGCACGCTGGGATAAAGCGACGGCTCGCTGTAAATTTCCTGCGCCTTGGCATAAAAATCTGGCTCGTCGGGAAAATCCTCCGGCGATGAAATGCCCTCGGAAAATCCGGCGAAACTGTCATAGAGGAAGAATGTTTTTTCGAGCGTTGCAAAGCCTAGCATCTCGGTAATCACCCAGGCGAAATCACCCTTGAACACGCCGCACTCGACAAAATCGCCTTCGAGCATGGCGGCATTCTGTGCCGCCCAGACGAGCGTGTGCAGCCGCCAGGCAATCGAGTCCGGTGCGTGGTAGGCATCATATTGGTGCGAGCCTTCAATCGCCTTCAGGCAGCGTGCGAATGTGGGGTCTTCGAGGAAACCCGCCGTCTTGTTGATCGACAGCAGTAAATTGCCCCAGAACACATTGTGATGCACCCGCCGGAAAACACCGACCACGACATGGTTGATAAAAAAAACAAAAGCTTTTTTGAAGAGCGTGCGCACGTCGGCTATTCGAAATAAATGAAGCCGATATCGCCGTCATAACCCCATTCGCGGCAGAGGAATTTCCAGCCGTCCGGGCGGAAGAACGATTCACAGGTGAGCTGCCAGTAAAGCAAATTCGCCTTCTCCGATTCATTGCGATACGACTCGATACACAGCCACTTACGCTTCTTGCCGACGCGCTGCATTTCCTTCACCGCCATTTGCAGCTCGTCGATTTTCAAATTGTGGAAGCAATTGATCGAATAGACGAAATCGAACGTGTGATCGGGGTAGGGAAGCTTCGTGCAATTGCCGACTTTGAGGAACGGCTTGGCTTCTTCCTTCGCATGTTCGATGCCATAGGCCGAAATATCAAGCCCGGCGATTTCCACGCCCGCAACCGCGTTGGTGAATTCGTAAAGCAGGAACGCCTTGCCGCAGCCGATATCGAGGATTTTATCGCCGGCCTTCAGGCCGTAATGCGCGGCGATATCCTTGGCAATTGGCAACCACCGGCCATCATATTTATAGCCGCCATAGCCATACTGGCGCTCGCCGTCCCAGTAATCGTAATCCCATTCCTTGGCTTTTTTCGCGCACTCGGCCTTGTCATGCGCCGTCACCCGCTCGACATAATTGCGCGTGGTTTTTTTCTGGTAGGCTTCGAGGAAATTTATTTCATCCATATCAACTCCGTCATTGCGAGCATAGCGAAGCAATCCCTATTTCGCAACACTCTGGATTGCTTCGTCAGCTATACCCCCTCGCAATGACGATCGAATTGTTTCAGTGCTGTAAAGGCCTCTTGCGACTGCCCCTCCATCACCGCCGCCACCAGCCATACATCCTCGATGCGGTTCGCGTCGTCCCAACTCCTGATGGCGATATTTTCCGCCGCGCAGTGCAGCTCGCAGCCGCTGGCGAACAGCGCCACATACATCGCCATGCGTTTTTGCTTATCGGTCGGCATCTGGTAGAGGCTGTACATGACGATGCCATCGAGCGCGTTTAGTTCGGCCAGCACCGCGTCCAGAATCAGCGTGCAGCCGGGCATGCAATATTCGGTGGCGGAAAGCAAAAAGCGCATGCCGCGCTTGGCGCAATAATCGCGGATGACGAGCTGCTGGATGTGCTGTGGCGTCGAGCGCCCCATTTCCATGCGGGCGCAGATATAACCGCGATAGCCTTGCCGGTTGCTTGCTGTCATAGCGTCATGTAAGCAGAGTTTTAGCGTTAGGGCAACTGCTAGCGCGCCAGTTCCTGTGTTTGGTTGGCCGGGTCTTTAAGCAGCGGATCCGCCGCGATGGCGGCGCGCAGCACCGCTTCTTTCTGTTCGCCCGCCGCACCCGCCCAGCCGAATTTTTCCAGCACGGACTGTTCTACCGCCTTTAGTTTTTCGGCGTCTTTGGGGCGGTCGTAATTGTCGAATACGCCGTTTTTAATCATCAGGCACAGGTAATCGGGGTGGATGGTATTCGCGCCAATCACCGGTTTTCCATCCTGCATCTGTACCTTCGCCGCCATCTCCTGCACCGCCTGCTCCAGCGATTGTTTGCCGCTGCCGGTCATCGATTCGGTAACGTCGCAGAGGCGCAGCATATAGGAAAGCGGCGAGATTTCCTCTGGCTTCAGGTTATCCTTGAGGATGGTGAACTGCGAAAAATCCTCACCCAGCGCATGCTTTAATTCCTCGTCGCTATAGCGGAACACGCCGTGGTGATGGGCGGCGGCCATTTTCGCTTCGGCGGGGTAGACCAGTAATTCGAGCAGGGTGAAGAGCGGGTGGTTATGGTTATGCTCGACGAAATCCCTCTTGTCCTCTTCGGTGGCAAGATGCCGCCATGGCCGCAGGAACGCCGAGGACATCTGCGTTTTGCCGATATCGTGCAGCTCGGCCAGATCATGGATCAGCTCGGCCTCTGCCTTATCCACCAGCGGTTTCATGCCGGGCTTGTTCAGGGTTTTTTCTACCGCGAGATCCATCAGCCCCGCCACGGCATCCATATGCGCCTGCTGGCTGTTGCCTTCGCCCATCGTGGCGTAGGCGTCGCCGATGATTTTTTTGAAATAGGCGAGCTTGGCGCCGATGCTGTTATGTTTCTCCCACGCCTTCACCCTGCCTGATGCGCCGAACAGATCCTGGTGCTCGCTCACGATATCTTCGGCCATTTTGAGCTTGGCCATGCGGCTTTCCACCGGTTCATGCAGGTCGTTTTTATGGTCCTGCGCGGTCGATTGCAGCTTGCTCAATCCCTCCTGCGGCGCGTGCAGCACGATGACACCCTTGATTTGGTCGGTGGCCCTTCCGTCGGCACTATAGACCGGCACGGGAATATGATATTGGGCATTGTCCATCACCTGCTCGGCGGTGGTGTGGGTGGCGGGGTTATATTCGGCAAGGTTCGCGGCAAATTCAGGTTGCCTGGTGCCGGATTCGCGGTAATGCGCCGGTGGGTAGAGCTGGATGATTTCGCTGGCGGAAAACGCGCCATGGCCGTCTGCCGTGTAATAGGCGACCGCATCGCAGCCGGACGCGGTGGCTGCCGCAAGCATCACCTTTTCTTCGGGCGAAAGCTGCATCAATTGCTCGACGCTTCCCGGCAGGCGGTCGATCACTTTCGGTGCCGCATTATCGGCAGGGGCGCCTGATGCTTCCGCGCTATTATTTACTGCCTCGCTTTCATCGGCGAATCCAAGCGAGCGCGCAAGGCCGCCCAGCCCCGCCGCGCTCATCCATGCGCCGACTTTGCCTAAAAAACCACGGCGGGTGGTGGCCGGTGCTTCGGGTTCTACCATCGGCTGGCCTCGTGATCCTGCATCGTTTCTACGCTGTTTTTCATCCGCTCAAACATGGGCAGGTCGCGCCCGGCAATCATCAGCGTGCGCACTCCTTCGGCTCCCACCATAGCATATTCGGCCAGCGCTGTCGCCGATTTTTCGAGGATGAGCCTCGCTGCCGAGACATCCCACGGGAAGCCGCCGCCGACCATGAAACTCCGCGCCCGGCCCGACGCCGCCTGCATCGCCCCGGCTACCGAGGAAAAACAGCTTTGGTATTCGCCTTCGCCGAGATCGCAACCCTGCAGGAAACGGCGTTTCAGCGGTGCTCCGGCGGGGGCGCCGGGTTGTTTATCCTGATAAAAACCATCGATAAGGTGGGTGGCGCCCGCCGGTAGCGGGGTGGTTTCATTTAAAACGCTATGTGCGGCCCCGCTATAATCAACGGCAAGCTCCGGCAGCGGATATGTAAGCGTCATCAGCCCGTCGCCGTTTGCCTGTTCCGCATAGGCGCTGCCATGCGCCGGGGTGACGCGGAAATGTCCCTCCAGCCTATGGGCATGCGGCACATCCCGATGCGCCCAGAAAATATTTCCCTGTGGCGATTGTGGGGTGATGCCGTCAAAATCCGCTGCCACCGTTCCATATTCGCCCGGCGACGCTTCATACACCACGGCGGCAATCGTCTTGCCATCCTGCTCCAGCCCGATGGAAACCGCCCATGGTTTTGGCTCCGCATCGCCGCGCTTTTGTTTGTAGCCGATGGTGCCGTCGATGGGGTCGATCACCCAATGCGCGCCTTTTTTACGGCCCGCGAAATCATGCGCCTTGCCGTCCAGCGATTCTTCGCAAAGGAAATAAATTGCTTCCACGCCGAGCGCGGAAGGAGAGATTTTTCGCAGTTCCGCCTCGATGATTTGCTGGGCCTGGTAATCACCGGAGGTGACGAAACTGCCATCGGGTTTTCTTATGACCTGCACATCGTTTTTGCGGCGAAGGAGTGCGATATGCGCGGCTTTAAGCGCCGCTTCGATCATGCCGTGGATGACGGGGGGAGGCGTCATTGCCCGGTGTTTTCAAACCCTGTGGGGAGCTGGTAGCGCAAGCCCAGCCGGGTGGTGGGCCGCAACGTAATCGGCTCAAAAAACTCGCCGAGTTTTTTATCGGCATAGGGTGAAAGCGCCGCCTTGAAACGGCAATTGGACGACCAGCGGCTTTCTTTTTCCGTGTTCACCCGGTTGCCATGCATGATGTTCTGCGTGAAAATAAGCGCCTCGCCATATTTCAGTTCCATGAACGGAGAATCCGCCGCCACCGCCTGATAGAGCGCCTCGGCATCTTTATAACCGCTCATCACCGGTGCCGCCTTTGCATCGGCCTCAGCTTTGGTGAAATACATCGCCTTGGTGCCGTAGCAATCGGAATAAGGAATCCACAATACCACTTCATAGGGCGAGTCGCCGGACCAAACATCCGAGTGAATCGGCAGCAGGCTGCTGTCATCATCAGGAAGCTGGATGCTGATATTCACCCGCCGCTGCATGACCAGCTCATTGCCAACCAGCGTTTCGAGCGCCTTGCGGGCAACGGCAAAATAGGCCTCGCGGAACCATGATTCCTTGTTCATCGCCTCTAAGACGGCGAGGCGGAAATCGTTGAGCCTGGCGGCGCTCACGTGATTATGTATCTCGTCTAAAAATTTCCCATGGTCTTGTGGCGCGGGAAGCGACAGGAAAGAGGCGCTGGCATTTACGATGCAGCCGCGCATTTTATCGAGCGCGGCCTTATCTTCAGCGGCCACTTTCACGATGCCGTTTTTCAGGAATTCGTCGCAGAGGAGGCGTTCTTCTTTACGCAGAAAGTCGGGCATTTTTCTTGTCCCTTAATGCGTCGCGCACGCTCTGTGCGATCTGGTCAGGCTGCAGGCCATAGGTTTTCAGCAGATCATCCTGCGTGCCGTAATGTTTGGCAAAGCTGTCCGGGATGCCGAGGCGCTTTAGCTGAACGTTTCCGGCTCCGTTATCCATCAGGCATTCGGCGACTGCGCTGCCAAGGCCGCCGACCAGCGTATGTTCTTCGACCGTCATCACCAGCGAGGCATCGGCGGCATAATCCAGCACGGCTTTTTCATCGAGCGGCTTGATGGTGTGCATATGCAGCACCCGCGCATGGATGCCTTCACGCTCAAGTTGCTCGGCGGCCGTGAGTGCGCGATTGGTGGTGATGCCGGTGGTAATGAGCAGCACCGGATTCGGCGATCTGGTGTCTTTCAGCAGGATGGCCTTGCCGATTTCAAAACCAAGCTCGGCGCGGCTCACAATGGGATCGCCGCCTTTGGCCATGCGGATGTAAATCGGGTGCGGCCAGTCGAGCGATTTTTCCATGAAGCGCGTCATTTCTTCGGCGTCACTCACCGCCACCACCGTCATATTCGGCAGCGAGCGCATGATGGCGATGTCCTCGATCGCAAGGTGGGTCGGCCCAAGCGGCGCATAGACCAGCCCGCCGCCATTGGCGATCAGGCGAATCGGCAGATGGTGCAAACAGGCATCGACCGCCACCTGTTCGAAGCAACGGCGGGTGATGAAAGTGGCGATGGTATTCACATAAGGAATATAGCCTTCCAGCGCGAAACCCGCCGCCATGCCGATGATATTCTGCTCGGCCACGCCTTCCATGAAAGTGCGGTCAGGGAATTCGGCTTTCATGTCTTTCAGCAGGCCCGGCGAAAGATCCGAGCCGATGAACACCACGCGAGGATCCTTCTTCGCCAGCGTATAGACCATATCGACGCAGGTTTTCCTCATAATAAAAACTCTACTGGCTTGGCCAACTTGCTTGGCTTGTTGCGCTTCCGGTGCTCACGTACTGCGCGTACGCTGCGCGCCGGTTCTCCCAAGCCTGCGCATTTGGCGCAAGCCAGCGAGTTTTGAAGAATGTAGGCGGCGTGACTCATGCGACTTTGAACTCTTCATCCATTTGCTGGAAAATTTCGGGTTTAATCGACGATTGATGGTGCCATTTCGGATCGTTCTCGGCGAATGACAGGCCTTTGCCTTTGACGGTATGGCAGATGATGACGGTGGGCTTGCCGGCGGCACGCGGCGCTTTCAGCAAGGATTGCAGGGCGCTCACATCATGCCCGTCCACTTCCTTCACATCAAAATTAAATGCCCGCCATTTATCGGCGAGCGGCTCCAGGTTACAGATTTCGCGGGTCGGCCCGGCGGATTGGATTTTATTGTAATCGACCATGGCGATGAGGTTGTCGAGCTTGTGGTTGCCGGCGCTCATGGCCGCTTCCCAGACGGAGCCTTCGTTGATTTCACCATCACCCATGATAACGAAAATGCGGCTGTCGCGCTTATCGGCGCGGGCGGCGAGCGCCATGCCCACACCGATGGAAAGCCCGTGGCCGAGCGCGCCGGTGGAGGCTTCGACGCCGGGCACTTTGGCATATTCCGGGTGGCCGCCGAGTATGCCGTCCGGCATGCAGAATTTATCGAGTTCTTCCACCCCAAAAAATCCCTTGTCGGCGAGGATGGCGAAGAGTGCAATACAGCCATGGCCCTTGGAGAGCAGGCAGCGGTCGCGTTCTTTCCATGCCGGGTTTTTTGCGTCAAAGCGCAGTACATCGTCATACAGCACACGCAGAATTTCAATGAGCGACAGGGTGGAGCCGATATGGCCGCGACGCCCGCCCCTTAGCATCCGCACCATCAGCGAACGCAGCTGTTTCGAGCGCGCATCCAGCGGCGGCGTTGCGAATTGTGGATAACCTTTTTGTACCGGATGCACCATAATTTTCCAATTTCCTAGGCGAATTTCTCACTCATTGTAAGCATCGCCTCGGCTTTGGCGAGCTGCTCGGTTTTGACGCTTTCCCACTCTGCCTGATTATCGGCAGTATGGCCACGCGCTGCCGCCCGCGCTGCCCAGCGCTGCGGGATAAATTCGTTTAGCAGAATCAGCGTCCAGCGCAAGCCAAATAACGGGAAATAGGCGGCAAAGCGCGCTGCCACGGCCTCTCCGTAAATCGCGAGCGTGTGATGATAGAAGTTCTTTTTCATCTCGCCCGAAAGCGCGGTGGCCGGGTGCAGCAGGAAATCGGACATGAGTTTGACCGGGTCGTCCCAGCCGAAATATTCAAAATCGATGAAATAGAGGGCGCCATCGAGTGAGCGCATGATGTTATGAAAACCGAAATCGGCGGCGATCAGCGTGCGCTCTTCGAAAGGAAGCGGTTCGGAAAATTGGGCATGCGCTGTCTTTGCCGCCGCCATGCGGTGCGCAAAAACCGGCAGGAAGTGCTTGGATAAAAACTGCATCAGCGCCGGATTTTCCTTGGTGTAGGGCATGAGCGCCGTTACCCGCGCTTCCAGCTGGTCGACAATCGCCTTGCCGGAAATACAGGCTTCGGACGCCAGCGGCATATCCTCTTCATGGGTTTTGCGGCTGATATGATGCAGCGTGCCGAGGAAAATCGCCGCATCGTCGACGTCGCATGCCTTGGGTTCTTTGATCACAAAGCCGTCGATCCAGCCCATCAACGCGTAATTATCTTTCGCGGCGATCCACTCCGGAATCGAGCGGATGCCGTGCCAGTGCATCAGCTCCAGCGCATGCCGCTCGGTTTCCAGGCGGTTGCGCTTGTCGTTTTCAATTTCCGGGTATTGCTTGAGCGCGTAGAGCTTGCCCTCGGTGGCCACCATATAGACACGGCTGTTGCCGCCGCTTGCCGCGGGCACGACCTCGGTGGCCTTGACACCGGCCAGCTCGGAAGCGATGGATTTCAGCGCGGCATTGGTCATGTGAATATCGTCTGCGTTATCGCCTGCCAGTCGCGGCATAGCTGCCAGTCGCCGGCGGGCGGTGTTGTGGTCGAGGTGTGGAACAATATCTTCTTCACATGGGCAGGAAAATGCGGTTCCTTGTACACTTCTACCAGATCATCGATGAACCAATCAAGCGATAGGGTTGCAATTTTTTCCACTTTCCCGGCACGGGTGGGGTGGAAGGAAATATGTTCGCGCCCAAAGCCCGGAAGGGTGAACATGCCCTCTGCCTCCAGGAATGCGATGGCGGCGTCGCGCAGGTTGGTTTTGCTTTCGTCGTAATGCCCGAATTCGGTTTTGTGGCTGGCGATAAACAAAGTGTGACCGGCACCCAACGCCTGTGTGATGAATGGTTTGACGCCCGGATAAAGCGCCGCATGCGCGATGCCCTGGCCATAGACATAGCCCTGTAATTTCTGCCACTGGGTTTCGCCGTCCGGCAATGTGCGGATATGGTCGCGAAGCTGTTGCTTGGTGCCGGTAAAATCCGCGGGCAGGAGATTGCGCTCTCTCGCGGCTACCAGAAATGCATTATCATAGTGAATGATGGTGTTGTCGAGATCGATGCCGATGCGCATAAGGAAGCCAGAGGAATTGAAGAAATGGAGAAATGAGGAAACAGTGTGCGCATAATTTCCTCAATTCCTCAATTCCTCATTTCCTCTTTCCCGTGCAGATGGCGAAGAGGTAATGCGCCATCGGCGAAAAGCCGGTATGCACCACCTCGTCATTCATGGAGAATAGCAGCACGTTGTGGAAATCTTTTTCGAGCAGGGATTTCAGCGCCTTGCCGCTTTTGCAGTTGATATGGCCGATTTTGCTTTGCGGCGACGCGTGATCCTGCGATTCCAGCGACGGCATGCCGATAATCAACACGCCATGCTCGGTAAGCGATTGCTTCAGGTGCTGCACATAAAGATGTTCTTTGGCTTGCTCGATATGCTCCATCACATCGAGGCTGTAAATCGCGTCGAACGGGCCTTCTTTTAGCGGTCCGTCGAGGATGTCATGGGTATGGGGATGCAGTTTCCAGCGCTCGGTCTGGCGTTTATTGATGTCGTCCACAAACAGCGGATCGAAATCATACACATGCAGCTCGGCCACTTCCTGCAACACCACGCGGCTGCCGAACGCATCGCCGCAGCCCAGCTCGGCCACTTTCTGTTTGCCCGAAAGCATTTTGGAGACGAATTTATAGCGCGCCAGCACGAAGGCGAGGCGGCGCGGATCATCGTGCCATACCTGATTCATCATGACGCCGAGCGAGGCCGTGCCGATCTCGTCTTGCACCTTGAGGAGGTCGTTATACTGGACTTCTTTGGTTTGCATTTCTACTCCGCTGGCGAATTACGTTGTTGCTGCGCTACTCGAATCCGCACGTACTTATCGTACGCTTGCGGTTCTGCGTTGCTCGCGCCTAGTACTTCGCTCAGCGCAGCGAAATGGCCTGCAATGCTTGCAACGCACGGTTTCATTACGCCAGCTTCAAATTCTGCATGCGCTTGATGTTGAAATAGATGTCATCATCGAACGAGTTGGGGATTTTCCCGGCGTCGAAGGCGTCCTTCAGGCTGACCACCGCATCTTCGATGGTGCGTTTAGCGGAAAAACCGAGTTCCTTTTTGATTTTCTCCGACGAGACGCGGTAGGAGCGGTTATCGTTGGTCGGCTCGACCTTGATTTCCACATCTTTGCCGACGATGTTTTTCACCATGCGGGCGATATCGTTGATCGAATGGTTCTCGTAACCGGCGTTGAAAATCTTTCCGTCCACCTTCGCATCGTCGGCTTCGAGCAGCAGCAGGTACGCATCCACCATGTCGTCGATATGGATATTGGGGCGGAGCTGGTCGCCGCCGAAGACTTTGATAAAGCCTTTATTGATGGCGAAATTGGTGAGGATGTTGACCGAGAGGTCGAGGCGCAGGCGCGGCGCATACCCGCAGACGGTGGCCGGGCGGATGGTGACGCCTACGAAGCCCGGTGCGCGTTCGGCTTCGAGGTCGTCCTCGCACATTGCCTTGAATTTGGAGTAATCGGTGAGCGGTTCCAGCGGCAAATCCTCAGTCACCTGGTCTTCTTCCTTCACGCCATAAACTGACGAGGAGGAGGCATAGATGAAGCGTTTCACGCCTGATTCTTTGGCGGCTTTCACCATCGGGCGGAAGCAATCATAGTTGATGGTGCGGCCAAGATCGGGATTTAAATCAAACGACGGATCGTTGGAGATGCAGGCGAGGTGGATCACGGCGTCGCAGCCTTCGAGGGCGCTTTTGACGGCGGCGGCATCGCGGATATCGCCTTTGATTTCGCGTAAGGCCGGGCCTTTGTAAGCATCGAACAGATGGTCGCCGTACATATATAAATCGAGCACGGTGACCTTATAGCCGCGATCCAGCAGGGCCGGCACCAGCTTGCTTCCGACATAGCCGGCGCCACCGGTGACCATGACATGGTTGAATTTTTTCATAACGCTCCTTCAGGCAAAATTACGCAGCGGCGCGGGCCGATTTTTCAGACTGCTCGCTTGCTTTGCCTGCATCAATACCCCATCCCATTTCAAGGTCAAGGATGGAATGAATGAGCGCAAGATGGCTGATTTCGACGAAGCCATATTCGCCGGAGTCGACATAGAAATTCAGCTCGCCATAATTGCGGAGTGGGTTATCCGCCGAGAAGCCGCTGAAAGTATAGACGGTGCAGCCGCGTTCGCGGGCCACGTCGGCGGCTTTCAGGATATTCACCGATTTGCCGGAGCTTGAAATGGCGATCAGCAGGTCGCCGGGGCGCGCATGCAGCTCGACCTGCTTGGCGAACACATTTTCATAGCCCAGATCGTTGCCGAGGCAGGTGAGCGCCGCGCCGTCATTGAACGCCATGGAGCGGATGCCGCCGTTTTTGGAATAGTCGATGGCCATGTGGCTTGCGATACCGGCCGAGCCGCCATTGCCGATAAACATCAGCTTGTTGCCGTTGTTATGAGTGGCGCGCACTTCGCCGGTGGCGCGGTCGTAGGCCTCATGCGGGGTGAGTGGTTTGCCGTCGCCATCGGTGATAAAGGCATTGCTTGCGCAATCATGCAAGGTGTTGAAGTAGTTGGCGATTCTCTGTTTCATGCAGGCTCCAGCTTACGGTGGAAAAAATAATTAATTTCCGGATCCTAACACATTGTTTTTTGCAAAACCAGCCAAAACTGCCGGGAATCATCCGTTCTTACTATTTCAGTAGCGCTGTCAACGACTTGAGCACCGCCACTTTTTCCACCGACTTCTGGTGGCCGATGATGGCGACTTTGAGCGCACCAGCGATATTGCCGATGAAGCCGATCTGGTTGAGCGGCGCGCCGGCGGCGACCATCGGCGCAGTGATGGCGAGGAAGGCATCGCCCGCGCCCACCGTATCCACCACCGATTTGGTGACGGCGGGGATGGTGTGCACGATATCGCCCCGCTCATGGGTGACGCAGCCATGCTTGCCGTTGGTGATGATAAAATTCGAGCAGTTGATTTTCGAGGCGAGGCGGCGGCTGATGATCTCCTCGATCGGGCTGATCTTGTCGGTGACGGCCAGGCGCGCTTCCGGCGCATCGATGCACACGAAATCGGCACGCGGGTATTTATGAATCAGGTTATAGCCCATATTGGCGCTGTTGGATTGCGTGTTCACCGCCAGGAATTTCGACTGGCTGCACAGCAGCTCGACCGTGCTGGCGCCGATCATTCCATGACCGAAATCGTTGGCGATGACAAGGTCGTATTCCTTGATGCGCTTGCGGAGCGTGTCGTTCAGCTTGTCTTCGACGCTGCGGGTGAGCGAGTTGTCGTCCATATGGTAGACTTCGAACAGCTTGCGCAGGTAGGTCGGGTCGACGAAGCGGGTTTTGCGTGTGGTCGGCGTGCCCTGGCGGACGATAGGAGTGAGTATTACATTGGGTTTCAGACTGTTTTTGATGAGCGCGCTGTAATCCTCGGAATCGCCGATGACGGTCACGATTTCCACCGACTTGCAGAAATCCGCGACATGGTTGGCGGTGGCGAAAATGCCGCCGGCGAAACGTTCGACATCCTGATAGCGGGTGGCGATCATGTTTTCCTTGGCGGCTTTGCCCATCGGCAGCACATATTGATATTCGTCGATAATCGCATCGCCGACCAGCAGCACGCGCATATCCTTTATCGAATCGACGACGGCGTTCAGCGCTTCCAGCCCGTTATTCTCGCGCAGCCCGTCGAGATGGGCGCGCAAATGCGGCTCGTAAATATTCAGGTTGCGGTTGATGAGTTCGGTGGAGCTGAAGGTCATTTCCTCGGTGAAGACGATGCTGCCGCCGACGCTTTCAATAGCGTTTCTCTCCTCGGTGATCTTGCCGGTCACGTCGCCATCGGGATTGATATAATCCTGCCCCTTGGCGTAGAAGCTGGGCTGGATGGCTTTAATGGCGGGCACGGCGTCGAGGTGATGGTTCACCGCCACGAAATCGACTACTTCGAGCGCCGCGAGCATTTCGGCGCGCAGCTGCTCGTTAAATACCGGGCGGTTCGGGCCTTTATTCACGTATTTATCGGCGGTGATGGTGACGACCAGCGCATCGCCCTTGCTGCGGGCCGATTCGAGATGTTTGACGTGGCCGAGATGCAAAAGGTCGAACGTGCCATGCGCCTGCACCACTTTTTTGCCCGAAGCTTTGAGGTTTTTGACGGCGAGCGCCAGCTCTTCCATCGACAAAATCTTGCTGCGGGTATGCTTTTCGGAGGCGGCGGCAATCTTTGGCTTAGGCGCAGTCATGGTTCCTCACGCAGCTTTGTTGTCACCCAGATACTTAAACCAGTCTGTCGTCGCCTTGGCAATCGAATCTTTGTCCCAGACCGGGGCATCGCGCCAGTAATCGATATTTTCCAGCATGATTTTGACACCTTCCTCGAACGTTACCTTGGCTTTCCAGTTCAGGTCGCGCTTGATTTTCGTGGTGTCGGCGAAGGTGCAGTCCGGCTCGCCGGGGCGCTTGGGGATGTGCACGGTGTCTTTCGCGCCCAGCAATTCCACCAGCAGGTTCACGCTCACCGGCCGGTCGCTGCCGACATTATAAATCTCGCCGACCTTGTTGCTGTGCGCAGCGGTGATGAGGGCGTCCACCGCGTCCGACACAAAAGTAAAATCCCGTGTCTGCTCGCCGTCACCGACAATGGTGAGCGGTTTTCCGGCGAGGAGCTGCGCGAGGAACACGCCGAACACCGCACCATACGTGCCGCTGGTGCGGGCGCGTGGGCCGTAAATATTGAAGAAGCGCACGGAAACGGCGGGCAGCTTATAGACCTGCGCCCAGTGCATCATCAATTCTTCGCCGAGGCGTTTGGTCAGCGCGTAAGGATATTGCGGGCGAATGGCCGCGGATTCCTTGGTCGGGTACTGGTCTGGAATGCCGTAGCAGGAGGAGGAGGCGACATAGACGAAGCGTTTGACCTTCGCTTTGGACGCGGCCTGCAACACATTGAACGTGCCGTCGACATTGCTCCGGTAATATTCCTTCGGCTCCTGGATGGAGGGGACGATATCGGCGCGGGCGGCGAGGTGGTAGACATGTTCGGCGCCGGCAAGCACGCTTTCGACCATTTCCTCATCGCAGACATCGCCCGCAACCACCGCCAGCGAGAGGTTGTCCTTATGCTGCTCCAGGTTTTTCGGGCGGCCGACGGAGAAATTATCGATCACCTTCACCTTGCGACCTTCGGCCAGCAGGCGGTCGACCAGATGGCTGCCGATGAATCCCCCACCGCCGGTTACAACATCAAAGCTCATTATGTGCTCTCCACAATAATTGTTTCGCGATATTCGATATGCAGCACCTCGTAGGATTTTTCGCCTTTGGGGGTTTTCACTTCCACCGAATCGCCTTTTTTCTTGCCGATGAGGGCGCGGGCCAGCGGCGCCGTCATCGAAATTTGTTTCATGGTGATATCGGCTTCATATTCGCCGACGATCTGGTAATGATGTTCTTCCTCGGTTTCTTCATCGATCACCTTCACGCTCGCGCCGAACTTGATAACATCGGCTTTGAGTGCGGCTACATCGATCACCTCGGCGCGGGAAACCACCGCTTCCAGCTCCTTGATGCGGCCTTCGTTGAAGGATTGTTTTTCCTTGGCGGCGTGGTATTCGGCGTTTTCCGACAAATCGCCATGCGCGCGCGCCTCCGAGATCGCCTCGATAATTTCAGGGCGCAGCACGCCCTTGCGGTGCTTCAGCTCGGCTTCCAAGCGTTTAAAACCGGCGGCAGTAATGGGTATTTTATCGCTCATATTCAGGGCTCACGGGAATAAAAAACGCCTGAAGGGAAACCCCTCAAGCGATTTTTAGACAATAATCCTGAATGGAGGTCACGTCAAGGCCTTTGCCGGAGGCCAGCGCGGCCATGCCGTCGCTCGCGGCCACGGCTTCGGCGATGGTGGTGTAGTAGGGGATTTTACCCAGCAGCGCCGTGCGGCGGATGGAGAAGCTATCCGCCACTGCTTCCTTGCCCTCGGTGGTGTTGATGACGAGGCCGATCTCGCGGTCTTTCAGCATATCCACAATATGCGGGCGGCCTTCGCGCACCTTGTTCACGGTCGCTACTTCAATGTTTTGCTCCGAAAGGTAATGCGCCGTGCCGCGGGTGGCCACCAGCTTGAAGCCAAGCGCGGCCAATGTTTTGGCAACGCCTAGCAGCGCTTTCTTATCCGCATCCCGAACGGAAAGGAACACCGCGCCGTTCGTCGGCAGCACCGTGCCTGCGGAGAGCTGCGATTTCGCGAAGGCGGCGGGGAAGCTTGCGTCGATGCCCATCGCCTCGCCGGTGGATTTCATTTCGGGCCCTAAAATCACATCCACTCCGGGGAAGCGTGCGAACGGGAACACGGCTTCCTTCACCGCCACATGTTTCAGGTTGGAATAAGCTTCGGCCACCTGCACTTCGGTGTTTAGCTCCGGCAGTTTCAGCGTCGAGAATGCGATGCGTTTCGGCAGGAGCGCGGCGAGTTTCTCACCGGCCATTACCCTGGCTGCGATTTTGGCCAGCGGCACATCCACCGTTTTGGCGACAAACGGCACGGTGCGCGAGGCACGCGGGTTCACCTCGATCAGATACACCTCTGCGTCCTTCACGGCGTATTGCACGTTCATCAGGCCCTTCACGTTCAGGGCTTTGGCCAGCAGCACGGTCTGGTATTGGATTTTTTTCTGAATCTCCGCCGAAAGCGAATAAGGCGGGAGGGCGCAGGCCGAATCACCGGAGTGGATGCCCGCCTCCTCGATATGCTGCATCACGCCCGCCACCAATATATGCGAGCCGTCGGACAGCGCATCGACATCCACCTCCACCGCGTCATTTAGGAAGCTATCAATAAGGATTGGCCCATCGCCAAACATTTTGGCGAGTTCGATCACATATTTCTCCAGGCTCTCCATATCATGCATCGTGGCCATGGCGCGGCCCCCCAGCACATAAGAAGGGCGCACGAGCAGCGGAAACCGAATCGATTCCGCTTGCGAAACGACTTCTTCCGCCGTGCGGCCAATGGCGCTTTTGGGTTGCTTCAGTTTCAGTTTCTCAATCAGCTCGCGGAAGCGGTCGCGGTCTTCGGCCAGGTCAATCGAATCCGGCGAAGTGCCGATGATGGGCACACCCGCCGCTTCCAGCGTGCGCGCCAGCTTCAGCGGCGTTTGCCCGCCGAACTGCACAATCACCCCGACCAGTTCACCGTTTTCTTGCTCTTTGCGGATGATTTCCAGCACATCCTCCGCCACCAGCGGTTCGAAATAGAGGCGGTCAGAGGTGTCATAATCGGTGGAAACGGTTTCGGGGTTGCAGTTGACCATGATGGTCTCGAAACCCGCTTCTTTCAGCGCATAAGCGGCATGCACGCAGCAATAATCAAACTCAATGCCCTGGCCGATGCGGTTCGGCCCGCCACCCAGGATGATGACTTTTTTCTTGTCGGTAGGTTCGGATTCGCACTGGGCATTTATGCCTTCATAGCTTGAATACATGTAGGGCGTATTGGAATCAAATTCGGCGGCGCAGGTATCGACGCGTTTGTAGACGGGGTGGATGTTGAGTTTGTTGCGCAATGCAGAAATGTCAGCGGTTTTCACACCAGAAAGTTCGGCGATGCGGGCATCGGAGAAGCCGTGGCGTTTCCATTTATACATGTCATCCCGGCGCAGGCCGGGATCCATCTGGATGCCAGCCTTCGCTGGCATGACAGTTTTTATTTCTTCTTCTAAACGCACTATTTCTTCCAACTGCCTTACAAACCACGGATCAAACTTCGCAATCGAGCAAATTTCTTCCACGCTCATGCCAAGGCGGAGCGCCTGGGCCGCGACCAGCAGGCGGTCCGGCGTTGGGCGGGTGAGTTCGCCGCGTACAGCCTCCAGCGTGTCCATGCCTTCCGGGGCGTTCAGGCCCGTCAGGCCCACTTCCAGCGAGCGCAGGCACTTCTGCAGGGACTCGGCGAAGTTGCGCCCCATCGCCATCGCCTCACCGACGGATTTCATGGCGGTGGTGAGCAGCGGCTCCGTGCCGGGGAATTTCTCGAATGCGAAGCGCGGAATTTTGGTGACGATGTAATCAATGGTTGGCTCGAACGAGGCAGGCGTTGCGCCGCCGGTGATGTCGTTTTGAATTTCATCCAGCGTGTAGCCCACGGCCAGCTTCGCCGCCACCTTGGCAATGGGGAAGCCGGTGGCCTTGGACGCAAGCGCCGAGGAGCGCGAGACACGCGGATTCATCTCAATCACCACCATGCGGCCATTTTCGGGGTTCACGGCGAACTGCACGTTGGAACCGCCGGTATCCACCCCGATTTCGCGCAGCACCGCGAAGGACGCATCGCGCATGATCTGGAATTCTTTATCGGTGAGCGTCAGCGCAGGGGCAACGGTGATGGAATCTCCCGTATGCACGCCCATCGGGTCCACGTTTTCGATGGAGCAGATGATGATGCAGTTGTCTTTGTGGTCGCGCACCACCTCCATCTCATATTCTTTCCAGCCGAGCACGCTTTCGTCAATCATCACCTCGCCGACCGGGGAAGCGTCCAGTCCACTGGCCACAATAGCATCGAATTCTTCCTTGTTATAGGCGATGCCGCCGCCGGAGCCGCCCATGGTGAAGCTGGGGCGGATGACAGCGGGAAGGCCGGTGTTTTCCAGCGCTGCCCGCGCCTCTTCCATGGATTTCACCACGGCGTTTTTCGGCACTTCCAGGCCGATCTTTGCCATCGCCTGGCCAAACAGCAAGCGATCCTCCGCCTTGTTGATGGACGGCAATTTCGCGCCGATCAGCTCGACATTATATTTTTCCAGCACGCCGGATTCGGCCAGCGCCTTCGCACAATTCAGCGCCGTCTGCCCGCCCATGGTCGGCAGCAATGCATCCGGCTTTTCCTTGGCGATAATTTTTTCGACCACGGCCGGGGTGATCGGCTCGATATACGTCGCATCGGCCAGCTCCCGGTCGGTCATAATCGTCGCGGGGTTGGAATTCACCAAAATCACGCGGTAGCCTTCCGCCTTCAGCACTTTGCAGGCCTGCGAACCGGAGTAATCAAATTCGCACGCCTGACCGATGACGATAGGCCCGGCGCCGATGATGAGGATGGATTTGATGTCAGTGCGTTTAGGCATAGGTGCCTCCAAAAAGAACTAAAATATCCGAAATCCAGTAGGAAAGAATCTGGAACAAAAATCCAATGACAATCGCGGCCAAGCCAACGGCGGCGTGGGAGCGTTTGAACGCGGTATATTCAGGTGTTTCGATGCCGCTGATTTCATCTTCTGTAAACTCGCGCTTGCCTTTGAAGGGAAAGAGGTCATAGGCAATCCATGTGACGCCGAAAATATCCAGCAGCAAACCGATGGTAGAGAGAATTTTTGGGTGTTCGGCGTTGGGCATCACAAAATGTAAGAAGAAGATGGCAGCAATGCCTGCGGCAATCGCCTTCATAAATAACCGAACCAGCGCTTTGTGATTAGATAGACAATCTCTGCAAGCGCCTATCATGCTGCCCTCTGCTTCGATTTCCCCAGCATCTCGACGAATTTTCCGAACATATCAAACGTATCGTGGGGGCCGGGGCTCGCCTCCGGGTGGCCCTGCAGGCCGAAGATGGGCCTGGTTTTATGGCGGATGCCCTGCACCGTGCCGTCGAACAATGAAATATGCGTGATTTCCAAATCGGCGGGCAGGTCTTTATCGCTCACGGCGAAGCCGTGGTTCTGCGAGGTAATCATCACGCGGTTCGTTGCCAGTTCTTTCACCGGGTGGTTGGCGCCGCGGTGTCCCTGGCGCATTTTTTCGGTTTTCGCGCCGAGCGCCAGGCCGAGCAGCTGGTGGCCGAGGCAGATGCCGAAAACCGGCAGGCCCGAATCGATCAGCTCGCGGATGACCGGCAGGGCATAAAGCGCGGTGGCCTCCGGATCGCCGGGGCCGTTGGAAAGAAAGATGCCATCCGGCGCAAGGCCAAGAATTTCCTTGGCGGAAGTTTTGGCGGGAACCACCGTGACGCGGCAGCCCACTTCGGCCAGGTTACGCAGGATGTTATGCTTGATGCCGAAATCCATGGCGACGACATGGAAGGCGGTACTCGGTACTCGGTACTCGGTACTCGGTGAAAGCTGCCAAAGTGGTTCTTTCCACTCATAAGTCTTCTTCGTGGTGACGTCGGCGGCGAGTTCGAGCCCTTTCATGCTTGGGAAGGCTTTAAGTTCGGCGAGTGCGTCGGCAATCTGGGTGCTGCTGCTCTCGCCATGTAAAATCATCGCATTCTGCGCGCCGTTTTTCCGGATATGGCGGGTGAGCGCGCGCGTGTCGACGCCTATAATACCGGCGATATTATTTTTTTTCAGCCACTCATCGAGGCCGATTTTACTGCGGAAACTTGAAGGGACGGTAGGCCGCTCGCGCAGCACCAGCCCGGCGCAGTGCGGTTCTTTCGATTCGATATCTTCGTCGTTGCAGCCGACATTGCCGATATGGGGGAAGGTGAAGGTGATGATCTGCCCGGCATAGGACGGGTCGGTGAGGATTTCCTCATAGCCGGTCATCGCGGTGTTGAAGCAGAGCTCGCCGATGGTGCTTTCCGTGCAGCCGACGCCAAATCCAGAAAACACGGTGCCGTCTGAAAGAATCAGGCAGGCAGGGCGGTTCGTGGCTTGGTCGGTCATGTCGTTCGCTAGGTTCCGGGTGGGTAAACGGCGGGACCATAGGGCGCGAGGGCGGGGGTGTCAAGGGGCAAACTCTACTCCCGCTTCAAATCTGCTTGCGATGGAGCCTCACTCGGCTTGGTCATGTACTTGCATGTACATTCCCTTCGCCTCGGTTTCCATCGCTTCGCGCTTTATCGCGGCAGCGAGTTTGATTTTAGTGTCATGAGAGGTGAGCAGCACCGAACCAGCCTTGAGCAAGCCTCATGGGACGAGCAGTAGCGAGTACCGGAGGCAGCTTATTACCGTTCCATCTTTCCGATGAAATCGACGATGATGGGCACGACATGCTCGCGGAATTTGCGGCCGTTGAAGATGCCGTAGTGGCCCACGCCTTTTTGCACATAGTGGCGGCGCATGGTTTTTGGCAGGCCGGAGCAGATGGTCTGCGCCGCTTCGGTCTGGCCGACGCCGGAAATATCGTCCAGCTCGCCTTCGAGCGTGAGCAGGCCGGTTTTGGTGATGGCCTCAGGTTTTGTGAACTTGCCTTTATATTTGAATTCGCCTTTGGGCAGTGAATGTTTCTGGAACACCTCGGCAATACAATCGAGGTAGAATTCCGCCGGCAGGTCGGCCACGGCCAGATATTCATCATAGAATTTGCGGTGGGCCTTGGCGGATTCGCCGTCGCCTTCGACGAGATGCTTGAACAGGTCCTTGTGCGCGTCGATATGGCGGTCGAGATTCATCTGCATGAAGCCGGAAAGCTGCAAGAAGCCGGGATAGACGCGGCGCATGAAGCCCGGATAGTTAAACGGCACGCGGGTGATGACGTTCTGCTTGAACCATTCGATCGGTTTCTTCTCGGCCAGCTCATTCACCTTGGTCGGGTTGATGCGGGTATCGATCGGCCCGCCGATGAGCGTCATCGAGCGCGGCGTGCACGGGTCTTTTTTCTCATTCATGTGCGCGGCGGCCACCATCACCGGCACCGAAGGCTGGCAGACGGCGAGCAGGTGCACGTCCGGCCCCAGATGGCGGGTGAATTCCACCGTGTAGTCGATATAATCTTCCAGATGCCATGCGCCGTGATAGGACGGCACGTTGCGCGCATCCACCCAGTCGGTGATATAGACGTCGAGGAACGGCAGCAATGCCTCCACCGTGCCGCGCAGCAGTGTCGCGTGGTGGCCGGACATCGGGGCGACGATCAGCAGGCGCGGCTGCTTCACATTGCCATGTTTTTTGAAATGCAGCAGGCGGCAGAACGGTTTTTCCGCCACCACCTCTTCATAGATGGTGGTTTGCTTGCCGCCGACCAGCGTATGCGCAATGCCGAATTCCGGCTTGGCGTAGCGGTGGGTCACGCGTTCGAACACCTCGGCGGCGGCGGCGATATTGCGGCCATAATGGGTGTAGGTGAGCGGGCTCATCGGGCTTTGGTGCAGCGCCTTGCTCATGCGCGCCAGCATTTTAAACGGCGCCATCGCCGCATATTGCATTTCATGCAGATTATAGAGATGGTGGTTTTCGTGATGAATCATGTAGTCGTCCCCCAGTGTTTTTTTATTCTTCGGTTTTATAATACGCCTCATTATACCGCCCCGGAAGTGAACATTGCGTTAAATTACTGTAATTTAGCAAAGTAATAAGGTTTTTCAGCCGGTTATAATTCATCCTTGCGTTTCATTTCCGGTGCGCCTACACAGCGTAGACATGAAAAATCCCACTCCCGACCGTCCCAAAGGCCCCATCAAGAAACTCGGTTCGATGATGCGCTATCTGCGTCCCTACGGGTGGGAGTCGGTGCTGGCCTTCATTACCATGACCTTTACCGCCGGTGCGGTGCTCGCGATGGGGCAGGGGCTTAAGCACCTGATCGACGAGGGACTCAGCAAAGGCGACGAGCGCCTGCTCGACCAGTCGTTCATGATTCTGGTGGCGGTGACGCTGCTGCTCGCGGCGGCCTCCTATGCGCGGTTTTATCTGGTGACGTGGATCGGCGAGCGGGTGGTGGCCGATATACGCCGCGACGTATTTTCGCATCTCATGCGCATGCATGTCGGTTTTTTCGAGACCACGCGCACCGGCGAAATCCTCTCGCGGCTTACCACCGACACCACCCTGATTCAAACCGTGGTCGGCAGTTCGCTGTCGGTGGCGGTGCGGAATGTGCTGATGCTGGCGGGCGGTATTGTGCTGCTGGTTGTCACCAGCGCGCATTTATCCAGCTATCTTTTTCTGGCGCTGCCGCTGGTGGTGGCGCCGATCATTGTGATGGGTCGCAAGCTGCGTGTTTATGCGCGCACGGCGCAGGAGCGGGTCGCCGATGTCAGCGCGCAGGCAGAGGAAAGCTTAAACGCCATCCGCACGATTCAGGCGTTCACGCTGGAACAGCAACAGAATATCACCTTTAACCGGCATGTGCAGTCGCTGCTTAGCGCCTCGCATGCGCGGATCAAGATGCGGGCGCTGCTGACCGGGATCGTGATCCTGCTGATATTCGGATCGATCGTGACGGTGCTGTGGTTTGGCGGGCGCGATGTGCTGGCCGGGCGGATCACCGCCGGCAGCCTTTCCTCTTTCGTGTTTTATTCGATCATCGTGGCCGGTGCGGTAGGTGCGCTGTCGGAAGTGGTGGCCGACATACAGCGTGCGGCGGGCGCCGCCGAACGGCTGAACGAGCTGCTTTCGATTCCGGCGGAAATCAACGATCCTTCCGCGCCCGAAACGATTTCCTCCGCCACCGCCGATATTCGTTTCGAGAACGTTACCTTCGCCTATCCGTCGCGTCCCGAACAGCCGATACTGAACGCTATTTCGCTGCACATCCCGGCAGGAAAGACGGTGGCGCTGGTCGGACTTTCGGGTGCGGGTAAATCGACGATTTTCCAGCTACTGCTGCGGTTTTACGATCCGGATGCCGGAGCTATCAGCATCAACGGCACCGAACTCAGCAAGGCATCCCTCACCGAGCTTCGAGGGCGCATGGGGCTGGTGCCGCAAGACCCGGTGATTTTCGCCGGAAGCATTGCCGAGAATATTCGTATGGGCGCGCAGAATGCCAGTGATGCGGCTATCGTGGCGGCGGCGGATGCGGCTTCGGCCATGGAGTTCATCGATCGCCTGCCGCAGGGATTTGACACCCAGGTCGGCGAGAAGGGGTTGCAGCTTTCCGGCGGACAGAAGCAGCGTATTGCGCTGGCGCGGGCCATTGTGCGCAACCCGGATATTTTGCTGCTCGACGAGGCGACCTCGGCGCTCGATGCCGAGAATGAGCGCTATATCCAGCATGCCCTGGCGCGGGTGACCAAGGGCCGCACCACCATCATCATCGCCCACCGCTTGTCCACGGTGATGCATGCCGATCACATATTTCTGCTGAACGCCGGCGCCGTCGAAGCCACCGGCACGCATAGTGAATTGATGGCCGCAAGCCCGCTTTACGCCAGACTTGCCAAGTTGCAGCTGAATGGGTGAATGGTGCCGTCTGTCGGAATCGAACCAACGACCTGATGATTACAAATCAACTGCTCTACCAACTGAGCTAAGACGGCTTCCATCCTCCACTATGGGAAATGGCGCCTTCGCGCAACTATTTTGCGTTCCAGCGCTTCGTGAGGCCTTCGTAAGCATCCACCCGGCGGTCGCGGAAAAACGGCCAGTTGCGGCGTTTATCCTCGATGAGGGCGAGGTCGATTTCGGCGGTGACGATTTCCTCTTTGTCATGGCTGCCGCAGGCGAGCATGCGGCCATAGGGGTCGCAGATGAAGCTGTGGCCGAAAAATTCCAGCCCGTCACCCACCGTCACTTCATGGCCGACGCGGTTGCAGCTGGCCACGAACACGCCGTTGGCGATGGCGTGGCTGCGCTGGATGGTTTCCCATGCGTCCACCTGGTCTTTTTCCCACACGGGTTTTTCGCTGGGGTGCCAGCCGATGGCGGTGGGGTAGCATAAAATTTCGGCACCCTGCATGGCGGTGAGCCTTGCGGCTTCCGGGTACCACTGGTCCCAGCAGATGAGCGGGCCGATTTTGGCGGCCGATGTCTCGATGGATTTGAAACCCTGATCGCCGGGGGTGAAATAATATTTCTCCTCAAACAGCGGGTCATGCGGAATGTGCATTTTGCGGAAGGTGTCCACCACCGCGCCGTCGTTATTAATCACCACAATCGTGTTATAATACAGTCCGTCGGCGGCTTTTTCGTAAATAGAATTCACGATCGCCATACCGGATTTTTTGGCGATTTTTTGCAGCGCCTGCGTGGTTTCGCCATTGACCGGCTCGGCGAGGTCGAAATTTTTTGGGTCGAGCTTCTGGCAGAAATAATCGCTCTTAAACAGCTCCGGCATCACCGCGATTTTTACGCCCTTGCCGGCGGCTTCTTCCAGCATGGCTACAGCCTGTGCCAATTGCGCCTTGGGCGTGCCATGGTAGCGCATTTGCAAACAGCCGAGTGTGAAGGGGGATTTTGCCATGATTCGCACCGAGTGAAAGTGTGGTGGCTCGAGAGGGATTTGAACCCCCGACCAAGGGATTATGATTCCCCTGCTCTACCACTGAGCTACCGAGCCGCAAAAACAGGCACTAGCCATTAGGGCTTGGGGGTAAGAAAATCAAGCAGAATGTCGATTTTTCATAAAAAAACCCGCTGACCATAGCCAGCGGGTTTTTCCGAATCAGAAAAGATTCGAAGCAAATCTTAGTGTTTTGCTTCTTCTTTTTTCGCTTCGCCAGCAGCAGGAGCTGCGTCAGCGGCTTTTTCGCCTTCTTTAGCGGCTTCTTCTTTACCAGCTACAACTTTTTCAGCTTTAGCATCGGTTTTAGCAGCGTCAGCAGCGAAAACTGGGGTAGCAACGAGGCCGAGGAGTGCTACGAGAGCGAGGGTCTTGTTCATAAATAGTCCTTTGAATTAGAGAGATTAAAAACGTCTCGGTTGAGACGTACGGATACTTACATCCTGCACATTACGGCGCAATGGGAATAGAATTACAAATTTGTAATGTTGCGGGGAGGATTATCCGCGAAATGGCGGAAGCGCGGCTGGCGGACCTTCGGCATCGAGTTTGGCGGCCCAGGAATCGGTTGGGAATTTTTTGTGCAGGCGGTCTTCCGCGTCTTTGATCTCGCGGTCATAATCGTTGGCGGAAAGGGCGGCGCCAAGCGCCACGACGGCGGAAACCCCCACCATGGCCATCGCAAACTCGTTATTCCACGCCGATCGCGCCGCAGCTTCTTCCGATGCCGAAAAGCGATCGACAAAAGACGACCATGTGCGCCTCAGCGACTTGCCGATATCCATTTTTGCGCTGTGTTTAGTGCGCACTGCGTGTTCTGCCGCTGCTTCAACTGCGGGTGCAGCTTCTGCAATTGCGGTGGTTGGCGGTGTTGCGTCAGGCAATGCGTGATCCACTGTTCCGCTTGTTCTGGCTGCCCGCGCCTCAAACGTTTCTTGCACGGCCTCTCCACCAACGCTTGGTGCGACGCCAACCACTTCGCCTTCGTTCGAGCGTATGGGGGCGATGCGCAGGGTCGTGGTTTCAGATTGTGGCGCGGGCGGAGTACTGTCTGGATTTTCCAGGTTAATATCTCCATTTGCCGATCTTTCCAGAAGCTCAGGATCGAATGCCGATGCGGAATGCTTCATGTGGAAGCCGCGCTGCCGCGTTCTGGGCATGGAGGGAGCTGGTGGGGATGCGCCTCCAAAATTTTCGGCGATGAGCTGCATGGTTTGTTCACGCGTTCTATCGGGAATTTCAATCTGGTCGCCACCAAAATATTTCGGCCTGTATTCTTTCGGAAGCCCGGCAAACAAACGTTGGCGATCGCCGAGATTGAGTCCGCTGATATGAATGGTCGATGTGCCGGATTCGGAGCCGTGCGTCACGATACCCGGGCGCGCCAGCTTATCTTCCAGCGTTTCTGCCGCTGGTTTGCTGGTGACTACCCCCACCAGACGATTCCACCAATCACTCAAGGCCATGGTACTTCCCTATGTTCGACCTGTCCATAGTACCAAAAAACCGGGGATTCTTGTGTGAAGTTTGTGTGACAGTAGCGCTAGGGTAGCGCCAGCAGGGCGCGGAGTTCACAACTATATGATTTTAAATGATTTTCATCATATTTCCGGGCGGGGATGCCGCTGTTCCAGACTGGGTTCGGCCATGCCTTATCCTGCGTAAAACGGGCGATGATATGGATATGGAGCTGCGGCACCTGGTTGCCGAGCGCGGCGATATTCATCTTATCGGCCTGCGTGTGGGCCTTGAATTTTCCGGCCACCATCCGCACTTCTTCCATCGCCTGTGCATATTTTTCGGGCGGCAGGTCGAACAATTCGCGGTAATAATTTTGCGCTACTGCTTCGCCGCGTGGCACCAGAATCAGCCACGGGAAATCGGCATGGTTCATCAGCAGCACGCGGCAATGCGGCAGGTCGCCGAGCGGCTGCGTGTCGGCTTCAAGTTGCGGGTGGAGGGAAAACATCAGGCGAGCAGCAGCAGGCCTTCGACCACGATGACGAAGAAGGTGGCGATCATCCCGGCCTTGCGGAATTTGATGCGCTCGTTCAGCGACGCGCCTTCATATTTCACCTCATGCACGAGCAGGCTGTAGGCATGGCTTGCGCGTCCGGCAAGCAGCAAAAGTCCAAGCACCACCAGCACCCAGCTTCGCGTGCCGGCCGCTTCGAGCAGCGCCATCATGATGAGCGCCATCGGCACATATTCCGAGAAATTCGCCTGCGCCCGCGTGGCCCGCTGCATGATTTCATTCCCGCCATCGCCGATGATGGTGCGGGTGCGCTGGCGCGTGCGAATGACATTGACCGAAAGCGCCACCAGCATGAAGGCAGAGAGCGCGGCAAAAAAGGTGGTTACAGGGAACATAACGGCTCCTTTGTGGGTTAACCGAACACGCGTTTAAAAATCGTATCGATATGTTTGGTGTGGTAGGTGACATCAAACAAGGCCGCGAGTTCTTTCGGGGAAATCTTGGCGGTCACTTCAGCGTCGGCGGAAAGCTCGGTGAGGAAGTCTTTGCCTTGCTCCCACACTTTCATCGCATTGCGCTGCACGAGGCGGTAGGAATCCTCGCGGCTCACCCCCGCTTGCGTAAGCGCGAGCAGCACACGCTGCGAGAACACGAGGCCGCCGAGCTTGTTCATATTCGCCGCCATGCGTTCGGGATACACCACCAGCTTATCGATAATGTTGGTAGTGCGGGCGAGGGCGAAATCCAGCGTCACCGTGGCATCCGGGCCGATCATCCGCTCAACCGAGCTGTGCGAAATATCACGCTCATGCCACAGCGCCACGTTTTCCATGGCCGGCAGTGCATAACCGCGCACGAGGCGTGCAAGGCCGGTCACGTTTTCCGAAAGCACCGGGTTGCGCTTATGCGGCATGGCGCTCGATCCTTTTTGCCCGGGTGAGAAATACTCCTCGGCTTCGAGCACTTCGGTACGCTGCAAATGACGCACTTCGGTGGCAAGGCGTTCCAGCGAACTGGCGACCACCCCAAGCGTGGCGAAGAACATGGCGTGCCGGTCTCGCGGAATGACCTGCGTGGAAACCGGCTCCACTTCGAGGCCCATTTTCTTGGCGACATAGGCTTCGATGGTTGGGTCGATATTCGCGAACGTGCCGACCGCGCCGCTGATGGCGCAGGTGGCGATTTCCTTGCGGGCGGCGATTAAGCGCTCTTTCGCACGCGTAAATTCCGCATAATAGGTGGCGAGTTTTAAACCAAAGGTTACCGGCTCGGCGTGGATGCCGTGGCTGCGGCCTACCGTCACGGTGTCTTTATGCTCATAGGCGCGGCGTTTGATGGCGGCAAGCAGCGCATCGACATCGGCAATCAAGATGTCGCTGGCGCGGGCGAGCTGCACACTCAAGCAAGTATCAAGCACATCGGAGCTGGTCATGCCCTGGTGCAGGAACCGCGCATCCTCGCCTACATATTCGGCGACGTTGGTGAGGAACGCAATCACGTCATGCTTGGTGGTGCGTTCGATTTCATCCACGCGTTTGGGGTCGAAATTGCCTTTTTCCCAAATTGTTTTCGCTGCGGATTTCGGGATGACCCCTTTCTCGGCGAGTGCGTCGCAGGCATGCGCCTCGATCTCGAACCAGATGCGGTAGCGGGTTTCATCGGTCCAGATGGCGGCCATCTCAGGGCGTGTATAGCGAGGGATCATGGTCTTTAGTCCTTGGTTCTTGGTCTTTGGTCATTACTTATAAGCAAAGCTTTCTATACTGCAACCAAAGACTAAAGACGATTGACGAAAGACTAATATTCCACCGGCACGGGGTCAAGTGAACGCCAGAGATACCATGTTGCAACCGACCGGTAGGGCCGCCATGCTTCGGCGCGGGCGGAGAGCTGGCCGAGCAGGACTTTCTCGCTTTTATGATAATGGCGGAACATGGCTTTTTGCAGGCCGAGGTCTTTGATCGGGAATATGTCCGACCGGCCCAGATGGAAAATCATGAACATTTCCGCCGTCCATGTGCCGATGCCTTTGATGCTGGTGATGTCGGCCAGCAATTCATCATCATCCATTTTCGGCCAGCGTTTCACCTTGGCTTTTTCCTGCGTGAAGTGGGTGGCGAGCGAGTGCATATAGGCAACCTTCTGGCCGGAAAGCCCGCAGGCGCGCAGGTCTTTTTCGCTTGCGGCCAGTATATTTTTCGGGGTGACTTTCCCGGCCTGTTTTGAAAACTTCGCCCACACGCTGTCGGCGGCCTTCACCGAAATCTGCTGGCCGACGATGGCGCGGGCCAGCGTATAAAATGCATCGCCTTTTTTCATCATCATCTCGCCTTCGTACCCGGCGATGATGCGCGCCAGCACCTTATCTTTTTTGCTTAAGAAGGTCTTTGCTTCGTCCCAGTATTCGGGGGTCATGCCCGCAGCACTCCGCCCACAGCCTTGCTGACGCTTGCGGTGATGGCGCCTGAAATGCTGGTGATTTCTGCGTCGCTCAGCGTGCGGTCAGGCGCTTGCAGGGTGACGGCGAGCGCGATGGATTTTTTGCCGTCTTCCACGCCTTTGCCTGCATACACATCAAAAATCCGAACATCGGCGAGCAGGTTTTTTTCTGCCGCGCTTACGGCTTTGACGATCTCTGCGCTGGTGATTTTCGCGTCCACCACAAAGGCAAAATCACGCGTGACCGGCTGATAATCGGACACTGCCAGCGCCGGGCGGGCCTTGCCTTTTGCGCGTGGCGTGGGGATCGCGTCCATAAAAATTTCGAAGGCGACCGCCGGGGTATCGATATCGAACTCGGCAAGCAGCGCCGGATGCAGTTCGCCGAAATATCCCAGCACGATTTTTTTGCCGAGCGTGATGGCGCCGGAGCGGCCCGGGTGATACCAGCCCGGCACTTCGCGGGTGATTTCATATTTATTCACCCCAAGGCTTGCAAGCAGGGCCAGCATGTCGCGCTTGGCGGCAAACGCATCCACCGCGCTGTCGGTGCTGCCAAACAGCACGCCGTTCACATGGTTGGTGGTGATGCTGCCGGTGATGAGGCCTGCTGCCACCATCTGTTGGCCGCTCGGCGTGGGGTTCTGGAAGGTCAGGCCGACTTCGGCGAGCCGCAGATTTTTCAGGCTGCGGTTGTGGTTCGCTTTGGCGGCCGCCAGCAGATTAGGCAGCAGGCTGGGCCGCATGTCGGAAAGTTCTTCGCTGATCGGGTTGGCGAGTTGCAGCGATTCCGTTCCGCCACCGAAACGTTTTGCCTGCGCGTGCGGGATGAACGAATAGCTCACCACTTCCAGATAACCATTATGCGCCAAAAGCCGTTTGGCGGCAAATGTACGGTCAGGCGCTGTGGTGCTGATGGATTCGAGGTGCGGCAGCGGCAGCACCGGCAAATTATCATAGCCGTGGATGCGCAGCACCTCTTCCACCAGGTCGGCTTCGCCTTCCACATCGGCGCGCCATGAGGGTGGTTGATAGTTGTTGGTTGATGGTTGGTGGAAACCCAGCGATGCAAGGATTTCATGGATAATATCCTGCGGGATATCCATGCCACCCAGCGTTTTTACACGATCAGGGTTGAAGGCGATGCTGCGTTTCCACTCCGGCGTTTTCCCGGCGATGACCAGTTCGCTGGCCGTGCCGCCGCAGAGTTTTTGAATCATCGCGATGGCGAGTTTCGCGCCGTCTTCAACAAAGGCGGGGTCAACGCTGCGTTCAAAACGGTAGCGCGCCTCGGATTCGATTTGCAGCTCGCGGCCGATGGTTGCGACATGGGCGGGCGTAAATAATGCGACCTCTAAAAATACGTCGGTGGTGTCCATGGTGCAGCCGGTGGCGCTGCCGCCCATGATGCCGCCGATGGCGACCGGTGCTTTCTCGTCGGCAATCACGCACATGCCTTGCTCAAGCGTGTATTCTTTATCATTGAGCGCGGAGAATTTTTCACCTGCCTTGGTGTTGCGCACGGTGATATTGCCGCTTAGTTTTTTCGCGTCATACACATGCAGCGGGCGGGCGAGGTCGATGGTGAAATAGTTGGTGATGTCGACCAGCGCCGAAATCGGTTTTTGGCCGATGGCGGTTAAGCGTTTTTTAAGCCAGTCCGGGCTTTCGGCATTTTTCACGCCGGTGATGTGGCAGCCGATGAATTGCTGGCAGGTTTCCGTCTCTATCGTGACGGAAATGGTTGATGGTTGATGGTTGATGGTTGATGGTAAGGGAAGCGGTTTGAGTGTGCCGAGGCCCGCCGCCGCGAGGTCACGGGCGATGCCGCGCACACCAAGGCAATCCGCCCGGTTGGGAGTGATGGCGATGTCGATCACCGCGTCATCCAGGCCCAATATTTCTGCAACGGAGGAACCAATGGGCGCTTCGGGCAGTTCGATGATGCCGGAGGAATCACCGGGGATGCCCAGCTCCTCGAACGAACACAGCATGCCATTTGATTCCACACCGCGAATTTTGGTTTTTTTGATGGTGAAGTTGGCGCCGGGAATGAAGGCGCCTTCCTGTGCGAGTGCGACAAATAATCCCGCCCGCGCATTCGGCGCGCCGCACACGATTTGCAACTCGCCGGCATTACTTTCCACCTTGCAGACCTGCAGCTTATCCGCTTCGGGATGCCTCAAAGCCGAAATGATTCTGGCGACGGTGAAATCTTTAAGCTGCTCCGCCGGGTCGGTAATGCTTTCCACCTCCAGCCCGATGGCGGTGAGCGTCTTGCTGATGTCATCGGGCGAGGCATTCGTTTCAAGATGGTCTTTCAACCATGAGAGGGTGAATTTCATGCGCCAAAACCATAATGCTCAAGCCAGCGTGCGTCGGATTCAAAGAAGGTGCGTAAATCCGGAATGCCGTATTTCAGCATGGCGAGTCGTTCGATGCCCATGCCGAAGGCGAAGCCTTGCCATTCGTTTGGATCGATGCCGCAGTTTTTCAGCACGTTCGGGTGGATCATGCCGCAGCCCATCACCTCCAGCCAGTCATTACCCTCGCCGATTTTCAGTTCGTCGCGGCTGCGCTTGCAGCCAATGTCCACCTCTGCCGAAGGCTCGGTGAACGGGAAAAAGCTGGGGCGGAAGCGCACGGGAACATGATCGAGTTCAAAGAATGTTTTCAGGAATTCAGCAAGGCAGCCTTTCAGGTGGCCCATGTGAATATTTTTATCGACCACAAAGCCTTCCACCTGATGGAACATCGGCGTGTGGGTGAGGTCGGAATCACAGCGATAGGTCGAACCCGGCGCGATGAAACGAAACGGCGGCTTGCCTGCCTGCATTGTTCTTATTTGTACTGGAGATGTGTGGGTGCGAAGCAGGCGGATGTTAGATGATGGATGCTGGATGTTGGAGTTTCTATCATCCATCATCTGACCTCCATCATCCGACACCTTCAGGTAGAAGGTGTCATGCATCTGCCGCGCCGGGTGGTGCGCGGGAATGTTGAGCGCGTCGAAATTATGCTCGGCGTCTTCAATGTCCGGCCCTTCGGCCACGCCAAACCCCATCTGCGCGAAGATGGCGCGGATTTCTTCCGTCACCTGTGTGACCGGGTGGATTTTCCCGGCGGGCGCAGGCGTGGCAGGCAGGGTAATGTCGATGGTTTCACTGGCAAGCCGTGCATTTAATTCGGCGCTGCCGAGTGCGGTTTTTTTTGCCTCAAGCGCCTCGGTGATTTTATTTTTTATCTCGTTCAGCTCGGCGCCGCGTGCTTTCCGCGCCTCCGGATCGAGGCCGCCTAAGGTTTTCATTTCCTCGGTGAGCTTGCCTTTTTTGCCCAGCCACGAAACGCGCAATTCCTCCAGCGCGGCAGAGCTAGTGCTGGCGTCAATCGCGGTTAAAGCTTCGGTAAGTAGCGGTTGGGTCATTAGAACGTGTCATTCCGGCGAAGGCCGGAATCCATGCTTTGAGGGCTAAGATTCCGGCGTGGCGTGGATCCCGGCCTGCGCCGGGATGACATTAATTAAGCGGCTTTTTTATCGAGAGCGGCTTTGCTCTGGTCAACGAGCGCTTTGAAGGCCGCGGGTTCGCTGATCGCGAGGTCGGAGAGGATTTTGCGATCCACTTCGATGCCGGCTTTCAGCAGGCCATTCATGAACTGCGAATAAACGAGGCCATGCTCGCGCACGCCGGCGTTGATACGCTGGATCCACAGGCTGCGGAAGTTGCGTTTCTTGGTGTGGCGGTCACGATACGCGTAGCGCAGGCCTTTTTCGACCTTTTCACGGGCGACGGTGATGCAGTTTTTCGAACGGCCGCGATAGCCTTTCGCCATTTTCAGGATTTTTTTACGACGGGCGCGGTTCGCGCCGGATTGAGCGTGTGACATGATTATTTACTCCCGTAAGGCATGTATTGCACGATGCGGTGCGTATCCGCCTCGTCCATGATGGTGGTACCGCGTGCGTTGCGGATGAAGCGGTTGGTGCGCTTGCGCATACCGTGGCGCTTACCGGCCTGGGACATCACTACTTTTCCGGTTGCAGTAAACTTGAAGCGTTTTTTGCAACCGCTTTTGGTTTTTAATTTAGGCATTTTCTGTATCCTTTCAGATAGCTATAATGAGAACGCAACCATGCAAGGCAATGCCACTCGCCCGATGATTGGGGAGGGGTCTTCTACATCATGCGCTCGCTCGCTTCAAGCAAAAAATGGCGAAAATAAAAGCTTTACTAAAAAACTTGGTTTTTTTCTCCGGTTTTCATTGAATTTAGCTCCATAATCACTATATAATGGGTACACCCGCAGGAATCTGCGGATACACACACAATGAATGGAGATTCAAATGGCTTTTAATGACCCTTTTTCAACCGCTCAGATGCAAGCGCAGACCCGCGCCACCGAGATGGATGCGGGGTTACGCGCCTACATGCTCAGAATTTACAACTATATGGCGAGCGCGCTGGCGCTCACCGGCATTGTTGCCCTGTTTGCCGCCAATTCGGAGCCGGTGCTCCGGCTGCTCTACACCACCAATGAAATGGGGCAGATGACCGGCATGAGCGGCCTGGGCTGGCTGGTGGCGTTCGCCCCGCTCATCATGATCCTGACCATGAGCTTCGGCGTCAACCGCATGAGCCTCGTCGCTCTTCAGGCGACTTTCTGGGGTTTCGCGTCGGTGATGGGCCTGTCGCTGTCCTCGGTGTTCCTGATGTATACCGGCGAGAGCATCGCCCGCGTGTTTTTCATCACGGCGGGGACGTTCGGCGGCATGAGCCTCTACGGCTACACCACCAAGCGCGATCTTTCCGGCTTCGGTTCCTTCCTCATCATGGGGCTGATCGGGCTGATCCTCGCGTCGATCGTGAACATCTTCCTGCAAAGCTCGGCGCTCAATTTCGCGCTGTCGGTGATCGGCGTGTTCATTTTCATCGGCCTCACCGCCTATGACACGCAGAAGCTGAAAACCATGTATTACCAGCTTGCCGGCACCGGCGAGATGATGGCCAAGGCCTCGATCATGGGTGCGCTCAACCTGTATATGGACTTCATCAACATGTTCCTGTACATGCTGCGCTTCTTCGGTGACCGCCGCTAAAAATTCTACTAGGCTGGACGGCTTGCTTGGAAGGTTTGAGCTTCCGGTGCGCACGTAGCGTTTCTACGCTTGCGCTCCGGTTCTCTCCCCTTCCTTCGCATCCGCCTCAGCCTAGCGAATTTGAGGACTACGAATGCCAATTACCACCAACAACCCATCGAAAAACCGCTACGAACTCATCACCGATGGGCATGTGTCGGTCGCGGAATATGTGTTGGAGGGGAGCACGCTCACCATCACCCGCGTGTTTGTGCCGGATGAACTGCGCGGGCAGGGCGTTGCCGCAAAGTTGATGGAAGCGGTGATATCCGACGCAGGAGAACGCAACCTGCACATCGTGCCGGTATGTTCCTATGCACAAACCTATATGACGCGGCACAAACTTTAAAACCCCTTGCACAAAGCCCGGCTGCGTGGCACTTGATAGCGCATGCAAAGATTTAACACCATCGGCGTCTATACCCTCTGCAAGCGCGAGACCTGGCGGTTCCTCAAGGTCTGGAACCAGACCGTCGTTGCGCCGGTCGTCACCACGCTGTTGTTTCTTGCCGTGCTGGTGCTGGCCATGGGCGGGCAGGAGCGGGTGGTCGATGGTTTGCCTTACAGCCAATTCGTGGCGCCTGGCCTCATCATGATGGCGATCGTGCAGAATGCGTTTGCCAACACCTCCTCTTCGCTGATGCTCGCGAAAATTCAGGGCGTCATCATTGATTTCCTGATGCCGCCGCTTTCGGGCAGCGAGGTGGTGTTCAGCCTGCTGGTCGGTGGCCTTATTCGCGGCCTCATGGTCGGCGTGGTGGTGATGGCGTCGGTCTATATCTTCGTGCCGTTTACCATGGTGCATCCGTGGATCGGGCTGTTCCATGTGCTGGCGGCGAGCATGATGCTGGCGCTGCTCGGCGTGCTCACCGGCATCTGGGCGCAGACATTCGATCAGCTTTCGGCGATCACCAACTATGTCATCACGCCGCTGGCGTTTCTTTCCGGCACCTTTTATTCCATCCACCACCTGCCGGAATTCTGGCGCGGCATCTGCCATTACAACCCGTTTTTTTATATGATCGACGGCTTCCGCTACGCCATGACCGGCTATTCCGACAGCTATTGGTTCGTGGGCATATTGGTGATGACGGGGCTGAACATCGCGATGTGGACGCTCACCGCCTGGCTGTTCAACAAGGGCTACCGCCTGAAAAGCTGATAAAATAGAGTGGCTTATAAAAAATCTGCATTTTTTTGCATTTTTTTTGTACTTACCCCCTTCCGTGACATACAGTGCCGGGCTTATCTTGGATTTATGAGCACAACATCACTTCTTCCGGTTTATCGCAGGTCAGGCATCGTCATTGAACGGGGCGAGGGAGTATATCTCTATGCGCCGGATGGCACGCGCTACCTTGATTTCGCGTCGGGGATCGCGGTCAATGCGCTGGGGCACTCGCATCCGCACCTGGTGGCGGCGCTGCGTGATCAGGCGGCGAAGCTCTGGCATGTGTCCAATATGTATTCGACGCCGGGGCTTCTGCGTTTTGCCGACCGGTTGGTGGCGGCGACGTTTGCCGATAAGATATTTTTCTGCAACTCCGGCAGCGAGGCGGTGGAGTGCGGCATTAAAATGATACGTAAATACTTCTCCTCCCCCAGTAGGGGGGAGGGAAAAAACCGCATCATCACTTTTGAAGGCGGGTTCCATGGCCGCACGCTGGCCTGCATTTCCGCCGGGGGAAATGAGATTGCGCGGGAGGGTTATGCGCCGCTGCTGGATGGTTTCGACCGGGTGCCGTTTGGTGACCTTGCGGCGGTGGAGCGCGCCATCACGCCGCACACGGCGGGCATACTGGTGGAGGCCATTCAGGGCGAGGGCGGCGTGCGCGTCGCCTCCGTGGAGTTTCTGCAAGGGCTGCGCAAGCTCGCCGATAAGCACGGCTTGTTGCTGATGCTCGATGAGGTGCAGGCGGGCATGGGCCGCACCGGCAAGTTATTTGCCTTTGAACATGCGGGCATCGTGCCGGATATCGTTACGGTGGCGAAAGGAATCGGCAATGGCTTTCCGCTCGCTGCCTGCCTTGCCGGTGATAAGGTTGCGGCGGCGATGTCGCCGGGCACGCACGGCTCCACCTACGGCGCTAATCCACTGGCGATGGCGGTGGGCAATGCCGTGCTGGATATCATGCTGGCCGAAGGGTTCTTCGCGCAGGTGGAAAAAATGGGCGCGGCGCTTGAAAGCGGTTTGCGCGAATTGCAGCGGCGTTTTCCCGCCGTGATTGCAGAAGTGCGTGGACGCGGGCTGCTGCTGGGAATCAGGATGGCCATTCCGCATCATGCGTTTGTGGAGGCGCTTCGCGAGGAGAAACTCCTCACTTCACCGGCGCAGGATAACGTCATCCGGATCATCCCGCCGCTGGTCGTAAATTCCGGGCACATAAGCGATGCGCTTGCAATTTTGGCCCGTATATGCGAGAAAGTACCATGAAGATACGGCATTTCTTGGATATTCACAGCTCCCCCCCTGAGGGGGAGCGGACGAACGCAAGTTCGCGTAGCGAACGCCGCGTAAGTCGTGGGGGGTGCAGTCCTCTCACCTTGGGGCACGCCAGAGGCATGCGCAAGAACATGCAGGAAGCTGAGTATCTATTATGGAGCCGCCTTAACCGCAAGCAACTCGGTGTCAAGTTCCGTCGGCAGCAGCCCATAGGCAGTTATATTGTTGACTTCTTTTGTTCCGAAAAACGCCTGATTATAGAGCTGGACGGAGCGCAGCATAAATTGCAGCAATCACACGATTGCAAGCGTACTGCCATTTTGGAAGCGGAAGAATACCGGGTAATACGGTTCTGGAATAATGATGTGTTTATTGCCATGGACGCAGTACTTGAGAAAATCTCTGATTTTCTCAAGACCCCCCACGCTTCAGCCTTCACCTGCGGCTTGTCTTCAGCCGCTCCCCCTCAAGGGGGGAGCTAAGGAGACATATGAAGATACGGCATTTCTTGGATTTTTCGGATATGGATGCGGCGACGATTCGCCTGCTGCTCACCCATGCGGCGCGCCTGAAAAAAGAACGTGCCAACGGCCAGTTCTCCGCGCCGCTGCAACATAAAAAACTCGCGATGGTGTTTGAGAAAAATTCTACCCGCACGCGTGTATCGTTCGAAGTCGGCATGGTCGAGCTGGGTGGTCATGCCCTGTCGTTCAACGGCAGCGAGTTGCAGCTCGGTCGCGGTGAAACGGTGGCGGATACGGCGCGGGTCTTTTCGCGCTATGTCGATGCGATCATGCTGCGTTGCCATAGCCATGACAAATTGCTGGAGCTGGCGGAAAATGCGACCATTCCGGTCATCAACGGGCTTACCGAATACAGCCATCCCTGCCAGATACTGGCGGATATCCTCACCTTCGAGGAACATGTCGGGCCGCTCGCGGGGAAGACGATCGCCTGGGTGGGCGATGGCAATAATGTCGCCCATAGCTGGATGCAGGCGGCGTGTCTGCTCGGCGCGGAGATACGGCTGGCCTGTCCGCGTGAGCTTTCGCCGCTGCCGGGCGTGGTGGAATGGGCGCGGGCCAAGGGCGGGAAATTATCGCTCGGCACCGATCCAAAATCGGCGGTTGCGGGCGCGCATGCAGTGATTACCGATACCTGGGTGTCGATGGGCGATCCCGATGCCCAGGCGCAGATGCGGCTGCTTGCGCCGTATCAGGTCAACGCCCAGCTCATGCAGCGCGCCGACAAAGATGCCATTTTCCTGCATTGCCTGCCGGCGCATCGTGGTGAGGAGGTGACGGCGGAAGTGATCGACGGGCCGCAATCGCACGTCTTCGACGGCGCAGAAAACCGCCTGCATGCGCAGAAGGCTGTTTTACTGTGGTGCCTTGGTGTGATATAATCCGCTGAGGAGAGTGATATGCCGCCGTTTTTGATGCTTATTGGTATTGTTTTCGTGGTGCTGATGGTGATGTTCGGCAATAACCCGGTCGATCGGTGGCGTGCCGAGCGCGAGAAATATGGTAAGGATCCGCTTGCCCGCCAGATCAATAAATTCAATGAGAATCGCGGTAAGAATGGCAACGCGGAAAAATATACGCCGCCGCCCGGCTCGACCATTTACCGCCTGCCGCCGAGTGAGGCGCAGATCACTGCCGGTAATCCGCTGGATCCGCGTGACGGCGAGAAGCTGGTGCGGCCCGCGCCGGATGTGCCGGTGGACCAATGGGACAGCCCGTATCCGGCCTATATGCTTGCCCCGTCGCTCACCAATCCGAACAACATTGTGGTACCGCCCGCCAACGGCGGCACCAGCCTGATGCCGGGTTTCGGCGGCAACAAAAACTAGAGTAAGGCGCTACCAGCGCAGGACGGTGCAGCCCCAGGTGAGACCCGCCCCGAGCGCCGGGCAGGCGATGAGCTGGCCTTCTTTAATGCGGCCATCCTGTACGCCGGTATAAAGCGCGAGCGGAATGGACGCTGCCGAGGTGTTGGCATGTTGTGCGACGGTGGAGATGATGCGTTCGTCACCGATCTCGAGCTTCTGCGCCACGCCCGCGAGAATGCGCTGGTTGGCCTGATGCGGCACCAGCCAGTCGATGGCGGAAAGCGGAAGGCCCAGCGATTGCATGGCCCGCATCACCGCGTCCGGCATTTTGCCGACGGCGTGGCGGAAAATTTCCTTGCCTGCCATGGTGAGGTGGCCGGAGACTTGCGTGCTGGAAACGCCGCCGGTGGTATTGAGCTGGTGGGTGAAGGCGCCATCGGTGTAAATCTGGCTGGCGAGAATGCCGCGATCATCTGCGGTTCCCTGGCCCTCGGCGGCTTCGAGCAGCAGCGCCGCCGCGCCATCGCCGAACAGCACGCAGGTGGAACGGTCCGTCCAGTCCATGATGCGCGAGTAGGTTTCCGCGCCGATCACCAGCACGCGTTTCGCCGCGCCGCTTACAATAAAGCTGTTGGCCGTGGTCATGGCATAAACGAAGCCGCTGCAGGCGGCATTGATATCGAAGGCGGCGGCGTTTTTTGCGCCGATCACATGCTGCACCTTGGTGGCGGTGGCCGGCATGGTATCGTCCGGCGTGGTGGTGGCAACAAGGATAAGGTCGATGCTCATTGCCTCCACCCCGGCATTTTGCAGGGCGTTCTTGGCCGTGCCTGCCGCCAGTGTAGAGGTGAATTCATCGGCCCCGGCAATATAGCGCTGTTCGATGCCGGTGCGGCTGGCAATCCATTCATGGCTGGTCTCTAACTTCGGATCGAGATCGTTGTTATGCACGATGCGCGCCGGCATGCACGCGCCGATACCGATGATGCGGGCGCGGAGCATCAGTTGGCCTCGCCTTCGATCGCATCGAGTGATACGGGTGATTGCGTGGCCAGGGTGATTTCCTGGATGATGCGGGTGTTGATATTATGCGCGACCAACTCGACCGCCACCGAAATTGCGTTGCAGAAACTATAGGCATCGGCACCGCCGTGGCTTTTGACGCAGATGCCGTTTAAGCCAAGGAACATGGCGCCGTTGCGCTTGCGGTCGTCGAGCTTGTCTTTCACCGATTTCATGGCGCCGAGAGCAAGAAAACCGGCGATCTTGGCCACCGGAGAGCTGTTGAACGCGTCCTTGAGGTAGGTGCGGATAAGTCGGGCTACACCCTCGGCGGTTTTCAGCGCGATGTTGCCGGTGAATCCGTCAGACACGATGACGTCGGCATTTCCCTGTGTAATGTCGTTGCCTTCGATGAAGCCGCAGAAATTTAAATTGAGCGGGGATGATCTGAGCAGTGCTGCCGCTCCCTTGATCTCGTCGCGGCCTTTGAGTTCTTCCGCGCCGATATTGAGCAGGGCGATGCGCGGGCGACTCTGGCCGAGCACGGCGCGGGCGAAGCCGTCGCCCATGATGGCGAATTGATATAAATCCTGCGCGGTGGATTCGACATTGGCGCCGAGATCGAGCATCACGCATTCGCCACGGAGCGTAGGGAAAAGCGCCGCAATCGCCGGGCGCGACACGCCGGGAAGCGTGCGCAGGATGAGTTTGGACATGGCCATCAGCGCGCCGGTATTGCCTGCCGATACGACCGCGCAGGCGCGGCCTTTTTCCACGGCCTCGATCGCCAGCCACATGCTCGATTGCCGCCCACGGCGCACGGCTTGCGAAGGCTTGTCGTCACCCGCGATGACCTGCTCGGTATGGATAACTTCGCTGGCGCCCTGCAGCCTGGGCAAGGTGCGCAGGATTGGTGTGATATGGTCGCGGTTGCCGAACAATAAAAATTTGAGGCCGGGGTGGCGGATCAGCGCCTTTTCAGCGCCACGAAGCACGCTCATGGGTGCATGGTCGCCGCCCATTGCATCCAGTGCAATCGGTTGTTGCAGTTTGCCCAGCGCCATGATGATGGCTTACAACTAGCGATTCACCTTGGATGCAGTCACCTTGCGGCCATTATAGTAACCGTCGGCTGACACATGGTGCGGGCGCTTCAGTTCACCGGTGGTTTTATCTTCGACCACGATGACTTTGCTGAGCGCGTCATGCGAACGACGCATATTGCGGCGCGATGGGGAGGTTTTTCTTTTCGGTACAGCCATGACAATTTTCCTTTATTTCTTGCCCGTATTTCAGGGGAAGGGGCCTTATACCGAAAAATTAGGCGTATGTGAAGCGCTTTTTCAAGTGGCCGGTCGAATTTATCACGCCGCCGAGATTTGGAAATAGATCAATGTATTACAAATGGTTGTCCATATTCCTTATGGGCTAATCACATCAAATGCCGTGATTTTGTCACACAAACGTCACGAGATTTTTTGCCGCATTTCCAGTATATTGACAGGATGGAGACGTCTGCACCAGCGAAGGGCGAGCAATTGCCCGTGAACGAAGAGGAAAAAAAGGACCGCACGCTCGGCCTGCGTTTGTTCGACGTGCTGCTATATCCGATTTTCACCAATCTTGCGGTGTTCGGCATCTCGGTGGGTGCGACCTACCTGACTTCACGCGGGGGCGACCGCGACGCTGCCGGCAAGCTCATTTACGGCAAATTAGGCAAATGGTTCCAGGATCGCGGCGAATGGATGGTCGGCAAGTTCCAGGGGCTCGGTATGAGCCGCGGTCAGGCGGACATGTCGAAGATGGTGTTCTTCTCGTTTGCCGACGGCTCGGCTATGGCGCCGTTTGTCAAAATGCTCGAAGATCGCCGCGAGGAAATCGGGCGCTGGCTCGATGAACGAATGGGAACGCTGCCGGAAGATCAGGGGGTGTATAAAGCCGAGCCGAAACATTCCTGGCTGAGTGTGATTGGCGGGCGGTTCATCACCGCCGGTATCGTGGTGCCGACCGCGGTGATGCTGGACAAAACCGGCCTCAATGATCGCTGGTTCATTGAACCCGGCAAAAAAATGGGCGACTGGCTTACGAAGCAGCCGGGCACGGCAAAATGGTTCAAGCCGTTTGGCCTGCCGCTTGACGTAAAGGAGCTCTCGAAGGTGAGTTTGTTCGAGTTTTTCTATACGTCGGTATGTACGGCGGGGCTGTATCTCACCAGCCGCCGCATCGCGCATTTCCAGCATAAATCGCGGCAGCGGGAGGAGGCCGAGGATGCGGCGGCACTCGTAGCCAGCGCAGCGCCACCGGAAGATGCCGCGCCGCAGAAACAATATGCGCATGAGGGGCTGAGGCGTGCACAGGCGGCGGATATTGCCCCAGCCAGCTTTGCCGAGAAATATAATGCGGAAGCGGTGAATGTTCCCGCAGCGCTGGGGGCATGACCCGATTGAGCGTGGCCGGAGAATCCCATTGACAATTATTTCCCAACCACTACTTACTACCGCCCTGCCCACGGGCATGTCGGGGAGTAGCGCAGTCTGGTAGCGCATCTGGTTTGGGAGAATAAAGGCAAGCGTTTTTAGTGCAAATATAATGCTGTTACTTCAATAGCTTTTATATTTGCTCTAATAATGAAAATGTTATTAGTAACGAGATAATAATGAGAATGTGTAGTAACACAGCGTATCATTTTCGCTCGAAATGTTAGATGTCGGGGAGTAGCGCAGTCTGGTAGCGCATCTGGTTTGGGACCAGAGGGTCGTAGGTTCGAATCCTATCTCCCCGACCATACTTTATAAGAGTGGTTTCCAACCATCAGTTGGAAGGGTGTTCGCAAGGAATACTCTAGCTTTGCGCCCTTCAAAGCAAGGTTCGAAAAGACAAATGCCATCAATTGGCGTTTTTGCTCGATTTTCGAACTCTCAAAATTTTCATAGGCTTTCGATGCAAGGGAAAACAAGGCTTCTACAGTTGTTTTGAATTTATCATCACCCTTTTCATGGTTGCCCATCATCACAGCGATTTCATGCTGCCGCTGTTTCATTGACTGCGCTTTTATGTCGTATTCGTCCTTAGTAATACTCTTGTCGAGGCGCAGGTCGAGCAGGGTATTCAGCCTGTCATTAATTTGCAGGTATTCCTTTTGCAGGCCAACAATGGCTTCCTTGTGAAAATCCTTTTCCGATTCATGGCTGGATTTTAGATGCGCTGTCAGGGCTTCCAGCAAATCCTGTGGAAGGTGGAAGGACTGGAAAACAGCCCTTACCTGATCCAACACCTCATTCTCTGCTATAAACAGCTTCTTTTCGGGGTTTTCAGGATCGCGGCAAATGAGATAGACATGCTTACCCTTTTTGAGGTCGCAGGTCACGCGCCTGCCCGATACAGCGCATTTGAGCAATCCACGAAAGATAAAAGGCTTTTCTGAATAGCGAACCTGTTGCGGTCTGGTATTACCCAGCCGCACCTGCTGACATTTATCAAACAGCTCTTTCGTAATCAGCGTATCATATTTGTGATTATAGAGTTTTCCCTTAACCAGCATTTCGCCATAGTAAAACGGGTTTTGCAGGATCAAATGAATCTGGGCATGGGATAGCGGGGTTTTCCTTTTGGTTTTGTTCACCAAATCCCATTCCTTCGCTTTACGCACCAAATCGCCTGATATGGAATAGCACCCCTTAGCATATTCTTCGAATAGCCTGCGGACTAGAAATGCCCGTTCAGGATCAAGGATAATGTGGGCTTTGCCTTGCTGATCGCGGATATTGAGATAACCAAGCGGCGCGGCACTCGTCCACTCGCCATTACGCACCATATATTCCATGCTGCGCCTGACATTTTCCGAAAGGTTCAGCACATAGGATTTTGCACCCATCACGGAAAAATCCCAGCGCATAATATCGGACGAGCTGGAATTTTGACCGATAATCATATTTTCGCGGTAAAAATGCAGCTCAATCTGCCCTTTTTGCCTGAGTTCATCTATCATCACAGATTCTTTGAAACTGCGCTGAAAACGATCTACAGCATCGGCCACAATCGCAATCGTTTCCTTCTGTGCTTTGGCAAAATCCAGCATAGCAACAAAATCCGTGCGCTTGCCCTTGGTGGATGATTCGATAATCTCAAACACCCTGATAACGTCCAGCCCCTTGCGTTCGCAGTAATCCTGCAAGCGTTGCTTCTGGGCGGAAATGGAATGGCCATCTTCCTGTTCTTTAGTGGATACACGCGCAAGGATAATGGCTTTCATGGCTTACACCCCTGCGCGGTGTTCGGTTTGTGCAAATGGCTTGATGCGTGCCACTTGCTTTTCAATAGTGCGCCTTGCTTCGCGGGTTTCGTAGGTGTTTTGCAGGCGCAGCCAGAAACCATCCGATAAGCCAAAATATTTGCACAGGCGAAGGTCGGTATCTGCCGTGACGCGGCGTGTGCCGTTTACGATGGCATTAATACGATTAGGAGGCACGCCAAGCGCCTTTGCCAGCGCGTTCTGGCTTAGTTTCAGTTCATCCAGAAATTCAATTTTAAGAATGTCCCCAGCGTGTGGGTTATGTAAAAGTTTATCTGCCATGATTCTAACCAACTCTTTCTACAACCTTCATTTTAATGATAATCAGTTATTTCCACCTCGTAAGCATCGCCATTGTGAAACTCAAAACAAATGCGCCATTGCTTGTTAATGCGAATACTCATTTGCCCTTTTCTATCGCCTTTGAGTGTTTCCAAATTGTTGCTTGGCGGCACTCGTAAATCCTGCGCGTTATTAGCTGCATCTATCCAGCCCAGCTTAACCAACGCCCGATCCTGAATATCCGCAGGAAACTTGCGCGATTGTTTGCCCAGCCAGATTTTTTCCGTTTCCTTGCAGGCGAATGAGATAATCATCTTAACTTCCTTACTATAGCATTGTACGCTGTACGTAACAAGTATTATTTTTCAGCAGTCGCTTTTTTCATAGCATCAGTAATTTCAAGCGTTTCAAGGCTTACGGTCACAAGGCGCGGGATAAGGTCGAGCAGTTTGGCGCGGATGGTCTGCCAATCATAATGATTAAACTCTGCCGCCAGAATTTTGTGATGTTCTTCTTTATCGGGGTTGTACTTTTTGGGTTTATAACCTTCCAGCACCCACTCAATCGGGCTGCGGCTGCCCAGCTTATAATCAAAGGCCTTAGGTGGAATGCCGCTAATGACGTGTCCAGCGTCCAGCGTAACCATACCTTCTTCTTTATTCAGCTTGAGCAATGGATCATTCTTTTTTACTGGGCTGGTGATTTTCAGTTTTTTGTATGGCTTCACTTTTTCATAATCAATGTGCAGCGCCATGAGCTGTTTGCCCCACGCTGCCCATTGATGAAAGTCATCATAAAAAGGAATTCGCGGATATTCGGTTTTAAGATTATCGGCGTATTTTTCCTTATAGGATGGGTTATTCAACGCCGCATAGACATAATGAAAAATGGCTTCTTTGGTGATTTTGGTGTCGCCATAATGCGTCTGAAACTGCTTTAATCCCCAGTCGCTTATATTGTCGAGGCGCGTGCCATATTCGGAGTAGTAGAAAAAAGGAATATTGACAGCACCACCATAAAGACAATTTAGATCACAAATTGTGTTTGCCGAAAACGCCTGCCAAATTTTATTGTTGAATCCATTAAAAAATATGGTGCGGTTAGGTTTATCCTGCGATGGGTAAATCATTGGGTTTTTATACACTTCTTCATTGAAATCTTTTGAATAGTAGAGATATTTCTTGGCGAATGGCCTATAGACCGCAGGTAGGATAGAAGCTTGTAGAAACTCTTTCTTTTCTCTTTTTACCATCAATTTCTTTACTCTTCGCGTCCATTTGATGGATTGTGAAGTTTCGCCTGTTTCAAGTTGCTTGTTATAGTGCGCTATCAGCCATGACATCTTCTGCCCAAGCTGTTTTGCATCCAGAGCATATGCCCAATCATCTCTATTTGTGACTACACCCAGCGATGAGATTTTGAACAGCGTGTTTGCCTCACCCGCTACTTTTGAGCCGAGGGCTTGTGCCTTTACTTCCTTGCTAATCAGCGGCAGCAAATCATCAAAGTCATTATCCGAAAGATTCAGCCACTGATTTTTTGCAGTGGGCAGAATTTGTTCATAGCCTATCTCATTAAGATTTTGTGTTAAGAAAGCAAGCTGTTGCTTCTTTTCCTTTGCCGTATCCATTTCATCAAAGCGGCGATAATAAACACGGCATTTTGACTTCTGTTTGCGCTTAATCAGAAAGCTGATACACACGCCTGTTTGTATGCCAAATACATTATTCTTTGTGCCAGAAAGCTTTGGGTTTCTGCGAACATTCCCACCTAAATCCACGATATAAATATCGCTAAATTCTTGCGCGGCTATTTTTCTAAAACCATCATCCTGTTTAGCTTCCAAAAAGGCATTGTTAGTAATAAATGCTACAATACCATCGCCCTGAATACGGTCGCTTGCCCAGCGGATAAAGCGTTTATACATATCATACTGCTTGGTTTTCTGGGCAGTACTTTCCTTTATATAAGTGTCTTTAATGCGCTTATCGATTGCGGGGTATTCACGGTTTTTATTGTTATCATTTTCGCTGCGTTGATTGGCGTTATAAGGGGGATTACCGATTATCACAGAAATCTTTTTCTTGTTTTGTCTTTTAACACGCTCAAGGTTTTCTTCACTGAGTCCTGCAAAAGCGAACAAATCCGCGCTTTTGTCAAAACCCAGATTATCCAGCGTATCCACAAGGCAGATATTCGGAAACTCCTTATATTCACCTGTAATCTGTTTATAGATATATTCAATGTTCAAATTGGCTATGTAATAGGGAAGTAAATCCATTTCGTTGCAGTGGATTTCATGCTCGTATTTATCAGGCAAGTTTTTCTTCTGCCCTTCCATGTGGCGCAGAATTTCAGTGATAAACACGCCCGTGCCTGTGCAGGGATCAAGAATTTCTACATTTTTGCTGGCTAGGGTTTTATTAAAATGCTCGTGCAGCAAATGGTCACAGGCGGCAATCATAAAGCGCACCACCTCTATCGGGGTATAGACAATGCCCTGCTTATCGGCTTTTTGCGGGCTGTATGCCTTGTAAAATTCTTCATACACCGTTTTTAAGAAATCCTGTTTCTGCCCATGATCGTCAATGGCAGTGGCGGTGATGCGGATGGTGTCATAATAATGGTGGATTTTATCCAGCGCATTACGTTTCAAGTCTTTCTTAAAAAAAGTCTGGATTAGGTCGCTCAGTTCACGAGCAATATTATTTTCCCTATGAAAATCAGCATCGCTAAAAATGATAGAGAAAATATCTTCTGTGAGTATGTGCTGGATAATCATTTCGCGCACATCATCAAACGTCAGGTCACGCGATATTACCTTGTGACAGTTATCAAGGAAAGCCGCAGCTTTCTTTTGAAAATCTTTGTTTTTCTTGTATTCAGCGTCAATGATTTCGCGCAGGTGCTTGATAACAGTCGGCACGTCATCCTTGAATGCTTCAATCGCTTTTTCAAACTTTGCCACTTCTGGGCGTTTGAATGAAACAAACTCTTGCAGCACTGCATCTAGTGCCTTGTCATCATCCAGCGATATTTTGGCAACGAAGGCTTCATGCTGGTAAAAGACGAGTTCTTCGCTGTTTTCAAACAGTATGTTTGAAAGGGGATAGCCGCGCTCAATCTTCTTTTTTATCTCTATTTCAATGTCATCTTTGATGTCTTTGTTTTCAATGTAACCGACATCCAGCCCCAGATAGCTGCGCAGTGTGGCGTCTGGTCGCGCACGGGCAGATAGTGTCACTTCATCCACAACGGTTAAATCATGCCCTTCTGCATAGTTTTCTACCAAGCGCAGAAAGGCTTTGCGAATCGAGCTTTCATTTTTCGTTTTGCCCGCACGTTTTAGCTGGGCAAGCTGGCGTTGGTATTTTTCTATATAGAGTTGCGACATAATTCACTACATCCCTAATCATTTTGTTAATTCATAGCGTCTTGCTGGCATAACTGCCAGCCTGAAATGCGTTAAGTTTCAATGGTTCAAAATGTGTCAGTGCAGCTTCCACATGCCGCATGGCGCTGTATTTGCTGTTGGTGATTGCGTCCAGCCCGTCCAGATCTTTTTTAATCCGCTGCCATGTGCGGCTTGTGCCGTGCTGTTCGAGCAGAACTTTTGCAGCGCGTACGCCGATAGAGTTTAGCAACATGAGGCCGCCCAGATTCTGCAACAGCTTGGCGGGTTTTGCCTTGCCTTTGCTTTCCGAAATCATCGCCTGCACGATGTCTTCCGGCTTGAATTGGCTAAATGCCAGCAATGGCATATCCTGCGTGCATTCCTGCCAGAAATAACCCAGGATTTTCTGCGAAATATCCTTGTTAAATAACTTACAGAATGTCAGATCGCCTTCGATAATACCTGCCTTTGCCAGCTTTGCTTTGATGGTTCTACGATTGCCCAGCCTCACTTCCATGCGTAAAACCTCTAACTCTTTCGGGTAATTTGCTTTGCTGAATAAATTTTTCTGGATGGTGTCATCATCTTCTATTGCCCGTTTGCCGCTGATTCCTGCCTGTTCGAGGTCTTTTATTTTATCGTAAAACGTCACCTCGAAACTGTTGGCATGATAGCAAATGGCGTGGCCTTCATTGCGGAAAGAGGTTTTGGAAAGGTCGAGGCGTTTATTCAGGTTAGTTTTTGCCAGTTCGCCCGTGATCATCGAGCAGGTGCTGTAATCTGTCAGTGCAACATTTTTGCTGTAATGAATGGCGGATACGCTGGCATTTTTCAGAATATCCTTGCTAACAGTAATACCCATTCCCGCCAGCTTTCGGTGCAATATATCCAGCACTTTTTCAAAGTCTGTCTGCCGTAGTTCATCGAAATTATTGCCAAAAAACAGCTTAGGGGCAGAAAATTCAACTCTGAGGGTAACGGCATATCCTGCATGGGCTTTCCTTTTCGTGAGTGTGAGGCGCGGCTTATAAATTCCTTGATCGAAATCGGCTTTTGTCGGGTTTTGCACACAACTGAAATTGCCGCGTGCGCCCAGCTGGTAATAGGGCGGCTGCAATAATCCACGGGCTGAGGGGCTGAAAGCATCTGGCATTACAACCTCAAATTCCGTGGGGTTTAATGTTAATGCTATGGTGTCCAACATCTAATTTGCTCACTACGTTTTTCAATTTATCAAAAATGGCCTGCTCAATAGCTGAGCTAAGGGGCTTACGAATTGGATGGAAAAGTTGCGTCTGGGTGTCGGCCAGTTTCCGCGTGGGGTATGTCAGGCGATAACCTGAACCGTCTAGCTTGCGGTGTATGGCAATGCCGCCCAGATAAAGCTGATCATCCAGCACCACGCTGGCAAAGGCAATCAGGCCACCATGCGGCTTTACAAAATCTATCTCTACTTCCGTCACTACCATTTTTTACCCCTGCTGTTGGTTTTCGCTATGAATCTGGATTAGAAGCTCAAAAAAGCCCGTGAGGTTGCGTGCGCCCTCTGCCGCTTCATCATCGGTCATCGGCGCAGGCGAATGACGCTTAATAGCGTCTGCCAAATTGCGGGCTGTTTGAATGCGTGTTTCCATGCCACCATTGTAAGAATGGCGGCCACACTTGCACTCACACTCGGTAGAAATCGTAGAGAGGGGTGTTTTTGGCTATTTTATCCGCATACAGAAGCCATTTCCTCGGATGCCGAGGGATTTACGCGAGCTATATGTTCAATATCCTCTAACCCACGTTTCTTTTTCACGGATTTCGAGGATTTTGAGCTAATGGGGATGAAATGAATGCCCAACCTCATCATATCTTGTTTTGCAACTGGGTTATTAAATTGGATAATGTCCTGAGAAATTTTTGGGAAAAATAGCTTCATTAGCTCATTCTCAAACCCTAACCCACGGATAATATCATACAGGTTTTTAGTGAGTTTGTGGTGGAGCGCACCTTCTATGGCATGTTTAGTGTGCTCTTTGTTTGGGTACTCTAGCAAAAATTCTAACACCTTCTCATTTTCCGATCCTGCATGTGGCTTGGTTAGCCGGAATATGCCATCGATGGTTACACCCATTTGGGGGTTATATGCAACTGTGAGAGTATTATTTGAATGAATATGACTATTGCTGCCGACAATATTTGCTGCACTTTTGGATAAGGTTTCCAGTGTTGGTAATTCGGATAATATGCGTATGGCATAAAATGAATGTTCATATCCCGTGCCTCGGAATATGGGATCACTTGCGGGTCGTTCAAGAATTTCTATGTTTTGTGATTTTTCTAGCCCTGCCAAAACCGACTTGATAACACCAAGCGGCGATTCAACAAGGCTTGGATCATTCGGACTGAAATAAACAAGGTTCGACCGACAATTGTGGGCACGCTGCCAAATAGCACTGGTTATGCAAGCATAGGGGTCTTTTTCCATAACAATCACTCAACACATTCATTACATTTTTCGAATCAATAACCATATAAAAGCTCCCTAGTTGCTTTCAGCACTACATATGCAGCCTACAATATATAGTATTTCCGGCTTTTCATCAAACGCTAATTGTGGGGTGCTTAATGAAATATCAATCGGTTAGAGAATGGTTATCCACAGGCATGGTATGGACACTTGTGTTTATGCAGTGTCGTGGGTTCGAATCCGTGCACAGGATTCACACGCAACACTATGCCGCCTTTATAAAATCTGGGAGATAGCTTGATATTTTGATGATTTCCCGGTATTATGTAGCAAGCTCACCTTAGCACCTGATGCTTAAAAACGCCACATCCTATATAATGGCGGCATGACACATGAACATAACCGATATAGACTACGGCTTGCGATATGTAGTCTATATCTGCTTATAGAAATAGCGCAACTCAGTACGTTTCAGTAGTTTTATGCTTAGTATATTTCAGTAATAGTTCTGAACTGTCTTTGCATTCTAAACCATTCCCTCCATCATACGCTTGGGGATGTGCCACAACTGCCCCAAAGCTATTTCTAAGCTTGGATACTTTAGATCGATTATCAATCGTAGTTGGTGTTTGCAATTACCCGCGCCAAATCAGCCAACCTTTTGCGGATGACCTGACTTTTGATATTTTTGAATGCTTTTGTTAGTTCCAACAATTCTCGGTCGGAATATGCATCATCATTAGTGATGAGTTGTTCCAATGAGTGAACAGGGATTTCTCTGTGCTTTGCTATATCTAGGCCTTCAAAAAAATATGCCGTCGGCACATTGATAGCTTGAGCAAGTTGATTAATACGCGGAGCACTAAGAGAATTAGATCCGCGTTCATATTTTTGCACTTGCTGAAAAGTGATATTCATCAACTTGGCAACACCCTGCTGGCTTAGTCCTAATTCTACCCTACGCAGCCTCAACTTCTTACCAATGTGGGCATTGATCTCATTAGCTGAAATCTTGTGTGAATTAGTATTATTTTTCATGGCGACTCTTACCAAGACCCTTGATCGCTTTTGCAATATCCAGCCAGTATTTAGCACCTGCCATATCGCCTTCTAGAGTGCATCTGTCAACCCTGAACAGCGCATATTGCCGAGGGTCACAATATTTTCCGCATTTTCTTATTACTTCTCGTACTGCGACATCTATTCTCTTATTGCCCATATCTTTCTACCACAAGTATATGCGTCCAATCACCGTTAGCATAATGCCAACTGTAGCCAGAAACAACTGACTTGTCTCAGTACAAAGAATAGGCTTAAGCCGCTTGTAGGTTATGTGATGTAAGGGCCAAATCCTGGTTTCGGCGATAATCTTCCATTAGCGCTTTTTGTTGAGGCGTGAGAAAGTCCTCTGCTCCTACATTGTCGTAATTCTCCTCAGTCAAAAGGATCTTGGGATCGTGGCCATTTACCCAGCCAAGATTTGGCCTGTGAACATTATAGCCTATGAGGTGTTGTAGCTCTTCTGGGAATGTTTTTGCGATGGCTGGAGGATATGAAAGATATTGGTTTTCAGACTGTCTCAGCCAGCCTAAACAATAACCAATTGCAATCCCAGTACGTGGTTGCTGAGATATATTTGCTCCTCCGCCATGTAACAATGAGGCAGCATACACAAGAACAGACCCGGCAGGCATTTCTGCATAGACAACTTCATCGGCTTTTGGCTCTCTTCCCTCAACCCATTTATGGCTGCCTGGCACTAGTTGTGTGGCGCCATTATCTTTAGTGAAATCGCTATAAGCCCAGATTGCATTCATAATAAATTCAAATGGCTTGTTAGAGATTGGGTATAATGCACTATCAGGATGCAGAATTTGTGCATGTTCTCCCGGGTTGATTCTAATGCCTTGTGTTAAATTGATTTGAATAGAGTCACAGTTTGCGCCTAATACGTGATGTACCAGTTCATAAATTAATGGGTGAGTGGCCATGTCTTGCGCTACTACTGATTTTGAGAACAGCGCTTCAATTCTCTTGGTTTTGAAGCCAAAGAAATGAGCTTTAGAATCTGGGCGCATTTCAAAGTGGGGCTCTAAATCAATTTGTAATTGCTTAAGGCTACCCACCTGAAGCGCATTCTTTATAATTACATAACCATTGTGATCCAGAGACTCCAGAATTTCATTCTTATTAGTATGGGTGGTATCGAAATATGTTTGCATAAATCACCTTCCTTATGTTCATAACGTTAGAAATACCGTCATCATGAAATCAATTTGAAAGCGACCAAACAACTACCCACCTAGGTAGGTATGCCGACCCCGGTTCTCTTTAATGAGGTAGTAATATTTATTTATTCAATTTCTGCTTTGGTTTGCGACGTGTCTCGCCTATACTCCCGCATAGGTTGAATTAAATCCCTTGCAATATGGACATGCGCAATATGGACATAATTGAAAATTTTATTGCACAGTCAAATGATGCTAAGTCGCAGGAGGACGTGTTTACCCATTTTTGCAGGGCATTAGAGAGGTTGGGTTATGATAGCGTTGTTTATAGCCTACTAACAGACCATGTATCATTGAACAGAAAAGCTGGGCATGGGGTAATGTGTAATTATCCCGCAGACTGGATGGAATATTATAACAAACAAGGTTACTTACCGCATGACCCCGTTATCCACCACGCATTTACAACTTCTGCCCCTTATACATGGAAGCAGTTGTTGGATCAAAAATGTGTATCTGCGAAGCAAGAACGCATCTTGAACGAATCAAAAGAAGCAAAACTATTGGATGGTGCAGCGGTAGCGATTTATGGCCCTAAATTTGAGATAGCTGGTGTTGGGCTGGCAAGTACATCTGGAGGTGTTGACCCTGATAAGAACACTCTTGCCATCATCAGAGCATTAGCCAATCAGTTCCATATCACATACTCTGAGCTGGATAGTAACAAAAACACTGAAAAACCTCAGTACGTTGTCCTAACACCAAGAGAGCGCGAGATTCTGATGTGGAGTGCAGAAGGAAAAAGCGTATCAACAATTGCCTCTATTCTCAGCGTATCAGATAGCTCTGTAAAATTTCATCTAAAAAACATCTACCGAAAACTTGATGTTTCAGATCGTATACAGGCGGTCGTTAAAGCCATATACATGGGATTAATCAATCCTTCCAACATCCGTCATTTTCATACCCTACCCAGTTAGGTAGGTAGTCAATCCTGTCAATTTTGTGCATCTGATTGCCTTGTCTTTTAACGCAATCTGGATTTCAAATGATTGACTGCTTCAACATTAGAACCTGCCACTTATTTCCAAGCAATGTTTTGGCTTCTCAGTTCCGTTTGCGATATAGAAGCAACATAGAGCGCCAATCCTGGGATGTTCCATACTGGGAAGAGCTGGAGTATGATACATACGATAACCCAGCCACCACTTATTTTACATGGAGAGATGAGCAGGATGTAGTGCGCGGGTGTGCGCGGCTTTATCCGACCGATCGCCCCTACATGCTCCTTGAAGCATTTTCTGATCTCGTTACGCAGTGGACGCTACCCACAAGTGACCCAACAGTTTGGGAGGGTAGCAGGTTATGTGTTGATAAAACCTTGCCTCCAGAAACGCGCAAGCGGATTATTCATGAACTCGCATTAGGCTACTTAGAATTTGCCATCAAAAGAAATATTACAAGAATAATCGGCGTCATGCTGCCAGCATATTGGCGCGGTGTATATGTTAACTCAGGTTGGGATCCAGAATGGTATGGGGATGTAACAAAGCTGCCTAATGGAGATCGTGTGAGAGCTGGTGGATTACCTGTATCACAAGCGGTGCTTGATAATGTGCGTCGTACAACGGGAATTTACGAAGATGTGCTCTATTTTGGACACAATGACTTTGGCAAAGAAAAAGGAAAGACCCAAACACATGAAGCAGCGTAGCAATAAAAAATCACTCCACCCTGAGAATGATGGTGACGAGAAAATTAGGAATTTTATATTATGCCTTTATTACCTTAATCAGGAAGCTAAGCGCGAAGGTCTAAAACACATTGCTAATACCATCCAGCAGGCGATCATTCTAATCGAGGATCCACAAATAAAAGCAGCACCGGATTTTGTAACGAAAGAAATGTTGTCTGAATCATCGTATTACGCATTAGAATTTTTGAGTAAATTCTCTTCTTTGTCCAAAGACAGACAACGGGCTTTAGCGTGTACGCTTAACGGACATGATAAATGTGTGGACACAAAACTTGCTTCTAATAAAAAGTCAGCAAACCAGACAAGCAATCATCAATAAGTAATGGTGTGGGATACATGGAAGAATTTTCTTGCACATTATCGTTCTCAGCAAGCACATCTATCCAGCGATAGAATCTCCCAGCTTCAATTATCCAATCGCTTATATGTGTTTGAGTAGGCATTTATTTGTAGATCACCTCAGATTAGAAATTATTTAGCATAGATAGGCTATATGAGAAATAAAGCAATTGTTATAGTAAATGCGGTTCGGACTCCAGTCGGTGCATTCAATGGCGTTTTTAAAGAAATAGCCGCTCATAAGCTGGGCGAGGCAGTGATAACAGAGCTTCTGCATAGAACGGGTATAAAAGGACATGAAATTTCAGAAGTAATTCTTGGTCAAATTATGACGGCGAATACAGGCCCTAACCCAGCGAGGCAGGCTGCTTTAGGTGCTGGACTGCCCGAGGAAGTTCCTGCGTATGGAATAAATCAATTGTGTGGCTCTGGACTCCGTTCGATTTGTCTAGGATATCAAGCGATTAAGAGTGGCGATTCAGAAATTGTTATTGCAGGTGGGCAGGAAAACATGACTCGATCTCCTCATGCCTTTCCGATGCGTGATTCCTCAAAAAATGGAGAAGCCAAGTTTGTAGACACTATATTGCATGATGCACTAATTGATCCCTTCTATAATATCCACGTAGTTGCTACTGCAGAAAACATTGCAAGAAAGTTTGGTATATCGCGAGAAGAACAGGATGCGTTTTCTGCTATTTCTTACAATAAATGTGAAGAGGCGCACAAGGCAGGAAAGTTCATTGATGAGGTGGTTTCCATATCCATCGGAAACAATGGCTCTAATAGTGTGATTGATCGCGATGAATTCCCACGATGCGGCGTGACTAAAGAGCAGTTATCTATACTAAAACCAGCGTTGTTTAGAGATAGCACGATTACTGCAGGAAATTCTTCTGGCATTGGTGATGGGGCGGCAGCTGTCATGCTAATGACGCGTCCCGAAGCTGAGAAACGTGGATTAGAGCCTATGGCAGAAATAAAATCTTGGGCGGAAACAGGTGTAAATCCTTCTCTCATGGGCACAGGACCAGTACCCGCTAGCCAGAAGGCATTGGCTAAGGCGGGATGGAATGTAGAGGACGTGGATTTAATTGAAGCCAATGAAGCATTTGCGTCACAAGCAATTTATGTCAATCGTATGATGAAATGGGATTTGAGCAGGGTAAATCTTAATGGCGGTGCTATTGCACTCGGACATCCTTTTGGAGCATCTGGGGCGCGAGTTCTCACAACTCTTTTATATGAAATGAAACGCCAAGAGTCTAAGAAAGCTCTGGCTACACTTTGTATAGGCGGTGGTATGGGCATAGCCATGTGTTTAGAACGGGTGAACTGATAGAGATTTCAAGAGTATTGAGGATGACTTTGTGTTGCTGAGAATGGCGACTTAGTACGTTTGTACAATTGTGTACTTAGTTGATAACGCTATAACAAACATTCATCGTCATGTTTATACCGCATTTATCTCATCTGTATGGTCAACTACGCGTGTGAGCGCATACCCTCTGCCGTTTCATCATCGGACAACCTTTTCATTACATTTTTCGACACATTAACCATACAAAAGCTCCCTAGTTGTTTAGCAGCACTACATATGCAGCCTACAATATATAGTATTTCTGGCTTTTCATCAAACGCTAATTGTGGGGTGCTTAATGAAATATCAATTGGTTAGTGAATGGTTATCCACAGGCGTGGTGTGGTCACTTTTGTTTATGCAGTGTCGTGGGTTCGAATCCGATGACAGATTAACACGCAAACTTAGGCCGCCATTGCAAAGGCTGGTAAATAGCTTGCCATCTTGGTGATTTCCTCATAATGACTGGTTCGAAGTATATCAACTACTTCCGACCATTACTTTCAATCGGTTACGCGACGGACGCTATTGTCTCTCCCCTCCGGGGATACCTCGGGGATACCATATCCTCCATTTCAGCCCCAAAATGATCAATATAAGCGCGCCTCGAAATAGCCCCAGCCTAAATGCCCTATTTAAGCTTTTAAGCCTAAACAGAAGAATCCAGAACATTTTCACTTCTTTATTTTATTGGATCAAAAATTTCTTTTCTTAATTGTGCATATACAGCGGTATCAGCAATTATTTGTGCTAATTCAAGAAAGATTTTTTTGCTGTAAGCTATTCCCAAAGCATTCTTAAAAATTAACGGCGCCATTTCCTTTACATCATCGTCAACAATACTTTTGACTATTTCATCATATTTTGATTCATCGAATTCTATATTATTTTCTATTGAGAATTTCTGTAGGATTTCTTTATCTAATAAATAATTCTCAAATTCTCTCCTAGATAAATATCTTACTTCTACAGAACTTCCTTTAGGTATGGCAGCAGAAGCCTTCACGAAAAGGGATGCTTTCGATAACCTGTTTAGTTAGTTTGATTTTTGTCATAATAGTCTTATTAAACTCCAATTTCTCAAATGGAGTGTCCAACCGTCATTTTAATAACGAAATAATAATGGGAGTATGTGTGACGGGATGTGACACCCCGGTTATAAACGTCATTACACCTTGTGCTAAGATGCTGACCTTGCTACTTTACAAGTCGCATATGCAATTCTGTTGTAAGAGCAATTATTTGAGATTATATTCTTTGGGATCAGAGGGTCGTAGGTTCGAAATTTTATCACCCGACCATTTCTCAGCGGATAGGCTTTGTTTGTGTCCGTATAGAATGCGGATAGTGTGGATCGGTGGCCGAGTGCCAGCCTTGCGGCGCTTGAGCAGAAGTAGTATAGACCACTCGCTGAAAAGCAGTGGTGATAGTGTGGATCGGTGGCCGAGTGGTCTAAGGCGCACGCCTGGAAAGTGTGTATAGGGGAGACTCTATCGCGAGTTCGAATCTCGCCCGATCCGCCATTT
>JANRKF010000023.1:0-8766 GCA_033763575.1 Alphaproteobacteria bacterium | reverse complement strand
TAAGCCGCCCGTGCAGCGCCGCGCCACCTCGCCCTCCTCGCGCACCGCCAAACTTCCACACACTGGGCAGTGAGTTGGGAAGCTATAAGGTACAGAATTCTCAGCATGAGATTTGCTTTCCACCACCTGCGGAATCACATCCCCCGCCCGCTGCACCACCACCGTATCGCCAACGCGAATGTCTTTGCGGGCGATTTCATCCTCGTTATGCAGCGTCGCATTACTCACCACCACGCCACCGACCGTAATCGGTTTTAGCCGCGCAACAGGCGTCAGCGCACCGGTGCGCCCCACCTGAATGTCAATTCCCTCAACAATGGTGATCGCCTGCTCCGCCGGAAATTTATGCGCCAGCGCCCATCTCGGCGCACGGCCTACGAAGCCGAGTTTTTTCTGGTATTCGAGATTATCAACTTTATAGACCATGCCGTCAATGTCATATGGAAGAAGATGTCGTTCTGCCAAGGTCTTGTTATAACGCTTAAATGCATGATAGAGGTAAACGGACAAGGATAAGGCACCACTGTCATCCTGTGTCATTATGTGAAATCCAGCCCTCTCTAGCCGAAGCATAAATTCGTAATGACTGTTTGCCATTACAATATCATCACTAATTTCACCCCATCCATAGACAAAATAATTAAGCTTACGCTCAGCTGTTATTGACGAATCTAATTGCCTCAGCGAGCCAGCGGCTGCATTACGAGGGTTAGCAAATAGCGCCTCTCCATCTTTTTGTCTTTGTTCGTTTAATTCCGAAAACGCTTGGTGAGTCATGTACACCTCACCCCGAACTTCCAATATCTTTGGTGGTTTGTTCTCATTAAGCTGTTGGGGCAATCCGCGCACTTCTTTTAAATTATCAGTAATGACCTCCCCTATTTCTCCATCCCCACGTGTAAGACCAAGCACAAGTTTTCCATCCTCATAACGCGCTGAAAATGACACACCATCAATTTTCTGTTCGCCCACATAATCAATTTGCTCATCTGCAGATAAACCTAAGAACTTCTTATTCCTTGCATCCCACTCCCGCACCTCTTCCTCAGAAAAAGCGTTGTTCAGCGAGAGCATCGGCACTTTGTGTTTTACTTTGGCGAATTTGGCGAGCGGTGCGGCGCCCACTTTCTGGGTGGGGCTTTCTTTGCTTTGCAGCAGGGGGAAATCTTGCTCTAATTTTTCCAGCTCGCGGAAGAGTTTATCATATTCCGCATCCGAAATGATTGGTGCATCTTTTTGATAATAGAGCCTGTTATGTTTTTCAATTTGGGCAGCGAGTTCAGCGTGGCGGCGCTTCGCCTCGTCTAATGCGAATAAATCACTCATGCCGCTTCTTCCATCAGTTTTTTGGCGGCTTTGCGCGCTTCATCGGTGATCTTCGCGCCGGCTAGCATCCGCGCCAGCTCTTCCTCGCGGGCCTTACGCGAGAGGTTTTCGACGCTGGTGATGACCTTGCCTGCTTTCGTTTGTTTGGCCACCAACAAATGTTGTTGCCCACGTGCGGCGACTTGCGGCAAGTGGGTAACGACCAGCACCTGCGCCGATTCACCGAGCACTGCCAGCCGCTTGCCGATGGCGTCCGCCACCGCGCCGCCAGTGCCGGTATCAATCTCATCAAAAATAATCGTCGGTGTGGAGCGCACAGAGGAAAGCGCTACTTTCAGCGCCAGCATGAAACGTGATAATTCGCCCCCCGACGCGATTTTTGCGAGTGAGGCATAGGCAATGTCTTTTGCGCCTTTGCTCACGTTGGTGGCACACTCAAACGCCACGGCGTCGATGCCCGCTTCCGACCAGTTTTGCGCGGGTTGCTGCTCGATCGAAACACGGAAATGCGTGCCTTCCATTTTCAGCGGCGCGAGCTCGGAAGCAATCGCTTTTTCCAATTTTGCGGCGGCCTTTTTGCGCGCAACGGAAAGCTCCGTTGCCACCGAAACAAAGGCTGCCTCCGCCTCTTTCACCTGACGCTCCAGCTTCGAGGATTCACGATTTTGCTGACCGAGTAAATCGAGCTTTCCTTCCACCTGCGCACGTAACCCGGCGAGTTCCTCCACTGGCACGTTATATTTACGGCCTGCGGCTTTCAGTGCGAATAAGCGCTCTTCGACCTGCTCCAATTTTTCCGGATTGAAAGTGGATTCCTCGCCGATTTTTTCGAGCGCATAGAGCGCTTCTTCCGCTTCAATCGCCGCTTTTTCCAACCCTTCAATCACCGCAGAATAACCGGAGGTGAGCGGCGAACGCACCAGGGTCTTTTGCGCGGAACGCAACGCACCCAACGCATCTTTGCCGTTTAAAATGCCAATCGCTTCGTTCAGCACTTCGAATAATTTTTCGCTGCTCATCATTTTGATGCGCGCATCGGTGAGGTTTTCTTCTTCGCCTGCTTGTGGCGAAAGCGCTGCAAGTTCTTTATGCATATGCTGTAAATAATCACGCTCACGCTCGGCTTTTTCTATTTCGGCAAGAAGCGCAGAAAGCGCATCCAGCGCTGTTTTCCACGCGTGATAGTGACCAGCCACTTTTTTCCGCGTAGGCAACAGTTTGCCATATTCGTCCAGCAGGCTTCTGTGCAAAATCGTATCCTGCAGCGTACGCTGGTCATGCTGGCCATGAATTTCCACCAGCATTTCGCCGATGCGTTTCAGCGCTGCAACCGTCACCGGCGCATCGTTGACGATAGCGCGGCTTTTCCCGTCGGCGGTGAGGCTGCGACGAATAAGCAGTGTATCGCTCACCTCGATTTCTAGCTCCGCAAGCATATCGGCCAGCGCCAGATGCCCGCTAATATCAAACTCGGCCGCCACATGCCCTTGCGACTGCCCGCGGCGGATGAGCGCGCTGTCGGCACGGCCTCCGAGCACCAGGCCCAGCGCATCGAGCAGGATGGATTTACCCGCACCGGTCTCGCCTGAAAGCACGCATAACCCACTCTCAAAGGCAAGCTCCGCCTTTTCAATCAGGACGATGTCAGCAATGGAAAGATGCGTGAGCATACGTTAAAATGGCAGCCACGAGGATGACTCCTCCTCTTTTTGTGCGGTCTCCGGCAACGATCCGGTCATCATTTTATAGGAATCGCGATACCAGATACTGTCGGGGAAATTCGCCCCGAGCACCGCGGCGTAACGCTGCGCCTCGTCTTTGACCCCCAGCGCCAGATAGGTCTCAACCAGGCGGTGCAGCGCCTCCGGCACATGGCTGGTGGTCTGGTAATTTTCCACCACATAGCGGAAGCGGTTGATCGCCGCGAGCGTATCGCCGCGCTTTAAATAATAGCGCCCGACCTGCATCTCCTTGCCTGCCAGATGGTCTTCGGTGAGATCGAGCTTGATCTTGGCATCGCGCTCATACTCCGTTCCCGGGAAACGGCGCACCACATCGCGCAGCGCCTGCATCGCCTGCTGCGTAATCTTCTGGTCGCGCGCGACATCGGAAATCTGCTCGTAATAGCACAGCGCAATCAGGTAATAGGCATAGGGCGTGGATTCATCGGTGGGATATAGTTTTACGAAACGTTCGAGCGTCGCCACCGCCTGATCGTAATCCTCCACTTTATAGGCGGAATAGGCGGCCATCACCTGTGCATCGGTGGCGAGCTTCGATGCCGGATATTGCCGCTCGACGTCCTCAAACGCTTTGATGGATTCCTTGACATCGCCTTCATCCACCATCGTACGCGCTTCATTATAAAGCGTCTCCGCCGATTTTTGCGGCGTGGTCGCGTCGTCGGATTCGTCGTCGCCGGAGCAGGCGGCAAGCAGGAATAAAACGGGCAGGAACCGGAGGGTGTTCTTCATGCCTCCTGTATATCAGGACGGGCTAAAGGCTCAACAGATTATTGTACCGGGCAACGGAGGCGGCAGCGACCGGAAGCGCCTCGCTTGCCACAATCTCATAGGCCGACTCATCCGCCATCAGGGCGCGCACGAGCTTGTTGTTGATGCCATGGCCGGGGCGGACGAAGGTGAGCGCGCCATCGATACGCAGGCCCGCCAGGAACAGGTCGCCGACGCAATCAAGCGCCTTGTGACGCACGAATTCGTCGTCAAAGCGCAGGCCTTCGGCGTTTAGCACGCTTTCTTCGCCAACAACGATAGCGTTTTCCAGCGAGCCGCCAAGTGCCAGACCGGCTTTCTGCAAGGCTTCCACTTCATGCGCGAAACCGAACGTGCGGGCACGCGATAATTCTTCGGCGAATGTTGACTCGCGGAAATCATAAAACGCCGACTGGCGGCCGATGACCGCATTGTCATATTCCACCGCGATCGAAAGCGCCATGCCCTCATCGCCTTCGCGGTTCGGGGCGATACGCGCAAAACTCTCGCCATCGCGCACCTCAACGGCTTTCAGCACGCGCAGAATGCGTTTCGGCGCCGCAAGACGGGTGACACCGGCATGCTCCAGCAATTCAACAAACGGCGCCGAGCTGCCATCCATAATCGGTACTTCCGGCGCGTCCAGCTCAATCAGCACGTTATCTAACCCTGCACCCCAGAGCGCCGCCATCAGATGCTCAATGGTGGAAACGGAGACGCCATGCGCGTTGCAAATCGTGGTGCCAAGGCGCGTATCGCACACCGCATCATAACGCGCCGCAATCATCGAACGCAGCGGCTCGACATCCATGCGGCGAAACACGATGCCGCTATCCGCCGCACCAGGCAGGAGGCGCATCGAAACGGTGCTGCCGGAATGCAGGCCGATGCCGGAAAGGGTCGCAATATGTCGAAGGGTTGTTTGCAGTCTCATACCAAGAATCTAGGCAGAAACGCCGCACCGTTCAAATCACAGATTATGACAGATTGTTACAATCGTCAAAAGCTTAACCAGCGGGCGCTTCCGAGGATCGGTCAAGAAGTATTGATTAAATCAGATGGCTTCCCTTCTCACCGTGACCAAACTTAATTCCTAACAAGGCTTCCGCTTGCCCCACCGTCATACCCCCCCGATGGCCACCGAAGAGTTTAATATGGGCTTACCATTGCCCCCAATTTTTGGGTAATTGCCCTCCATCTCACATAGCTGAACTGCAACCACTTGCTTTTCTGCTCGCAGCGCCTGAACAAAACTTGTTGCAGTCTCCGGTGTATCGAAGGTCAAGGCCAGAACACCTTTGTCTGCGAAACGCGCTAAACCAATTCCAACGGAATTCACATCAAGAAATTTGCTTTTAATTTTCATCACCAATTCTGACAGTGCAGGCATAATATAATCTCCCCTTTATTATTTTCGATAGACAACAATAAATCCCCGCCTTCGCGGAAATGACATATTATTTTAACGCCGCCTGCGCCGCCGCAAGACGCGCCACCGGAACGCGATAGGGCGAGCAGCTCACATAATCCAGGCCCGCGCCCTGGCAGAATTTGATCGAAGCCGGATCGCCGCCATGCTCGCCGCAAATGCCGAGTTTTAAATCTTTGCGGGTTTTGCGCCCGCGCTCGACCGCAAGCCCGATGAGCTCGCCCACGCCCGACTGGTCGAGGGTCACGAACGGATCCTGCTCCACAATGCCTTTTTGCTTGTAGATTTCGATGAAATTGGCCGAATCGTCGCGGGAAATGCCGAGCGTCGTCTGGGTCAGATCATTGGTGCCGAAGCTGAAAAACTCGGCTTCCCCGGCAATCTCACCGGCACGGAGCGCCGCCCTCGGCAGCTCAATCATGGTGCCGACCAGATAGTCGATCTTCACGTTTTTTTCTTTCATCACCGCACTCGCCGTCTGGTCGATGAGCGCTTTCAGAATGGTGAATTCTTTTTGCATCATGACCAGCGGAATCATGATTTCCGGGATCACCCCGTCATTCACTTCGACGGCGGCTTCAAAAATAGCGCGGGCCTGCATCTCGTAAATCTCCGGATAGGTGATGCCGAGGCGGCAGCCGCGATGGCCGAGCATCGGGTTTTGTTCTTTCAGCTCATGGGCGCGGTGGCGAACGGACTCGACGCTCACTCCGGCGGCTTTGGCCACCTGCGCGATATCTTCTTCCGTGTGCGGCAGGAATTCATGCAGCGGCGGATCGAGCAAACGAATCGTCACCGGCAGGCCCTTCATGATGGAAAAGAGCTGCACAAAATCATTGCGCTGCATCGGCAGTAATTTGGCGAGCGCGGCTTTGCGGCCTTCCACCGCCGACGCCACGATCATCTCGCGCATGGCGGTGATGCGTTCGCTATCGAAAAACATATGCTCGGTGCGGCAAAGGCCGATGCCTTCCGCGCCGAATTTACGCGCAACCGACGCATCGAGCGGGGTCTCGGCGTTGGTGCGCACTTTGAGTTTCCGCACGCTATCGGCCCAGCCCATCAGCGTTTCGAAATCGCCGGAGAGCTGCGGCTGCACGGTCGGTATCTCGCCCAGCATCACTTCGCCGGTGCCGCCATTGATGGTGATGATGTCGCCTTCCCTGATGACGTGGCCCATCGCCTTTAATTCTTTTTTGGCGTAATCGATGGCGAGGCTGCCCGCGCCCGATACGCAGGGCTTGCCCATGCCGCGTGCGACTACCGCCGCGTGGCTGGTCATGCCGCCGCGTGCGGTGAGGATACCCTGCGCCGCATGCATGCCGTGAATATCTTCCGGGCTGGTTTCAATACGCACCAGGATCACTTTTTCCTTATGGTTAAGCGCCATCGCCTCGGCATCCTCGGCGGTGAACACCACCTTGCCCGAAGCCGCACCGGGCGATGCCGGAAGGCCGGTAGTGAGGACGGTTTTCTTGGCTTTCGGATCCAGCGTCGGATGCAGCAACTGATCAAGCGAGAGCGGATCGATACGCTTTAACGCCTCTTCTTTGGTGATGCGTTTTTCCGCGACCATATCGACCGCGATTTTGATCGCCGCCGCCGCCGTGCGCTTGCCATTCCTGGTTTGCAGCATCCATAATTTGCCGGACTGGATGGTGAACTCAATATCCTGCATATCGCGGTAATGCGCTTCCAGCTTATCGAATACATCGGTGAGCTGTTTATATACCACCGGCATCACCGCGCCCATTTCATCCATCGGCTGCGGTGTGCGGATGCCCGCGACCACATCTTCACCCTGCGCATTCACAAGGAACTCGCCGTAATATTTATGCTCGCCGGTGCTGGGGTTGCGGGTAAACGCCACGCCGGTCGCGCAGTCATCACCCATATTGCCGAACACCATGGACTGCACAGTGACCGCCGTTCCCCACGATTCCGGAATATCATGCAGCTTGCGATAGGTGCAGGCACGCGGGTTCATCCAGCTATTAAAAACGGCGAGGATCGCACCCCATAATTGTTCCTGCACATCATCCGGGAAGGGTTTCCCCAGTTCGGCCTGCACGCGTTCCTTATACATCACCACCAGCTTTTTTAAATCCTCGGCGGAAAGCTGGGTGTCGAGTTCAATGTCGCGGTCGCGCTTCATTTCTTCGAGCATTTCCTCGAAATGGTAATGGTCGACTTCGAGCACCACGTCCGAATACATCTGGATAAAACGGCGGTAGGAATCATAGGCGAATCGTTCATTGCCGGTCTTGGCGGCGAGCGCTTTGACCGTCGTATCGTTCAGGCCGAGATTCAGCACCGTATCCATCATGCCGGGCATGGAAGCACGCGCACCGGAACGCACGGAAAGCAAGAGCGGATCTTTGTCATCGCCCAGTTTCGCGCCCACGGTTTTTTCGACCTTGGCGAGCGCTTCGGCCACCTGGTCCTTGAGCGCATCATCGATTTTTTTGCCGTTTTTGTAATAGCTCACGCACATATCGGTGATGATGGTAAAACCCGGAGGCACCGGCAAACCAAGCGAGCACATCTCTGCCAGGTTGGCACCTTTGCCGCCCAGCGTGTCGCGCATGCTGCCCTTGCCTTCGGCACTGCCATCACCAAAACTATAGACGAGTTTATAGGACATTTCTGTTTTTACCTGTGCGTTTGTTTTGCTCATTACTGATCTCCGGCGCCAATCTCTCAATTACTAGGATAGGCCCGAAGTTATAAGTCACGGAAGGGGGTAAATGCAAATATTTTAAAAAATCGTACAAACCCTTGGTGGGAAAGGATTAAACCCACTTCCAGCGCGGGTTTTCGAGCGATCAGCCTTCAATTTTGCCAAAATCGGCCACCGTATGGATGGTCTGGCGGATGTTGGAAAGCAGGCGCAGGCGATTCGTCCGCACCTCTTTTTCAGGCACATTCACCATCACCTTGTCAAAGAAACTATCCACCGGCGCCCGCAGCCTGGAAAGGGCGCGCATCGCTTCGGCATACACTTCTTTTTCCATATCCGCTTTAAGCGAGGCATCGGCCTGCACGAGTGCGTTTGCAAGCGCCCCCTCTTCTTCCTGTTTCACGTCAAGCAGCATATGATCCACGGGCTGGTCATAGCTCGCCTTATCTTTCTTTTCTTCGATCGAAAGAATATTCGCCGCACGCTTATATCCGGCCAGCAGGTTTGCCCCATCATCGGTGGCAAGGAACGCTTGCAGTGCCTTAGCACGGGCCACGATGCGCACCAGATCATCGTCATTATTCGCCACCACGGCGTTGATGACATCATGGCGGATACCCGAATCTTTCAACTGCACCTTCAGGCGGTCATGGAAAAAGGCCAGTAACTCTGCGGCAATTTTTTCCGCCGCGTCTTCGGGAATATCCGAACAGGCGATTTCATTCACACTTAAATATTTGCCGATTTTTTTGGGATGCTGTAATTGCTCCGCCGTTTCCTTCGCCAATTTTTCCTGCGCCTGATGCGTGGCAATGGCTTTAAACGGCGCGTTCTGTAAG
>JANRKF010000022.1:0-49107 GCA_033763575.1 Alphaproteobacteria bacterium | reverse complement strand
GTAGGTCGAGGTCGGAGTGTAGGTCGAGGTCGGAGTGTAGGTCGAGGTCGGAGTGTAGGTCGAGGTCGGAGTGTAGGTCGAGGTCGGAGTGTAGGTCGAGGTCGGAGTATAGGTCGAGGTCGGAGTATAGGTCGAGGTCGGAGTATAGGTCGAGGTCGGAGTGTAGGTCGAGGTCGGAGTGTAGCTAGGAGTAGGAGTTTTGCAGGTATCATTCCATATTTCATCACCCGCCGGGCAGCAATTACCGTTCGTCAGCCTTCCCGGAGAACCGGGGTCGCATGGGGTTTTGCATTTATCTTGCCATATTTCGTCACCCGCCGGGCAGCAATTACCGTTCGTCAGCCTTCCCGGGGAATCGGATGGGCATGGGGTTTTGCATTTATCTTGCCATATTTCATCACCCGCCGGGCAGCAATTGCCGTTCGTCAGCCTGCCCGGGGAATCGGGCGGGCAGGCATTCGGATCGGGGGCGGGAGCGATGGGAGTGCAGCCGCCGTAGCATAACCAGCCATTGCTAAAGATTGGGGTTGGACATGTTTGATTGGGGGGTGGAGAGGTGGAATAACCCGGGGGGCAAATATCGGGAGAGGGTGCGGGGCCCGGAACGCAGCCACTATAGCATGTGAAACCGCCATTGGTGCTTGATGCTTCCACGCAAGTCATTCCGGTGGGGGGAGGCCCCATGGAATAACCCGGGGGGCAAATATCTGGATCGGGTGCAGGTTCAGGGTTACAGTCTCCTGACGCATTGGTGCCATAGGCGCAGGCGATATTGGGGTCGGGTGCTGGTTCGGGTTCGGGTGCGGGGTTACAATCACCGGAAGGCCCTCTGCCGTAAGCGCAGACGACGGGATCGAGTGTAACTTGCGCCTGGGCATCCGACACAAAATGTGCCCCGGAGAAAAACCGCTCGACGATCTCCCCTATATCGAGCTGGTTGAGGGCGCTTTGCTGGGTGGAAAGCTGGTCGGGATTGAAGGTGGGGATGGGAAGCGCGAGGTAGGAATATTCGGCGGCGTCGGACGAGTGGGCATATAAGGATGACAGGCAGGACCCGAATAAAAGTGCCGACCAGCGCGACATCCGCGTGGCTTTGCGCATCTTTTTATCGTGTTGCTTTATAGCTTTAGCTTCCACGCTGGGTTCCCTTATTTAAGCCGCGACCGCCCCGTCATCATGACGCCATGCACACTATCCAGTTTCCCATTGTAGCGCAAGATTGTTTCAACTTGATGACAATGGTAAAGTTATTTGCAGAATATCGCCGCTTCGACTTTATTCCCTGAATTGTCCGCCGCGGCTCTATTAATCGCATGGATAGACCGCCGGAGATGGGGAGGGGGACGGTGCTGGAGAAGGCGCTGGCGCGGGCGATGGAGATGGCGCGGGCGATGGTGCGGGATCCGGAGTAGGATCTGGGGTTGGCTCCGGATTCGGGCAGCTCGCATAGCTTGGGCTGCAGGTTTCATTGCAAGCCGCGATGCATTGCGCGCCGCAGGTCAGGTAGAGCGTTGGGTTCGAGGCTTCGCACGCCGCCTCGCAATTGAGCGGAGCGCCGCCGCATGGGCTTGGGGTTGGAGACGGCGTGGGATCGGGAGTAGGATCAGGAGTTGGGTCTGGAGTAGGATCGGGAGTTGGATCAGGGGTTGGGTCTGGAGCAGGATCGGGAGTGGGATCGGGAGTAGGATCAGGAGTAGGATCAGGAGTAGGTTCCGGGTTGCACGCAGGATAGGTTCCACCCCAGGCGCAAACGGGATCGGGATCGGGCACGCATTCGCTAAAGGCAGAACTGGCAGGGGACATTACCCCGGCGGTGCAGGTATATTCCTGATAAAGACCCAGGCTACAACTCAGATTGCTGTATGCCCACGCTGAGTTTCCGTCTTGAATCGTGTTGCAGCTTTGTTGTTGTTGCGCGGCATCTGTGGTGCAGAAAATACAGCTGGCATGGGCGTTGACGCTAAAAAACCCTCCGAACGATATAACGCTCGCCGTCAGGACGCGACGTGTCAGCGCGGAGAAGGACGTGAGTTTATGTGTGGGGGCTACAGCAGGTGCGGGCGTTGGTGCCTGGTCTTCGACCATCGACATCATCTCTTCAAAGGCGACGAATTCCTCGAAAGACGGGCCGCTATGCGCGGCAGGGGATGGTTGCTGGTAAACGGCCAGCGGTCGGTGCAGCGCGGGGCTGGGCCGGAAGCCGAAATAATTCATCGGGATGGAGTGGAGGCTGGAGCGCTGCAGCAGTATCTCCGCGTGCGACGGACGCGTCGCAGGCACGGCAACCGATTTCCAGTCTATACTACGGCTAGTGTCTTTCACACTTTATTCCCCACCCTGATACCACCAATTGCATAGCATATTGTGGCAAGCAGGCTACCTTTTTTTAGTAGGCGCGGAATGATTTATTTATAATTTTAGTTATCTATCTGTCCCAGCTGTCCCAGCACGGCGCGGGCGGCGATGTCGCTGGGCAGTGATTGTTTCGGAGCAAGCATGGCGAAGGCCTGGTCGATGGCGGCTTTTTGTGCTTCTGCCATTGCCGGATTTTGCAGAAGTTGCGCCGCTGCGGTGGCGATGAGCAGCGGGTTGCAATCATCTTGCAGCAGCTCAGGGATAGCTTCGCGTTCGAGCAGGATATTCACCAGCGTCACCAGTTTTATCAGCCGCAGCCGTTTGAAAATGAGCGCGCTGAGGATGCTTACGCGATAGGCGATCACCATCGGCACATGGGACTTCGCCACTTCCAGGCTCACCGTGCCGGATTTGACGATGGCGGCGTTGCTCGCGGCAATGCCGTCCAGCTTATCTTCCGGCTTGGCGCTGACAATCGCACGAAACGGGCAATCATCGAAATAGGGTTTGACCATCGGCAATAAATGTTTCGGAACCGGAATGAAAATCGCAAGCCTGGGATAGGCTTCGCTTAGCAATGTGATAGCGCGTGCGAAAATCGGCAGGTGGCGGCGGATCTCTCCGGCGCGGCTGCCGGGCAGCACGGCGAACAGCACTGTGTCCGGCGCCAGTTCATAGCGGGCGCGGAAGGCGCTGCCATCGCCGGTTTTGGTTTCCGCGACCACCGGATGGCCGACAAAGGTGGTGCCGAGCCCTTCTTTTTCAAAATAAGGCGGCTCGAACGGCAGCAGCGCCAGCAGGTGATCGAAGAGCTGGGCGAAGCTTCTGGCGCGCTCCGGTTTCCATGCCCAGACGCTTGGTGCGACGTAGTGGATGAAGCGCGTTTCGAATTTTTCCTTGCGCAGTTTTTTCACCACGCGTTTGCAGAATCCCGGTGAATCGATGGTGATGACGGCGTGCGGTTCCTTGCGGCGTATATCCTCCACCGTCTGGTCGATGCGGGCGAGCAGCTTCATTGCATGCGGCAGCAGCTCGGCAAATCCCATCACCGCGAGATCGTGGTAGGGAAAGAGGCTGCGGAGGCCTTCCTTCGCCATCAGATCGCCGCCGATGCCGAAAAACATGATGGGTTTGTCCTTCGACGCGGCCTTCAGCGCCCGCATCAAATGCGCGCCCAGCAAATCGCCGGACGGTTCACCCGCGATCAGGTAGATGAGGGTCGGTGCGTTATTCGTCGGCATGGCGGGCGCCGAGGATGAAAAGTTTATAGCGGTCGGCGAGCGCGATCACATCCGCAAGGTCGAGGATGATGCTGCCACCGGCTTCGACCGCAATGCCGGCAAGGCCAGCCGCATGGGCCTGCTCGACCGTATCGGTGCCGATGGTGGGTAAATCGGCGCGAATATCCTGTTTCGGTTTTTTGGCTTTCACCAGCACGCCGTTTCCTTGTTCATGCTGGGGCAGGGCGCCGCAGCGGGCGACCAGCGCCTCGGTGCCCTCGGCGGCTTCCACGCCCAGCACATACCCGTTTTCAACAATCGCCGCCTGCCCGATATCGAGGTCGCCGAGCGTTTTGACCACCTGCATGCCGCGTGCGATATCTTCCATTTGTTTTTTGCCCGGCTTGTGTTTGCCGAGCGTGCCTTCCGGGGTGAGGAGATGGGCGAGCACCTCCTGCATGCCGACGACGTGGAAATTTTCCTCCTCCATGATGGTGACGATGGCGGAAAGCAGCGCATCGTCGCCGCTGAAAATACCGCTGCCGAGCTTGGCCAGCCAGAGGGTCGCGGTCATATCGGGCCGCAAGGAAGCAAGGGTCGGCCTGCCGACATGCCCGGCTAAAATCACCTCCTCGACCTTTTCTTTTTTCAGGGTGCGCAGCGCCTCGCCGATGGCGCCGAGCCGCACGATTTTATGGGGAATGTCGCCCAGCACCATGTCGGTATGGTCTTCGAGCGCCAGCACGAAAAAATTCCGTCCGGACGCCCGGCAGGATTCGACCAGCAGCGCCGGCATGCGGCCGCCACCGGCGATGATGCCGAGTTTTTTTATGGTTACGCTAGGCATTTGGCCTGTATTCCTCAGGTGAATAAGGGCGAATCTTTGAGACTTGCGGTGCAATTTTTCGTTTTGCCTCCAGCGTATCGAACGCATTTTGCAGGCGCAGGAAATAACCTTCCGACAGGCGGAAAAACTTTGCCAGGCGCAGGTCCGTATCGGCGGTGATATCACGCGCACCTTTGACGATCGCGTGGATACGGTTGCGCGGCACGCCGATCGCATCCGCCAGCGCATTCTGGCTCATGCCGATTTCCTCCAGGAACTCATATTTCAAGATATCGCCCGGATGCGGGTTTTTTAATTGAGCCATAATCGACCTTTCCTAGTGGTAATCGACAATTTCCACGTATGTTGCATCGCTGCCTTCCCACACGAAACACACGCGCCACTGTTTGTTGATGCGGATGCTCATCTGTCCTTTCCTGTTGCCTTTCAGGATTTCGAGATGGTTGCTTGGCGGCTCTCTCAAATCCTCCAGCAAGCGCGCCGCATTCAGTTGACGCAGTTTACGAAATGCCCGGTCCTGAACATCGTGCGGCAGCTTACGGCTTGCTTTCCCCTCCCAAAGCCCCTCGGTTTCTTTACAGGCGAACGATAAGATCATAGCATGGTACGTGGTTCATATCAAGTATCATTTTATGCCGCTTGCGATTTCGGCACACATAACGAGCGCGAGGATTTTTCGTTGATGAAGGTAATCATGTCGGCCACTTCCGGAATGCTGCCATAGGTTTTTCCGACTTCGGCGAGGCGTTCGGCCAGCGTGCCCGCTTCATCCTCGAACATTTGTTTATAGACGGCGCGCAGCGCATTAATGGCGTCGCGGTCGAAGCCGCGGCGTTTCATGCCGACGAGGTTGAGGCCTGCGAGGTTGGCGCGTTCGCCCATCACCGAGCCATACGGAATCACATCATGCTCGACGCCGGAAAGCCCGCCGATCATCGCATGCGCGCCGATCCGCACGAACTGGTGCACGGCGGCCAGACCGCCAATCACCACATGGTCGCCGACATGGACATGCCCGGCGAGCGTGGCGTTGTTGGCGAGGATCACATGGTTTCCCACCACGCAATCATGCGCCACATGCGCCGCCATCATGAACAGGCAATGGCTGCCGACCACGGTTTTCATGCCGCCGCCCTCGGTGCCGGGATTCATCGTCACCTGCTCGCGGATGACGTTGTCATCGCCAATGATGAGTTCGGACGGCTCGCCCTTATATTTCAAATCCTGCGGCGCGGAGCCGAGCGAGGCGAAGGGGAAAATCTGGTTGCGCTCGCCGATCTGCGTATGCCCGTCGATGACGACATGCGAATGCAGCTTCGTGCCCGCGCCGATTGCCACATGCGCGCCAATGACGCAATAGGGCCCGATCTCCACATCCTTGCCGATGCTGGCGGTGGGGGCGATGATGGCAGTGGGGTGGAGGGCGATCATGGTTGCCGGGCGGTGTTGGATGGCGTAATCGCGATTCCAAGGTTTTTCATTGCTGCGCGGGCGCCCGCTTCTGTCGCATACCAGGAAACGGCGGCGATAACATCGGCATAGGAAGTTCCGCTTGGAAGCAGGTGGTGCGTATCTGAAATTGCAGGGTCAAAATGCTCGTTAAATTCATTAGTCATTTCGGGGGTAGGATATGCTGGCGGTTCTACCCCGCGCCCATGCACCAGCAGTGTGTGTAGCAGGTTCGGATTGACCTGCAGTACGGTGGTGATGGGATATATGGCGTTATTGGTAAAATATTTCCAGGCGGCGGTGTGCGGCTTCACCCCCGTTTCCTGCAGGTACTTTTCTATTATGCTTTGCGCCGCAATGGATGCCGATTCAGGGGTTGCTTTTATTTCTATATCGACGCCTGCTTTCAAAGCATTCCAGTAAATGGCTTTTTCTACATCCCCATAGTGCAAGCGGCTCTTAGGTAGAAGAGTGTCGTGAGGCTGACCTTCGTCTGGATTAAACAGGGCTACAAATTCCTGAACCGCTGCCGTGGGTGGTGGTTCCGGGATGGCAATAGGATTGCCATTATCATCGGATAGCAACTCGCCGATCCCAGCTGGCTTCACGCCTAACGCTGTAATTATTGCATAAATGGCATTGTCCCTGAAATGCTGGTAAGGAGGGGTTTCTGGCTGGAGGCCTATGCTTTCGAGAAATCGCTCAATCGCTTGTGTGGTTGCCTCTTGCACAGTGTTTCTTTGCACAGTGGATTGTTTCATAATCTTACGTCACGATCATGGCGCAGACGGTGGCTTCGGCGACCAGCACGCCTTCCACCTTGGCTTCGCATTTGAATTTCCAGACATTCTTGCGGCTTTGCAGCTTGTTCACATGGATCTGCATCGCATCCCCCGGCACGACGGGCTTTCGGAATTTCGCCTCCTCGATGGACATGAAATACACCAGCTTGCCTTCGGCTTCCTTGCCCATGGTTTCCACCACCAGCACGGCGCAGGTTTGCGCCATCGCTTCGATGATGAGCACGCCCGGCATCACCGGCTTTCCGGGGAAGTGCCCGGTGAAGAACGGCTCATTGATGGTGACATTTTTCACTGCCACTGCCTGTTCGCCCAGCTCCATCTCAATCACCCGGTCAATCATCAGGAACGGGTAACGGTGTGGGATCATTTCCATAATGCGCTCTACGGAGATGGGCAGGGTAGTCATAGTGTCATTCCTCAGTGGTTATTGGAGTCTTCACCAGCCTTGATAGCGCAACTGTTTGCCGATGCCAATCCCTAACCGGCATGGCGGGGTAGCCGCCATAGGTAGCGCCGGGGGGGATGTCGGCGCTGATGCCGGATTGCGCTGCGATTTTGGCGCCGGCGCCGATCGAAAGATGGCCGGAAACGCCGACCTGCCCGCCGAGCATCGCCCCATCGCCGACGATGGTGCTCCCCGCGAGGCCGACCTGCGACACGATGACGCAGTGGTTGCCGATCTGCACGTTATGGCCGATCTGCACGAGGTTATCGATTTTGCTGCCGCTGCCGATGGTGGTATCCGGCCCGGCGCCACGGTCGATGCAGCTGTTCGAGCCGATTTCCACATGGTCGCCGATGACCACCCGGCCCAGCTGCGGCACTTTGAGCAGGCCCCCCGGCGTTGGGGCGAAGCCGAATCCGTCTTGCCCGATCTGGATGCCGCGATGAAGTAGGCAGTGTTTCCCGATGATGGCGTGGCTGATGGTGCAGTGCGCGCCGATCTGGGTACCGTCGCCGATGATGACTCCGTCGCCGATCACGCAGTAGGGGCCGATCGCCACCCCTTCGCCCAGCGAGACATTTTCCCCGATAATCGCGGTGGGGTGCACGCCGCTTTCGCGTTTCGCCGGATACATGTGGGCGGCGAGCGTGGCGTAGGCGGCATAGGGCTGGTCGGTGATGAGCAGCGACATTCCCTCCGGCGCGTGCAGGGCGAATTTCTGGCGCAGGAAGCAGGCGCCTGCCGCGCTTTTGGTGAAGCTTGCGATATATTTGGGATTGTCGAGGAAGGAGAGGTCGGTGGCGGTGGCGGCGTCCAGCGGGGCGAGGCTTTCGATCAACTTGTCGTCACCGGACAAAGCGGACCCTGTCTTTGCGGCAATGTCGCTAAGACGCAACGGCGTGGCTTTGTCAAAGAATCGTGTATCGACCATAAGGGCCTCATCATCCCGTTATGTTGCCTGAGATCCCGGATAACGCGGTTTTCAATCTGTTCGCGATGCTCGCAGTGAAAACCGGTTTCCGGGATGACAATTTTCTAAGCAGCAGGGCTGCCAAGAAAATATGTCACTTCGCGTCAAACTTCACGTCGAGTTTCGGAAGTTTTTTATTCAGGCGATCAAGCACATCTTTCGAGATGTCCATTTTCTCGTCGGCATACAGCACCTGCGAGGTCGGCAGGGCGAGGGCGAAGCCTTTTTCCTTGGCCATCTCGGCGATGATTTCATTCACCGCTTTCTGGATATCGTTCAGCGCACGCTCGAAACCGTTATCCAGCATCGCTTTTTTGGCCTGCACTTCTTTTTGCACTTCGGTGGCCTTGGTGCGGAATGCCTTGGCTTTTTCGGCAAAAGCTTCTTTCGACAGCACCGATTGTTTTTTCGCTAATTCCTGGTCTTCCTTCTGGAGGGCCTCTTCTTTTTTGGTGATATCGGCCTGGAACGATTTTTGTTTGCTTTCAAGCTGCTCGCGGACCGATTTTGCCGCGGTCGCTTCGCGCATGATCTGCTGGATGTTGACAACCGCGATGGATTGTTTCACGTCTTCGGCCACCGCCGGAGTGGCGAAGCTGATCAGCGCAATAAGGGCAAGGGAAGATAGGCGTTTCATAAAGCGGTATCCTTTCAGGAGTTGAATTAAAAACGGGTGCCGAAACTAAAGCGTAAATTCTCGGTCTGGTCGGCATCCTCTTTAGCGAGTGCGTGGGCAATGTCAACGCGAATCGGGCCGAACGGCGATGCCCACATGACGCCGAAACCGGCGGAGACCCGTGGCGTATTGCTGTCGAAGACGCCGGTGCCGTTGTCATCGACACTCCACAATGAGCCGACATCGGTAAAGACCGCGCCGGAGACGCCCATCTCCTCCGGCAGGCCCAGCGGGAATTTAACCTCGGTGCTGCCGGAATAATAGGCATTGCCGCCCAGCGAGTCATCGGTCGCCAGGTCACGCGGGCCGACACCGGCATTGCGGAAGCCGCGCAAATCGTCGCCGCCGAGGAAGAAGCGGTCGTTGATCTGGACGTCCCTGCCGCCGAAGCCAAATACATAGCCCGATGAGCCCAGCACGCTGAACGTCCATTTCTTGGAAATCGGATAATAGTAGCTGCCCTTGAGCTCATGCTTCAGATAGCGCGAATCGCCGCCCAGCCCCGCCACTTCCTGCGAGCCGGAGAGGTAATAGCCTTTATGCGGATCGAACTTGCTGTCGCGGTCATCATAGACGAGCGCCTGGCCGAGCGAGGAGGTGACGGTTTTGCCCACCTGGTCGAGGATGAAGCGCGAGGCGCCGGGCTGCACGTCGTTAATATCGTTTGAGCGCAGGCTGTAGGTGATGTTGTGCTTGAGTTTTTCCTGCAGGCTGTAGCCCATGCGCAGGTTGATGCCGGAGGTGTCGATATTGTAGGAGCTTTCGCGGACGAAATCGAGGCGGGTGCGGTAAATATCAAACCCGGCGGCCAACTCGCGGTTTAGGAAATAAGGCTCGGTAAAGCCCAGCTCGATCTGCTTGCGGCGGGCGGCGAGCGTCAGGCGGGTGCGCAGTTCCTGCCCGCGTCCCAGCAGGTTGTTTTCCTTGATGCCGAAATCACCCAGCACGCCGTCGGTGGTTGAGTAACCGGCGCCGATATTAACTTCGCCGGTCGATTTTTCCTGCACATCGACATTCACCACGGTTTTATCCGGCGCGCTGCCAGGCTCGTTTTTAATCTCCACTTTCTCGAAGAAGCCGAGATTATTGACGCGCTGCTCGGTGCGTTGCAGCTTGGCGGTGTTGTAGGGGTCGCCCTCGCTTAAGCGGAATTCGCGGCGCACCACCTCGTCACGCGTGCGGACGTTGCCGGTGATGTTGATACGCTCGACATAGACCCGTGGGCCGGGCTTGATGATATAGGTGAGGTCAGCGCGCTGGGTGGCTTCGTCTTTCTTCAGGTTCGGCTGGATATCGACGAAGGCATAGCCAAGGTTGCCCAGTTCGTCGGTCATCGCATTGATCGTATCTTCCACCGCCTCGGCGTTATAAATATCGCCGCTTCTGGTGGTGAGTATCTTGGTGAAATCGGGCGCCTGCCGGTCGACCAGCTCGCTTTCCACCTTCACGTCACCAAAGGTGTATTGCTTGCCTTCTTCCACCACGAAGGTGACGAAGAAGCTGTCTTTTTCCGGTGCAAGCTCGGCATGCGCCGATTTCACCTGAAAATCGGCATAGCCTTCGTTGTTATAAAAACGCCGCAGCAATTCCTGGTCGAACTGGAGGCGGTCCGGGTCGTAGCGGTCATTATCGGTGAGGAATTTATACCAGCGCGTTTCCTCGGTGCGGATGGCCTCGCGCAGGGCGTTGCTATCGAAGGTTTCATTGCCGATGAAGGTGATGTGGGCGACGCGGGACACCGTGCCTTCGCTGATTTCATAGGCGATATTGACGCGGTTGGCATCGAGATGGATGATTTTCGGGGTGACGGTGGCCGTGTAGCGGCCGCCCCGGCGGTAAATATCGAGGATGCGCTTCACGTCGCTCTGTATCTTGTCGCGGCTATAGATCGAGCGCGGCTGCAGCTCCACCTCTTTTTCAAGGTCCTTGGTTTCGACCTTGTCATTGCCCTCGAAGGCGACTTCGCTGACGATGGGGTTTTCTTGCACGCGGACGATCAGCGTGTTCCCGGCGCGGAGCAATTTCACGTCGGCGAAAAAGCCGGTGGCGAATAAATTTTTGAGGCCGAGGTCGATTTCGGCCTGCGAAAAGCCGTTGCCGGGGGAAAGTCCCAGATAGGAGATGACCGTGCGCGCTTCAACGCGCTGGTTGCCTTCGACGGTGATGGAAGCGATAGTGCCGGAAGTGTTGGGCACCGACAGGGCGGGTGAGGGGCTCGCCGCTTCCTGCGCGATTGCCGGGCTGATCGCGGCAAGCAAGCCTAGAGCGGTTGTGCAGAGTAGTGGGCGTAGCGTCATTGTCACCTTATCAGAAATTCCCGCCATTTATGCGGTAATTCGACAAGGAAATCAAGTGGTTTATATCGCTTGCATCGCCGAGTGTAAGCTCGGAGATAGAAGCGATCGAAGTGCGTGCCGAAAGCGCGTGCTTCGCGCGCCGAAGGCAGCGTAAGAATAATCGCCACGGGTGTGAGCCCGTGGAATTTATATGGCGGTTTTGTGCTGTATTAAAGCACTTTTTCCAACTGCTGGCGCACATCGTTGAAGAGCGTGAACGTCATCAGCATCACCAGCATCGCGGTGCCGAAGCGGAAGCCCCATTCCTGCACTTTGGTCGCCAGCGGGCGGCCACGCAGCGCTTCGACGAGATAGAACATCAGGTGCCCGCCATCGAGCATCGGGATCGGCAGCAAATTCACCAGCCCGAGATTCGCCGAGAGCATGGCGATCAGCCATAGCACGGTATAGAAATCCTTCTCGGTCGCCTGTCCGGAAAGCTGGGCGATGCCGACCGGGCCTTTCAGCTCATCGACATCGCGTTTGCCGGTAATCATCTGGCCCATCACCTGCAGCGTTGAGGCGCAGATGAGATAGGTGCGGCGCGTCGCCTCGCCGAGCGCTGCCGGGAGGCCGACCTCTTCATAGCGAATATCCTTGCTCTTGATGCCGATGCGCGGGATTTTGACGCTGTTGCCCAGCCCGTCCGGCTCTTCCATGATCTGCGGAGTGAGGGTGAGGGTGAGGCGTTCCCCGCCGCGCAATACCTGCAGCGTCACCGGCTTTTCGAGGTTGGTCGAGATGGTGTAGGGAATGTCATTGAAGCTGCGCATCTTCGCGTCGTTCACCCGTTCGATGCGGTCGCCGATCTGTAGCCCGGCCTGTTCAGCGGGTGAGCCGGGCAGCACGCCGCCCACCAGCGGTTCCACCGAGGCAAGCCCCGTGGTCATGATAAACCAGGTGAGCACGCCGATGGTGAGGATGAAATTGAACACCGGGCCCGCCGCGACAATCGCCGCTTTTTTATAAAGCGGCTTATGGTGGAAGGTGAGTTTTTTCTGCTCGTCGGTCATGGCGTCGAGCGCGTCGGCATCGGCGTTGCTCGCCTCCGAGGCGTCGCCATACATTTTCACATAGCCGCCGAGCGGTAGGATGGAGAATTTCCAGCGCGTGCCGGAGCGGTCGGTGCGCCCGAACAGCTCCCTGCCGAAGCCGATGGAGAAGGCCTCGATTTTCACACCGCAGATTTTAGCGATGATGTAATGGCCGAATTCGTGGATGAACACGATGACCGACAGCACCACCACGAACGACCAGAAATGATGAAAAAGTGAGTTGACGAGTTCCATTATGCCGTTCCTGTCATTTTCAGCTCCCCCCTTGAGGGGGAGCGGCTGAGAGCAAGTCCTTTATGGACGAAGCTCGAAGCTGTGGGGGGGTATTCAGGTTGCAGGAACCACAAGCAGGAAACCGGCAGGCTGCTCATTTTATTTTTTACTTCAGCTACCCCCCACGGCTCAACCGGCGCGCGCTGCGCTTGGCCTCGCCTGCTCCCCCTCAAGGGGGGAGCGAAGGAAAAGAGTGAACTGATAACGTCCATTATGCCGCCTCCGCGAACCGACGCGTGTCGCTGTCGAGTGTGTAAATATCGCCGATACAGCTTGGCACATGATGCGGAAGGCTTTCAAGTGCTTTCTCAACAATACTCGGAATATCGGTGAAGCCGATGGCGCCGGAAAGGAAGCGTGCAACGGCGATTTCGTTGGCGGCGTTTAGCACGGTGGGCGCGCTGCCGCCTTGTTCCAGCGCCTGTTTGGCGAGGCGAAGCGCCGGGAAGCGCGCCTCATCGGGGGCAGCGAACGATAAGTTCCCGATCTCGGCGAGGTCGAGGGGTTTGACCGGCGTGGCGATGCGCTCCGGGTAAGACAGCGCATAGGCGATCGGTGCGCGCATATCGGGGTTGGAGAGCTGCGCTAAGACCGAGCCATCGACCATCGCCACCAGCGCATGCACAATCGATTGCGGGTGAATAACCGCCGCGAGTTTATCCGGCGGCAGGCCGAACAGGTAATGCGCTTCGATCAGCTCCAGCCCTTTATTCATGAGTGTTGCCGAATCCACCGAAATTTTGGCGCCCATCTGCCAGTTCGGGTGTTTTACCGCCTGTTCCGGTGTCACCATTTTCAATTGCGCGGCGCTCAAATCGCGGAACGGCCCGCCGGAGGCGGTGAGGGTAATTGTGTTGATGGTTGATGGTTGATAGTTGATGGGGAGCAGTTGGAAAATGCCGCTATGTTCCGAATCGACCGGGATGAGTGTCGCGCCATATTTTTCGACTTCCGCGTTCATCATTTCCCCGGCGCAGACCAGGCATTCCTTGTTGGCCAGCGCGATGCGGCGGCCTTTGCAGATGGCGGCAAGCGTAGGTGCCAGCCCGGCCACGCCGACAATCGCCGACATCACCACCTCGCATTCGATTTCGGCCGCGGCAAGCACCGATTCCGGCCCGGCGGCCACCTCGATATTCGTTCCGGCGAGCAGCGATTTTAGTTCGTTATAATGGGCGGGATTGGCGATGGCCGCGTAGCGCGCACCGAATGTCCTCGCCTGGGCGGCGAGTTTCTCTACATTATCCTGCGCGGTGAGTGCGGCCACCGAAAAACGCCCGGGATGCGCCGCGATAATATCTAAGGTGTTGCAGCCGATCGTGCCGGTGGCGCCAAGGATCGAAACCCGCCTCATGCGCTCCATACCAGCAGCGCGAAGACCGGCGTGGTGAGTATCAGTCCATCGACGCGGTCAAGCAGGCCGCCATGGCCGGGAATCAGCGTGCCGCTGTCTTTCACGTCGGCGCGGCGTTTTAGCCAGGATTCGAACAGATCGCCCGCCTGTCCCAGCACGGCAAGTGCGAGGCCGAGGACAATGGCATTGCCGACTCCGGAGGGGACGGGGGAAAAGCTGGTGGCAATCGCCGCGACCAGAGCCGCTGCGAGCGCGCCGCCGCCAAGCCCGGCCCATGTTTTATTCGGGCTGATGGCGGGGGCGAGTTTCGGGCCGCCGATCAGGCGTCCGGCGAAATAGGCGCCGATATCGGTCGCCCAGACGATGAGGAATAAAGTGAGCACGAGCGATGCGCCGTCCGCTTCCCGGCGCAGCCACAGCAGGCAGGCGCACGGAATGGCGACATAGACCAGCCCGGCCATGCGCCACAGGATATTTTCATTGAAGGTGATGGTGTCCCACTCGCGGATCATTTGCAGCGCGGCGATCATGATGAGCGCGATGAAAAACATGCCGCCCAGCGCCAGCGCCGACAGCACCATGACCGCCATCACTGCGCCGGAGATAATCCGCACCTTCATTTCAGAATCATTATTCAGCGGTTCCATAGCGTCGTTCCCTTCCGGCGAAATTTTCAAGTGCGGCCACAAATTCTTTTTTACCAAAATCCGGCCATAATGTCTTGGTGAAATACAGCTCGGTATAGGCCGATTGCCAGAGCAGGAAATTCGAAAGCCGTTCTTCGCCGCCGGTGCGGATCAGCAGGTCCGGCTCCGGCAGGCCTGCCGTATCGAGCGCGGCGCTTATGGTTTCCTCGGTGATGTCCGCCGCCGCTGTTCCCTGCGCGATAAGTTTCTGCACGGCGCGGGTGATTTCCTGCCTTGCGCCATACGACAGCGCGATGGTGAAATGGAAGGCATTGTTGCGGGTGGTAAGCTGTTCGGCTTCGGCCAGTTGTTTCTGGATTTCCGGCGAGAGCATTTCGGTATCGCCGATAAAGCGCAGCCGGATTTTATTTTCATGCAGCGTCTGCAATTCCTGCTGCAAATAATGTTGCAGCAATTGCATCAGGTCGGAAATTTCGGCGTCCGAGCGCCGCCAGTTTTCCGACGAAAAGGCATAGACGGTGAGGTGGGTGACGCCAAGGTCGCGGCAGGCGTTCATGATGGTGCGCAGGGAATCGGCGCCCTTCTTGTGACCGGCGGTGCGCGGAAGGTTGCGGGCGGTCGCCCAGCGGCCGTTGCCGTCCATGATAATGGCGACGTGGGAAGGAATAGGTGACTGGTGACTGGTGGCTGGTGTCTGGTGATAATTATTTTTTATTGTCATAGGTAACGCATACTTTCCCGAGTCACTAGCCACCAGCCACCAGTCACCTAATTCCCAAGAATTTCTTTCTCTTTCACCGCCAGCGCATCGTCGACTTTTTTGATGAGTTCGTCGGTGAGTTTCTGGATGTCGCCTTCCTGTTTTTTATGCTCGTCTTTGGAGATGTCGCCGTCTTTCTCCATTTTCTTCAGGCTTTCCATGCCGTCGCGGCGAACGTTGCGCACCGCCACTTTGGCATCCTCGGCATATTTCTTGGCGACTTTGGTCAGCTCCACGCGGCGCTCCTGCGACAGCGGCGGAATCGGCACGCGCACCAGTTGCCCGTCGGCGCTGGCATTCACGCCGAGGCCGGCGGCGTTGATGGCTTTTTCCACCGATTTCACCACGCCCTTATCCCACACCTGCACCGACAGCAAATGCGGCTCCGGAATGCTGATATTGGCGACCTGGTTGAGCGGCGTCATGCTGCCATAGGCGTCGACCTGGATATGTTCGAGCAGGCTGGCATTGGCGCGGCCGGTGCGCAGGCCACCGAACTCGGTGTGGAGGCTTTTCAGCGCGCCTTCCATGCGGCGCTTGAGTTCATTCATATCGGCGGTCATAGTGTATTCTCCTTATATTCGTCATCGCGAGCGTAGCGTGGCGATCCATCTTTTGTCGACTAGTATTTACTGGATTGCCGCGTCGCTTTGCTCCTCGCAATGACGGTTAATAGTTTAATCCTGAATCAGCGTATATTTGCCTTTTCCGCTCAAAACCTCAGCAAATCCGCCGGATTTATGGATGTTGAAGACCATGATCGGAATCTGGTTTTCACGGGCGAGCGAGATGGCGGCGGCGTCCATCACCTTCAAATCTTTGACGAGCACCTGATGATAGGTGAGGGTAGAGAATAATTTTGCTTTTTTATCTTTGCGCGGGTCGGCGGAATAGACGCCGTCCACCTGTGTGCCTTTCAGCAGCAAATCACAGCCCATTTCGTTGGCGCGGAGCGCCGCCGCCGTGTCGGTGGTGAAGTAAGGGTTGCCGGTGCCGGCGGCGAAAATCACCACGCGGCCGCGCTCCATATGGCGTTCGGCGCGGCGGCGGATATAGGGTTCGCACACCTGCATCATCGAAATGGCGGAAAGCACCCGCGTATCCATGTCCATGCGCTCCAGCGTATTTTGAATGGCGAGTGCATTGAGCACGGTAGCGAGCATGCCCATGTAATCGGCGCTGGCGCGTTCCATGCCGGAAGCCGCGCCCTGGATGCCACGAAAAATATTGCCGCCGCCGACCACGAGGCAGACCTGCACGCCCATATCCACCGCTTGTTTGATGTCGCGGCAGATGCGCTCGACGGTTTTCGGGTCCTGTCCGTATTGCGCCGGGCCCATCAGCGCTTCGCCGGAAATTTTCAGCAGCACGCGCTTGTAAACGGGTTTGGCTTTAACTTTGGGGGCAGGTTTTTTGAGGGCTTTGGTCATGGGGGTAGTGATAATGTAGAATTTACTTCTACGCAACTGACAAAGTCATGCCCATGCGCTACTTGAGTAGTATATTCGTCACTTCCCGCATCTGGGTGCGGGCGCGCATCAGGTAGAAGCCTTCGCTCGCCAGGTGGTTGGCGAAGATGGAATCTTTGGTGTCGGCATTGATGACGAAGAAGTGATTGGACTCCATGCCTTCGCGTAAGCTGTCCAGCATCGCGTTCCATACCGTTTGCAATTGACGCTCGGCGATCACCGGCGCGAAATCTTTTTCCAGCGCTTTAAGCAGCATATAGTTGCCGTACATGCGGCCTTTGACGGTGTAAAACACATCCGCCGATGAGCGCAAGCTTAGCGCCGAATGGTTCTTTATCTGCTCGTCGATGGCGGCGGAGGCCGAGCCTAAATCGGAGGCGATGCGGTCCAGCGTTTGCAGCAAATTGTCGCTGCGGCGCTCGAACGTCGCTTCGCCTTTCGCTGCCCGCTCGTTATAGCGCTCAAGCGCTTTCATGCCCTGGCGGAATTGTTTTTCGGAGGAGGCGGTCGGCAGCCACGATACCGAGAAATCCCACACCCATACATTCGGCGAATAGTTGAGCAGCCCGGCGGCTTTTTGCAGGTCGGGATCGCTCTGGCTGGAGCCACGGCTGCGGCCGATCTGGTCGGAAAGCTCGATGGAAAAGCGCGCCACCGCCCCGGCGATGCCGCGCTGGAAGGCGGGCATGCGCACCAGCGCCGCGCCGGGATAAAAGAACGGGTCGTTCGGGGTGAAATGATCTTTGGTTTCGCGGTCGACCAGCGCGATGGCGGTCGATACGGCCTCGCTGCCGCCTTCGACATGGTAGGGGGCGATATCGATTTCAGGCGCGTCATCGATATGATGCACCCAGAGCATGCCGATGGGATAGTAAATGAGGAATACCGGCACAATAAAGGCGAGCCAGATGATTTTGTGGGGGCGGAGGGGAAGTTTCATAGGCCATCTGTAGCAGTATTGCAGCGGGATAGGAATAAAAAAAAGGAGGCCGTTTGACGGGCCTCCTTTTTTGGTTGGTTCTGATTCCTAGTGAAGTTTTTCACCGTGAATCAGCAGGTCGAGGCCGCCATGTTCGGCTTCGGGGCTTGGGCGCAGGCCCATCGCCACATCGATCACTTTCAGGATGATGAAGCTGGCAATGCCGCTATAAAGCAGCGTTACCGCAACGCCTTCGCACTGCGCGAAGAATTGCTGCACGCTGCCGACCTTGCCACCGATAGCTTCCACTGCGAGCAGGCCGGTGAGCAACGCGCCGATGATGCCGCCGACGCAGTGCACGCCGAACACATCGAGCGAATCGTCGAAACCGAAGCGGAACTTCAGGCCGCACGCATAGAAGCAGCCGATACCTGCTGCGATGCCGATAACGAGCGCGCCGCCGATGCCGACGAAGCCGGAGGCGGGGGTGATCGCTACCAGACCCGCAACCGCGCCGGAAATGATGCCGACGACGCTGGGTTTGGAACGGGTGAACCATTCGACGAACATCCATGTCACGGCTGCGGTCGCGGTCGCGACCTGTGTGACCAGCATCGCCATGCCCGCGTTGCCGTTGGCGGCCACCGCCGAACCGGCGTTGAAGCCGAACCAGCCGACCCAGAGGAGGGAGGCGCCGATGACCGAGAACACGATGTTGTAGGAAGGCGCCGTCTCGCGCTGGTCGAAGCCTTTGCGTTTGCCGAGGACGAGCGCGGCCACCAGACCGGCGATACCGGCGTTGATATGCACCACGGTGCCGCCCGCGAAATCGAGCGTCGGACCGAAGCCTAGCAGGCCTTGATAGTCAGTCAGACCCACGCCGCCGAGCATGCCGCCCGGACCCCACACCCAGTGCGCTACCGGCGTATACACCAGCGTGAACCACGCCACGACAAACACCACCGCTGCGGAAAGCTTGATGCGGTTGGCGACCGAGCCGAAGATCAGGGCGCAGGTGATGATGCCGAAGGTAAGCTGGAACATCGAGAATACGGTTTCCGGAATGACGCCCGACAGGGTGCCGACACCGATACCGTCATGCATGAACTTGCTCATGCCGCCGATGAGGCTGCTATGTTCGGTGAAAATCAGGGAATAGCCATAGACCACCCAGAGCACGGTGACGACGCAGGTGGTGACGAAGCTCTGCATCAGCGTGGCGAGCACGCTTTCTTTATGCACCATGCCGCCATAAAACAGCGCAAGACCCGGAATGGTCATCATCAGCACGAGAAGGGTGGAAGTCAGCATCCAGGCGGTGCTGCCGCTGTCGATGACGGGAGGCGGCGCATCGCCGGCAAGCGCCGGATCGAGCAGAACGACGTATACCAGGACAGCAAGCCCCAGCACACAAAGCGTATTGACTAGTTTTTTCATGGCATTCCCCAAAGTTATTAAAAAGTTGAGCGACGCCTTGCGAGAGGTTAGTTTCTTATTTTATGTCCGGACGCTAGCACCATTTTTGGACGGTTGTCAAAGCGTTTTTTTTGCAGCGCAATATCAACCACTCCTTAATGTTTGTGCCTTAGATTTTATTCGTTATGGCAGGCGGCGAAGAAATCATCATCAAGAAGATCAAGAAGGGCGGGCATGGCCATCATGGCGGCGCGTGGAAGGTCGCCTATGCCGATTTCGTGACGGCGATGATGGCGTTCTTTTTATTGATGTGGCTGCTTAATGCCACGTCCTCGGCGCAGAAATCAGGCATCGCCGAATATTTCACGCCGACCATGGGCCTCAAGGATTCCAAGGGTATCGGGTTTAACGGTGGGCTTTCCGCCGCGCCCGAAGGAAATTCCCGCACCGATAAAACGGCGGTGGGATTGGTGGTGGGGCAGGTGAAGCAGGGTGAGGATGCCAATACGCCTAATGTCACGGAAGGCAAGGCCGATCCGAACGCCACCGATGCCGCCCAGATCGCCAAGGCGCAGGAAGATGTGCAGGTCGATAAGGAAACGTTCGAGCAGACGTCGGAAGAGGTGAAGCAGGCGCTGCAGGATCCTGAGATCAAGGAATATGAAAATAATGTGATGGTGCAGGACACGCCGGAGGGGCTCAAGATCGACATGATCGACGATCCGCAGCAGCCGATGTTCGTGCCCGGCACGGTGACGCTCACCGACATCGGGAAAAAAGTGCTCGATTCGATGGCGCGGGTGGTGTCCAAAACGCCGAATAACATTTCCATCAACGGCCATACCGACGCGCCAAGCGGTAATATCAACCCGCAATATACGGTGTGGGAGCTTTCCGCCGACCGTGCCAATGCATCGCGGCGTTTCCTTGCGACGACGGCGCTGGAAAAGGACCGTGTGGTCAAAATCCTCGGGCTGGCGGATAAAGAATTGCTGGTGCCTAACGAGCCGTCCAACCCGCGCAACAAGCGCATCACCATCGTTGTATTGCGTGACTCTTATTATCGCGATCCGAAGGAGATCACTACGACGCGTGGCCTGATTACCACGCCGACGGCGAAGCTCAAGAAGCCGGAGGAGAAACCGGCGGAGAAACCGGCATTGCCGCCGGGCGAAGAGGATGACGGTGAGATAGGAAGCCCGTAATTCTTGCGGGAATATCGCTTTGCAGTGTTCGGGAAAGTCGCCTATAATAATGGGCATGGGAAAGCCGATCATCATACCAAACGGATTTCAGGACACGCTCACCGGCCATCTGCTCATCGCCACGCCGCAATTGCAGGATGGGTTGTTTGACCGCTCGGTCATCTATATGTGCGCGCATAATCAGGAAGGCGCGATGGGATTTATCGTCAACACGCCGATCGACAGGATTTCCCTCAAGGATATTCTTGACCAGTTGCAGATGCGGCAGAATGTAGGTGACCGCGAGTTGCCGGTGATGTTCGGCGGGCCGGTGGAGCCGCATCGCGGGTTTGTCATCCATAACGGGGAATTTTTGCAGGATACGGCGCTTGCCACCAGCGCCGGTATCACCGTCACCGCCAACAGCGCGGCGCTCACTGGCTGGATGGAAGGCGAGTTCACCGCCCGGGCGATGCTGGTGCTGGGCTATGCCGGGTGGGTGGGCGGCCAGCTCGAAAGCGAAATTGAAAGCGGGAGCTGGGTTACGGCGCCTGCGACCGAGCGGCTTTTATTCGACACCCCGCCCGATGAGCGGTGGGACCTCGCCGTCGCCTCGCTGGGATTCGATATGGGGAATTTCTCCGCCACCGTCGGCCACGCTTGATATTTGAGTGGCTCCCGCGAAATTCTCCTGAATTTCGCATGAAGCTTGCTCATGGCTGGTTCGCGCTACTGCGCTCTCATAGCATTATAGGTTATGTGCTCAGAGCATTCTGCAACAGTTTCATATACTCCCCCCGGGGTATTTCCCGCACGCCGAATTGCAGCAGGTGCTCGTTCACATATTGCGTGTCGAGCAGGGTGTAATTATTTTCCCGCAACCACCCGACCAGATGCACCAGCGCTATTTTGCTGGCGTTCGGGGCGCGGGAAAACATGCTCTCGCCGAAAAAGGCGCGCTTGAGAGATACGCCGTATAGACCGCCGACCAGCGCTTCTTCCTGCCACACCTCCACGCTATGGGCATGGCCGAGCGCATGCAGCGCGCAATAGGCTTCGATGATTTCATCGTTGATCCATGTGCCTTTCTCATACCCACGAGGGGTATCGGCGCAGGCGGTGATGACGGCGCGGAAATCCTGATTAATTGTAAGGTCATAAGGGCGCTTCTTCATGAATTTGGCGAGGCTTTTCGGTGCATGGAAATCATCCAGCGGCAGGATGCCGCGCTGCTCCGGCCGATACCAGTGTAGGGTATCGGAATGGCGGTCGGGCGCCATCGGGAATATGCCCTGCGCATAAGCAGAAAGCAGGAGTTCCGGGGTGAGTGTTTTCGTCATTGCGAGCCGCAGGCGAAGCAATCCAGCTTCAAAAATCGTGGGGAAAAAGAAATCTGGATTGCCACGTCGCTTCGCTTCCTCGCAATGACATTTATAACCGCTCAGGATAATCGCTGATGATGCCGTCGACGCCCAGCGCTTTGGCGGCGGCGATCTGTTCCGGCGTGTTGGCGGTCCAGGTGACGACCTTCATGCCCCGCGCATGCGCGTCATCCACCAGCGCCTGGGTGATGGCGCCGACATACGGGCCGATGATGCCTGCCCCGGCCTCGCTGCCGATGGCGGCCAGCGATACAGGAATCGCTTCAAACGAAGCGCAGGTAAGGATTTCCGGGTTGATGCGCCGTATATCCTGCAGCCAGAAATGGTTGAAAGAAAGCACGGGAAGCTGCTCGTATTTCCAGCCTTTGGCGACCTGTGCGCGGATGATTTTTTCCACCACCGCCACCGCGTCGCATTTCAGTTCGATCAATAGTTCGCAGCGTTTATCGGCCAGCGCGAAAACATCGTTCAAATGCGGAATTTTTTCGCCATTTCCTGCATCGAATTTTTGCAGCTCGGCATAGGTGAAATCGGCCACGTTGCCGCTGCCGCTGGTGGTGCGCTCCAGCGACTCGTCATGAATCACCACCGGCTCGCCGTCTTTCGAGAGCTGGATGTCGAATTCGATGCCGTCCACGCCCATTTCGATGGCGCGGCGGAAGGAGGCCAGTGTATTTTCCGGCGCATGGCCGCACGCGCCGCGATGGCCGTATTTTTTCATTTGAGCAGTCCGGCCATGCCCTCCAGCCCGAGCATGTAGGAATTGCTGCCGAAGCCGCAGATGATGCCCTTGGCGGCTTTGGAAACGTAAGACTGGTGGCGGAATTCCTCGCGCCGGAAAATATTCGACATATGCACCTCGATCACCGGGATGGTGACGGTGAGCAGCGCGTCCATGATCGCGATCGAGGTGTGGGTATAGGCCCCGGCATTGATGATGAGCCCGGCGGCGCTTTTGCCCGCTTCCTGGATTTTACTCACCAGCTCGCCCTCATGGTTGGACTGGTAGCATTCGGCGGCAAGACCCAGCGACGCTGCCTTTTCCTCGCATTTCTTATTGATGTCGGCGAGCGTTTCCGTGCCGTAAATTTCCGGTTCGCGGGCGCCGAGCGTGTTCAGGTTCGGGCCGTGGATGATGAGGATTTGTTTGGTCATAGGAGTCTTTAGTTGTTGGTCTTTGGTCGTTAGTCTATAGTATTGCTTGCTAATCGTCCACTAAAGACCATAGACCATGAGGCTTACCATAAACGGCACCCCTAGCACCACCAAAGCCAGCACCATTGCCGCGCTGGTGGAGGAGCTGCGCCTGAACCCGCGCCAGGTGGCGATTGAGCGCAATCGCGAGATTGTGCCGCGCTCGACCTATGCCCAGGCCCAATTGGCCGAGGGCGATGCGATTGAGGTGGTCACATTTGTAGGGGGTGGCTAGTCTTTGGTTGTTGGTTTTTGGTCTTTAGTTTAGACTTCGTCGGCACTTTAACCAAAGACCAAAGACCAATGACCAAAGACGCCTTTATTCTCGCCGGAAAAACCTACGCCTCGCGCCTGCTGGTCGGCACCGGGCGTTACCCGTCGCCTGCCATTATGAAAGCGGCGGTGGAGGCAAGCGGCGCGGAGATCGTCACGGTGGCGCTGCGGCGTACCGACCTGTCACAAACGGGTGATGGAAGCATTCAACAATTACTGCCGCCAACCCAATATACCTACCTGCCCAATTCCGCCGGGTGCTACACCGCCGAGGAGGCCGTGCGCACGCTGAAACTCGCCCGCGAGCTGGGCGGCTGGACGCTGGTGAAGCTCGAAGTGATCGGCGATAAAAATACCCTGCTCCCCGATATGGCGGGAACGCTCGAAGCCGCGGAGATGCTGGTCAAAGATGGGTTCCAGGTGATGGCCTATGCCACCGACGACGCGCCCGGCTGCAAACGGCTGGAGGAAGCGGGGGTCGTTGCGGTGATGCCGCTCGCCGCGCCCATTGGCTCCGGGCTGGGGATTGTGCATCCTGAGCGTATCGCCAACATCGTCGCGCAATCGAAAGTGCCGGTGCTGGTGGATGCGGGGATCGGCACGGCATCGGACGCGGCGATTGCCATGGAGCTGGGCTGCGCGGGCGTGCTGCTGAACACGGCGATTGCCGAGGCGAAAGACCCGGTGATGATGGCCCGCGCCATGAAAGCAGCGGTGGAAGCGGGCCGGATGGCATATCTGGCAGGGCGGATGCCGAAGCGGCAAGGCGCCGTGGCCAGCTCCCCGCTTGTTAAATAACTATTTGTAATATATTAATTATTTATTCTGCGCGTCCGATTCCATCTTCACAAAACTTTCACAAAACTTTCGGATGGCCATGGTAAAATGGTGGAATGGAAAAATCCGCCGAACAGACCAAAGCGCCCGCGCACCCCAGGGAGATCCCGTTTTACAACAGGGTGCTGCGGGTTATTGCGTATCCGGCGTCGCTGCTGATGGGGATGTGGACGGCGGGGTCGGAGCTGCACAACGCGACGCGGCAGAAACTCGGCGATATTCCGGGCAATCCATGGTTCGGCGAGCTTGAAAAAAAGTTTGATGTGGATTCTGCCGCGCTCACCCGGAAGGCCATGGAGGGAAAAATCTCAGGTCCTGAATACAGCAGACAGCTCAATATCCTCAAAGAGCTTACCTCCGATGCGGCAGTCCATCAGATGGAAAGAGCCGGATATGGCGAGGGCTGGATGGGGGCGAGGAATATCGAAAAGAAATGGACGTTCGTCAACCGTGGCCACAGGCAGCAGGCGGTGACAAACGGACTGGCCGCAACCGGTGTGACGCTCGGCGTATTGCTCACCGTTGCGCAAAGCCATTCGCTCAAGGAATTGCTCGGGTTCGAAACCGCAGAAAGGGAGCGGTGAGATGGAGACGCCCGAACCGCTCACTGCCGCGCCGGAAAAAGCGCCGGAGGCCAGCGCTGCGACCAGATGGCTGCAGGCGCTCACCTATCCGGTTTCGCTCATCTCCGGCCTGTGGATGGTGAACCGGGACGTGCACCAGAGCACCTATATTAATCTGGGGGCTGGTCTAGATAAGCACTTCAAGTTAGGCTTATCAGATGGGAATAAAGCGTTGTAGATTAGAGAGATACCAGCAGATAAAGCTGGTGGAAATGTTTGTGGCACAAGTGACGGCACGGACGGCGGCAGATTTGGTAGGCGTGAACTACCACACGGCGCACCTGTTTTATCATAAACTGCGCGATATTATTACTGCCCATCTGGAGCTGGAATTTCCGTTCGATGGTGAGGTGGAAGTGGATGAAAGCTACTTCGGTGGTGTGCGCAAGGGAACGCGTGGCCGAGGTGCGGCGGGCAAGGTTCCGGTGTTCGGCTTGCTCAAGCGTGGTGGACGCGTCTATGCCTGCATGATTCCTGATGCAAGCAGCGCGACGCTGATGCCAATCATCCGCGCAAAGGTGCAGCCAGACTCGATTGTTTATACCGACTGTTGGACAGCATACAACGCGCTTGATGTGTCAGAATTTCATCATGAACGTATCAATCACAGCGAAGAATATGCCGTCGGCAAGAACCATATCAACGGCATCGAAAATTTCTGGAATCAGGCAAAACGATGCTTACGGAAATATAATGGCATCCCCAAGCAACACTTCCATCTGTTCCTGAAAGAATGCGAATTCAGATTCAATTACGGCTCACCGAAAAACCAGATGCATACGCTCCTGAAATGGTGTAATCTGAATACGAAAAAACAGTCACGCAAACCGCTTATCTAGACCAGCCCCTTAATCTGAAGCGTTACGGCGCATTTGACGATCTTCTCCATCAGGGCAAGGGCGGGGGGTTGGAGCCGCGCAACAAGGGCAATGTTCAGGACCGCATTCATAATACGGTCTCGGTGGAAACGTTCCTTGAGAAATCCATGGCAACCAAGACGGAATATGGCACGCGCCTGGTTGAGCGCATGAACCATATGGGGCTGGGCGAAGGCTACGAAAATATTTTCCGGAAATGGAAATATATCAACCGCACCAGCCAGACCGACGCCCTGCTGAAAGGCGCCACCGTCACCGGTATCGTGGCCGCCGTCATGCTGACGATTGCCGACAGCAAGCCATTGCTCAAATTACTGGGCATGGAATCAAAAGATCAGGAACCGATGCGTTAGCTCGCAGGTTTCGCTGCTTCGGCGGGTTTGGCCGGTTCAGCGGCAGCGGCAGGTGGCGGAGGCGCCGCTTTTTTCTTGCGCGGATCATACGGTTCCTGCTGCGGCACCGGCGATTGTGGCAGCAGCCGTGCCTTGAAAAACTTATCCTTGAAGTAGAAAATTTTATTGGTGCGGATCGGCGCGAAGGACTCGATGAGAATAATCTGCTCGTCGCGTGGCAGGGTGATGACTTCCTGCGGCAGCAGCAGGGCGCGCTGCACCTCGGAGGTGTTGATGGTGCGCGCCGCCGGGTTCATGTCGAAGAATTGCGGCTTGTTGTGCGATTTCTGCATGGCGGTTTTATTGCCGATCAGCTGCGAAATCAGGTTCGCGGTTTCGATGTTGTTCGCGGCGAAGGTGATGCGGTAATAGCTGTTGGAGAGGAAGCTGTTCATGCCCGCTTCCTCGTAAATGCCTTTGAGCTGCTGCGTATCCTGCACAATCAAAAACAGCTTCACGCGGTACCCCCGGAAATAGGCGATACCGACCTGGAACTGCGGCATCTCGCCCAGCGACGGGAACTCATCCATCATGAACAGCACACCGTGCGGCTCGTCTTTGCGCGGCATGTGGCGGGTCATGAAGTCGGTGGCCTGCTGGTAGAATACTTTGAGCAGCGGCTCCAGCCGCTTTAAGTTGTCCGGGGTCACGCCGCAGAACACGCTCATTTTCTTTTTCTTGAGCATCTGCATGTCGAAATCGGAGCGCGCCGTGGTGGCGTCGATGAGCGGGTTCGCCCACAGTTCGAGGCCGGAGTTGAGCGTGGAAATCACGCCGGAGCGCTCCTTGTCGGCCTTTTGCAAAAACGCCGCGATGTTCATGTACGCCACCGGGTGGATGCGCTTACCGATGGTGTCGAGCACCACCGCAAGGTTATACACCACGTCATCCGAACGCATGGTGCGCACCACCTCGCCGAACGAGTTTACTTTCTCCGGCACGGCGACGAGATAAAGGATCACGCCCATCATCAGCGAGCGCGCCTCGTTCTGCCAGAATTCCTGCTCCGGCAGGATCAGGTTGCATATTTTCTGCACGTCATCGACCATCTGGCCGGGCTTGTCGGAAATCCAGTCGAGCGGGTTGTAGCAGTGCGAGACGCCGTCCGGATCGGCCGGGTTCCAGTACCATACTTCCTGATTGAGAGAGGCGCGATAGCCGCTGCATAGCTCGTGGTTCTCGCCCTTGATGTCGTGAATCACCACCGATTCTTCCCAGAACAAAAGATTCGGAATCACGAAGCCGACGCCCTTACCGGAGCCGGTAGGCGCGAAGAGCAGCACGTGCTGGAAATCGTCGGCGATGAGATAGCCTTTTTTGGTTTGTCCGAGCAGCAGGCCTTTTTTCGCCCGGAGTTTCGCTTGTTTGATCTCGGATTCGGTGGCCCAGTGGGCATCGCCATGCACGCTTTCGAGCAGTTTGAATGGCCGGAAATCCAAGAGCGGCGCCCGGAACAAATAGAGGAAAATCAGGCCGAGGAAAAACCCGCCGACCGGCACCGCCAGGAAATCGATGGTGTAGCCCTGCAACTGCTCCATATATTCGGGGGGGAATGCGCCTTCGAAATTCCAGTAATATTTGGCGTATTCGTACCAGTATTCGGCGAGCGGCTGGTAATATTGCAGCATGACGTGCGGGTAGTGCACATAATACAGGTAATCCTGCCCGTAATTACGCACCACCGCGAAGCAGACGCCGATATAGACGGGAAGCACCAGCAGAAAAAGCACCAGCACGACGAGGAAAATCTGGTTTCCGAATTGCCGTTTGAGGTTGCTTGCCTGGGTAGGGTTTAGTGCCATTAAAAAAAACTTCTAGGTTTCTTGGTTGCTAGGTTCCCAGGTCAGTTTATAAGGCAAGTTTCTCAGTTCTGCAACCTAGAGACTGAGCAACCAAGAAACCTAGAGACTCTCCTTAAAATACACCTCACTCACATAGCGCATGCCTTTCGGGCCGCGCTTGAGTTGTATGATAACATTGATCACGTTTTCCACATAGCTTTTGATCTGGTCGCGGGTGATGCCGAGGCCGGCCTGCATAATCATCAATATGAGCTGTTCCATGGCCAGCGCCGGGGTGTCGGCGTGGAGGGTGGAAATCGATCCGGGGTGGCCGGTATTGACGGCGCGCATGAATGAGAACGCTTCCTTTCCGCGCAGCTCGCCCAGCATCAGCCGGTCGGGGCGCAGGCGCAAACTTGCTTCAATCAATGCCTGCATATCGACCTGGGCGCGGCCCTGTCCGCCTTTGGAGGCGATCAGGTGCACCCGGTTGGGCATGTGGGGGATCATCAGCTCGCGGGCGTCCTCGCAGGTGATGATGCGCTCGGTCGGCGGAATGACTTTCAGCGTGGCGTTGAAGAAGGTGGTTTTACCGGTCGAGGTGCCGCCGCTGATGATGATATTTTTCTTGGCGAGCACGGCCTGCTTGATGAAGTCTTTCACGTTGCCGTTATCGAGCAATGCGCGCAGTTCCTTATCCACTTTGTTTTCCATCTTGCGGACGATGGTGCTTTGGAACGCGCCGATGGCCTCATAGGCGTCGAGGTCGAGGTCGACCACCGTCTGCTTGCGGATGGACATGGCGGTGGTAGTGGTTTCGCAGGCGGGCGGGAACACCACCTGGATACGATAGCCGTCGGGCAGGGTGGCGGAAAGCAGCGGGCTTTCCTCGCTGATTTTTTGTTCGCCGGACTGGGCGACGAGCCGCGCCAGCGCTTTCAAATGGTTCAGGTCGAGCTCCGGCACCTCATGGCGCACCATGTCGCCGGCGATTTCCACCCACACTTCTTTTGGCTGGTTGATCGACACCTCGCTCACCTTTGGGTCGGAGAGGAATTTCTTGATCGGCAGCAGATAGGTTTCAAGCGCGGTGATGCTCATTCGACGAACAGGCCTCCCGAGTTATCCGGTCCGGGGATGACGATGTCTTTGTTCACGAACACGTTGATGCGCGTACCTTGGTCGATGGTGATGGTCGGGCGCAGGTCGAGCAGGTTGCCGACCACTTCGGTGCCGACGCCGCCGATGGCCTGTACGGCGCTGGTGGCGGCAGCGGAACCGGCCGAACCGCTGGTGGTGGTGCTGCCGTCGGTGTTGGTGGTGCTACTGCTGGTGCCGCTCAAATTTCCATCGGCCGCCACGGCGACGCCAATCGAAATCAGACTGGTGAGCAGCGCGGCGCTGAAGGATTCGGCGAACTTATTATCCACCATGCCTTCGACGCCCGCTTTACCCAGCGCGTCCACTGCCGGTGATCCCACTTCGATGTCGATGCCGGTTGGGGTGATGATTCGCGTCCAGACGATCAGCACGCGTTTCTGTCCGCGCAGGACGCCGGTATTGTAGGTGCCGATGAGGCGCGAGCCTTTCGGTATGAGCACTTCACGCCCGGCCTCGGCGTAGACGTCGCGGCTGATGGTGGCGCGCAATGTGCCCGGCAGGTCGGTGTTGATCGCCGTTTCGAGCACGGCGTTGATAATTTTCCCCTGGGCGATCAGCTTGCCGAGATTGCTGAGCTTGGTCGCCACCGTGGTTTCGGTTTCGGAGGCGGCGATGGCGTTGCTGGCAAATTCGGCGTTCGGATCGTTCGAATCGAGCGCCTGCTGGGCCGCCAGCTTCTTATCGTCGGTGACGGTTTTCCCGCCGTTTACCAGCAGCATGTTCGAGCGCATGCGGGTGGCGGTTTGCTTGTCGATGACTTTAGCCGTCGCCTCGGTGGGCGCGATGGCGCGGATTTCCGGCGGTGCCAGCGGCGCCTGCAGTTGCGGCGGTGGCGCATTCTTCGCCTTGATTGCGGCGGGTGGTGCCGGTGGTGGCGGCGGCGGTGGCGGCGGCGGCGGAGCAGGCGGTGCCGAAGGCGCTGAAGAAGGGGCGGAAATACCGCTGGCGGCTGGCGGTGAAGAGGCGGGCTGCGCGATGATTTCCCCGGAAGGCTTGGTAGGCACGACGGCTCCGCCGCCCTTGGGCGGTGGCGGCGCGGAGCTATCGGAAAAGAGATAATAGAGTATGATGCCGGTGCCGAGCACCAGCACCGTGCCGAACATCATCGCCTTGCTGGAATTTCCGCCGAGGGACGAGCCACGGCGATTCAGTGCCGAATCATCCGGATCCTCGAGCGCCGCCTCATCGAAAGAAAAACTCTGCGCGCTCCCGGTATCCTTATTGTCGCTCCCGGCGGCGGGCGGCTGGGTGTTCGGATCTTCCGGCGGTGGCGTGTTGTTATTGTCGTCGGTCATCGGGCCCTGGTCCTATGGATGGAAAAGTTCGTTGTAAACGGTGATCTGTCCTGCCGGGCTTTGCAGGACAAAACCGCTGGCAACCGTATGGATGGTGATTTTATTGCCCGACACCGTATGCCGCGCCGTGGCGGTCTGGCCGGAGGTGCTGGTCACCATCGGCACGGGCGCGGGCGCGGGCATGGCGCTGTAGACCACATAGGTTTTCTTGCCGTCGTCATAGACCTGCAGCGGCGCCAGCTCATCCGGCCCGGTATAGCTGTAATTCTCGTTGATATCGCTGGTGCGCTGCGTATCGAGCGGCGGGATGGCCACATGATCGGTGACGGTGGCGGCGGGCGCTGGCGCGGGTGCGGATTCCACCGTATCGGTCATGCTGCTTTTGCGCTCCGGATAGCGGAACTGCACCACATATAAATTATTCGCCTGTCCTTCCGCGACCGATTTGAGGTCGAAATTATATTCGCGGATATTGGTGATGACCGTCATGTTGGTGGATAACCCGTCATCCATCGGGCGGATGAACATGCGGTTGCCGGCGGGGATAAGCTGCCACAGGCTGCGGTCGCCCACCGACACGGTTTTGATTTCCTCGTTGCGGGCGAACACGACGCTGGTCTGGTAGCCGTATTTGGTGGGCAGGGTGTAGACGTCGGCGGGGCTGTAGGTGAAAATTTTGATGCGGTCGTCGAGCGGCAGTTCGGGCATGCCGTCGGCCATGGCGGGCGCGGCGCTTAGGAGAAGGAAAGGGGCGATCCAGAGAATGCGATGTTTCATTTTTGTAATGTATCCTCGTCTACACGGTAATCCGTTACAATGAAGCCCAGCGGGTTGACATAGCGCTCTTCAAGCGTGAGCGCCATATTCACATAGGAGAAGCTGAGCAGGATGATGAGGTGCTGCTGCGCCAGGTTGTTATCCGATTTCTCCTCGACCAGCACCCGCGCCTGTATCTGCGTTGGGGTGAGGTAGGTGATCGATTTGAATTTCACCGTGCGCACGCCGGAGGTGCCGAGCCGGGCCGCGTTGCTTTTCGGGTTGTTGGGGTTGGCGCCGCGCACGAATTCGCCATAGACTTTTTTGCTTTCCGACATCAGCCGCACGATGTTGTAATTACGCGAGAGATCGGCGCTGTTATAGTTTTCGCGGGCGCGAATATATTGCACGATGAAGAAGTTATTCACGGCTTCGTTGGCGGTGATTTCCTTGACCGTCATCTGGTCGACGGTCTGGGTGATGCCGGTTTTCTGGTCGACCTGGATCACGAACGGCTCGACGGTTTTAAGCGGCGTCAGCCGGGCGATCACCACCACGGTGACCAGCGACGCGATGAGCGACAGCGATGTGATAAGGACCAGGATCTTGCGCTGGACCAGCACGTACTGGTAGCGGTCCTTATACCAATTTTTATTGTGACTGAGGTCTTTGTTTATTTTTGCCATGCCCTGTTCCAGTATGTCCCAGCGTGCAATCTATCCAATAGGTATAAACAAAAAGTTAATAAGCGGCTGCGAAAGCAGTCAGGATATATACTTGCGCAGCGAATATGTGCTAACGGCCGAGCATTTTGCTGATGTCGTTGATGATCTGCTGGTATGGCGTATTTTTAGTTGCCGTTTTATGGTCGAAGCCGGCGCGTGACATGAACTGGTTGGCTTCCGCCTGTGCCCCCTGAAGGCCGCCAATCAACCCGCCGCCACCACCTCCGCCGCCATGGCCTCGCCAGTGGCCGATATTACTGACGCCCGAGGCGTTCAGGATAGGCACGAAGGATGGGCCCGCGAGCTGGGTGGCGATGCTCCTCGAATTTTTCTGCAGGCTGGCAAAGCCGTAACAGACGATGATGAGCGAGATCATGTGGTAGAAAATATAATAGAGGAAGCCGCTCAATTCCGGCACCCGCGACGGCGGGACGATGTTCCGGTAATCTGCGTTGGCGCCGGTGGTGCCGGTGGAGACGGTAGGGTCGATCACGTTGTCCTGGTCGTCATAGCATGGCCGTATGATGTTGCTCGGGCCGCATACGCTCGGGCCGACCGGGTTGAAGTTGGGGTTTTCGCACCTGATCCGCGGTATGGGGTTGGCCGCGACCACCATTGGGCACAGGCCCCAGCTACTGACTGGTTGATACACGGCGGCGGCGGGGCGTATCATTTTTTCGTAGCGGAAAATGACGGTGGATAGCTCGTTGAAGAACGGGGTGAACAGCGTCAGGCTGAAGAGCCACAAAGTGAGGATCGCAAAAGAAATCATCACCTGCAGGCAGAACGACACCATGAAGCGCACCCACTGGTCGAAGTAATTGAAGGTGATCTGGAACAGCATGAAGCCGAGGAAAATGGGGCTGAGTCCTAAAAGGAAGGCAACGGAGATAATCGCCATCAGGAAAGAGAGCAGGGTGCTCACCAGCATTTTGGCCATGCTCACCCACCAGTATAAACCCAGCATGGCGATGCTTGGCATGGCGAAGCCCATGGTGACGAAGAACCCGATGACCTTGGCGTTGGCGGGGGACACGGTGCCGGTCAGTGCGTTGAAGACCCAGTCGTCGATATATTTGAAGGTGGAGGTGACGCCGGCGTTATAGCCGTAATTGGTGTAAAAATTCAGGCCGACGCCCTGGGCGAGGATACTCACCACCCAGCGCGTGGATTCGCTGATGAAGCTGATGAAAAAATTGAACATGTAGGAAATACCGGCGGAGACGCCGAAGGTCGAGTCGGTGGCGAGCCACAGGATCAGCGACATTTTGATCATGCGGGTGATGACTTCGCTGCCGTTGAGCTGCGCGGTGCCCATCAGTATCTGCACGCCGAATACGGCGACATACAAAGTCATTAGCGCGATGATAACCGGCGTGACCGCCGCCTGGATCGAGCAATATAATTTACCCATGATGACGTTTATCATGGTCACGAACTGGCAGATGACGGTGCTGAAAATATAGCGGATGCCGACGAACTGGCAGGCGCCGCTCGGCCCGGCGTCATAGAGGCTGGTGCCGGAGTCGGGCTGCCCGTTGGTGCAGCTTAAGGGAGAGTAGGCATAGGCATATTCAGGCAGGAGCAGCGCGGCCATGGTCACGATGACAAGGACATGCGTGCGCCACCTGCTAGCCATGGGGCGCCTTTCCAGGCATGGCTGCAAACGGCCCGCCTGCGGATAAAAGCGTTTTGACGTCATTGCCAAAGATCGCCGACACGTCGGGCATGTTGTCGAGATTGATGCGCAGCGCGACGGTTTCATGGCCCTGTTTCACCATAATATCGCCCTGCGTGCGCTGCATCGAGCAGAGAAGGTCCTGCTCGTTTTCCGAGATCAGCGCCGGGAACATCGCGGCATAGTTCAGGTTCAGGTCGTCCGGCACCAGCACTTTCGAGGCGCAGCGGGCGAGCAGTGTTTCGATGATCGGGCTTTCGGCCAGCGATTCGGCGTAGCGCATGCACAAAATCATCATCGCGTTATTTTCTTTCAGCATCTCAAGCAGGCTTTCCAGCCGCGAGGCGAAAAAGGGTTGCTGCAGCATCGGGAAGGCATGCTGCAGCACGATGACGGTCGGGCTGCCGTCGAGCGACAGGATGATGCGGTGGAGCAGGTAGGCGAAGGCGGCGACCGCGTTGTTTGGCGTGGCGAGTGCTTCGGTGAGGTCGATGCCCAGCCAGTCGCGGTCATCGGGGAATGCATCCTCTGCGGCGGAGAATAATCCTCCGTAAGCGCCGTCTTCAAGCCATGGCGCAAAGCGTGCGGCGAGGGCGGGCGATAGCGTGGCCAGCAATTCGGTGAAGCTTTGCAGGTGGCGCGTTCCGCCGGACGCATAGAGGGTGCCGAGCGCCGATTTAATGGCATCGCGCTCGTCCGCCGAAGCGTCGATCAGGTGGCTGCACCATGCGGTGAGGAAGGAAATATTGCGGGCGTCGGCGGGCAGCGCGAACGGGTTGAGCGCGAAATCACTGCTGCCGGTTTTGGCGTGCAGGTGATGGTAGCGTGCGCCCATTTTCCCAAACCATAATTCCGCCGCGCTGTGATGGTCGAAATAGATGACGCGGGGGGCGAGCTTCTGGCTTTCGGTGAGCAGGAACGACAGCGCCTGGTTGGACATGCCGTCGTTGAATGAATTGAAATCGAGCCACAGCGTATGGCCGTTATCCTGCACATGGAAATTAAAAAAGTAAGGCGAGTTGACCAGCGTCGGCAGGAGCGCGATCGGCTCCGGCCAGAAATTATCTGTGCTGCGGCCGCTGGGGAAGCGGTTCAACTTCGCGAAGCCGCCGATGCGCGAGGTGGGGATGGAGGTTTTGCGGCGCAGGAATACGAAATTCCCCGGGAAGGTGCTCCAGAAGATTTCTTCCTGCCTTATGTCTTCATGCACGCAGACGAGGCCGATGCTGCTGAAGGCTTTTTGCAGCTGGCCGATGTCGCTTTCGATTTTCTTCAGCTCGTCGACCACCACCATGATGCTGGTTTGCTGCGAGCCGAAATCGGTGGGGGCGCGGCGGTTGGCGCGGAGCATTTCCTCAAGGCCGCTCGCCTGCATGGAATAGACGTCGCCGCTCATATCGAAATAATCTTTCTGGGTGCGGTATTCCTTGAGCGCGACATCGCCGGGAATAAAATGGAAGGCCTGGCTGATAATCAGCTCCATCGGCGCCTGCAGCAGCATATCTACCGTGAGCGACGGCACTTCGCGGTATTGCTTGAGCGAGAGCAGGGCGCCGAAGCGTTTGACGCCCGCGTCGTTTTTGGTTTCCAGCGCATTGAACCCGAAGATAAGCGCGGAGGATTGCAGCGCGTCGCCGATATCGGCATCGGGCAGCGGCACCTGCTCCTCGCGCAGGTTGAGCAGATAAGAGAGGAACTCCATCGGCTCGGAATAAAAAATCGGCGCGGTGGGGAAATGCGCTTCCGCTTCGGCCATCCGCTCGACCACGCCCAGCCGGTGCACCTGGTAATTGTTGCTGAGGTCGTCGATGATGCTGTTCATCATCAGGTCCATTTCGTTGGCCGCCGACTCGATATAGATATTACGCATCATGCGGTTTTTCTTGAGGGTCACGCCTTCTTTCAATACGGCGTTATCGGCCATGCGGGCGGTCTGCCCGTCATAGACCAGCGTGATGTAGACCTCGTTATAATATTGGTGCGCCCAGCCGTTTTGCGCTTTCCATTTGGCATCGACATGCGCGGCGAAGGCATTGTCGTAATGGGCATGGAAGGTGACGCCGCGGCGCTTGCGCAGTGTGTGGATCCAGATGGCCACCTGGTCGCCGGGAATATGAGTGGCCAGCGCCTTGCGGATGGAGTCGCGCAGATTGCCACCATGTTTATCGTGCGCCTCATAATCCAGCCCGTCCTTATTGGCGCCGATGCGGATGGTCTGCATCACGCCGCCGTCGCGGGTCAGCAGGGTGTGGGCATTATAATGAATGAAGGCGGGAAGGAACTCGCGAGCATTGGTCGCGCCGGTCTTAGCGGGAGTTGGATTCACCGCGGCGTTGTCTTGTCGTTTGTTGAGTAGGTTCAGCATAGCCTGTCATTTCCAAAGTCGCTTTCGCTGAAGTTTTAGCCGCTACAGATTAAATAAACCTTACTGCGTAGTCGGCGCTTAGCAACCCGAATAGCCGCCGGCATTGATCATTATCAGCTCTACGATGTAGCCGGCATTAAAAATCACCGAAATTCCGATCGCCACGGTCATCGCCAGTCCCCACGAGGTTTTTCCGAGCGTGGCGCCGACGCCGATAATCACCACGGCGAGGGTGGCGAGGCCGCGGCCAAGGTTGCCATAGACCATGTAAACGATTTCGCACAGCACGTCGCCCATCGGGGTGCCGGTGGCGTAAGCGTTTTGGATGAACATGAACAGCAACACGGCGGTCCAGATGGTCAGGAACGCCTGTTTCTGCGAGGTTTGTTTCGGCGCGATGCTGTTGGCCATGGTTTCGACGGCCATGTGATTATAAGCAGGGTGCGCTATTACGGACGGTTGCATTACGGCACCACATAGTCGCATACGATTGTGCCGGAGCCGCTGTTCATCAGCTTGGTCACAACGTATTCCGCATTGAACACCACCGAAATCCCGATGGCCACGGTCATCGCGAGGCCCCACGAGGTTTTTCCGAGCGTGGCGCCGACGCCGATAATCACCACGGCGAGGGTGGCGAGGCCCCTTCCCAGGTTGCCATAGACCATGTAGACGATCTCGCACAGCACGTCGCCCATCGGGGTGTTGGTGGCGGCATAGGCGCTCTGGATGAACATGAGCAGCAATACGGCGGTCCATATGGTCAGGAATGCCTGTTTCTGGGACGTTTGCTTGGGCGTGATGCTGTTGGCCATGGCTTCGACGGTCATGTGATTATAAGGTTGTGATGTTATTCTATATTCCATCAGGTTTATACTATCATAAGATTGTGACAATTTTTTGACAGATTTCATTATTTTAATAAAATAATTATTATTATAAAACAGTGTGTTATATTTTATCAGGTGGCGGGCTTGCCTTTTTTAAGTATCCTTGATAGACGGACACCTTACTTCACCCCCTCCCAATAAAAGGAAAATATCATGACGAACGCCATTGATGCAAAGCTTTCTTCTCTCGGAATCACGCTCCCGGCGTCCGTACTTCCTGCGGCGAACTATGTTCCATACGCGGTTTCGGGCAATATGGTGTCGATTTCCGGCCAGTTGCCGATGAAAGACGGCAAGCCGCAGGATATCGGCAAGGTCGGCAAGGATATCAGCATCGAGCAGGCGCAGGGCACGGCGAAGCTTTGTGGCATCAACATCCTTTCGCACCTGAAAGCGGCCTGCGGTGGCGATTTGGGCCGGGTGAAGCGCTGCGTGCGCCTTGGCGTATTCGTGAATTCCACCGAAGATTTCACCGACCAGCCGAAGGTCGCCAACGGCGTGTCCGACATGATGGTGGAGATTTTCGGCAAAGAGATCGGCAGCCATTCCCGCGCTGCGGTGGGCGTGGCGCAGTTGCCTTTCGGCGTGGCGGTGGAGGTGGAAGCTTCGTTCGAGATCGCTTAGCGCTTTTTCCGGCCTGCATAAAATAATTGTAAATCCCGCGACCCGTGCTAACACCATCGCATGAAAAACGCTGCACAGACTGTTGAGATCACCCCGCAAATCGTGAAGGAACACGGGCTTTCGGAGGATGAATATCGCCGTGTCCTGAAAGTCATGGGTCGTGAGCCGAACATGGTGGAGCTGGGGATTTTCAGCGTGATGTGGTCCGAGCATTGCAGCTATAAAACCACCCGCAAGCACCTGCGTGGCCTGCCCACCGAAGCGCCCTGGGTCATTTGCGGGCCGGGGGAAAATGCCGGCGTGATTGATATTGGCGACGGCCAGGCCGCCATTTTCAAAATGGAATCGCATAATCACCCATCCTACATCGAGCCGTTCCAGGGCGCGGCCACCGGCGTGGGCGGCATCATGCGCGACGTGTTCACCATGGGTGCGCGCCCCATTGCGAATATGAACGCGCTGCGCTTTGGCGCGCCTTCGCACCCCAAAACCAAATATCTGGTGTCCGGCGTGGTGGCGGGCATCGGCAGTTATGGCAATTGCGTCGGCGTTCCCACGGTCGGCGGCGAATGTATTTTCCATGAGTCCTATAACGGCAATATTCTGGTGAATGCCATGTGCGTGGGCATCGCACCTGCGGATAAGATTTTCTACTCAGCGGCGGCGGGCGTGGGCAACCCTGTGATATATGTGGGCAGCAAAACCGGGCGGGACGGTATTCACGGCGCGACCATGGCCTCGGCGGAATTCGACGATGCGTCGGAAGAAAAACGCCCGACCGTGCAGGTGGGGGATCCGTTTACGGAAAAATTATTGATCGAGGCCTGCCTCGAACTGATGAAAGAAGATGCGATTATCGCGATTCAGGATATGGGCGCGGCGGGGCTTACCAGCAGCTCGCTCGAAATGGGCGGCAAGGGCGGCGTTGGCGTGGAGCTGGAGCTGGATAAAGTCCCGATGCGCGAAGAGGGCATGACGCCCTATGAAATCATGCTCTCCGAATCTCAGGAGCGCATGCTGATGATTCTGAAACCTGAAAAAGTAGAGCTCGCCCGCAAAATCTTCGATAAGTGGGAGCTGAATTTTGCAGAGATTGGCAAAATCACTGACACCGGAAATTTAGTGCTGAAAATGCATGGTGAAATTGCGGCGGATATGCCGATTGCGCCAGTTTCCACCGATGCGCCGGTCTATGACAGGCCGTATGAGATTAAGAAGGTGACAGGTGACAGGAGCAAGGTAGCAGACATACCTGACACCTTGCACCTGACACCTGCCCTCTTGCAGTTACTGCGCTGCCCTGACCTCGCCAGCAAACGCTGGATCTACGAGCAGTACGACCACATGGTGGGCAATGACACGGTGGCGCGTCCGGGTGGCGATGCGGCGGTCGTGCGGGTGCATGGCACGAACAAGGCCCTCGCCATCACCACCGATTGCACGCCGCGCTATTGCCTGGCGGACCCGGTGGAAGGCGGCAAGCAGGCCGTGGCTGAAACATGGCGGAATCTAACGGCGGTCGGTGCTACGCCGCTCGCCATCACCAACTGTCTCAATTTCGGCAACCCGGAAAAGCCTGAAATCATGGGCCAGATTGTGGGCTGCCTGCAAGGCATGGGCGAAGCCTGCCGGGCGCTCGATTATCCGATCATTTCCGGCAACGTCTCGCTTTACAATGAAACGAACGGCAAGGGCGTGCAGCCCACGCCTGCCATCGGCGGCGTCGGTATTTTGAAAGATGTTCAAAAGCGCACCGGAAGCGCATTCCCGAAAGCAGGCTTGGATATTTTACTGGTGGGGGAAACGAAGGGCCATCTTGGCCAATCGCTCTATTTGCGTGAGATTTTAAAACGGGAAGAAGGCGCGCCGCCGCCGGTGGATTTGGCCGCCGAAAAAGCGCATGGTGATTTTGTGCGTGCGCTCATTCAGGATGGAAAACTTGCCGCCTGCCACGATGTTTCGGATGGCGGTTTGCTCGTCGCGCTGGTGGAGATGACCTATGCGAACGGTGTGGGGTTCTCGCTCTCTGACACCTTGCCCCTGTCACCTGCCACCTGCTTCGGCGAAGACCAGGCGCGCTATATTCTTGCCGTGGAGCCGGCGCAAACGGCGGCGATTTTAAAATCCGCCGCATCCCATGCCATCCCAGCGGAGAAGCTTGGCGTCACCCAGCCCGAATGGGCAGCCTTTGGTGATGAAAAAATCACAGTCGGTGAATTAAAACAGGCCAATGAAGCCTGGCTGCCGGAGTTTATGGGGTAATCCCAAGCCGTCAGATTTAAATATTCCGTTTATAATCAATATATTATATAAAATGCCAATGGATAACCCTAAGGGCAGTGCGCTTTTTTGCGTCCACCGATTTCTCCTTGACTCGCCCAAGGGGTAGGGGTAGTTTCCCATTATAGCCCATAAAAACCCATCCAATGCCATGTAGTGGGTCATCAAGTGGCAAGATGGGGTAAAAAGGGCGCAGGGTGGGGATTACATGTTATTTCTTTCGACGTTTCATAATCGAATCGACAAGAAAAACCGGGTGTCGGTGCCTGCCACCTACCGCGCCGCCATCTCCTCGCAGCAATTTCCCGGCATCATCGCCTACGGTTCGATCATGCATACATGCATTGAGGCCTGCGGCATGAGCCGCATCGAAAAAATGAACGAGCGGATTGATGCGCTCGACCCGTACTCCGCCGAGCGCGACGCGTTTTCGGCGAGCGTTTTCGGTGATTCGGTGCAGCTGGCGTTCGATGGCGAGGGGCGGGTGGTGCTGCCTGATAGCCTGATGAAGCTGGCGAATCTTTCCGAGACCGCGACGTTTGTCGGCAAGGGCGAAATTTTTGAAATATGGGAGCCGAAGGCTTTTGAATCCTACATGGCGCAGGCACGCGAGCTTGCGCGGGCGAAACGCAACAGCTTATTCACCAAGGGAGGCCAGCCATGATGATTATCACCCACCGTGTCAGCTATCGCCGTTTTTATTTTTTCCTGAAACGCCGCTCGGAGAGATGGATTATTACATGAGTGATGCCCCCCACAAACCCGTACTGGTCAAGGAAATGGTAGAGACATTGAAGCCGAAGGATAACGGCGTCTATGTCGACGGCACCTTCGGCGCGGGCGGTTATTCCAAGGCGATACTGCGCGCTGCCAACTGCCGCGTCTACGCGCTTGACCGCGATCCGAACACCAAGCGTTTCGCCGAAAAAATCGAGGCGGAATTCTTTGACCGCTTTGTGTGGATCCTCGGTAATTTTTCCAACATGTGCACCTTCCTCGCCGCGCAGGGCGTGCAGAAGGTGGATGGGGTGGTGCTCGATCTCGGCGTGTCCTCGATGCAGATCGACGATGCCGAGCGTGGGTTCTCTTTCAGGAAAGACGGCCCGCTCGATATGCGCATGGGTGATGCGGGCGAAAACGCCGCCGACATCGTGAACTATGCGAGCGAAGCGGAGCTTGCGGATATTCTTTTTTATTACGGTGAAGAAAAACAAGCCCGGCGCATTGCCAAAGCGATTGTCGCGGCGCGCAACACACTGCCGATCACCCGCACCCTGCAACTGGCGGATATCATCCGCAACGCGCTCGGCAACAAATATTCCAAATCCGACCTGGCCACGCGGAGCTTCCAGGCGCTCCGCATCCATGTGAATCAGGAATTTGAAGCAATAGAACGAGGCCTTGCCGAAGCCGAAGAGCTTCTGGCGCCCGGCGCGAGGATGGTGGTCGTCACCTTCCATTCGCTGGAAGATCGCCTCGTTAAACGGTTCTACCACTCCCGTTGCGGTAGGTTTGGGGAGCAGTCGCGTCACTCGCTACAAGGCGAGGCCGACGTTGCTGCTCCCTCTTTTTTCCTGCCCAAACCGGAGAAGCTCACACCCTCGTCGGAAGAAATTGCGGAGAATCCGCGTTCGCGTTCGGCCACGCTCCGCGTCATGGAGAAATTATGATTCGTCTTTCCGCCATTGTCTGGATTGCGGTGCTGGCGGTGTCGGCCTTCGGGCTTTACAGCGTGAAGTTCAAGGTGCAGACGTTGCGCGCGCAGATCGCCGAAGTCGAGCAGCAGCTTGAAGTGGAGCGCGAGGGCATGAACGTGGTGGCGGCCGAATGGGCGTATCTCAACCGTCCGGACCGCCTGCAGAAACTCGCCGCCACCTATTTGCAGACAGAGGAAACCACCGTGCAGCAGATTGCCGAAGTGGTGGCGATTCCGTTCCCGCAGGTGGTGGAAGCAAGCGTTGCTGATGCGCCGCCGCCGCCGATAGAGGGCGTGGAATTGGTGAGCGCTGCTCACGCTGCGGAATAGCCATGAGCGGACGCAACCGTAAAATCGTTCGCAAAAAAAGCACCGGACGCCGCATCATCGAGCAGGGGCGTATCCGTTTATTGTGCGTCGGGCTTTTTTTCTGCCTGAGTTTCGGTAGCATTGCCGTGCGCATGATCGAGGTGGCGGTTATCCGCAATCCGCAGGCGCTTAGGATCATCGTCGCCGATCCCGATTCCAACGCCAGCGAGGAAGTTGAAGTGGGGGCGTCGGAGCAGAATTTGCAGCGCGGCGATATCGTCGATCGCAACGGTGTGCTGCTGGCGACCAGCCTCATGACGGCGTCGGTTTTCGTCAACCCGAGGGAAATCAAGAATGTCGATGAGGCCGCAACCAGGCTTTCGGTCGCCCTTAAACAGGACAAAGGGCGGCTGGTGCGTCAATTATCGAGCGGCAAAAAATTCGTCTGGATCAAGCGCAACCTGCCGCCTTCCGACCAGCAGGCGGTGAACAGCCTCGGCATTCCAGGGCTTTATTTCCTGCCGGAGGAGAAACGCGTATACCCCCATGGGGGTATGTTCGCGCATGCGCTGGGGTATGTCGGGGTAGATAATAAAGGGCTGGCCGGGATGGAAAAAAGCTTCGATGCGCGGCTGCGCGATCCGAATACCAACCGCCAGCCGCTGGCCTTGTCGCTCGATGTGCGGTTGCAGGCGATCATGCATAGCGAGATCAAGCAGGCGATGGACGAGTTCAATGCGATCGGCGCCACCGGCGTGATCATGGATATTCATACCGGCGAGTTGCTGTCGATGGTGTCGCTGCCGGATTTTGACCCGCAACGGCCCGCCGGTGCCACCGACGCGCAGAAATTCAACCGCGCCACGCTCGGCACCTATGAGATGGGCTCCACCTTCAAAACCTTCACCTCGGCGATGGCGCTCGATTACGGCACGGTGAACATGAAAAGCGGCTACGACGCCACGCGCCCGTTCAAAATCGCGGGCTTCACCATTAGTGATACCCATGGCAAGGCGCGCTGGCTTTCCGTGCCGGAAATCTACGCCTATTCCTCGAATATAGGCACGGCGAAAATGGCGCTGGATGTTGGCGGGAAGCGGCAGCAGGCCTTCCTCGAAAAGCTCGGCATGTTCGCTCCGGTAGACATCGAGCTGTCCGAAATTTCGACGCCGCTGGTGCCGAAGGATTGGCGGGAAATCAGCACGGTGACGATTTCTTATGGGCACGGCATGGCGGTGTCGCCGCTGCATTTGCTGCGCGGCATCGCGGGAGTCACGAGCGGGCAGATGCCGACGCTCACGCTGCTGAAAACAACCGGCAGCAAAGAAGGCGAGCGGGTGGTGAAGGAGGAAACCGCGCAGAATGTGCGCCGCCTGATGCGGCTGGTGGTGGAGCACGGCACCGGCGGTAAGGCCGATGTGCCCGGCTACCGCGTGGCGGGAAAAACCGGCACCGCCGAGAAAAATACCGCAGGGAGGTATAATGCGGATGCGAAGATCGCCTCGTTCGTATCGGTGTTCCCGGCGGATGATCCGAAATATGCGGTGCTGGTGATGGTCGATGAACCCAAGGGCAACAAATCGACCTATGGCTATGCGACCGGCGGGTGGATTTCGGCGCCGGTGGTGGGCAACGTCATTGCGCGCATCGGCCCGCTGCTGGGCATGAAACCGCGCTTCGACGTGCCGGCGGACGATGCCGGGCAATATTGGACGGATAAGGAAGAAGCCCCCACCCACACCGCCAAGATGCCGCGCTTCCTGGTGCAGGCGGTGGCGCGGCAGTAATCAGTTTATATTTGTGGTCCTTTGGGCGCCACTCCGTCCGGCTGTGCATCCGTCACTGCGGTTGGCTGGCCACTGGGAGCCGCCGCCTGCTGTGGCTCGGGATAAACGGCGGCGACAAGCCCTGCTATCTCGTTCTCCAGCGATGAATGTTTTGGCTGCGGAACGATTTCATAGATCGCTTTCGCGAGGTTGGCAGCAAACTCCTGATCGGTTGTCGCCTTCGGCATATCGCCCTGAGCGCTTTTTATTCTATCTGCTTGCAACGCAAACCATGTGGCCGCCGCGGCATCGCGCACGGACTGCGCGGCATTCACAGCATTTCCACTTTGAGGATTGCTCAGCGCCGCGGGAGCTTTTTTATTGAGATGAAGCCATGAATACATCACGGTCTTCCAATGACCACCCAAACTATGCGTACTGCTGCCGGTTTGGAGTTCTTGGGCTGCAAATTTTGCGGATTGCGCCGCCGTATCAATATTAGCTACCAGCGTATCTATATTAGCTGTATCCATTATATCCCCCCTATGGTTCTGTTGGCAGCCTAGCACACAGGGAAGCGGATGTCATTTATTAACGCATGAAAATATTGGCATTTATATGCAAAATATGTCACCACCATAGCCATGGATTTTGATCTTTCGGGTATTACAGACATCACACAGGATTCTCGCGAGGCGGGGCCGGGCAGCCTGTTCGCCGCCATCAAGGGCGAGAAGATCGATGGGGTGCAGTTCATCGCGCAGGCGGAGGCCATGGGGGCGGTGGCGGTGCTGTGCGCGGCCGATGCCGAACTGCCGCCGACCAAAATGCGGGTGATCCGCGCCGAAAATCCGCGCCTTGCGCTGGCGCAGATCGCGGCGCAGTTCATGCCCGCCCAGCCGGAGCAGCTGGTGGCCATCACCGGCACGGACGGCAAAACCTCGACGGCGGATTTTTTCCGCCAGCTCGCCCATTTATGCGGCCAGGCCTCGGCGTCGATCGGCACGCTCGGCGTGATCGGCGGCAATGACGAGACATGGCTGGAAGCCACGCACACCACGCCGGGGGCGATTTCCCTGCACGGCATCCTGTCGGACATGGCCCAATCCGGCATCACCCATGTGGCGATGGAGGCGTCGAGCCACGGGCTCGCCCAATACCGCATGCACGGTGCGCGGCTGCAGGCGGCGGCCTTCACCAATTTCGCCCGCGACCATCTCGATTTCCACCATACCGAGGCTGAATATTTCGCGGCCAAGATGAAATTATTTTCTGAGATTTTACCCGCCGGGGGTATTGCGGTCATCAATGCCGATGATAAACGGGCGGCGGATGTGCGGGCGATTGCTGCCGTGCGCGGGCATGAGGTGGTGGATTTCGGGATGAAGGCCGAGGATATGAAAATCCTTTCGCTCGCGCCGCTGCCGCACGGGCAGGAGATGCGCTGCCGCTTGTTCGGGCGGGAGCATGCGCTTGCGATACCCCTGGTGGGTAGTTTCCAGGCGATGAATATACTGGCGGCGATCGGGCTGGCCTTGCCCACCGGCCTTGCGCTGGACTCCCTGCTCGCGGCGGTGCCGACGCTTGCAGGCGTGCCCGGAAGGCTGCAATTGGCGGCGACCACGGCAAAGGGGGCGGGGGTATATGTCGATTACGCGCATACCCCGGCGGCGCTGGTCAATATCCTCGCCACCTTGCGCCCGCACACCAAAGGAAAACTGCATCTGGTCTTTGGCTGCGGCGGCAATCGCGACGCGGGCAAGCGCCCGGAGATGGGAAAAATCGCGAGCGAGCTGGCCGATGCGGTCATCGTCACCGACGATAACCCGCGCAGTGAAGACCCCGCCGCCATTCGCAAAGCGATTCTTGCGGCTTGCCCGCGCGCGCTTGAAATCGCCGATCGCAGCGAAGCAATTATTACGGCCATCTCCGCGCTCGGTGCAGGCGATATCCTCGTCATCGCCGGCAAGGGGCATGAAAAAATGCAGGTCATTGGCGGTGTCGAACATCCGCATGACGACGTGGCGGTGGCGCGGGCGGCGGTGAAGTAATCATGGACATCATCCAGCACCCATCGCCGAACTGCAATAGCCGCGAGGGGCACGGCATCGACATGCTGGTGCTGCATTACACCGGCATGAAAAGCGGCGCCAATGCGCTCGACCGCATGTGCGACGCGACCGCCGAGGTGAGCGCCCATTATATGATCGAGGAGGATGGCCGCATTTTCCAGATGGTGGATGAGGAGATGCGGGCGTGGCACGCGGGCAAAAGCTTCTGGCGCGGCCACACGAATATAAATCAACGCTCCATCGGCATCGAGATCGTCAATCCCGGCCATGATTTCGGTTATCGCGATTTTCCCGAAGTGCAGATGCAAAGCGTGATTTCACTCTGCAAAGACATCGTAGCGCGGCGGAAGATTGCCCCGCGTAATGTGGTTGGCCATTCCGATGTCGCCCCCACCCGCAAAGACGATCCCGGTGAGAAATTTGATTGGAAGCGGTTGGCGAGGGAAGGGGTGGGACTTTTTCCGCAGCTATCGGATCAGAGCCATTCTGCCGCCTGTCACCTGTCACCTGCCACCTTATCTGAATACGGCTACGACACCGCCGACCTCCCCAAAGCCATCATCGCCTTCCAGCGTCATTTCCGGCCAAAAACCCTGAGCGGGCAATGGGATGCGGAGTGTGACATGTTGCTTAAAGCCTTACTGGACTCTGACCACTGACCACTGTACTCTGAACACGCCAGACAGCCGGATGACCGTGGACGAAAGTCCGAGGAAAGTCCGGGCTCCACGAGGCAAGGTGGCGGGTAACGCCCGCCGGGGGTAACCCCAGGGAAAGTGCAACAGAGAAGAGACCGCCATCCGAAGCCTTGGCGACGGATGGTAAGGGTGAAACGGTGGAGTAAGAGCCCACCGCGGATGTGGTAACACAGACGGCATGGCAAACCCCACCTGGAGCAAGACCAAATAGGGAAGGAAGTGCGCCTCGCACGTTTGACCTTCCGGGTAGGTTGCTAGAGGTGCGCAGCAATGTGCATCCCAGATGAATGGTCATCCCCCCGCACTCGTTGCGGGGGACAGAACCCGGCTTATAGGCTGTCTGGCCTTTTTATATCCAAGTTTTTTACTCGACATCCACCTCGTGGTGGGCTAGGCTGCGCCAACCAAAAAAGGAATCTGTCATGATCGAATTCAACACCAGAGGTTTTCTCGGATCACTCTTCATCACCGCCTGTTTTATTATCGGCTGCATGTTTGTTTACCGCGCCGTGGAATATTGGGTGAGCAACACGTTTGATAATGGCCGCTACGAAATCTCGAAAATCCAGTCCTCCGGTGGCGGCGATTCGTGGAGTTTCTGGAAGATCGACCGTCGCATGGGCAATATCGAATATTGCAGCCTCGATCCGCAGACAGGTGGCCGCAAGCCGGATTTCACCTGCATCCCGGCCAAGCGTGAAGCCGCTCCTGCGGGTGCGCCTGCGCGCTGATTTTATTTCCGTTTTCTTTTGCGCCGTGTGTTGACCATCGCGGTGTAAGGCCCTTCCACCGGCTGTGGCGCCCGGCGTTTGGCGCCTGGGCGTTTGGTGGTTTCGGCCTGGGGTGATGGCGTCGGCTCAATGGCCTGCTCTGCGGCCTCCTGTTTCCTGCCCAGTATTTTCATATCGATGATATAGCGCTCGTCGTCGCGCCTGACGACGGATAGCTCCACGCGCTGCACGGGGCTTTTACCTTTTTCGGATTTTTTATACATCATGATGCGGAGACGGTTTACGCCCGGCACGCTGATTTCCGGGAACTCCTCATGCATCGCCATCAGCGCCTCGGCGGCCTGCTGCATGTTGTCATAGGTCTTGCCCCGTTCGATGCCGCGAATGAGCGGGTGGCCGGTATTGGGGAAACGTTTTCCCACCCTGAGTTTGACCGGATGTTTGACCAGCGGGACATCGACCCGCGTCATCGACAGCGTCCATTTCTTATTGGGGAGCTGGATCAGCGATATTTTGGCGTAATTCCCGACATAACCAAGGCTCCGCTGCTCCGGCGTGACGTCGAGATCGCGCACCCACAGGAAGATGCTCCGGCGGTCTTTGTGGTCCGACATTTTGGGCGCGAGGATCACCTGGTCGGCGAAACGGTTGCTGATGAGCTGGGCCTGCATGGCCGTCTGGAAGCGGAACAGGGAGTGCAGCATCGCCTGCACGGTCTCATGTTCGAAATAGGCGTAATGCTTCTCGTCTTTTTTTACCATAGCTCCTGTTTAGTGGGGCGGCGGATTTTTTACAAGCCCCGACCTTTGATCGATTCAACGTTCGTGTGCCAGCTCATTCCCAGCGAATAAATACTCACGAACATCAGGATATCGGGCAATGTGCCGAACAGCAGGAACAACAACGGCAGGAAAAGGAACGTGCATTGCTCGATGATGTAGGCGTGGGCCATGTACTGGCAGGGGATCATGATGATGAAATAACCGATCATCACCACCGTCAGCGAGATTTTCCTGAGCAGGCCGAAATCGAAGATATAATACACGAAGCCGAGGATCACCGGGAGTATGAACATCAGGTAAATCGACAGCAGCAGGGCGTCCGTAATATAAAACTGCATGTTATACGGGAAGAAATCGGGCGATACCATGCGGTCGATCGACGCTGAGGCCTGGATGGCGAGCGCGGCGCGGAACATATAGATGAGCGGCGCGACACGCGGGGTGCCGAGGAAGCTCAGCACGAAGGCGATGACGCATGCGGTGAAGCTCCAATGCACCAGCTCGCTCGAAGGCAGCTGCGCTTCGATCATCGGGTAGGGCAGGTTGATGGTCTGGCCCAGGATGTTTTTGGTCACATAGCCGATCGGCGCGCCGTAGATTTTCTGTGTCCAGAAGGCGATCACTTCGCTCCAGCGCTCGGCGATCATCGGCAGGAAATACCAGAGCGCGAGGACAAAAAAGCCGGGCATGACGATAGAGGTAATGCGTGCGGATTCACGCATCTTCACCGTCAGGAAGGCATGGTGCATCGGGATAGTTTTGCCTTTCGAGTTGCTGTAGCGCAAGCTTGCAAGGCGGGTGCTGAGGGCTTCTTTTTTCATATTAAAACTCCTTGAACAGGCTGAAGGTGCCGCCGGTGCGGTTGTAGGTGGGGTTGTGGTAATATTCGCTGCCGATGTTGTAGCCCCAGCTTTCGCCGATCCACTGGCGCCAGTTCAGGCCGAACGTGTTGCTGTTGAAGGCGTTGGTGATGTTGCCGGCGCCGAGCAGCTGGTAGGCTTCGCGGCCATAACCGACGCGGCCGGTGAGGTAGTGGCGTTTCTGATAACCATAGGTGACGGCGCCGAAACCGGAGGTGGCATAGACGCCGCCGGGGGTGCTGCGGTCGCTGCGGATGCCGACCTGCGCGTTCCATGGGCCATCGAAATAATAGCTGAGGCCGGAGAACAGGCCGTAGCTGGTGTAGGTTTCGCTGGCTTTCAGCCAGGTGCCGCCGAAGGTGGCGATCAGGTTGGCGTCGGGCAGCAGCTTGCGGTTGATGGCGGCGTCGGCGCGGTAGCGCGGGAGGATGAAGGTGTTCGAGCCGATACCGAAGCCCACATCGGTGAACCAGCGGTCGTCGAAGGTGTGGGTGTTGCCGACGCCGACGAAGGTGCCGGTATCGTGGAAGGCCTTCTGGTGCTGCACCTGCGTGTTCCAGCGATTTTTCGGATCGGTCTGCACCTGCGCGGTGAGGAACTGGCCGAACCAGTCGCCCTGGTCGTCGGTGACGTTGTAGAAATTGACACCGGCTTCGACATAGCTTGGTCCGGTGATGGATTGATTCAACGCGGCATCTTCCGGCGCTGCCGGTGCGGCAGCGGCCACGGGTTTGGCCGGGGGCACGGAAACCATGTTCACATCGTCAATCGGCGCGACCGGCGCTTGCGGCGCGGCAGGCGCGACCAGCGGCTCCATCGCCATCGATTCCGGCGGCAGCATGACCATGTTCTCGCCGGGGGCGATACGCCACGGGGCGGCA
>JANRKF010000021.1:0-58134 GCA_033763575.1 Alphaproteobacteria bacterium | reverse complement strand
TGTGCGGGTGGTTGGGTATGGATCCCGGCCTTCGCCGGGATGACGACGGATGACGCATTCCGATATTGAAGATTTGATCCGCCTGTTTTCCAAGCTTCCGGGGCTGGGGCCGCGTTCGGCCCGCCGGGTGGTGCTGCACCTGATGCGCAGCAAGGAGCGGGTGATGCTGCCGCTGGCCGACAGCCTGGCGCGGGCGGCGGAATCGATTCGCCATTGCGCCCGCTGCGGCAATCTCGACAGCACCGATCCCTGTCATATCTGCAACGACGAGCGGCGCGATCCGTCGGTGCTGTGCGTGGTCGAGGAGGTGGCGGATTTATGGGCGATCGAGCGCTGCAATTTATATAAAGGCCAATATCACGTGCTGGGCGGCACGCTCTCGGCGATGGAGGATCGCGGGCCGGGCCAGCTCAATATCGAGCCGCTCATCAAGCGCGCCTTTTCCGGGCAGGTGAAGGAGATCATCCTCGCCACCAACGCCACGCTCGAAGGGCAGACCACCGCACACTATATCATGGATAAGCTGGACGGCGCCGGAGTCAGCATCTCGCGTCTTGCGCAAGGTATACCGATCGGCGGCGAGCTCGATTATCTTGATGATGGCACGCTGGGAGCGGCACTTCGGGCTAGACTGCCCGCTTAATGCTTGGCTTCCGGGAACGGGCGTTTCTTTTCCTTATTATGGAACTCGGTGCTGATCATGATCTTCATGTCGTCGCCCACGAACGGAATGCCGTTACTCACCCCGAAATCCGAACGTTTGATGGTGGTCTCCGCGTTGAAACCCGCCACCCACGCATCGGCCATCTGGAAATAATCCGCCTTGTTCAGCGTGGTTTTCAGCACCACCGGCTTGGTCACGCCGTGCAGGGTGAGGTTGCCGGTCACGTCCGCCGTCTGGTCGCCGGTGCGTTTGACCGAGGTGGTGACGAAACGAATATCCGGATATTTCGCCGTATCCAGCCAGTCGGGTTTTTGCAGATGTTCATTCAGCTCCGGGCTTTGGGTGTTGATGCTGGTGGCTTTGATGGTGACATCCACCACGCTTTTTTCCGGCGCTTTTTCATCGAGCATCAGCGTGCCGTTCACATCGTCGAAGCGGCCGATGGTTTGTGAGAATCCGAGGTGGTCGATGAAGAAGAGCACGTTGGTGTGCGCCTTGTCCATGTCGTATTTATCGCCGGCGAAAGCGGCTGGGCTGGCCAGCAAGGTGGTGGCAAGCAGCAATGAAAAACGGTTGAGGTGGCGCATTTGTGTTTCCTTTTTGTTGTCATCCTGCGGGATGCGTTAGCATCAGCGCAGGATCTGGTGATGTGGATTCTGCGCTCTCGTTTGCACGAGCCGCAGAATGACAGGTTTATAAACTCAATTTCTTAAATACTCTCTCCGGGATGTGGCGGATGACGAGCATAATATAGCGCCAGAACCACGGGACATAAAGCACATCTTTCTGCCGCTCCAGCCCCTCGATCAGCGCCTCGGCGACGACGTCGCGGGTGGCGATCAGCGGGCTGTGCATGCCCCAGGTCATCGGCGTGTCGGTGAAGCCGGGTTTCACCGTCATCACATGCACGCCGCGTTTTGCATAACGGTTGCGCAGGCCGCTGGCGAAGGCGGAGAGCGCCGCTTTCGCCGCGCCGTATTCGTAATTGCTGGCGCGCCCGCGATCGCCCGCCACCGAGCTGATGACGGCGATATTGCCGCCGCCCGCTTCGCTCATCGCTTCGGCGGCGACCGATAATATCTGGCTGGCCACCACATAGTTGATCATGGCGACATGGGCGAGGTTGGCGAGGTCGTCCTGCTCGCCGCTTCCCATATCCCCGGCGGCGAATATCAGCGTGTCGAAATGCCCGGCGCGTTCGATGAGCGAGGTGGCGGAAAAACGTTTTTCCAGCAGGTCGACATGCAGCGCGGTGCAATGCGTCGGGTAGCGCGTGGTAATATCGCCGGTGCGGATCTCCAGCTCGCGTTCGTCGCGCCCGGTGAGGATGAGCTGGTAGCCCTGTTCGGCCAGCTTCCGGCACAGGCTCTGCGCCAGTGAGGAGGTAGCACCGATGACGAGCGCGGTTTTAGCGCGGCGGTTGGAGGAAGGCATCTCTTTCTGCATCGAATTTACCAAGGTTGAATTGAAGGGTCGTAATCAGGCGGTCTTTATTCCATAAATCGCCGCGGGTGATGAAGCGCAATCGTTCATAATAACGGGCGAGGTGCGGATCCATCGCACCCAGATCGCCGGTCTGCATCGCCGTGATATAGCCTTTGGGGACGCGGCGGCGGTAATGCCCGACATAAAACGGGCGATCGGTCATGGCGGGAAGGCGCGATAGCAGCGGATCACCCAGCCCGAGCTGGTCGATGATGACGGCGCCCGGCCCGGCGTAATACCCGACCATGCCGACATAGCGCAGCGGCTTGACCGGCGGCGGATTCTCCTGCGCCAGTTTTTTGCCGTCGCGGGCGAATTTATATTCCCCTTCGACGCGCATTTTCAGTGGCCAGTAGGAGGAGAAAAGCGCGTTGTTGCGAAAGGTCCAGCGCGCATCCCTCACACGTCCCACCATCGGCACGCATTCCTGGCATGACAGGCGAATATCGCGGACGAAATACGACCCGGCCCAGGCCAGCGACAGGCAAAGGGCGGCCACAAAAAGCAGGTCGGGCCGTGCGCGTGGCGGTATGGTGGCAAGCAACAGCCAGGCGGCGACAAAAAAGATGAATGCGAAAAACCGGCCCATCATATAATCGCCGCCGATAGTGATCACATAGGCGATATTGATGAGGATGCCGATGGCGAGGGCCTTGGTGGTGGCCGGTATGCGGCGCCGGTTGATGAAGGCAAGCAGCAGCAGCGCCGCCACGGTTACGACGCTCGCCGTATCCTGCGTGAGCCAGATGAAGCTGTATTCCAGCCCCTGCGCGATATATTCCGACAGCGGAAAGCCGGTATCGAGCTTGGCGTATTTTGTATTGGGAAAGAAAAATCCATAATAAAAAAATGAAAAACCGAACCAGCAGAGAAGCGGCAGCGCACCGGCAAAAATCATGAGACCGGTCGATACGCGGCAGGGTTTCAGCGCATGCCGCCATGCCAGCACCGCAAGCACCGGCGCGATCATCAATATATGGTCGAGGCGGTTGAGCAGCAGCAGCGACGCAAGCAGCGCGATTGCAAGCGGGAAGAGGCGATGTGTTTGCCCACGTACCAGCATATAGCCGAACAGCGAAAACAGCAGGAACGACAGCGAGGTTTCAAGGCCGGAGCTGGAATAATCGATGAAGGACTTGGAAAGAAACAGCGGCAGCATGAAGCAGGAAAGCGTGATGCCGGGCGATTTCCGGAAGGTGAGCAGCACAATGCCGACCGCCATGCCGCTGCAAACAAGCGACAGCGCGATATTGAGATGGAACAGGTTGTCCCACAGGAAGGCGAAGGGCAGGTGGAGCAGCAGCCATAGCGGGTGGGTGTAGACCTGCACGCGCTCGTCGATATTCCAGCGCAGGCCGTAGCCATGCAGGAAATTATCGATCACGCGGAAGGTGATATAGGCATCTTCGCTCACCCAGCTCTCTGCAAACATGCACAGGAATAATGCAAGCCATGCCGCATATAATATCGCCATGCCTGCCCATGGTGCCCGCAGCGCCCGGATACAGGACTGCACACGCGCCGCACCCCGTGCCGGCAGCCATGCGCCAAGCCATGCCTCCAGCGGAGTGGCGTTATTCAATCTCGCCCCTTGGGGCGAGATTGGAGGAGCTTTAGCTCCGACTAGCGCCATTGAGGCGCGCAGCCCACGCGGCGCCTGAGCGATACCCCGCCCCTTGGGGCGGGATATATTTATTGGGGTGTTTTCCACTCTAACCGCTCCGACATCATGGAAGAAAAGCGACCATGCGGATCCGCTTCCGCAATCAGGTCACGCCACAGGCCTGCATGTTTCCCGTACATCGCCTCGAACATATCGGCGCTCATCAGCGCGTCCTTGGCGAGGTAGACGCGCCCGCCGCGCTCGGCGATCCAGTGGTTGATGTGCGGGATGGCGGTGCGCACGCGCGCGGTGTTCGGAAAATCCAGCGCCACCGAATAACCGGCCTGCGAGAAGGAAAGCGGCGCTTTTCCTGCGCGGTGATATTTGATGACGGCGAGGAAGGAAAAAATCTTTTCCTCCTGCAATGAGGTGAGCAGCTGGCGGAGTTGCGCGCCCACCTGTTCGCCTTCCGGCAGCAGACATTGATACTGGAAGAAGCCGCCCTTACCGTAGAGCCGGTTCCAGTGGCCGATCGCATCCAGCGGGTGGAAAAAATGGTTGAGGTCGGTGCGGCCATTGGCCGGGTGATGCTCGTAGCGCTTGAAGCGCAGGTGGTTATAGGCGGCCATCACATATTTATTGAGCAGGAACGAAGGGGCATAGCACGGAACGCTGAGGCGCGGCTTTTCCATACGGTAGCCGGTGCATGGACTGCCGCCTTCGCCCATGGTGATGTGGCTTGCCGCCTCGAACACGCCGCGCCCGATGCGCTCGCCGCGTGCCATATGGTCGATCCAGCCGATCATGTAATCGGCGGAGGCGCGGTTTTGTTCGAACGCGGTCACCATCTGCTCGATATTATCGACGCGCTCTGCGTGGGTGCGCAAAGAAGTCGAATGAATCGGCATCAGCTTGAGCGACAATTCCTCGATGATGCCGGTCATGCCCATGCCACCCGCAGTCGCCCAGAACAGGTCGCTATGTTCGCCGGGGGAGCATTCGACGCTTTTGCCGCCCTCCATCAGCAGGCGCAGGCTGGTCACATGCTCGGCGAACTCTCCGGCTTTATACTGGTTTTTCCCATGGACGTTGCAGGCAAGCGCGCCTCCGAGGGTGACATATTTGGTGCCGGGAATCACCGGCGGCAGGAACCCGCGTGGCACCGAAAACGCCATGACCTCCGCAAGACTGACGCCTGCCTGGGCGCGCAGGATGCCCGATTCCGCATTCCATTCGATGAAATTATCCAGCCGTTCGGTTTTGATGACGCCGTGCGGCTGCAAGCTGGCATCGCCATAGGAGCGCCCCAGCCCACGGGCGATCACCTGCGCCTGCTGCGATTTGAGCAGCCGGGCCAGTTCCCGCTCTTTCTCCGGGCGGTAGCTGACGCAGTGGGTGGCGGGTGTCAGCCCCCAGCCGGATAAATGCTCGCGCTTGATATTGGCCATGCACTCTACTTTCGCTTCAAAAGCACTTCCAAAAGTTTTGTGTAGAAATTATTAGCGAAAGACGTGGCATCGCGCAAGGATTGGCAAAGAACGGGCAAATATAGATGGGGTGGGTATTATCGTCATTGCGAGGAGGCGGAGCCGACGCGGCAATCAATCTCTCCCATGCTCTTCATCTCTCTCATACTCAAGGCCTGGATTGCTTCGCGTACGCTCGCAATGACGAATCACACAAAAACCGGGGCAGGTTTTTGACTACTTGCCTCTCCCCTTGTGGGAGAGGCAGGATTTTGTTAGCGAAGCAACGCGAAGCTTAGAAAATCCGGTGAGGGGTATCGGCAGCAAGACCCCCTCTCCCCGCCCCTCTCCCCGTGGGGGAGAGGGAGAAGAAACGGGGCAGGTTTTTGGCCTGCCACCGGGTTCTTTTCTGTTGCTTGTTAGTTAGTGCATACTGCAAGTGTCACTTGCCCAGCTTTCACCGTCCTCTTCGTTACAGCATGTGCCTCGCCGTTAATGCGGGTAGTAGTGCCGACAATGCTCTTCGCGAATGCGCAATAATCGGTTGGGTATGGCATGTAACCAGGCTGTGTGTAGCTTGTGGCTCCACTACCTTGGCATTGTACACTTACATACGCGACGCCAGAATTCGGGGTGCCGAGAGTGATTACGCACCATGCGGTTGGCAGGCCACTGCCGTTGACGCATTGTCCTTGCTCATTCTTGATCTGGCCGGGGGGGCAGGCGCCGACGCACTGTCCGGCATCATTTTTGACCTGTCCGGTGGGGCAGCCATCTTCACCGCCATTTTTGACGCATTGTTTGGTGGTGGCGTTCCAGGTGGTGCCGGATGGGCATGGTGTGGCGGTGCATTGGCCGGTGGTATAGTTTTTCACGCCGCCCGCGCCGCAGGTCCAGCTTTTGGTGGCGGTGCCGGGCTGGCCGTTGGCAGCCGTGCATGCCGCTTTCTCACTGCCCGGCGTGCAGGTGATGTTGCAGGTGCTGTCGGTGGTGGTAGTTTGGCCGTTACACACATTGACGGTGCGCACAAACGTGCCGGTGCCGCTGCCCGACGAGCAGTTCATCGGCGTGCTGGTGCTCGAACATCCGCTACCGCCGCCGGTGCCGCCGTTTTTGCATTGCTGGACGCTGCCGCATTGCAGACCGCCGGATGTCATAGGATTGCATTGTCCCTGCGCGGGAGATGGGCACACCGCGGGGTTGATAACGCAGGTCACTCCTGCGGACATGAGCGATGTACCCTGCGGGGCGCAGCCGCTGGTGTTGGTGGGGTTTTTGCACTGGCCGGTCGCCGGATCGATTGTCGCCGGGGGGATGCAGGTCGGAGGATTGGCGTCGTTGCAGCTGTTGGTGGCTGCATTATATGTTTTCGGAGCAGTGCAGATGACCCCCGTGGTGACCATGCACGTGCCGTAGGCGGCGCAGCTCAGGCTGCCGGAGCTGGTGCAGCTGCAGCTTCTGCTCTGCGTGCCCGCCTTGCCGTTTACGGTGCAGTTCTGTGATTCGGTTTTGGGGGTGCAGGTGACCGGATTGGCCACGCAGGGGCTGTCGGTGTAGCCGGTGCTGACGCCGTCGCAGATGTTGATGGTGCGCGTGAGCGTGCCCGCCTTGCCGTTTACGGTGCAGGTCTGCGCAATGTTCTGGGTGGTGCAGACCGGGCCTTTATCGGCGCTGGTTTTACATGTCGCATAGACGCCGCATTTGCCTTTCAGCTCGCCCTTCAGGCACATCGCCTGCGTGGTGCAGGCGGAGGTGACGAGGCAGATGGAATTCGGTCCGGCCACCGTGTCGCATTTGGGGGCGGTGGCGGCAGCGGAAGGAGTGATGCATTTATTGGTCGCGGTGTCGAGCACCTGAGGCGGCACGCACACCACCGGCTGCTGGAACCCGTTGCGCAGCATATCCGCCAACCCGGCGCTTGCCGGTGCCGTGGCGCTCATGCAAAGCGCGATCGCCGCAAAATAAATATAAAAACGTTTCATAACGCCTCCTGTGTTTTGGCTTCATACACAGTATATATTTTAATCATTAATATTTAATAACGATCAAAACTACGCTGCACATACCCTCTATTGGTATACGAAAACTATACAGGCGGAATGTGACAGTTTGATGACAGTTCGGTGAAGATTCTGTGACAGTTGGGGGCTAGGAAAGCCCCGCGGCCACGTGCTGGGCGAGGATGTCGTTATCGAACTCGACATGGCCGACGGTATCGAAGAAAATGGCGCGTTTCGGCTCGTTGGCGGCATCGAGCAGCTCATGGCTATGCTGTGGCGGGATCACCCGGTCCAGCCGCCCATGGAAAATGGTGAGCGGCGTGCGCACGGTGCGAATAAGCGACAGCGAATCGAAATGATCGCGGATGAGCAGCCGCACCGGCACGAACCAGTATATCTCCGCCGCACGCCGCACGACGGAGGTGTAGGGCGCCTGCAAAAACAGATGTTTCGGCGCAAATTCCGTGGCCATTTTGACCGCGACGCCGGTACCCAGCGATTCCCCATAAAACGCCATGCGGGTTGGCGCGATCCCGCGTGATCTCACCCATTTGATGGCGGCGCGGGCATCGGCATAAATGCCTTTTTCATGCGGGCGGCCTTCGCTTTTTCCGTAACCTCGATAGCTGACGGCGGCGACACCGAACCCTTTCTCGGCGAGCGCGGCAAAAATACCGACGCGATCACCCAGATGTCCGGCATTGCCATGAAAATAAATGATGGTGGGTTGCCCGTTTGCCGCTTCATGATACCAGAGTTGCAGGCGGGTGCCATCTTCGCTTTCGATCGTCATGTCGGTGAAATGAGCGAGGCCGTAAAGCGCCGGCGCGATGTCCCCGGCGGTGGGCAGGTACATCAGGCGGCGTTGGAACAGCCCCATGCCGAGAACCAGCAGGGCGTAGCCAATCGCAAAAATGGTAACCAGTAGCATCATATGGTTGGTTTCATTGTAGCAACGCTTTATTAATAAATTACTAGGATTTCCCTGCTAGAGACAGTCTATGGAAATGATTTCACTGTATCTTGTATTTGCGATGTGCGCCACGCTATATTTGGATGTGACGCGCTATACCATTCCCAATTGGCTGGTGGGATCGTTATTGGCGCTGTATCCGGTGGCGGTCTATTTGTCGCCGCAGGCCGTGGACTGGAAAATGGCGCTGGCGGCGATGGCGGTGACGTTCCTCGCCGGCTATGCGATTTTTGCCCTGCGGGTGATGGGCGGCGGCGACATCAAGCTGATTACGGCGCTGGCGCTGTGGGTCGGCTGGAATGGCTTGTTGGATTTCGTGCTGCTGTTCGCCATCCTCGGCGGCGTGTTTTCGGTGATCGTGCTGATTGGCCGCAAGCTCCAGCCCTATATTCCGCTCAAAGGAAAAACGCCGAAACTCTTCCAGAAAAACGCGCCCATTCCTTACGGCGTCGCCATCGCCGGGGCGTTTTTATGGATGATGTGGAAAAATGCCATTCCCACACTGATCCAAATCTTATAGCGACGTGCAAACAAGCGATGTTTTCGAGGCTTTCAAGCGCAAGCGTAGCGGCGCTACGTGCGCATTGAAAACGTAGGAAACGAAGCGTTTTGCCATCGATATAAGATTTACGCAGGCATCTGCTGGCTGGCGCAGTGGATGGTGCCCAACCCCCAGATGAAATCCCCGCAATAAATCGGAATGATCTCGCGGCCCGGAAAACATTCCGCCAGTATATTGAGCGCGATTCGGTCGTTCGCATCGTTGAAGACCGGCACCAGCACCTGCTTGTTGGCGATGAGGAAATTGGCGTAACTCGCAGGCAGGCGCTCGCCCTCGAAGATCACCGGCTTGGGCATCGGCAGCTCAACTATAGTGAGCTTTGTTTTTTTCAGGCGCTTCAGGTTTTCCTGCAGCAGCGCGTAATTCGCATCTTTCTTATTGCCCTCAACCACGGTGACCACGGTATCTTCATTCACGAAGCGGGCGATGTCGTCGACATGGCCGTGCGTGTCATCGCCGACGATGCCTTTATCGAGCCAGATGACCTTGGAGATGCCAAGGTATTTCGCGAATATTTCCTCGTAATCCGCCGCTGTGAAACCCGGATTGCGGCATTGTTTTTTTGAAAGCAAACATTCCTCGGTGGAAAGCAGCAGGCCCTTGCCATTGACATCGATCGCGCCGCCTTCGAGCACCACGCGCTTGCCTTTGTGGACGGGTTGAATGATACGCACGTCGTTGCGAGGAGCATGCGACGAAGCAATCCGGTTTTTCGAGGATTTCTGGATTGCCGCGCTCTCTGCGTTCGCTCGCAATGACAGGAGCGCCCCCAGCTTTTTGGGAATCGCATCGTCCAGCCGGTGGTTGGGATATTTCGCCCAGGCGTTGAAGCGGAAATCCAGTATGGTGGAGGGCTTCACCCAGATCGGCCCGGCGTCGCGCATCCAGACGCGGTTGGTGGGAATCTGGAAAAAATCGACCTTGCCGAGATCGGCGCCGGCCCGCTCCAGCATGTCTTTTGCCGATGCTTCCGCACGCGCATTCTGCACCAGCAGCATCACACGCTCATGCCGGGTGAGGTGGCGGATGATCTCGGCATAGACCCACGGAATCGGCGCGAACTTGCCCGGCCAGTCGGCATGGTTATGCGGCCAGGCGAGCAGGGTTGCTTTGTGCCGCTCCCATTCGGCAGGCATACGGTAATTCATGGTCATACGTTTGTTAGTGGTTAGCCTTTAGAGCTTAATTTGCAACTATTTTAGCTGATTTCTAACTTGTTTTGACTGATTTCTAGCTTGTTTCGACTGATTTTGGACTGGTTTGAGCTTGTTTTAGCGCGTTGTTTTGTATAAAAATTGTTGTTTAACAATGTATTAGATAATATTTTCGTATATTTCTCCGGCCCTGCGCCCCCCATTTCCGCCGCCGATGAGACCCTCTCTCCATCATATTCCCACCTGTAGTGTTGTCCCGGAAGGGGGGCGGAACATTAAATTTTTGTAATGTTGCCGAGGCTTGCGCCAACTTGAAGCCCTCCCCCCTTGAGGGGGAGGGTTGGGTGGGGGGTGGTGAGCTTAGTGCCAATGCGGCAACCACCCCTCCCCTGACCCCTCCCTCAAGGGGAGGGGAAAAACCCTCCGTATGGGACGCGGCTCATGGCTGGTTTGTCACATTTTTTTGCGCCGCCGGGCCATGCCGTCCCCCGATGTCATCAAAACTTCATACTCTATTTAAAATTAGCGTGGTAATATGGGAACATGGCTGATGAAGACAGAATCGCAAGGTGGAAACATAATATAGAGCGCCTCACGCAGGAAGCGATGAATGGCGATGATAGCATCCTTGCACCTTCCATCGCGAATATCGGTCAGACAACGGAAAGCAGCCTGCTGGCGCTTTCAGCCCAGCGCGAGCGCGCCGGTCAAAAACCTCTTACGAAGGAGGAAGCCCATAATAAAATTGCGGCCAGCCAGAAGCAGCACATCGACACGCTGAAGAAGACCCTGCTGGATGTGGCAAACGGAAGGACACCGCAAGAGATGGATATGGGCACGCTCAGCGCCTTTGCCGGAACCGCGCAGAACGTGGCCTCGTCGGTGGGATCGGGCAACTGGTTGAGCGCGGTGATGTCGCTGCCCGGACTCAGCATATTGCCCGCGATCGGGGATTTTTTTAAGGCGTTCACGCGCATGTTCACCGATGAAGCCAAGCCGAATGACAAGCGCGGCTGGTTCGAGCGCTTCAACGATAAATGGGCGGAAGAATCGAACATGCGCAACTTAGCGCCGATTGCAAAAAACATCGGCGTGGATGTGGGAACGCTCCTGCAAGAGCTGGAAAAACCTGTGCCCAAGGCGGAAGCGCCCAAGGCGCCGACTGCTGCAAGTAATCCAGTGGCGGCGCAGGCGGAGGCGACGGCAGCGAAACCTGCAACTCCGGTGGTTAATACGACAGGCCCGGATACACCTCCTGCCGGTAACCCTGTGCCATCGCAACCTGCACCGGTTCCACCGCCACCGGCACCGGCGGCGGCTACGCCCGCGCCATGATTCCTGGATATCTCGCCTTCTCCCCCGCGTGTGCCATTTTTTATTGCCTTTTTGGCATTGATGTGGTTTTTCCCCCTTCCATGACGTAAAAACATCCCCTATACCTACCTGTTCCCGCAACATTCACGGAAGTAGCCCTATGCAAGTCAAAGAAATCGAATCCGCCGGCCTCAAGCGCAAATACCAGGTCGTCGTCCCCGCCAGCACCATCCAGGACGAGCTGGAGACCGAGCTGAAAAACGCCGGAAAGCATGTGAAGATCCCGGGCTTCCGCCCCGGCTTCGTGCCGATGAAAATCCTCCAGCAGCGCTATGGCAAATCGATGGAAAACGACGTGCTGAAAAACGTCATCCAGCGCACCACCGGCCAGGTGCTCTCCGATCATAAACTGCGCCCGGCGCTCACCCCGGATGTGGCGGTGGAAACCTATGCCGAGGGCAAAGACCTCGCCTACACCATTTCGGTGGAAACTTTCCCCGAAGTGCCGGAGGCGAAATTCGAAAGCATCCGCCTTGCGCGCAACACCTTCGAGATCGAGGAAAAAGAAGTCGATGAAGCCTGCGCCCGCATCGCCGAACGTTCGCCCGCCATGGTTCCGGCAGCGGAAGGCACGAAAGCCGAGCTGGGCAATGTGGTCGAAATCGATTTCAAAGGCATGATCGACGGCGTGGCGTTCGATGGCGGCACCGCGGAAAAATTCCGCCTCGAACTCGGCAGCAAACAATTCATCGATAATTTCGAGGAGCAGCTGGTCGGCGTGAAAGCCGGTGATGAGCGCACCGTCACCGTGACCTTCCCAAGCGATTACGGCAGCGCGCATCTCGCGGGCAAGGAAGCCGCCTTCGAAGTGAAAGTGCATACGGTGCTCGCCAAGGAAACCCCGGCGATCGACGACGATTTTGCCAAACAGCGCGGCTTCGCCGATCTGCGGGGCTTACGTGAAGCGGTGCGCAACCAGCTCATCAAGGAATATGACCAGATGGTGCGTTCGCAGCTGAAAAAACAACTGTTCGACGTGCTCGATGAAACGGTGAAATTCGACCTGCCGGAAGGCATGGTGAAAATGGAGTTCGATAATATCTGGCAGCGCCTCAAGCAGGCGCAGGCCGAGGGCGATGAATCGCTTTCCGGCAAAAGCGATGCCGATTTGCAGGAAGAATATAAAGCGATCGCCTCGCGCCGCGTGAAGCTCGGCATCCTGCTCGCCGAAATCAGCAACCGCAATAAATTGCAGGTGAGCCGCGAAGAACTTGGCCGCGCCGCGATGCAGCAGGCCGGCATGTTCCCCGGGCAGGAGCGCAAGGTGATGGAGTTTTACAAAAACAATCCCGAGCGCCTGGAAGATCTGCGCGGGCCGATCCTCGAAGAAAAAGCGGTCGATTTCATCCTGACACAGGTGGCGTTCGACGATACGAAAGTCAGCGTCGATGAGCTGAAAGACGCCAGCGAGGAAGACGACGACGCGCCGAAGAAGACGACGAAGGCGAAAGCAAAAAAAGCCAAAAAGGACTAGTCGCACATAAACACTTCGTTAACGATTGCCAGCTACAGCTAGCATATAACATTCACAACAAAGGCAATTTTATGGCGAATATTTTTGATGGTGTGCCAAGTACTGTAACCGACACACTGATTCCGATGGTGATCGAGCAGACGAGCCGCGGCGAGCGCTCGTTCGATATTTATTCGCGGCTCCTGAAAGAACGCATCATTTTCGTCACCGGCCAGGTCGAAGATCACATGGCGACCGTCATCAACGCCCAGCTTCTGTTCCTCGAATCGGAAAATCCCGACAAGGAGATTTTCATGTATATCAACTCGCCGGGCGGGGTGGTGACGAGCGGCCTCTCCATTTACGACACGATGCAATATATCAAGCCGAAAGTGGCCACGCTCTGCATGGGGCAGGCGGCGTCGATGGGATCGCTCCTGCTTTGCGCGGGCGAGCCGGGTATGCGCTATACCCTGCCGAATTCGCGGATCATGATCCACCAGCCGTCCGGCGGTTATCAGGGGCAGGCGACCGATATCGAGATCCATGCCAAGGAAATCCTCTCCCTGAAATCGCGCCTGAACCATATTTACGTGAAGCATACCGGACAGAAACTGTCCAATGTCGAGAAAAACATGGAGCGCGATAATTTCATGAGCGCCGAAATGGCCAAGGATTTCGGCCTGATCGACCAGATCGTCGAAAAACGCGGCGACGTGGCGGAGGCGGGGGATAAGAAGAAGTGAAAAGGCGGTCTTTAGTCTTTGGTCGTTAGTCGTTGGTTAAGATAAATGCGATATAATGGCCATGGGAAACTCTAAAGACCAAAAACCAAAGACCAAAGACTAACAACCAGGGACTATTTTGTGACCAAACCCACCAGCCGAGAATCCAAAAACACCCGTTACTGCTCTTTCTGCGGAAAAAGCGAGCATGAAGTGCGCAAGCTCATTGCGGGGCCGACCGTATTCATCTGCGATGAATGCGTGGTGCTGTGCATGGACATCATCAAGGCGGCCGATAAAGGCGTGCTCGCGAAAGACGGCGACGATATCGCCAAGCCGTCCGAAATCCGCAAGGTGCTCGATGATTACGTCATCGGCCAGGACCAGGCGAAGAAGGTGCTCTCGGTCGCCGTGCATAACCATTACAAGCGCGTGTCGCTGCTTGAGAAAAATAATGATATTGAGCTGGCCAAGTCGAACATCCTGCTGATCGGCCCGACCGGTTCGGGCAAGACGCTGCTGGCGCAAACGCTCGCCCGCATCCTCGACGTGCCGTTCACCATGGCCGACGCGACGACGCTCACCGAAGCCGGCTATGTCGGCGAGGACGTGGAAAATATCATCCTGCGCCTGCTGCAGGCCGCCGATTATAATGTCGAGCGCGCCCAGCGCGGCATCGTGTATATCGATGAGGTGGATAAAATTTCCCGCAAATCCGATAACCCCTCCATCACCCGCGACGTGTCGGGCGAGGGCGTGCAACAGGCGCTGCTGAAACTCATGGAAGGCACGGTAGCCAGCGTTCCGCCGCAGGGCGGCCGCAAGCATCCGCAGCAGGAATTCCTGCAGGTGGATACGGCGGATATTTTGTTCATCGTCGGCGGCGCGTTTTCCGGCCTGGAGAAAATCATCGCGGCACGCGGCAAAGGCACCTCGATCGGTTTCGGCGCCGATGTGCGCAGCAAGGAGAATGCCCGTATCGGCGAGCTGTTTGCGAAAGTGGAGCCGGAAGATTTGCTGAAATTCGGTTTGATCCCGGAGTTTGTCGGTCGCCTGCCGGTGATCGCCACGCTCACCGATCTCGACGAAGAAGCGCTCATCTCCATCCTCACCGAGCCGAAGAACGCGCTTATAAAGCAGTACCAGAAACTGTTCGAGATGGAAGGTGTCGCGCTTAAATTTTCGGACGATGCACTGAAGTCCATTGCCAAAAAAGCGATCGAACGTAAAACCGGCGCGCGCGGCCTTCGCGCCATCCTCGAAGGCGCGCTTTTGGACCTGATGTACGACATTCCGGGCAAAGAAGGCGTCGAAGAGGTGATTATTAACGCCGACGTGATCGATAACGGCGCGGCCCCGGTGATCGTTTCCAGCGACAGCAAGGCCTCCAAGAAAGCGCACTGATAAAAACGCTGAAATCCTTGGAAAATAAGGTGTTTCAATCATTCCGTATGCGGAATTAATTCAGCGGTTTTGTTGCCGGGAAAATAAAAACCCAAGACTGAGAGCCGCCTTCCAAGCGATTTTTTTTCATGAAACGCGATTTTTCTGGTTGCCAATTGTTTTGTTCCGTGCTTTTGTCCGGCTAAGGCATCGTTGTGATGTCCGGAAATGAAGAGTCAGCCTCAATAAGAGAACCTCGTCATTTTTCTTTTATAATGTTCATTCACGCAAACTAGGGAGTTAGACCATGAACAAGAACGAACTCATTGCAGATATCGCAGATAAAACCGACCTGACCAAAGCAAAAGCAGCTGAAGCTGTGGATGCATTCATTGCTATCGTTTCGAAAGCAATGTCGAAAGGTGACGAAGTTCGCCTCGTTGGTTTCGGTACCTTCTGCACCGTGCACCGCAAAGCGACCGAAGGCCGCAACCCACGCACCGGCGCTGTGATCAAAATCCCAGCTGCTAACAAGCCAAAATTCAAAGCCGGCAAAGCTCTTGCTGAAGCTGTGAACAAAAGCAGCAAGAAAAAAGCTGCATAATTACTACTAGGATTGGCAGCTTGCTTGAATTTTTATAGCTTCCGGTGCTCACGTACTTTATGTACGCTGCGCTCCGGGTCTAAAAAATTCTTCGCATCTGCCTAACCCTAGCGTAATTACTGAGACTTAAAAATACGCTCAGGCTTAGGTCTGGGCGTTTTTTTTACGAATTTGCAAACTGCATGTTGCATTCACCCGAAAAACTGGCTATACGCTTCCCTCCTTGTGACAAAAAGCCCTTCGCAAGAAGGGAGTTTAAGGGTGTTTAGCTCAGTTGGTTAGAGCATCTCGTTTACACCGAGAGGGTCGGGAGTTCGAGTCTCTCAACACCCACCACGCTTCGCCCTGGCGGGCTACGCGTGGCGCAGCCATGTGGAGCCCGACATCTTGGGCGAGGCAGTGTCCGGCATAGCCCGAAGGGCGACGACGGACTGGCGCGAAATGTAATTTACCCCTTGCGGGGGTGTAGCTCAGTTGGTTAGAGCGCCTGCCTGTCACGCAGGAGGCCGCGGGTTCGAGTCCCGTCACTCCCGCCATTTACACAAAGACCCGCGTCATGCGGGTCTTTGTGTAAATGCAGAAAGGTTGGCGAGAACCACATGGTTCGAAATTTTTGCAGTAAGCAAAAATTGACGGCGAAGCCGCCCGCAGGGTGAATGGCAAGTAGGCCATTCATCAGTCCCGTCACTCCCGCCATCCTTCGCGCTTACGCGCTTCGGATGGCTTGCGCCATTCGTCCATATTTTTTCCTTTGTAGTGTGGCGCAAAACACCCTATAGTTTGCAACATCAATAACACCACATCTAGTGCGGACTTATGGAAAGCATCGCAACGCAATACTTCCCCATCCTTGTATTTTTCGGCATCGCGCTGGCGATTGCGACCATCATGATCCTCGCGCCGATGGTGATTGGCCGCCAGAAACCGGACAGCGAGAAGCTCTCCGCCTATGAGTGCGGCTTCGAGCCGTTCGGCGACGCGCGCGGGAAGTTCGATGTGCGTTTTTACCTCGTCGCCATCCTGTTCATCATCTTCGACCTTGAAATTGCATTTTTATTCCCATGGGCGGTGTCGCTTTCCACCATCGGTCATTTCGGCTTCTGGAGCATGATGGTGTTCCTCGCCGTACTCACCATTGGCTTTGCTTACGAGTGGAAAAAAGGCGCATTGGAATGGGAATAATGGCAAACGCATTACTATGGCCGATTTCGGCGTCATTCGCATGCTCGAATCCTCATGTAGTGTGTCTACACTGCGGTTCTGCGCGTGCTCATTCCTATAACTCGGCGCACATTAATCCGTTTGGGAAAGGTGCGGCCTGATGAACATTGCCTATAACAGTAAAGCCCTTGCCCCCGGCGCCGACCAGGACGCGCTCTTGGCGCAGGTCACCGAGCAGTTCAACGACAAGGGCTTCGTCGTCGCCAACCTCGATAAGGTGGTGAACTGGGCGCGTACCGGCAGCTTGTGGCCGATGACGTTCGGCCTCGCCTGCTGCGCGGTGGAGATGATGCAGGCGGCGGCCTCGCGCTATGACATGGACCGGCTGGGCCTGGTGTTCCGCCCCAGCCCGCGCCAGTCGGACGTGATGATCGTCGCCGGAACATTATGCAACAAAATGGCCCCGGCGCTGCGCAAAGTCTACGACCAGATGGCCGAGCCGCGCTGGGTGATTTCGATGGGTTCCTGCGCCAACGGCGGCGGCTATTACCATTATTCCTACTCGGTGGTGCGCGGCTGCGACCGCATCGTGCCGGTGGATATTTATGTGCCGGGATGCCCACCCACCGCCGAAGCGCTGATGTACGGCATCCTGCAATTGCAAAAGAAAATCCGCCGCACGGGGACGATTATACGATGAGCAGCGAAAAAAATAAAAATCCGCTCGATGGCATGGTGCGCCCCGATAGCGTTGCCTTGATGCTCGGCGTCTACCGGAAGTTTGCAGGAGAAGTAAGCGATCCTGTGGCGCAACAGATAGGGTTATCGCTGCTGAAAGATATCATCATAAGGGCGGACAGCGAGCTGGACGAAATGCGGAAAGCAGCCAGGATGAATTTGAAAGTCGCCGATACTGATGCGTTTTTCAAGGGTACGGCGCTGCGCCCCATCTGCGACCAGGTTCAGCCGACACTGGAAGCGCTGGGCATGTCCAATCATACAGCCACTGAATTGGGACGCGAAGTGCGTTCCTCTTATTTAGGCCGCGTCATGGGTATTGTTGGGGGAGGATGAGATGAACGAATTTCTCGAATACCTTAAGGCGACTTACCCGAACCATGTGCTGGAGGCGGCGGTGGAAAACGGCGAGATGACGATTTCCACCGACGGCGCGCATATCGTGGAGCTGCTCACCCATCTGCGCGATAACCCGAATTGTTTATTTGCCCAATTGGTCGATGTGTGCGGGGTGGATTTTCCTGAGCGCGAAAAACGTTTTGAAGTCGTCTACCATCTCCTTTCTTTCAAGCATAATGCGCGCATCCGCGTGAAGGTGCAAACCGATGAGGCGACCGCCGTGCCCACCGTGCAGGACGTATTTTCCTCGGCCAAATGGTTCGAGCGCGAGGCATGGGACATGTATGGCATCCTGTTTGAAAATCACGGCGACCTCCGCCGCATCCTCACCGATTATGGCTTTGAGGGCCATGCCCAGCGCAAGGATTTTCCGCTGACCGGCTATGTCGAACTGCGCTATGACGAGGAAGAAAAACGCGTGGTCTATGAGCCGGTGAAGCTCAACCAGGCCTACCGCACGTTTGATTTCGAAAGCCCGTGGGAGGGCGCGGATTATGTGCTCCCCGGCGATGAAAAAAGTTCGCTTTAGCGAGCTTTTTCTGTTGGTGGTTGTTAGTTGTTGGTTGTTGGACAAGGCATATGAGTTCATACAAAGATTTAGAAGTTTGGCAAAAATCAATAGTACTTGTGAAAACGATCTATCTTCTGGCTGAGGCGTTTCCTGCAAAAGAGCGATTCAGGCTTACTGATCAAATGTGCCGTGTGGCAGTTTCGATACCGTCAAATATCGCTGAGGGGAGCGCCAAAAAATCAGACAAAGAATTCATGCGGTATCTTGCCATTGCTCTGGGATCATTAGCGGAACTTAAAACGCAGCTTATTATCTCCGTAGAACTTGCTTATGTGAAGCCCGCCCATGCCGATGCAATAGAAAAAGATATGGATTCGCTTGGCAAGCAGCTACAGGCACTCTATTCCTCTATCAAGAGAAGGGTGGAGTAATGCAAAAATCTAAAGCCAAAAAACTAAATAACCAACAACCAACAACCAATAACCAACAACCAACCATGCGGAGCTTCACCCTCCGCAAGGCGCGGCTTGAGGATTTCGAGGAGATTTACAGCATCTTCACCCATATCCTGGAAGAGGGCGAAACCTATTCCTACACGCTTTCGGAAATGACGCCAGAACGTTCGCTCGCCTACTGGATTTCGGCGCCGGGCACGCAGTGTTTCGTCGCCGATGTCGAAGGCAAGGTGGCGGCGGTGTGCGCCCTGCGCCCGAACCGCACCGGCCGTGGCGGCCATGTGGCGAACGCCTCGTTTATCGTGCATCCGGATTACCGCAGGCAGGGCATCGCCCGCGCCATGGGCGAACATGTGTTGAAACAGGCGAAAAAATCCGGCTACGATGCCATTCAATATAATTTTGTGGTAAGCGTAAACACGGTGGCGGTGAATTTATGGAAATCGCTCGGATTCAAGGTCATCGGCACGATGCCGAAAGGGTTTAAACATGCCAGGAAGGGATTGGTTGATGTCCTCATCATGCATCAATTCCTTTAGGCGTCATTGCGAGCGTCGCAGACGCGCGGCAATCCAGTCTTCAAGCTGGATTGCTTCGTCGCTGGCGCTTCTCGCAATGACGGGAGACGTCTACGCCGCCGAGCTGCCCCCCGAGATGATCTATGACGGCAAGCCGATCGATGCGCTGTGCTTCGAGGCGGTGAGCGCCGATGAGTGGGTGGATATTTCGACCTGCGCCAAGCGCACGATCATTCCGCTGCCCGACAAGGCGGAAGCGTGGACGGCGGATAAAATCGGCTATTATTACCGCTATAAGGAAGACGCGTCGGATGCGGTGTCCTACAGCTATTACCAGTATGTCGGCCAGTGGAACGGCGCGGCGGTGGTGGTGAGCTACGGCTCGGGCGGCGGCACCGGCCAGTTCACCTCGCTGGTCTCGATCGAGCGCAACGCCAGAAACATCCGCGTGCTGCAGGGCTTCGGCGCCGGCGACCGCTGCAACGGCGGCATCGTCGATGCGAAACTGTCATTCGGCACGCTTTCCTACGGCCAGAATATGACGCCGATCGATTTCCTGCAGATCGCCGGGGATAACCCACATGATTTGCAGCCCTATGACGACCTGGAGGCGAGCGCCGCGAGCTGCTTCGGCGTGGCCCGTTTCGAGGATGAGAAATTCGTGGGCGTGACGCTGGCCGACGCGCCTCAGCCCGCCGATCCGGCCACCAGCTACAAATACCAGGAATGTTTCAACCGGCTGTTCCGCGCTGCCCGTGAAAAAGGGAAAAAAGAATTGTCCGTCAGTGAATTAAAAGAATTTACAGGCGAGTTTAATGCGGTGTGTGCGGCGGACGCACAGGAGAAGCTGCAATAATGCCGGAGATTAGCGGATTTTGTGGGATTATTATTGCGATGTATGCGAATGAGCATGGCGTTCCGCATTTTCACGCAATCTATCAAGATTTTGAGATTTCAGTAGAAATAGAAAGCGGTATCGTCGATGGCAGGTTTCCGCCCAAAGAGCTGCGCTTCGTGCAGACATGGCTGGAATTGCACAGAGATGAATTGCTTGAAAATTGGAGCAATATCACTAAGCATAAACCGGCGAAGAAAATTGCACCGCTCAAGTAGGAGTCCGACATATGAAATACGCTCGTCTCACAGACGCCACCTATGCAGGTGACTATAGGATACATGTTGTCTTCAAAGATGGTGTCAATGCCGATATCGATGTCAGCGACCAATTGTGGGGAGAGGTGTTTGAGCCGCTTAAGGATCAATCTTTTTTTCGCCAATTGAGGTTTGACAATGAAATCAGAACGGTCGTGTGGCCCAATGGCGCGGATATGGCACCTGAATTTTTGTATGAACGGGCGAAACAGGCTGTAGGGCAGCAGCCATGACCAGCAACCACGTTGAACTCAAAAACCTGACGCTTAATTTCGGCCCGCAGCACCCGGCGGCGCACGGCGTATTGCGCCTGATCCTGGAGATGGACGGCGAGGTGGTCGAGCGCGCCGATCCGCATATCGGCCTGCTTCATCGCGGCACCGAAAAACTCATCGAGCATAAAACCTACCTGCAGGCGCTGCCCTATTTCGACCGGCTGGATTATGTGTCGCCGATGGCGCAGGAACATTGCTATTCGCTGGCGGTGGAAAAGCTGCTGGGCTGCGAAGTGCCGCCACGCGGGCAATATTTGCGGGTGATGTTCGCCGAGCTGACGCGCATCCTGAACCACATACTCAATATCACCACCCAGGCGCTCGATGTCGGCGCGATGACGCCGCTGCTCTGGATGTTCGAGGAGCGCGAGAAGGTGCTGGCATTTTACGAGCGGGCAAGCGGCGCACGCTTCCACTCGGCCTATATCCGTCCCGGCGGCGTGCATCAGGATATTCCGCTCGGTATGGAAGATGATATCTACAAATGGGCGGAAGGCTTCGCGAAATATATCGACGATGTCGATAACCTGCTCTCCGGCAACCGCATCTGGAAACAGCGCACGGTGGATATCGGCGTGGTCAGCGCGAAAGAGGCGATGGACTGGGGTTTTTCCGGCGCGATGCTGCGCGGCAGCGGCGTGGCGTGGGACCTGCGCAAGAGCCAGCCTTACGATATTTACAGCGAACTTGATTTCGATGTGCCGATCGGCAAAAATGGCGATTGCTGGGATCGCTACCTCGTGCGGATGGAGGAAATGCGCCAAAGCCTGCGCCTCATCAAGCAATGCGTCGAGCAATTGCCCAAAGGCCCGGTGGTGACGGCCGATCCGAAAATCACTCCGCCGAAGCGCGCCCTGATGAAGCAGAGCATGGAAGCGCTGATCCACCATTTCAAGCTCTACACCGAGGGCTACCATGTGCCCGCAGGCGAAACCTACACCGCCGTCGAAGCGCCCAAGGGCGAATTCGGCGTGTATCTCATCGCCGACGGCAGCAACAAACCCTATCGCTGCAAAATCCGCGCTCCCGGATTCGCGCATCTGCAGGCGCTGGAATTCATGACCAAGGGCCACATGCTCGCCGACGTCGTTACCGTCATTGGCACGATGGATGTGGTCTTCGGGGAGATCGACCGGTGATAAATTCTACTAGGCCGGGCGACTTGCTTGACTCGGCTGCGAGCCGGAACCGCTCACGTACTCTGCTGTACGCTCGGGTTCCGGTTCTCGCCAAGCCTTCGCATTCGCCTCGGCCTAGCGAATTTATGCTGAAATACCTTCCATCGCCTCGCATTTTCGCTGGCGGCCTAGCGAATTTGCAGTTTCTGGCCCGTAATATATTTGCGGCAGCGAGCGCCAAGCCTTCGCCTTCGCCTTCGCCTTGGTCTAGAGAATTTTCCTGCCAGCAATGTTGGTGTTGACTTTTGCTTTTTGTATATATAAAATGATATGGCGCTGGTCTTTGAATATGACGATGCAAAGGACGCTATTAATCGTGAAGTGCGCGGCATTCCCTTGTCCGCAGCGGAGGAATTGGATTGGACAACCCTGAAAGGGTTTGAGGATAAACGCAAGGATTATGGTGAGAAACGATATGTAGGCTATGCGCTCAGGGATAATCGGTTGTATGCCGTAGTCTATACATATCGCAGACACATCGTTCGCATTATCAGTTTACGCAAGGCGAATCGCAAAGAAAGAAAATGGTATGACTGGAAAAAATAAGAAAAATAGCAACAGCGATGATGAAGCCCCTGAGCTGACCAAAGAACTGGCGGCAGAATTGCGTTCAGCCCGCGAAATGTTGCCGCCGGACGTCTATGCAGCCCTCGCGGCGCGCAAGCCCGGACAGCGCGGCAAGCAGAAGAAACCTACCAAAAAGCCCGTATATCTGCGGCTTGATCCCGAGGTGCTTGCCCACTTCAAGTCAACCGGCGCGGGGTGGCAAAGCCGCATTAACGATTTTCTGAAAGCCGCCGTGGCGAATGTGGTTGCATGAAACAATTGATTTGCATGGCGGTATTGTTTCTAAGCGCTCCCGCATTCGCCGCTGATGCGCCGGCCAAGCCCGATGTGGTGGACCTGATGAAGGTGGAATATAGCGATTATTTCAAGGAGCTGCCGCCGCTGCGCAAATGCACGATCGAGGATGTCGGCAATGCGTGGGAAGAAACGGCGATTTACGAATCTACCAGCCATGCCGAGTTCGACGCGCAAAAAGCGCAAGGGCCGAAATACCTTGCCTTCGGTGAATATAACACCCTGTTCTGGCAGCGCACGCGCACTTCGGAAAATGCGGCCTTGCTCAGGGAAAAGGCCCGCGCCGGCAGCATGCAATATATTGCGACCGCCGCCGGCATGCTGTATGTGTATGACAAGGGAGCGCTCCAGGAATCTCTCATGTGTTTTATCAGCACAGAAGACACAAAAAAATTCACCAAAGACATGCTTGTGCTTGCGCGTCCGATAGAAAAAGATAAATCTCTTACCGTTACCTTGTACAAACCGCTTAAATAACCATCATGTCTGCTAAAATTTCTCATGTCACCCAGCCGGACCATTTCGCTTTCACCAGCGAGAATGCCCTGCGCGCCAGGGAAATCATCGCCAAATACCCGAAAGGGCGGCAGCAAAGCGCGGTGATGCCGCTCCTGGCGATGGCGCAGGCCCAGCACCAGAACTGGCTGCCCAAGGCGGCGATGGATGCCGTGGCCGAGATGCTCGATATGCCGCCGGTCAAGGTCTATGAGGTGGCGAGTTTTTACACCATGTATAACCTGGAGCCGGTGGGTAAATTCCTGATCGAAGTGTGCACCACCACGCCCTGCTGGCTGCGCGGGTCGGACACGATTGTGGATGCCTGTCGCAACAAGCTGGGCATCGAGCTGGGCGAGAGCACGAAAGATGGCCTGTTTACCCTGCGTGAAGTGGAATGCCTCGGCGCCTGCGTGAATGCGCCGATGTGCGCGATCGGCACCCATTATTACGAAGACCTCGATGCCCGCAGTATGGAAACGATTATCGATACGCTCGCCCATGGCGGCACGCCGAAACCCGGGCCGCAAAGCGGGCGGAAATCCTCCGAACCGATGGGGAACAAATAGAATGCTGAAAAAAGAAGACCGCATATTGGGTTCTGTCATTCCCGCGAAAGCGGGAATCCAGCGCGTCTCGTTTACGGCGCAAAAGGGTAAGAACTGGATGCCAGCTTTCGCTGGCATGACAGGGAGGGTGTATGCTGAAATCTGAAGACCGCATATTCACCAACCTCTACGGCTTCGATGATTGGAAACTCGAAGGCGCGAAGAAGCGCGGCGATTGGGATAATACCAAGGCGATCCTGGATAAAGGCCCGGAAGCGATCATCGAAGAAGTGAAGGCCTCCGGCCTGCGCGGGCGCGGCGGCGCGGGGTTTTCCACCGGCGTCAAATGGTCGTTCATGCCGAAGCAATCGGATGGCAGGCCTTCCTATCTGGTGGTGAATGCCGACGAAGGCGAGCCGGGCACCTGCAAAGACCGCGACATGATGCGCCACGATCCGCACAAGCTGATCGAAGGCTGCGTGGTTGCCTGTTTCGCCATGCGTGCGGTCGCGGCCTATATCTATGTGCGCGGCGAATTTCACCAGGAAATCGCCCATCTCGAACATGCGATCAAGGAAGCCTACGAGGCCGGTTATGTCGGAAAGAATGCCTGCGGTTCGGGCGCCGATATCGATATTTATGTGCATTCCGGCGCTGGGGCATATATTTGCGGCGAGGAAATGGCGCTCATCGAATCGCTCGAAGGCAAGAAAGGCCAGCCGCGCCTGAAACCGCCGTTCCCGGCGGCGATGGGTGTGTGGGGCTGCCCGACCACGGTGAATAATGTGGAGTCGATCGCGGTGGTGCCGACCATCCTGCGGCGCGGCAGCGCGTGGTTCGCCGGGCTTGGCCGCCCGAACAACACCGGCCAGAAAGTATTCTGCATTTCGGGGCATGTGAACAAGCCGTGCAACGTCGAAGAGGAAATGGGCATTGGGCTGAAAGAGCTGATCGAAAAACATGCAGGCGGCGTGCGCGGCGGCTGGGATAACCTGCTCGCCATCATTCCCGGCGGCTCGTCGGTGCCGCTGCTGCCGAAAGATATTTGCGATACGGTGCTGATGGATTTCGATTCGCTGAGGGCGGTGAAATCCGGACTGGGCACGGCGGCGGTGATCGTGATGGATAAATCGACCGACGTGGTGAAGGCGATCGCCCGGCTCTCCAAATTTTACATGCATGAATCCTGCGGCCAGTGCACGCCGTGCCGCGAGGGCACCGGCTGGCTGTGGCGGATGATGGAGCGCATGGTGCAGGGCCGCGCTAAATACGAGGAAATCGACCAGCTGCTCGATGTCGCAAGCCGCATCGAAGGGCACACGATTTGTGCGCTGGGCGACGCGGCGGCATGGCCGGTGCAGGGCCTCGTGCGGCATTTCCGCGGCGAGATCGAGCGCCGCATCGACGAATTCACGAAGAAAAGGGCGGCGTAGGTTAAATACATCCCCGCGCAGGCGGGGATCTTGTAGAACGATATGAAGGCAGCAGAAATTGAATGGTGAACAGCGTCTAGAAAAACAGTGTGGAATGATTGCTTGAGTGCTAACAGAGAATACAGGATCCCCGCTTTCGCGGGAATAAAGGATAGGGAGACATTATGGCCAAAATATTATTGAAGGCGCAGGGGATTTACGGATCCGTTATCCTGATGGACGACCGGGTGGTCATCAACCGCCCCGGCATCATGAACTTCATCCGCTACGGCAAGCTCGCCAAGCGCGAAATACCGCTCACCGCCATTTCAGAGGTGGTCTACACCGCGCCGACCTGGGTCACGGTCGGTGAAATCGAATTCGTCCGCGCCGGTAATTCCCGCGACGAGCGCAACGAAAAATTCGGCGCCAATGTTTTGAAGTTCAGCCGCCGCCGCCGCGCTGATTTCGAGGCGCTAAAGGAAAAATTATTCGAGATGATAGGGAAGCGCTGATGCCTAAACTCACCATTGATGGCAAGGAAATCGAAGTGGAAAACGGCACGCTGCTGATTCAGGCGTGCGAAAAACTCGGCATCGAAATCCCGCGTTTCTGCTATCATGAACGGTTGGCGGTGGCGGGCAATTGCCGCATGTGCCTGGTCGAAGTGTCGCCCGGCCCGCCCAAGCCGCAAGCCTCCTGCGCGCTGCCCTGCGCTGACAACATGGTGGTGAAAACCAATTCGCCGATGGTGAAAAAAGCCCGCGAAGGGGTGATGGAATTCCTGCTCATCAACCACCCGCTCGATTGCCCGATCTGCGACCAGGGCGGTGAGTGCGATTTGCAGGACCAGGCGCTGCTTTATGGCTCCGGCGTGTCGCGCTATAAGGAGCATAAGCGCGCCGTTGAAGATAAGGAAATGGGGCCGCTGATCAAAACGCAGATGACCCGCTGCATCCAGTGCACGCGCTGCGTCCGCTTCGCCACCGACATTGCCGGGGTGCCGGAACTTGGCGCGTTCGGTCGCGGCGAGCATATGGAAATCGGCACCTATGTCGAAAAAACGCTGACCTCGGAACTCTCTGGCAATCTGGTGGATGTCTGCCCGGTCGGCGCGCTCACCAGCAAGCCTTATGCCTTTGCGGCGCGGCCATGGGAACTCAAAAAAACCGAATCGATTGATGTGCTCGACGCGGTCGGCAGCAATATCCGTATCGATTCACGCGGCGAAGCGGTGCTGCGTATTTTGCCGCGTGAGCATGATGAGATCAACGAGGAGTGGATTTCCGACAAGACGCGCCACGCCTGCGACGGCCTGCGGACGCAAAGGCTGGACCGGCCTTACGTTCGCGGCAAAGACGGCAAGCTGAAAGAGGCGAGCTGGGATGACGCGCTACGGGCGATTGCCGAAAAAATGAAAAGCCTCTCGCCGCATGACATGGCGGCCCTTGCCGGGAATCTTGCCTGCTCCGAGAGCATCATGGCGCTCAAGGATTTATGCGATGCGGCGGGCATCAAAAACCGCGATTGCCGCATCGAGGGCGCGTTGCTGCCGAGCGAAAGCCGCGCCGATTATTTGTTTAATACGACCATCGCCGGCATCGAACAGGCGGATGTGATTGTGCTGGTGGGCGCCAATCCGCGCAAGGAAGCGGCGCTGGTGAATGCCCGCATCCGCAAGCGTTTCTTAAAGGGCGGCCTCACCGTCCATCATATCGGCGTGGCCGAGGAGCTCAACTATCCGGTCGAGCAGCTTGGCGATGATCCGCGCATCCTCGGCGAGATTGCCAGCGGCAAGCATCCGCTGTCGGCAGCGCTGAAAGCGGCGAAAAATCCGGTTATCATTCTCGGCATGTCGGCGCTTGCGCGTGCGGATGGGCAGGCGATTTACGCCGCAGCCCAAAAGATCAGCGCCGATTCATGCCAGCGCGACGGATGGAACGGCTTTAATATATTGCATCATGCGGCCAGCCGGGCAGGGGCGCTGGACCTTGGTTTTGTACCACCCAGCGGCGGCAAGAACATCGCCGAAATTTTTGCCGCCTGCGAAAAAGGCGAAATCAAATTCGTCTATTTGCTCGGCGCCGATGAATTCGATATGGCGCTGCTCGGCAAGGCCTTCGTGGTCTATCAGGGCCATCATGGCGACGATGGCGCGCACCGCGCCGATGTGGTGCTGCCGGGCGCGGCCTACACCGAAAAAGAAGCGACCTATGTGAACCTCGAAGGCCGCGTGCAGCGCGCCCGCCGCGCCGTGTTCCCGCCCGGCCAGGCGCGTGAGGACTGGGCAGTGGTTCGTATGCTTTCGGACATCGTCGGCAAGCCGCTGCCCTACAGCTCGCTTTCTGGCTTGCGCGCCCGCATGGCGGAAGCGGCGCCGCATTTCGCGAAAATCAACCAGATCGTGCCCGCTCCACCAACAACCAACAACCAACAACCATCAGCCATCTCCGCCGCGCCGCTCGAACCCTTCATCAATAATTTCTACATGACCGATCCGATCAGCCGCGCCTCCAAAACCATGGGCGAATGCACCAAAAATATCGCGGTTCCTGCCGCGAAGAAGGTAGCGTGATGCCTACGATTGCAGAGTTTTTTGGCATTAGCATCATGCTTTATTTTGACGATCATTTTCCCGCGCATTTTCATGCGGAATATCAAGGAAAAGAAGCATTGATACGCATTAAGGATGGAAAAGTAATCAGTGGTAAATTTCCACCAAAAGTCTTGAAATTGATTGAAGACTGGCGGAGAATTCATGTTGCCGAATTGCTCAAGCAATGGGAGAATGTAAAAAATTTTATACCACCGAAACCCATTAAACCGCTGGATAAATAATGTATTATCACATTACAGAAGCTGCTGCGCTGCGCGATTATGCCATTCATCTCAAATTCGAGGATGGATTGGAAGGCGTCATTGCGTTGGATCGGATTCTCGACAAAAGCCCGCTTTTTAAAGAACTTAAAAATAGCGAGCTTTTTCGCCGTGTGACGCTTGATAAAAAATGGCATACGATTACATGGCCGAATGGCGTCGATTTGGCGCCTGATGTGCTCTATGACAAAATTAAAAAATCAGGAAAACCCGTGGTGGAATATTAATGGAGACGTTGAACCTGCTCATGCCCTTCCTCATCATCCTCGGGAAAATTCTCGCGGTGGTGGTGCCGCTGCTGGTGTGCGTGGCGGTGTTGACGCTGGTGGAGCGTAAGGTGATCGCGGCGATGCAGCTTCGGCGCGGCCCGAACGTGGTTGGTTTCTGGGGGCTGCTGCAGCCGTTCGCCGACGGGCTGAAACTCTTCCTCAAGGAAACGATTTTCCCGTCGCAATCGAGCAAGGTGATTTTCTTCATCGCGCCCATGCTGACTTTCATGCTGGCGCTGCTCGGCTGGGCGGTGATTCCGATGAGCGAGGAATTCGTCATCGCCGATATCAATGTCGGTATTTTATACCTGTTCGCCATCTCCTCGCTCGGCGTGTACGGCATCATCATGGCCGGCTGGGCAAGCAACTCGAAATACGCCTTCCTCGGCGCTATCCGTTCAAGTGCGCAGATGGTGTCGTATGAAGTTTCGCTTGGCCTCATCATCGTCTGCGTGCTGCTTTATACCGGTACGCTCAATCTCGGCGAGATCGTGAAGGCGCAGGCGGGCGGTATGCATCACTGGTTCGCGTTCAATATTTTCGCGGGCGAATTCCCGTTGTTCCCGATGTTTATTCTGTTCTTCATCTCGGCGCTGGCGGAGACCAACCGCCACCCGTTCGACCTGCCGGAAGCCGAGGCCGAACTCGTCGCCGGTTACAATGTGGAATATTCGTCGATGTCGTTTGCGCTGTTTTTCCTCGGCGAATACGCCAATATGATCCTTATTTCCGGCATGACCAGCATCCTCTTCCTCGGCGGCTGGCAGGCGCCGTGCGAGGCGCTCTCCTTCATCCCCGGCTTCTTCTGGTTCGCCTTCAAAATCGCATTTTGCCTGTTCGTGTTCATCTGGGCGCGGGCGACGCTGCCGCGCTACCGCTACGACCAGTTGATGCGCCTCGGCTGGAAAGTATTCCTGCCGCTGTCGCTGCTCTGGGTGGTGCTTACAGCCGCATGGGTGGTGTTCAAATGATCGCTGAAACCGCAACTGCTATTGTCGAGTTCATCCATAGCCTGGGCTATACCGGGCTGTTCGTCGCCACGTTTCTGGAAAGCACCTTCGTGCCGATTCCCTCCGCCAGCACGATGATTCCCGCCGGTTACCTCGCGCATGAGGGCCGCTGGAGCCTGGGCGCGGTGTGGCTGATTGCGATTTCCGGCACGATCGCCGGGTCGCTCGCCAATTACGCGCTGGCCTATTATCTGGGCCGCCCTTTTTTCATGCGCTACGGAAAATATATTCATTTCGGGCCGCACCGCCTGCATCAGGTGGACGAATATTTCCTCCGCCACGGCGAGATTTCGATCTTCACGGCGCGGCTCTTGCCTGGCGTGCGGCATGTGATTTCTTTCCCGGCGGGCCTGGCGCGCATGAATGTGGCAAAATTTTGCGCGCTCACCGGCCTTGGCGGCGGGCTGTGGATGACGACGCTGATGATGGTCGGCTATACCATCGGCGGAAATAAAGACTTGGTAAAGCAATACATGCCGATTATAACAGCGATGTTTTTACTGGGAGTGTCCCTGATGGTGGTGCTTTATATTCATCGTTATCGCAGGAAGGCGGCGGAAAATGGTGTCGCTTAGCCGGAATTTGCGCGCATTTTTGCTGTGGGAACTGGTGTGCGGCTTCGCGCTGACGCTGAAATATTTTTTCAAGAAACCGGTGACCATCAACTATCCGTACGAAAAAGGCCCGCTTTCCCCGCGCTTCCGTGGCGAACATGCGCTGCGGCGTTATGCCAACGGCGAAGAACGCTGCATCGCCTGCAAGCTCTGCGAGGCGATCTGCCCGGCGCAGGCCATCACCATCGAGGCCGAAGCCCGCGCCGACGGTTCGCGCCGCACCACGCGTTACGACATCGACATGACCAAATGCATCTATTGCGGCTATTGCCAGGAAGCCTGTCCGGTGGACGCCATCGTCGAAGGCCCGAATTTTGAATTCGCCACCGAAACGAGAGAAGAATTATTCTACAATAAAGACAAGCTGCTCGCCAACGGCGAACGCTGGGAATCGGCCATCGCCGCCAACCTCCTCAAAGACGCGGAGTATCGGTGATGGAGCAGTTCATCACCCAATTCTCCGCGCTGCTGCCGACACTGGTATTTACCCTGTTCGCGTCGGTGGTGATTTTTTCAGGCGTCATGGTGATCGCCTCGAAAAATTCGGTGCATTCGGTGCTGTTCCTGATCCTCGCTTTTTTCAACGCCGCCGGGCTTTTCGTGCTGATCGGCGCCGAGTTCATCGCGATGATGCTGGTGATCGTCTATGTCGGCGCGGTGGCGGTGCTGTTCTTATTCGTGGTGATGATGCTGAACGTGAATTTCGAGGAAATGCGCGAAGGCTTCCAGAAATATCTGGGGCTTGGTTTGATGGTGGCGAGTGTGCTGCTGGCCGAGCTGGTGCTGGTGATTTACTGGGCGCTGCAAAAACCGACGGCGACCGCAAGCGTCGAGCATGCCACGCTGCCGGGCATCAGCAACACCGCCAATATCGGCAACCTGCTTTACACCTATTATGTCTATCCGTTCCAGCTGGCCGGGCTTATCCTGCTGGTGGCGATGATCGGCGCGATTGTGCTGACACTGCGCACCCGCCCCGGCGTGCGCAAGCAGAAAATTTCGGCGCAGCTCGCCCGCACGAAAGAGCAAAGCGTGAAAATTGTAAAAGTCGAAACGGGGAAGGGGATTTAAGCCATGCATCTTTTCTTCGGCAATATCGGCATCCTGCATTATCTGGTGCTTTCCAGTCTGCTGTTTACCATCGGCGTCACCGGCATTTTCCTCAACCGTAAAAATATCATTACCATCCTGATGTCGATTGAGCTGATTTTACTTGCCGTGAACATCAATTTCGTGGCGTTTTCGGTGATGCTCGCCGATATCACCGGGCAGATTTTCACCATGTTCATCCTCACGGTCGCCGCCGCCGAAGCCGCCATCGGCCTTGCTATTTTAGTCATCTACTTCCGCAGCCGCGGCTCGATCGCGGTGGAAGATGTGAATTTGATGAAGGGCTGAATCTTGTGAATAAAATATCATGCCAGTATAAAAAAGCACATGTCATGCCAGCGAAGGCTGGCATCCACGCCCATCAGCGTACGCGTTGGCTGGCATGGATCCCGGCCTGCGCCGGGATGACAAAATGCGGGGGCGCAGCATGATCGCTCTCATCGTATTCCTCCCACTTCTTGCTGCGCTCATCGTCGGGTTTTCGGTGCGGTTTATTTCGCCGCGTGTGGCGCAGGCCATTACCTGCAGCGCGATGGTGATTTCGGCGGTGCTTTCCGGTGTGGTATTTATGGATTTCGCCCATATCGCCATGTCGCATGAAGGCTGGCGCTCGCTGATGGGCGCGCACGGCCTTGTGCATAAGGTGCAGCTCCTGCCGTGGATCGTCACCGGAGAATTCACTTCCGGCTGGACGCTGCGCGTCGATGCGCTCACCGCTGTGATGCTGATTGTGGTGACGTGGGTGTCAAGCGTGGTGCATGTTTATTCGGTCGGCTACATGAGCCACGACGAGCACCAGCCGCGCTTCATGGCCTATCTCTCGTTGTTTACGTTTTTCATGCTGATGCTGGTGACGAGCGATAATCTCGTGCAGCTTTTCCTCGGCTGGGAAGGGGTGGGGCTGGCCTCTTATCTCCTCATCGGCTTCTGGTTCAAGAAACCGTCGGCGTGCGCGGCGGCGATGAAAGCCTTCATCGTCAACCGCGTCGGCGATTTCGGTTTCGCGCTCGGCATTTTCTCGGTCTATTTCATGTTCGGCAGCGTGGAGTTCGATACCATCTTTGCCAACGTGGCGGGCAAGGAAGGCCAGTGGCTCACCATCACCTGCATCCTGCTCTTCATCGGCGCGATGGGGAAATCGGCGCAGCTCGGCCTGCACACCTGGCTGCCGGATGCGATGGAAGGCCCGACACCGGTCTCCGCGCTCATCCACGCCGCGACCATGGTCACTGCCGGGGTATTCATGGTCTGCCGCCTCTCTCCCGTGTTCGAACAATCGCCGGACGCGCTGATGCTCGTCACCATCGTCGGCGCACTCACTGCCTTTTTCGCGGCCACCGTCGGCCTCGTGCAGAATGACATCAAGCGCGTGATCGCCTACTCCACCTGCTCGCAGCTTGGCTATATGTTCTTCGCGGCGGGCGTCGGCGCGTATGCCGCCGCCATGTTCCATCTCATGACCCACGCATTCTTCAAGGCGCTGCTTTTCCTCGGCGCCGGTTCGGTGATTCACGGCGTATCCGGCGAGCAGGACATGCGCAAAATGGGCGGGCTGTGGAAACTCATGCCGGTCACTTACGCCTTCATGTGGATCGGTTCGCTGGCGCTTGCGGGCCTGCCGTTCTTCGCCGGCTATTATTCCAAGGATATGATTCTGGAGGCGGCGTATGCTGGCGGGAGCGTCGGCAAATTCGCCTTCACCCTCGGTATCGCCGCGGCCTTCATGACGGCGTTTTATTCATGGCGTTTATTATTCATGACCTTCCACGGCACGCCGCGCGCGTCGCATGAGGTGATGCACCATGTCCATGAATCGCCGCCGATCATGCTGCGGCCGCTGATTCTTCTGGTGTTTGGCTCCTTATTCTCCGGCGCGATTGGCTATAATGTGCTGCACATGGTCGATGGCCACGACACGTTCTGGCAGGCGAGCATCGGCTCGCATGCGGCCATCGAAGCGGCGCACCATGTGCCGGGCTGGGTGCCGTTCTCGCCGCTCGTGATGGGGCTTTCGGGCATCGCGCTCGCTTATCTTTTCTATATCAGGTCGCCGCATCTGCCAAAAAATCTCGCTCTCAAATTCCCGTTCATCTATCGCTTCCTGCTCAATAAATGGTATTTCGACGAGCTGTATGATGCGCTTTTCGTGCGCCCGGCGAAACGCATCGGCCAGCGCCTGTGGAAATTCTGGGACGAAAAAATCATCGACGGGCTGGGGCCGAACGGCGCGGCGCTGGTCACGCACCTGCTCGCCGGGCGCACGGGTAAATTGCAGACCGGCTATGTCTATCACTATGCCTTTGCCATGCTGATCGGTGTGTTGGCGGTGGTGACGTGGGTGGTGGGAGGGCCGTCATGAAAAAGATTTTTGTCATACCGGCGAAGGCCGGTATCCATGCCTATCAACGAGCAAGCGGCCTGACGTGGATCCCGGCCTTCGCCGGGATGACATGCAAAGGAGATTCCGCATGCTAAGCATCCTCATTATCCTCCCGCTCCTCGGCGCACTGGTCATCGCGCTTTCCGGCCGCAAGGGCGCCGATCCGGCGGAAGCAAAATTCATCGCGCTCTTTACCACCGTCGTCACCTTCGCCGCCTCGCTGGTGCTGTGGGTGGGGTTCGACGCGACATCGGCCGAGTTCCAGTTCGTCGAAAAACGCGAATGGTTCGAAGGCGCGGGCATCGGCTATTATTTGGGCATCGACGGGATTTCATTGTTCCTCGTGCTGCTTACCACCTTCCTCATGCCGATTTGCGTGCTGTGCAGCTGGCGTTCGATCGAGCATCGCATCCGCGCTTTCATGATCAATTTCCTGATTCTCGAAGCCTTCGTCATCGGCGTATTCTGCGCGCTCGACGCCATCATGTTCTATCTCTTCTTCGAGGGCATGCTGATCCCGATGTATCTCATCATCGGCATCTGGGGCGGCAACCGCCGCGTTTACGCCGCCTATAAATTCTTCCTCTACACGCTCGCCGGTTCGGTATTATTCCTGGTGGCGATTTTATATTTATACGGCCAGTTCGGCACGACCTCCATTCCCGAACTCATCACCAAAGCGCCTGCGCTCGGCCTGTCGGTGCAGCAATGGCTGTTCCTCGCCATGCTTGCATCGTTTGCGGTAAAAGTGCCGATGTGGCCGGTGCATACCTGGCTGCCGGACGCGCACGTGCAGGCGCCCACCGCCGGTTCGGTGATACTTGCCGGTATCCTGCTTAAAATGGGTGGCTACGGGTTTTTGCGGTTTTCGCTGCCGATGCTGCCGGAGGCCTCGCACACTTTCGCGCCGCTGATTTTCGGGCTTTCCATTGCGGCGGTGATTTTCACGTCGCTGATCGCGCTGGTGCAGCAGGATATGAAAAAGCTGATCGCCTATTCGTCGGTGGCACATATGGGCTTCGTGACCATCGGTATTTTCGCGTTCAATATTTACGGCCTGCAGGGCGCGATGGTGCAGATGCTTTCGCACGGGCTGGTGTCGGCGGCACTGTTCCTCTGTGTCGGCGTGGTGTATGATCGGCTGCACACCCGCGAAATCGCCGAGTATGGCGGCGTGGTCACCGTCATGCCGAAATATGCGGCGATCTTCATGTTCTTTACCATGGCGTCGATCGGGCTGCCTTCGACCTCCGGTTTCGTCGGTGAATTTTTAGTGCTGCTCGGCGCCTTCAAGGCGAATGTCTGGGTGGCGGCGCTGGCTGCCACCGGCGTGGTGCTGGGAGCTAGCTACGCGCTGTGGCTTTATGCCCGCGTGGTCTTCGGCGAAATCACCAATAAGGAAGTAAAAACCATGCCGGATGTGACGGGCAGGGAGCTGCTGATTTTCATTCCGGTGGTGGTGCTGGTGTTGTGGCTCGGCGTGTATCCAAAACCGGTATTATCGGCGATGGAACCGGCGCTCAATAAACTCATCTCGCAGCTGGAGGTGAAACCATGAGCGCGTTTATGACCCTTGGCCTTCCCGTTATCCGCCCGGAGATTTACCTGGCCGTCGCCTCGCTGTTCCTGCTGCTCTACGGCGCCTACAAAGCCCCGAAAGCGAATGTGACGCTGGTGCTGGTGTCGGCGCTGATGCTGGCGCTCACCGGCTATCTCGCTTATGACGGCGGTGCCGCGCCGCAGGTGATTTTCTCTGGCATGTTCGTCTCGAACGCGTTTACGCTGTTTGTCAAAATACTCATTATCGCGGCGGCAATTCTCGCCTTGATGCTCGCTTCCGGCTGGCTCTCGGCAGGCGAGGGGCGGCCTTTCGAATATTGCGTGCTGCTGATGCTTGCCACGCTCGGCATGATGCTGATGGTGTCTTCCGGCACCCTGCTCGCGCTGTATATGTCGATCGAACTGATGAGCCTCGCGCTTTATGTGCTCGCCGCCTTCGACCGCGACGATAAAAAATCCGCCGAGGCCGGGCTTAAATATTTTGTGCTGGGATCGCTGGCATCGGGCATGATCCTGTTCGGCGCATCGCTGGTCTACGGCTTTGCCGGAACCATCAGTTTCGATGGGCTGGCGCTGCTCTTCTCACAAAGCGTCGAGATTTCGCGGGCGGTGATCGTCGGGCTGATTTTTGTGATGGTCGGGTTCTGCTTCAAGATTTCCGCTGCACCGTTTCATATGTGGGCGCCGGATGTGTATGAGGGCGCGCCGACGCCGGTCACCGCCTTTTTCGCCACCGCGCCGAAAGTGGCGGCGTTTGCGCTGTTTGCCCGCATTTTATACGAACCGTTCGCCGAGCTTCACCTGCAATGGCAGCAGGTGGTGATTGCGGCGTCGCTGCTTTCCATGGCGGTGGGCGCGCTTGCCGCGATCGTGCAGAGCAATATCAAACGCCTGCTGGCCTATAGCTCCATCGGTCATGTCGGGTTCCTATTGCTGGGCATTGCCAGCTTTTCGCCGCTGGGCGTGCAGGCGATGCTGGTGTATCTCACGCTCTATGTATTCATGAGCGCCGGGATGTTCGGCTGCGTGCTGATGGCCGGGCGCGAACAGATCAAGGATTTCGCAGGGCTTGCCAAAACCAACCCGCTGCTGGCGGCTGCCATCAGCGTGTTCATGTTCGCGATGGCGGGCATTCCGCCGATGAGCGGTTTCTTCGGCAAGATGCTGGTGCTGCTCGCGGCGGTGGATGCCGGGCTGGTATGGCTCGCGGTGGCGGCGGTCATTGCCAGCGTCGTCGGCGCCTATTATTATATCAGGATCGTGAAGGTGATGTATTTTGACGAACCGGCGGAGTGGCCGATGGCTAAAACCTCGCCGCTGGTGGTGGCGGCCACGGTGATCTGTACGGTGGTGACGCTTGGCTTCTTCCTGCTGCCAAGCCCGCTGATGGTTGCTGCAAGCGCCGCAGCCAAGCTGGTGGTGCGCTGACATGGAAGCCAGGTTCTACAAAGGCCATACCAACCTGCTCGATGATTATCATTTGCTGTCGTTCGATGCGCTCGACTCCACCAATGAGGAGGCCAAGCGCCTGGCGCGGGCGGGCGGGGCGCATGGCGCGGTGGTGTGGGCGAAGAAACAGACCGGCGGCAAGGGCCGCATGGGCCGCGAATGGGTATCGCAGGAGGGGAATTTATTCGTCTCGCTGCTGCTTAAACCCGAAAAACCGGCCGCCGAGCTGGCGCAGCTTTCCTTCGTCGCGAGCATTGCGGTGGTCGAGGCGCTGGCCGATATGTTCGGAAGCAATCACAAGCTCACCTGCAAATGGCCGAACGATGTGCTGCTCGACGGAAAAAAACTCGCAGGCATCCTGCTGGAATCCTTCCCGTGCGAGAAGGACGGAAAACAATGGCTGGTGGCGGGTGTCGGCGTGAATGTCGATTCGCATCCCGATGCGGCGCAGTTCCCGGCGACCTGCCTGACCGAGGCCGGTGTCGAGCTGGTCTCGGCGAAAATCGTGCTGTCGCGCTTCATCCACCATTTCATCGAATGTTATAACGAGTGGGAAAATAAAGGCTTCGCACCCATCCGCAAACGCTGGATGGCTAACGCCTGGGGCATGAAAAAAGATATTACCGCCCGCCTTGCCGATTGCGATATCCATGGCACCGCCGAGGATATCGATGCGACCGGCGCGCTGGTGATGAAACTCGCCGGCGGTAAAAAACGCGTGGTGCATGCCGCCGATATTTTCCCGGCGGAGAAGGAGAACGCCTGATGCTGCTCGTCATCGACGTCGGTAATACCAATGTAGTGTTCGCGGTGTTTGACGGTGAGAAACTGGCCGGGCAATGGCGTATTTCCACCGATGCGCGGCGCACCGCCGACGAATATGGCGTGTGGCTGACGCAGGTGCTCGAACATAGCGAACTCGCGCCGAGAAAAATCCGCCATGCGGTGTGCGCCTCGGTGGTGCCGCAGGCGTTGTTTGATTTGCGCCAGCTCGCCAAACGTTATTTCAATTGCGAGCTGATGGTCATCGGTGCGCCCGGCGTGAAGGTGGGGCTTGGCGTGAAAATCGATAACCCGCGTGAGGTGGGCGCCGACCGGCTGGTGAATGCCTACGCCGCGTGGCAGCGCCATAAACAGGCGATGGTGATTATCGATTTCGGCACGGCGACCACGTTCGACCTGGTTTCCGGCGCAGGCGATTATGTGGGCGGTGTGATTGCCCCGGGGGTGAATTTATCGCTCGATGCGCTCCAGCGCGCCGCCGCCAAGCTGCCCAATATCGGCATCCAGCCGCCGGACAAGGTGATCGGCACGAGCACGGTCGGCGCCATGCAGTCGGGTATTTATTACGGTTACGTAGGCCTTATCGAAGGCATCGTGAGCCGTATCAAAAAGGAAGCTGGCACGCCGATGAAGGTGATCGCCACCGGCGGCCTGGCCTCGCTTTACGCCAAGGCCACCCCCGTTATCGAAGCTTTAGAGCCCGACCTCACCATCTGGGGGCTTAAGGGGCTGTTTGAACTGAATCAGTGATCAGAGTTCGGAGTCCAGAGTTCAGTAATTAGCTGTACATTTGCCGCAAACCCGCTTATACCCCGCCTTCTGAACTCTGAACCCTAACCACTGGTCACTATTTTAATGGATTTCAAGAAATTTAAAGACGATCTGCTGTTCGTGCCGCTCGGCGGCAGCAACGAAATTGGCATGAACCTCAACCTCTACCATTTCGGCGGTAAGTGGCTGATGGTCGATTGCGGCATCGGCTTCGCCGGGGAATATCTGCCGGGGGTGGATATCGTGGTGCCGGATGTGAGCTTCATCGCCGAGCGCAAAGCTGACCTGGTCGGCCTCGTCGTCACCCACGCGCATGAAGACCATGTGGGCGCGATTCCCTATGTCTGGCGCGAATTCGGCTGCCCGATTTACACCACCCCGTTCACCGCCGCCTTCCTGCGCCACAAGGTGAATGAAATGGGGCCGGGCACCAAACCGAAAATCATCGAAATGCAGCCCGGCAGCAAAATCGACATTGCGCCGTTCGGTATCGAGCTGGTGCAGCTCACCCACTCGATTCCCGAAATGCAGGCGGTGGCGATCACCACGCCCAAGGGCATTGTGCTGCATACCGGCGACTGGAAATTCGATGACGAGCCGCTGGTCGGCCCGGTCTCGGATGTGGCGGCGCTCAAGCGTTACGGCGATCAGGGCATTCTCGCCATGGTGTGCGATTCCACCAACGTGTTTGTCGATGGCGCCTCCGGCTCGGAAGGGGCGGTGCATGATGCGCTGATCGAAGCGATCAAAGGTTGCAAGGAGCGCGTGCTGGTGTCTACTTTTGCTTCGAACTTTGCCCGCGTCAAAACCATCATCGAGGCGGCGGAAGCCACGGGCCGCGTGGTCGCGCTCGCCGGCCGCTCGCTGCACCGCGTGGTCGAAACGGCGCGGGAATCGGGCTATCTGTCCAAGGATGTCGAGCTCATCAGCGACCGCGAGGCGATGAACCTGCCGCGCAAGGACGTGGTGATTATCGCCACCGGCTGCCAGGGCGAGCCACGCGCTGCGCTTAGTCGCATCGCGCGCGGCGACCACCCGACCATCCGCCTTTCGCCGGGCGATGCGGTGATTTTCTCCTCGCGCAAGATTCCCGGCAATGAGAGCCGTGTGAACTGGATGCATAACGCGCTGGTTTCCAAAAAAATCGAGGTGATTACCGAGAAAGACCATTTCATCCATGTGTCGGGCCACCCGGCGCGGGATGAGCTGAAAAAAATGTATGCGCTGGTGCGGCCGCAAATCGCGGTGCCGACGCACGGCGAGGCGCGCCATTTGCACGAGCATTGCAAATTCGCGAGGCTGCAGGGCGTGAAGGAAACGGTCGAAGCCAAAAACGGCGCGGTCATCTGGCTGGAGCCGAATGAGGCCAGCGTGCTCGATCATGTGCCTTCGGGGTATGTCGCGGTGGACGGGCTGTCGCTCATTCCGACCGACGGCGAAATCATCCGCACCCGCCGCAAGCTGCGCGATGACGGCATCGTCATCATCAGCGCCGCCATCGACGAAAACCGCCAGCTGGCCGGTGAATTGCAGCTTTCCGCGCCCGGCGTGCTGGATGCCGAGGAAGACGCCGAGCTGATCGAGGAGCTGGTCGACGAGCTGACCCGTATCGTCGAGACCGCCCCGAAAAAGGCCAAGCCCGCGGATATCAAGGAATCGCTGCGGCTGGCCGCCCGCAAGCTCATCAAGAACGAGCTGGATAAAAAGCCGGTGATCGAGGTGATGCTGCTGGCTGTATGAATAAATGGCGCATCATTCCCAATCACGGGGTGACGCAGGCGGCGATTGAATGGGATGTGACAAAAAACGAACAGACCATCCAGAAACATGGAATCGGCTTCATCGATGCTTCCGAATTGCTCGAAATAGAGGCGCGTTTTACCTATCTCAGCGATTATTCCGGCAAAGAGGCGCGTTTTGTGACGGTTGGGCGGTTGAAAAACAAGTTTTTTGCTGTAGTATATACCCTGAGGAACGGCAACATACGGCTGATTACGGCGCGGAGGGCGCATAGCAATGAAGAAAAAACCTATCGTGAAATACACGGCGGATGAACTGAAAAAACTGCGGAAAAAAGGCGATACCGGCACAGACTGGAATCGCGTGCTTGGCATGTCGCAGGCAGAGGCGGATCGTCTGGCGGAGTCTGATACGCCGTCGCTTAAACACAAAAAGAAACCCGTCTCCAAGCCGGTATCGCTGGCGCTCGACCCTGAGGTCACGCGTTTTTACAAGCATTATGGCAAGCAGTGGCAACGGCAGATCAACGCCGTGCTGAAGGCCTATATGCTTGTACAAGAACATCGCGTGTGAGCCGCTTTTTCCATGACCCAAGACCGCATCATCATTTTTGATACCACCCTGCGTGACGGCGAGCAATCGCCCGGCATGTCGATGAACCTTGAGGAGAAAATGCTGGTGGCCGAGGCGCTCGACGCCATGGGTGTCGATGTGATCGAAGCCGGATTCGCGATGGCGAGCGACGGCGATTTCGAAGCGATCCGCGCCATCGCCGGAAAAATCAAAAACTCGGTGGTGTGCTCGCTGGCCCGCGCCAAATCCGCCGACATCGAACGCGCTGCGGAAGCATTGAAACCGGCGGCGCAAAAACGCATCCACACCTTCATGTCCACCAGCGAAATTCACTTAACGCACCAGTACCGCATCGGCCAGCCGGAATGTTTGAAGATGATCGATGACAGCGTAAAGCTTGCCCGCAAACATACCGACAATGTCGAGTGGAGCGCGATGGACGCGACCCGCACCGAAAAACAATTCCTGGCAAAATGCGTCGAGCTTGCGATCAATTGCGGCGCGACCACGGTCAACATCCCCGATACGGTGGGCTACGCCACGCCGGACGATTACGGCGCGCTCATCGCCTATTTGAAAAACACTGTGCCGAATATCGACAAGGCCATCATCAGCACCCACTGCCAGAATGACCTCGGCCTCGCCACCGCCAATTCGCTGGCCGCCATCCGTAACGGCGCACGGCAAATCGAATGCACCATCAACGGCATCGGCGAGCGGGCGGGCAACACCGCGCTCGAAGAAGTGGTGATGGCGCTTAAAACCCGCAAGGATATGTATCCCTATGAATGCGGGGTGGATACGACGCATATCATGCGCGCCAGCAAGCTCATCCAGAGCATCACCGGCGCGATGGTGCAGGTGAACAAGGCGATTGTCGGCGCCAATGCGTTTGCGCATGAATCCGGCATCCACCAGGACGGGGTTCTCAAAAACGCCTCCACCTATGAAATCATGACGCCGGAATCGGTCGGCCTCACCAAGTCGAACCTCGTGCTCGGCAAGCATTCCGGCCGCGCCGCCTTCAAGGACAAGCTCGCAAGCCTCGATATCGCGCTCGGCGACAATGCGCTGGAGGACATGTTCATCCGCTTCAAGGAACTGGCCGACAAGAAAAAGAATATCTATGACGAGGATATTTTCGCGCTGCTCGATTCCGAGGCCAACAGGGAAGATACCATCCAGCTCGAATCGTTGCATGTGACCTGCGGCACCGTGCCGCCGCAAACCGCGATGCTGTCCTTGCGGGTGGGCGACGATGTGCGCCGCGCCACGGTGGAGGGTTCCGGACCGATCGACGCGGCGTTCAACGCCATCCGTGCCCTCGTGCCGCATGAAGCCAAACTCATCCTGTATCAGGTGAACGCCATCACCGCCGATACCGACGCGCAGGCCGAGGTGAATGTGCGGCTGGAAACACCGGACGGAAAAATCATCAACGGCAACGGCGCCGATGTCGATACGCTGGTCGCCAGCACCAAAGCCTATATCAATGCGCTCTGCAAATTGAAGACGATGAAAGATCGCCTGAATCTGATGGCGAAATAATATGTCGGAGGAAAGCGGCCCGCTTAATGTGCAGTTTCTATCGGAAAATGATGGACGTCTAATACGCAACATCGTCTATCTTACGGAACGGCGGAGAGTCAATCCATGGGATGCCGATGAAATCGGAGATTTTATCCGTGAAGACGGCCAGAAAATATTGACTATTAACACTGCGGACGGCGCATTGGCCGGGTTTGTGGCCTACCGGGAGATGCCGGGTGCGAAACGCCTGGAAATCAGCGATTTGCAGATGGCGCCGGAGTTTGCACAAGATAAATTTCCGCAGTCCCGCTATATGGTGGGGGGTGAGATTGAGGGCAACATAGATTTTCCCCATACACCCAAAACCACTTTTTTCCATTTGGTTTATCAATTGCTCGGCCAGCAAGCGGAAGATGTCAGTCTCGATTTCTCCGGTATCATTGGAGATGAGGAGCTGGAGGCCGCATTGAAGGCGATGGGTGGTCATGCCAGGATTATCGGGCCGGGCGATCTTGATGCGCCACCAAGATTGCTGAGCAGCGCGGGTCCCATATCTATCGACAAGTTTCAACCGCCGGAGCATGGTGAGGAACATGGTTATGATTTCGATTCGTCCGATCAAGATCGTCCCGATTATGGGCAGATACTGCCCTTTAAGGACGCCGTTAAACTGGCACTTGAAAGGCTTGAGGAGGCGACCGGCCAGACGTGGGAAGTGAAGGAAAAAAAGATCACCAATTATTTCAAGTTCAATGATCTGGACGATTTATCGCCGGACAATGCCTGGCGTTATTATCTCTGCACGCGCAATACGGTCAAAAATCCTGCAGGCGCGTATGAAAGCCTGCGTGGCATCATTGACGCACCGTCCGAAGCAAGGCCTGCTACAAAAGGTTCGTCTGCGGCAGTGGTGCGCGTGCCGATGTATTGGCTGGAAAAAATCGTGAACACGGACATGGAAGCAGGAATGCTCAAAGAAAGTTTTGCCTCGCCCGCACGCGGCAAGCGCGGCGGTGGCGATGGCGATGGCGAGTTCGGCTCGAATTTTCTTCCGTTCCGCTAGCCTTAAGCCTTCTTCTTACCCTTTTTCACATCCACCACTTTGGATTCTTTTTCCTCGATTGCCGTCACCGCAGCAATCGCCGCCAGGTTCATGATTTCAGACACCGTGGCTGACATCTGCGCGATCTGCACCGGCTTGCTAAGCCCGGTCAGGATTGGGCCAATCGCCACCCCATCCGAAAGCTCCTGCAGCATGGTCGAGGCGATATTCGCCGTATGCAGCGCTGGCATGATGAGTACATTCGCCGTGTCCGACAGGCGGCAGAACGGATAGAGGCTCATCATTTCCTTATTGAGCGCGACATCCGCCGACATTTCGCCGTCATACTCAAAATCGATATTCATTGCATCAAGCACCGACACCGCCTCGCGGATGCGCGCCGATTTTTCGCGCATCGGGTTGCCGAAGGTGGAATAAGAAAGCAGCGCAACACGCGGCGTATGCCCCATGCGGCGAGCTTTCTCGGCAGTTTTCACGGTAATGCGTGCGAGTTCATCGGCCGTCGGCAATTCGTTCACTGTCGTATCCGACATGAATAATGTTTTTCCGCCGGTCACGATCATCGAGATGCCGAACAACACTTCTTCCGGTTTCGTATCAATCACCTTGCAGATATTGTCGAACGAGACGTGGTAGTTGCGGGTGACGCCGGTAATCAGCGCATCGCCATGGCCGCAGGCGAGCATGGAGGCGGCGAAAATATCGCGGTCGTTTTTCACCATGCGCACCACGTCGCGGTATAAATAGCCCTTGCGTTGCAGCTTGGGGTACAGCGCGTCGATATACGTATCGACATGCTCGGAAACGGCGGCGTTGGCGATCTCGATGCCTTTTTCCTCGACGCCCATTTTCCTCATATGCTCGCGCACTTTTTCCAGGCGGCCGACCAGCACCGGCGTGCCGTAGCCGTTGTCGCGCCATTGCTGGGCACAGCGGATGATTTTTTCTTCCTCGCCCTCGGCGAAGATGAGGCGCTGCGGGTTGGCGCGCACCTTGTCGAAAATCTGCTGCATTGAGTTCGCGGTCGGGTCGCGGCGGGCAGCCAGTTCTTTTTTATAGGCCTCGATATCGGTGATCGGCTTGCGGGCCACGCCGGTTTTCATCGCGGCTTGCGCCACGGCGACCGGCACGGTGGTCATGAGGCGCGGATCGAACGGCGCGGGGATGATGTATTCCGGGCCGTACTCCATCCTGCGGCCTTTATAGGCGGCGGAGACTTCTTCCGGCACGTCCTCGCGGGCGAGCGCCGCGATCGCCTCGGCGGCGGCGACTTTCATTTCCTCGTTGATCTGCGAGGCGCGGCAATCGAGCGCGCCACGGAAAATATAGGGGAAGCCCATCACGTTGTTGACCTGGTTCGCGTAATCGCTGCGCCCGGTGGCGATGATGGCGTCGTCACGCACGGAGCGCACGTCTTCCGGGGTGATTTCAGGATCGGGATTGGCCATGGCGAAAATGATCGGGTTTTTCGCCATCGTTTTCACTAAATCTTTCGAGAGGGCGTTCTTGCCGGCAAGGCCCATGAACATGTCGGCGCCTTTCATGGCGTCGGCCAGCGTGCGCTTATCGGTTTTCACCGCATGCGCCGATTTCCACTGGTTCATGCCTTCGGTGCGGCCTTCATAGATCACGCCGGTTTTATCGACAAGCAGCGCGTTTTCATGTTTCACGCCCATGCGCTTGATGAGTTCGAGGCAGGCGATGCCCGCCGAACCGGCGCCGAGCACCACGACTTTCACGTCTTTCAGTTTGCGGCCTGTTAAATGCGCGGCGTTGATGAGCCCGGCGGCGACGATGATCGCGGTGCCGTGCTGGTCGTCGTGGAATACGGGAATGTCCATCAGCTCGCGCAGTTTTTGTTCGATCACGAAACATTCGGGCGCGGCGATATCTTCGAGATTGATGCCGCCCCAGCTTGGCCCGAGCAGCTTCACGCAATTGATGAATTCGTCGGTATCGGTGGTGTCGACTTCGATGTCGATGCAGTCGATATCGGCGAAGCGTTTGAACAAAATCGCCTTGCCTTCCATCACCGGCTTGGAAGCCAGCGCGCCAAGATTGCCGAGGCCGAGCACCGCCGTGCCGTTTGAAATCACCGCCACGAAATTCCCGCGCGCGGTATATTCATACGCGGCCTCAGGGTTCTTCTGGATTTCCAGGCACGGAATCGCCACGCCCGGCGAATAGCCGAGCGACAGGTCGCGCTGGGTCATCAGCGGTTTGGTCGGGAGGATGGAAAGTTTTCCCGGCTGTCCCTGCGAGTGGTAATCGAGGGCTTCCTGATCGGTGATCGGCTCTTTTTCGTATTTGGTCATGGGCGCTTCGCTTGGTTTCTAGGTTTCTAAGTTGCCAGGTTTCTAAATTTGCTTGGCTGCTTGCCTTAGACTAAGCAACCCAGCAACCAAGAAACTCAGCAACCCACTTTGCTGCAATGCAGCATAAGTTGATGATAAATATAGAGGAAGATGTATCTCCCATATCGCAAGGTGCAATGCAAGCGGAAAGTCATAAAAATATGGACGCCATCGGCACATTATGGCACAATTGCAGAGCACAAGGAGGTATACTCTATGCAAAGTCGTGATGAGATATTGCAAAGCCTGTTAGCATTGCCAATGGAGGATAAATACATTATCGCAGACGCTCTGGAGGTCGATTTGCTCACTGCGAATGATTATAATCAGGCGTGGAACGAAGAGATTAATCGCCGCATGGAAGCATTGGAAAGTGGTGAAGTTAAGCCTTTGGACGCAACGGAAATGTTTGATCGCATCAAGCGGCGCTGGGGCGGAGCTACTGCTTGAAATTTTCTACGGCACCCGATGTCGAGCTTGAAATTGATAGTGCAATCCAGTGGTATGAAATGCGCCGCGTGGGTCTAGGTCTTGAGTTTATAGCGGCTATAGAACAAGCGTTTGAGCGCATCCGCCAAATGCCGCTTTTTTTCCCACGCTCATTATGGGGAGCATCGCGATATAACCTCCGATATTGTGTTGTCAGAAATTTTCCTTATACGGTTGTGTATCAGTGCAATGAGGCAGAGATTATTATCGTTGCCATAAGCCATATGAGCCGCCTTCCGAATTACTGGCATAAAAGATTGCATTGATATGAAAACCGCTGCCTTGGAAAAAGAAGAAGCACCCGCTGCCGCCACTCCCGCCCTGCAACAATATCTGCAGCTTAAAGCGGCGCATGAGGATTACCTCCTGTTTTACCGCATGGGCGATTTTTATGAGCTGTTTTTCGACGATGCGCTGAAGGCGGCGGCGATCCTCGACATCGCGCTCACCAAACGCGGCAAGCATGACGGAGAGGATATTCCCATGTGCGGCGTGCCGGTGCATGCGGCGGACATGTATCTGGAGCGGCTCATCAAATCGGGCGCGAAGGTGGCGATTTGCGAGCAGCTTGAAACGCCGGAGGAGGCGAAGAAGCGCGGCTACAAGGCGGTGATCGCCCGCGATGTGGTGCGTATCGTCACCGCCGGCACCATCACCGAAGAGACGCTGCTTGATGCCCGCTCGTCGAATTTCCTGGCGGCGATTGCCGGGGATAAATCGGAAACGGCGGTGGCGTGGATGGATATTTCGACCGGTGAATTCCATGTCGAAAAAACCGCGTCGCTTGCGGCCGCCATCGCCCGCATCGACCCGCGTGAAATTGTCACCACCGATATTTTTTCCGCCCAGCTGCAGGATTTCGCCGGGCAGCTCACCTTGCGCCCGGCCAGCAGTTTTGAACTCAAGCGCGCCGCCCGGGTGCTCTGTGAGCATTACCAGCTGCCGTCGGTGGAGGTGCTGGGGCCGTTTGGCGCGGCGGAAATTTCCGCCTGCGGGGCGCTGCTCGATTATGTGCGCCTCACCCAGATCGGCACCATGCCCAAGCTCGCGGCACCGCACCGCGAGGCCGCCGCTTCCCATATGGTGATCGACGCGGCGAGCCAGCGCAACCTTGAGCTGGTGGTGCGGCTGTCGGGCGAGAAAAAAGGCAGCCTGCTTTCGGTCATCGATGAGACGATCACTGCTTCGGGGGCGCGGCTGCTCGCGCAGTGGCTGCTTGCGCCGCTCTGCGACAGCGCGGCGATTGCGGCGCGGCAGGATAATGTGGCGTGGTTCGTGGCGCAGAAAAACAAGCGCGGCGAATTGCGCGATCTGCTCAAACGTGCTCCGGATATCCAGCGGGCCTTGTCGCGCCTGATGATGGGGCGGGGCGGCCCGCGTGATTTATTGTCGCTGGCCGACGGCCTGCGTGCGAGCGAGCAGGTGCGCGCCATGCTGGAATTCGCCGAGGGCGAGTTGCCGGGCGGGCTTATGGCGCTCAGCGCCGGGCTTGGTTCGCATACGCTGATGGTGGAGGATCTGGCCAGAGCGATCAGGCGCGAATGCGGCATGTTCGCCCGCGACGGCGATTTTATCGCGCACGGCTATCACGCGGTGCTCGACGAATTCCGCGACCTGAAAACGCAGGGGCAGAAACATATCGCGGCGCTGCAAACACGTTACGCCACCGAAACGAATATTCCGACGCTCAAAATCCGCCATAATAATATCCTCGGCTATTTCATCGAGATCACCCAGCAACATCAGGCGAAGATTGCCGGGGATTTCATCCATCGCCAGACGCTCGCGAATAATATCCGCTACACCACGGTCGAGCTGTCGGATTTAGAGCGCAAGATGGGCGAGGCGGCGGACAAGGCGCTTAAAATCGAGCTGGAATTATTTGAAGAGCTGGTGGGCAAGGTGGCCTCGCGCCATGCGGAGATTGCGCTGGCCGCGCAGTCACTCGCGGCGATCGACGTGTTCGCGGGCCTCGCGGAGCTTGCGGAGAAGCGCCGTTATGCGCGGCCCGTGGTCGACGGCTCGCGGGCGTTTTCAATCACCAAAGGGCGGCATCCGGTGGTCGAGGCGGCGCTGGAGAAATCGACGCATGAGCCGTTCATCGGCAATGATTGCAATGTCAGCGAAGATGAGCGCTTATGGCTGCTCACCGGCCCGAACATGGCCGGTAAATCGACCTTCCTGCGGCAAAATGCGCTGATTGCGATCCTCGCGCAGATGGGCGGTTTCGTGCCTGCGGAGGCGGCGCATCTTGGCATCGTCGATAAATGCTTCTCCCGCGTCGGTGCGGCGGATGACCTCGCACGCGGCCGCTCCACCTTCATGGTCGAGATGGTGGAAACCGCGACCATTCTCGCGCAGGCGACCGACCGTTCCTTCGTCATCCTCGATGAAATCGGGCGCGGCACGGCAACCTATGACGGGCTCTCCATCGCCTGGGCGGTCATCGAATATCTGCACAACACGCTCGGCTGCCGCACGCTTTTTGCCACCCACTATCATGAGCTGACGAGCCTCACCGAGAGCCTTTCGCGGCTCGCCTGCTACCACCTGAAAGTGAAGGAGTGGAAAGATACGCTGGTCTTCCTGCATGAGGTGGGCAAGGGGGCGGCCGATCGTTCCTACGGACTGCATGTGGCCAAGATCGCCGGGCTGCCGCCTGCCGCCATCGCCCGCGCTGCCGAGGTGCTGCATCAGCTCGAATCGCAAAAAATAGGCGCGAAAAATTTGCCGGCGAGCCTTCCACTTTTCGCCTATACCCATCCCCTCCCCATTGAGGGGGAGGGACAGGGAGGGGGCGATGGCGAATTAAAATGTGCCCTTGCTGATTTGAACCCCGATGAGCTTTCGCCGAAAGAGGCGCTCGAAGCGCTCTACCGCCTGAAAGAAATGGCGGGCAATTAGGCTTGGCAAGCGGGCGCATTTCCACTAGCTTCGCAGCATTCTCACCGCAACGATAAGGAATCATATTATGGTCAAGACCACCGCAAGCGCCGCCAAGCCGGAAGGCGCGCAGGATAATGCAGGCCTGCCGCTTTTCTTCAAAAAGCCGATGGCGCTTGATCCCGAGCGTCATGAAGGCGCCGGGCTGCTCACCAGGGAAAATATGCTGTTCGCCGCCAATACCAATTCGGTGTTCGTCAACAGCATCGAGTTCGCCGAGTGCGCCAAATTTTATCCCATCGTGTTCAGCGGCGGCGATGCGCCGATGCCCGCCGTGCTCACCGGCCTTGAGCAGAAGAATTATTATGTCGACGCCGACCGCGCATGGAAAAAAGATACCTACATCCCGGCCTATGTCCGCCGCTATCCGTTCGTGCTGATGGAAGTGCCCCAGCAGCAGAAATTCGTGCTCTGCATCGATGAGGAGGCCGAGCAGTTCCGCAAAAAACCCGGCAAGGATATTTCGCCGCTTTTCATTGGCGGCAAGCCTGCGGAGCTGGCGCTGAGCGCGCTGGAATTCTGCCGTTCCTTCCAGCAGAATTACGGCGTCACGCGTGAATTCTGCGTGGCGCTCAAGGATGCCGGTCTGCTTGCGCCGACCCGTTCGAATGCGAAGCTCAGCAATGGCCGCGAGGTGCAGCTTACCGGCTTCCAGATTATCGACGAGGGGAAATTCAGCAAGCTCTCCGACGAAAAAATTCTGGAGTTCCACAAGAAGGGCTGGTTGCCGTTGGTTTATTTTGTGCTGATGTCGGCGTCCAACTGGCGGAACCTGATCGCGCTGGCCTCTGCGGCGGAAGAAAAATCGAAATAAAAAACGCCTCAGAGCGAGGGTTGCTTGGTGCCTAAGAGTTTTCCCACGGCATAGGCGGGCAGTCCCGAACCCGGCGCCGCCGCTTCCATCACGCCGGTTTTTGCCATATCTGTCGCGTGAGTCGTTACTTCCTGCGCTATTTTCTGGCCGAGCGCCACTTCATTCTCGCTGAGCATCGGGTTGCCGCCCGGCTGCACGCCGTGGCCCTGGCTGGCGCAGGGTTTGCACGGGGCCATGGTCGCGCCGAGCACGCCGGAGATGAGGCTGCCCAGCGCCAGATGCATGCCGAACTTGGCAGCCAGTGCGCCGCCGTTTATTCCGGTAACGCCGAGCGCGGAAAAGGTGGTGGTGGTCTCAATCAAGGCCGACCCGGCAAACAGCATGCCGGTGAGGATGATGCCGCGTGGGATATAGCCCAGCGCATGGGAAAAAAAGTTTTTGACGTTGGTTTTGGTCCGCTGCCACAAGGTCGGTTTTTCAGCGGGCGGGTTTTCCGTTGTGGTGGCTTCGCCGGTCATCGCGCCATCTCCCGTTGGGTCTGCTGTTCGCGCAGCAGCCGTTCGCAATGGCCGCCCTTGGCTTCGCAATTGGCCAGCGAGATATTTTTATCCATGCTGTGCTGGAGCTGCGGCACACGCGCCTCGCGCAGATGCGCGTATTGCACGGCCTGAGCGAGCGCGGCTTCCTTGCCGATGCGGTCGTTCTCGCTATGCGCTTCGATCAGCGAGCCGGTGGCCCCGCCGACGAAGAGCGCCATATATCCGATGGGGTGGCCGAGCAGCATGTTTCCGGCGGTGAGCAATCCCTGCTCCGCTAATTGCGCGACCGGGAGGCCCGGCGCGAGATTAAGGGCGGCGGGGGCGAAGATGGCGGTGGCGACGAAGGCGGCGGTTGCGAGCGCCGCCATGGCCAGCACGCCCTTGCCGAACCCGGCGGAGAGCACCGAGAGCGCGCCGCGATAGGCCGATCCAAGCGTGCCATGGACGCGCTCGTCGATCCAGTCGCGCACATCGTTGGCGAACTGGGGGTATTTATCGTCATGTTTATAGTCGATAGCGGCCATGAGATGTTCCTGATAAAAGCTCTTTCACCCTCACATTCTAGCATATTGGGCAGAATGTTATGTGATAGTTTTATGACAATCGTTTTAGGGAAAAAGCGCCAAAAGCCTTAATGCGGCAGCATCTTGGTGTGGTCCATTTCCTGGAGCACCTGCTTGGCGGCGGCGTATTTATCGCGGTGATAGGTGTCGGATTCCGGGTAGGGCAGGGCGCTCTCATAGAAAACCGTTTGTTTTTCAATGTCTTTTTCGGCATTTTTGGCCAGACCGCGTGAGACCATTTGTGCGGGGGCGTCCTCGCCGATGGTGCGTGGGTGGCCCTCATAGATCGCGTCCGTATGGTCGAAAATCCGGCGGAAAATATCGCGGTTAATGCCGAAACTGGCGCCGAATGCGCCGAACGTCGCCATCGAAAGCGCGGTGATGCTTGCTTCTCCGCCGAGGCCGGCGAATACTTCCGGGCGCATGATATGCTCGAAGAAGCCGGTGGCGATGCCGCCGGATGCCAGCAGCAAACCGGCGGCAAGACCGATCGCAAGGCCGGCCAAAGCCACTTTCCAGAAGACCGGCCCGTGTTTCATCGAGGGATCCTGCGGCGGCACGTAATGGGTGGTGCGGTAGACCGGATCGTGCGGATGCGCGAGGGCTTCCTGTGCCCCCTTGTCTCCCAGCTCCGCTTTGACCTCATTTATTTTATTGTCTAAATATAATTGGTTGCGGCGTTCGGCGGTATCCAGCCCGGCGGCGACCGCGCCGGTGATGGTGCCGATTTTACTGAATTCGTCCATGCCCTTCCACATGCCGATCCCGGCGAAGGCCAGCACGCCGACTCCGGCAGCCGCTGGGCTGATCAGGGGGAGCATGGCGAACGCCGCCGCGCCACCAACGATGCTGCCGATCAGCGTGCCGATGGCCGCGCCGCCGATCTTTCCTTTGCTCCAGCCCTTATAGGCCTCCCACTGGATGTGGTGGTAATAGGGGCCTTCATCCGTGACCGGCTTGCCGGCCAGGATTTTTTCCTGCATTTCATGGTATTTCTCGGTATCCATGGTTCTACTATACCTTATTTCAGGTCCGGAAAAAGTGAAGTTTTTATGACAGTTCGGTGGTGATCGCCCGTTTTATCCCATCGTCATAAAAGCTTCACATGCGTTATAGGCCAAAATCCGTTAGAATTACCGTTAGACCACTCTGTCATGGACGAAGCGGATGATATTGAGATGCAGATAGAACAGACACCCCCTACGATTGCGGCGCCCCCTCCCGCGGCGCCTCCGCAGGCTGCCGCGCCGCCTGTGCCTGCTGCCGAAGCGTTGCCGAAGGCGAAGGATCCCCAGCATTTTGCCGGGTTGCTTTCGCCCCTGGTCATCGATATTGCCTCGGTAGCCGCTTCGACCGCCATCGGTCTGGTCACGGCGTGGCGCATTACCGATGAGCGGGCCTATAAAAACTTAACCTCGCTGCATCTGGTGGAAGATATTAAGGATGATCGCAGGTTGGAAGGCCCTACGCTCTGGAAGAAGGTGTCGGAAGGGAAGCTTTCCAGAAAAGAAGCCTATAAAGAGGTGCAGAACGCCGTGTTCAAATACGAAGGAAAAATGGCGGAGCGTTTCTCCAGAGTGGGGGTCAAGGATATTTTTGGTGAACTTGGAGTGTTGCGTACACACCAGAAATGGGAGGTGGCGCTGACGGCGCTGTCGACCTTCGCCATTTCGGTGGGCACGTTGTTCGTTGTCAGCCGCACGCTGTTTGCGGCAAAAGGCACGGATAAGGACGCCGAACCAAAATTGGAAGCCCCCCCGGCGCTTCCGGCTCCCCGTCCGGAATCTTTTGTGCAGGCGGTGCAGCAAAGCGCCCAAGCTGACGCCGCCCAACCCTCACTCTCCGTCTAAAATTGCAGTCAAAACAGCGCGATATCATTTTTTTCATTTTTTTTCACTTTACCCCCTTCCGTGACACATCGATCAGGGCCATTATGGGCCTATGAGAGAGAAAACGGATATTGTCATTACCGGCGGCGGCATGGTCGGCATGAGCATGGCGATTGCGCTGGCGCGGCTCGGCCTGTTCGTCACCGTGCTCGAAAAAACGCCGCTTTCCACCCAGCTCGAACCCATGTTCGACGGGCGGGTGAGCGCGCTGGCGCTCGGCTCGGTGCGGATGCTTGCGGCGATCGGCGCGTGGGAGGGCATGAAACCCTACGCCGAGCCGATCTGCGATATTCGCGTGTCCGATGGCGAGTCGCCGTTTTTCGTGCATTACGATCATCGCGATATTGGCGACGAGCCGTTCGGCCATATCGTCGAGAATCGTTATATCCGCCATGCGCTGCATGAGGCGGCGGCGCGCCTGCCATCGCTTACGATTATCGGGCAGGCGAGGGTCGCGTCGTTCGCGGCGGATGAAAAATCGGCGCTGGTTACGCTGGAAGATGGGCGCGAATTTTCGGCAGCGCTGGTGCTTGCGGCCGATGGAAAACAATCGAGCCTGCGTTCGCTCGCGGGCATCGGCGTCACCACGCGTGATTACCGGCAGACGGCGATCGTCGCCACCATCGCGCATGAGCGGCCGCATCGCGGGCTGGCGCAGGAGCGTTTCCTGCCTGCCGGGCCGTTTGCGGTATTGCCGATGACAGAGCAGCGCTCGTCATTGGTGTGGGTGGAGCCGTCCGATCGCGCACCGCTTTATATGGAGTTACCGAAAGAGGAATGCGAGCAGGAAATCACCGAGCGGGTCGGCGATTATCTCGGGAACATTACATTGGCGGGCGAGCGTTTTGCCTATCCGCTGTCGGCGTCGCATGCGGATGATTATATCGCCACCCGGCTGGCGCTGATCGGCGACGCGGCGCACGGCATCCATCCCATTGCCGGGCAGGGGGTGAATCTCGGTTTCCGCGATGTCGCGGTGATCGAGGAACTCGTCTGCAAACAGCGGGCGCTGGGGCTGGATATCGGCGCGCCGGCACTGCTCGAACATTACCGGCGCTGGCGGCGGTTCGATAATGTCAGCATGCTCGCCGTGACCGACGGGCTCAACCATCTTTTCTGCAGCAGCCTGCTGCCGGTGAAAACCGCCCGTGGGTTGGGGATGTGGGGCGTGCAGCGCCTGCCGGTCCTCAAACGTTTCTTCATGAAACATGCGATGGGGCTGGTCGGCGACCTGCCGGAAACGTTCAGGAAGGTGGGGTAGGGAGCGATGGGAAAAACCGCACTAGGCCCCGGCCTTCGCCGGGGCATTTGATTTCCTAAGCGCACGAGTGCACTAATGAAATCTAAATGGCTCCGCGAGCTGGGCTCGAACCAGCGACCGTCCGATTAACAGTCGGATGCTCTACCACTGAGCTATCGCGGAACATTTCAATCAAAGGCGCGCTTGGCCTTTGAAAAACATCAACTAAACCCGGCCGTGGCAGCCGGGAGGCGCTTGTATAGCAAAACATCGTGGCCATGGCTAGCGGAAAATACGCCTATATAGATGACTAACCGAATGCTCACGCATTCGCACGCTGCCTACGGCGCGGCAAATCGAACTATCGGTCTCGATTTGCATAGCAAACGAAAAATGTCGTTTGCTATAATGTGCTGACGGCGCAATTGATTTTCCGGGCCTTGAGCGCGTTGCAGAGCCTGGTGGCGCGGTGGCGGACCTTGAGCGGCCCGATGCGCACCATATAGCTGCCGGGGTTGGCCAGCGAGGTGGTGATCTGGCTGCGCACATCGGAGAGGAGGTCGTCATTATCGGTGCGGATGCGCTCCCATTTTTCGAGCGCTTTATCCTGGCTTTTTTCGCTCAGCACATCGACCCAGAACAGCGAATATTCCTCGGCGGCGGGCGAGTGGCTCGCGACATTCAGGCCGGGCGTGCCCGCTTCTTCGCCCTGCGGCGGCTGCACCGAGAACAGGCATTCGAGGTAGCGCGAGGCGGCGATATATTTGCTGCAGAACTCCATCGCCACCTGTTCCGAAGGGAAGGTGCCGAGCACCAGCAGCACCTTCGGGATGTCGTGCGAGACGACCGGGTGGACCATCTTCATCGACAGCCCTTTGGTTTCGGTGGCGGCGCGTTGGCGTAGGTTTTTCCAGAAGGCGGCCGCGCTCTGCTCATTGAGGAAAGGCTGCACGGAAAGCCAGCCCGCTACCGCAATCGAAGGCTTGGTTTCTTCCTTCGCGTCGTTATTGGAAGAAAAGAAATTATCGAAGGAGAAAACCGACGGCGCTTCGTCCACCGTGACCTGATCCACCGTCACCTGATTATTTTCGGTGACCGGCACCGCAATCGCCTCCGCCACATCCACCTTGGCGGCGGCTTTCGGGGCTTCTTCCGTCTTTACTTCTTCGTTTTTCTTGGGCGCTTTTTCTACTTCCGGCGCCTGCACCACGATCGGCACCGGCGGAGCAGGCTGTGCCCATGGCAGGAAATCCTGCAGGCCGAATTTGCTGGGCGCTTTTTCTTCGCCGCCGTCAAACGTCTGTGATTTTTTGGGGTCGAATCCCTCGATCACAAAGCAGGGCACCTTGCGGCGGAACAGGCGGTTGCAGACGCGCTCCGCTTCTTGCTTGTCGAGCATCGGTCCGGCCTGGATGCGGTAGGTGAAATTGCCGTCCGGCTGGATGATCTGGTTGGGGTAGACGTCGTAATCGCCGAGGATTTTTTTATTGGCGTCGCGGATGGTTTCCCAGATGCTTTTGGCCTCGGCCTCGGTCGTCGAGCGCCCCAGCTCGATGTAGAACTCCTCGGCGCGTGCGGGAGTTGCCGCAAGTGCTATCATCAACAGTAACAGTGGAAGGAAAAATTTCATCCGCGCACTATATCGGCGGTGCTGTAAAACTCTAGTGATTTTTTGGCAGCGAGAGGAACCAGTTCCCCTACGCTCGCAAGCGAGCTTCGGGCGACACGCCTACGCCTAAGATCGGCATTCGTGCGGCGTAAGCCACCCGAAGCCGAAGGCGTAGGGTGGAGGCCGGGGGGAGAATCGAACTCCCGAATACAGGATTTGCAGTCCCGTGCATTACCACTTTGCTACCCAGCCGCACATAAACACAATGAGGATGCTGGAACTATACCATATTTCTCAGGAAATCAATCTATATTGGAAATTCATATTCCAGATTGAGTTTGAACACATGGTCCTCCGCTGCTTTGGACAAGCCGAACAGCCAGCCAAGATCATATTTGATGCCGAGGGCCTTGCCATACAGTGCCGGTCCGAACCGGTGTTTTTGGTCGCTGAAATTGCCGGTATGCTTCAGTTCGCCGACATCGCTATAATATTCGAATCCCGGGTTGAAGTAAGGAAGGTAGGCGTATTCTAGCTTGTAGGAGACATTGCCTTCGGTGCTCTCGCTGCGGTTGTCGCCCACTTCTTTTTCCACGCCCAGATTGATGGTGTGAGCGGTGCGGCCAAATGTTTTTTCCAGCAACAAAACCGCCTCCAGCTTATCTGCCGCGCCGGGGGGATGGGAAAATTCATAGGATGCCTTTGCGCCAACATCGACGAAATATTCGCCCTGATCGGTGAACTGGAAGGTGTTTTCGACTTCGGTGGCTTTGTAGCGGTAGCCATCGTTCGGCTCCTTCTCCCACTCACCTTCAAGCTCGGCTCCCCACCAGCTGGTGAACCCATAGCCGACGCCGATGACGTGCTGGCGGAAGCCATCCTCGCTCGACCGCGAATCGAAATCGACACGGTTCTTGGTTTCGATTTCGAGCATACCTTCTTCGACATAGGGAGAACGGACTTCGAAAGCTGCATGTGCTTGTTGGCTGGCGAGGATTGCCGCGATGACCGCTGCAATCGATAAGCCGATCAATGCCGGTTTTTTACGCAGCGCCATCGCGGGCTGTTGCATTTTCACCAGACGCAGCGCCGTCAAAATCATGGTAAGCGTGCCGACATAAAATGCGAGCTGGATGCCCGACGGACGTTCGGAATAACCGAGCATCGCATGCAGGATTTTGCCGAGCAGCGCATCCTGCGAGAGAATCGCCGAGCTGTCCCATAATTGCGGTACGAGAACCGGCAACACATCCGCCGCCGCGAGGTATCCCGCGCCCGCCGCCGCCATGCCCGAGGCCAGCAGCATCAGCATCCAGCCGGTGACCACGAACAAATGTTTGCTCGAAAGCTTGATCAGCCCGAAATAAATCAGCGCGCCCACCGTCGCCGCGACCAGCCCGCCCGCGAGTGCGCCGCCCAGCACCGCGATCAGGCTTTCTTCGGTGGTGCTGATGATACCCGTCATGAACAGGGCGATTTCCGCCCCTTCGCGCCACATGGAAAGCGCCACCACCGCCGCCACCGAGGTGAGAGGCAGGCTGCCCTCCATGACATCCGCGCCGACTTTTTTGATTTTCTGCGAAAGCACGCGGCCATGCGTCTGCATCCAGATCGTCGTCCAGGCGATCATCGCGGCGGCGAGCAGCAGCACCGTGCCGTTGAAAATTTCCTGGCCCATGCCTTCCATCGCATCGGTGATTTCACCGGCAAACAGCGCAACCAGCGCCGACCCGGCAAGCCCGCCCGCGATGCCCAGCCATACGAATTTCCCGCGCCCGGCCACGCCGTGCGTCGCCGCCATCACGATCGAGAGGATGATCGAGATTTCCAGAATCTCGCGGAAAAGGATGATGAATGCCGGAATCATAATTTTGTCCTTGTCATTCCCGCGTAGGCGGGAATCCACCTTTCATTGTTTTGTTATATTAGATCCCGGATATCTGATTTTCTAACCATTCGCTCCGCTCATGGAGAAAACCAAGATTCCGGGATGACGGGAATCTAAGCGCACAAGCGCGCTAAGATTTACCGTCATTTGACGACTAATTTCCCCTGTGCGGTTGCTTCGTTGAACTCGCCGAAGAATTTATATTCACCCGGCGCGAGCGGCCCGACGAGAATTTTCGCCTGGCTTTTGCCTTTGATGATTTTCTCGCGATGAAAATCATTGCTCTCGAATTCCTCCGGCGTCGCATCCTCGTTTTTGACGATCAGCCGTATCTTGGTATCGGCGGGCACCTCGACCGTCGCCGGAGTGAAGATGTGATCCTTGATGGTGATGGTGTATTCCGGCATCTCCGCCGCATGGGCCGAGGCCGCAAACATCGCAATGATGATGATCGCCACCAGTTTTGGTTGTTGTTTCATTATTATCCTTTCATGGTCTATACGCTAATGATAATCATTCTCAAAGACTACGTCAAGCGGCATGTTGCAAACCTGCCGGAGTTTGCCTATAATGCCCGGCCAAGCTCATAAAATGAAGGAAATACTATGACCAACCCGATCTTTGAAACCATCCAGAAGGATATAAGCGAGCACGATGTGGTGCTGTATATGAAGGGTACAAAAAAGATTCCCCAGTGCGGCTTTTCGGCGACAGTGGCACAGGTGCTGGAGCGCCTTGGCGTCACCGGCTATAAGGATGTGAACGTGCTGGCCGACCCGGAAATCCGCGAGGGCATCAAGGTCTTCACCAACTGGCCGACCATCCCGCAGCTTTATGTGAAGGGCGAATTCATCGGCGGCTGCGACATCGTGCGCGAAATGTATGAGAGCGGCGAATTGCAGCAATTGCTCAAGGATAAAGGTGTGGC
>JANRKF010000020.1:0-6164 GCA_033763575.1 Alphaproteobacteria bacterium | reverse complement strand
CAGCGCAATGCCGCGTGGGCGGATGTGGCGCGGCGGGTGGCGCATGAAATTAAAAACCCGCTGACACCGATCCAGCTTTCCGCCGAACGGCTCAAGAAAAAATATTTGAAATTCATCACCGAGGATGCCGAAAATTACACGCGCTATCTCGACACCATCACCAAGCATGTCGGCGATATCGGCAAGATGGTGGAAGAATTCGTGGCCTTTGCGCGGATGCCGACGGCACGTTTTGTCACCGAGGATCTGGCGGGCATTGTGCGTAAGTCGGTATTCTCATCGCAGGTGGCGTTTCCAGCGATGGATGTGGTGGCGGATGTGCCCGCCGCGCCGGTGCCTTTTAAATGTGATGAGCGCCAGATCACCCAGATATTAACCAATCTGGTCAAGAACGCCGCAGAGTCGATCGAGGCGCGGCCGGACGCTTCCGATAAAGGTGTGATTCGGGTCACACTCGCTCAAAGCCCGGATGCGATTACCCTCTCGGTGCAGGATAACGGCGTCGGCTTCCCGACCGAGGAAGCGAGCAAAATGCTGGAGCCCTATGTGACGACCAGGGCCAAGGGAATGGGGCTGGGGCTGGCGATTGTGAAGAAAATCGTCGATGATCATAACGGCTTGTTATCCATGGAAAATAACCCAGACTGTGGCGCGAAAGTAACGCTTTCTTTTATGCAACAATGTGATATAAATGCCGCATAGCTGGTTGCGAGTTGTTGGTGACAAGTTGGAAGCGTTTCTTAATTGTTTTCTTGTTTCCGGCTTACTCGCTACTGCTCACAACCCGCAACTTATAACTCGTACCTCATCTTATGACCACAGACATCCTGATTGTTGATGATGAAGCTGATATCCGCAACCTGATTGCCGATATTCTGGGCGATGCCAAATATAACACCCGCACCGCCGCCAATAGCGATGAGGCGTTCAAAGCCATCGCGCAGCGCGTGCCCTCGGCGCTCATTCTCGATATCTGGCTGCAGGGCAGCGAGCAGGATGGGCTTGGTATCCTGGAAATGGTGCAGAAAAAATATCCGCTGCTGCCGGTCATCATGATCTCCGGCCATGGCAATATCGAAACCGCCGTGTCGTCGATCAAGATGGGCGCGTATGATTTCATCGAAAAACCCTTCAAGGAAGACCGGCTGCTGCTCGTCGTGGCGCGGGCGCTGGAGCATTTCCAGCTTAAAAGCGAGAATATCGAGCTGAAAACCCGTGGCACATACGAAATGCAGATAAACGGTAATTCGCCATCGGTGCAGCAGATCCGCACGGCGATTGACAAGGTGGCGCCGACCGCCAGCCGCGTGCTCATTACCGGCGCGCCGGGCACGGGCAAGGAAATGGTCGCCCGCCTGATTCACGCAAAATCGGCGCGTGCGGGCGGGCAGTTCGTGGTGATGAACGCGGCGGGACTCACGCCGGACCGCGTCGAAGCCGAGCTGTTCGGCATCGAAGATACCAACCCGACCGGCGGTGCTGAAAAGCTCGGCCTGTTCGAGCGGGCGCATAACGGCACACTGTATATCGACGAGGTGGCGGACATGCCGCTGGAAACGCAGGGCAAGGTGCTCCGTGCGCTTCAGGAACAGAAATTCATGCGCCTGCGCGGCACCAAGCAGGTGGAAGTGGATGTGCGCGTGATCGCGGCAAGCAACCGCGAGCTGGAGCAGGAAATTGCCGCGGGCAGGTTCCGCGAGGATCTCTATTACCGCCTGAATGTAGTTCCGATCCGCCTGCCCAGCCTCAAAGACCGCCGTGAAGATATTCCCGATCTCTGCCGCCACTTCCTGAAACGCGCCGCTGATAGCGCCGGGGTGTCACTGCGCGACCTCTCCGGCGAGGCGCTGGCGATGCTGCAAAGCTATAGCTGGCCGGGCAATGTGCGCCAGCTTCGCAATATGATGGAGTGGCTGCTCATCATGGCCGCCGCCGGTAAAGACCCCATCTCCGCCTCCGAGCTGCCGCCGGAAATTCTTGGCTCGAACCCGATCCTCTCGCGCCCGGAAACCAATGCCGACATCATGTCGATGGCGCTGCGCGATGCGCGTGAGCTGTTCGAAAAACAATATCTCGCCGCGCAGATCGATCGCTTCGGCGGCAACATTTCCAAAACCTCGAGCTTCGTCGGCATGGAACGCTCGGCGCTCCACCGCAAGCTCAAAATGCTCGGCCTGCATTCGGGGGATGTTGCGTAAAGCCCCGCACTTGTTGCGGGGTCCGGTTCCGTGTCACTCACAGTAGAATCCAATGAATCTGCGCCAACAACTTTTACGATACGTGCTGGAACATGACCAGACCCCGCAACAAGTGCGGGGCTTATGACCCGTACCTTCCTCATCCATCCCCAGTTTAAGCGCCATGCCAAGGATGGCTTGCGCGATGCGGAGTCTTGCCTTGAGGAAGCGGCGGGGCTTGCCGCTGCGATTGATCTGGATGTTGCAGGCAGTGCGATCGTCACCCTCTCCGAAGCGAAATCGGCGACGCTGATGGGCAGCGGCAAGGTCGAAGAATTAGCCGAGCATATCGCCGCGTGCGAGGCGACGCTCGCCATTGTGAATGATAGCCTGAGCCCGGTGCAGCAGCGGAATTTAGAGAAGGCGTGGGGCGTGAAAGTGATTGACCGCACGGCCCTCATCCTTGAAATTTTTGGCGCCCGTGCGCGCACGCATGAGGGGAAATTACAGGTCGAACTCGCCTCGCTCAATTATCAAAAATCGCGCCTCGTGCGCAGTTGGACCCACCTTGAGCGGCAGCGTGGCGGCTTCGGTTTTCTCGGCGGTCCCGGCGAATCGCAGATCGAAATCGATCGGCGGTTGATTCGTGATCGCATCAGTAAAATCAGAAAACAACTGGAGCAGGTGACGCGCACCCGCGAGCTGCACCGCAAAGTCCGCCGCGATACGCCCTATCCGGTGGTGGCGCTCGTCGGCTATACCAATGCCGGGAAATCGACATTGTTCAACCGCCTGACCGGCGCTTCGGTGATGGCGATGGATAAATTATTTGCGACCCTCGATCCGACCATGCGCGCCGTGACGCTTTCCGGCGGCCAGAAAATTATTTTATCCGACACGGTGGGATTCATCTCCAACCTGCCGACCGAGCTGGTGGCCGCCTTCCGCGCCACGCTGGAAGAGGTGCTGGGAGCCGACGTGCTGTTGCATGTGCGCGATATTTCCCACCCCGACAGCGAGGCCCAGAAAAAAGATGTGGAGAAGGTATTGCGTGGGTTGTTTGCAAGCGATGCGCTGCCGGAAAACCTGCTGGAGGTGTGCAACAAGATCGATCGGCTGGATGAGGCGGGCAGGGCGGCGCTCCGGGCGCGCGGAGCCTATGCGATTTCGGCGCTTTCCGGCGACGGGGTGGAGGCGCTCTGCGCGGCCATCGACGAGGAACTGAGCCGCCGCTATTTGCAGGAGATTATGGTAGCGCTTCCGCTTGCCGATGGCAAGGCGCTTGCGTGGCTCTTTGCACATGGTAGAGTGACCTCGCAGGAAGTTGAAGAGGAAATGCTGCATGTCACCGCACAGCTTACACATGAAAATCTTGCTCGTTTTCGCCAGAAATTCCTCCCCCAATAGGGGGGAGGTTAGGTGGGGGGCATTATTGGCTCGTTGCCGGAGGGATGCCCCCACCCTGGCCCTCCCCCTACTGGGGAGGGTAATTGTTTTCGCCAGCGTTTTGTTGGCTAGCACGCCTGCGCGTGCGGTCACCAACCTCACCGTCATGGCCGATAATAGTGCGAGCATCGCGGTGGCCAAGCTGGCCCGCGATTATGCGAGGGCGAACGATGTTGCCGTATCGACCTCTTTCGTCGCCAAATCAATGCAGTCGTCGCAGATTTTGGAAGGCGGCTCGGCCGATATTCTTATCACGCAGGATGCCAAATGGATCGATGAGTTGCAGTTGCAGGGGCTCATCGATATTTATTCGAAGACTGCGTTTGCGCGTGGTCGGCTGGCGCTGATCGGCCCTGCCGACTCAACGCTGGTGATGAAATTGAGCGGTAATTTTTTCAGTGCGCCGCTGGTGCATGCGATGCATTCCGAGCCGCTTTTTTTCCTTGGCAATCCGGAATATGTTCCCGACAGTAGATATGCGCGGGAGGCGCTCAGGAATTTGGGGGCGCTCGATGTGCTGGAGCCTTACACGCTCTATCTCAAAAGCTATGACCAGATGGTGGAGCAGGTGACCCAGCGCGGTGGTTATGCGGTGTTTTCCTATGGTCAGGCGTTGTTGCTGGAGAAGGCCAAAATCATCGATGTGTTTCCCGAAAAAACCCACAGCAACATCCCCTATTATGTGGTGGTGATCGCGGGTGATAATATGGAAGAAGCGCGCAAATTTATTCGCTATTTGGGCGGCAATGCGGCGCGCAATGCCCTGCGTTCCTCGGGGATGTCTGAGGGTCCAGTTTAATATTCGTCCCGTGGCAGGCAATACGACAATATATTGAAAAATATATATAAATTATATCCCCTCCTCTTGATTGTCATAAAAGCTTCATCAAACTGTCACAGAGTTGACACGTGATTTTGTTATCTTGAATGTAACAAAAAGCACAGTAACTAAAAGTTAATCGCGAAATAGTATAATACAACTTAATAATTTATATTCTTTCGATATTTTGCCTTTCTTAAGGAGCACATCATGAAAAAACTTTTTATTTGTAGCGCGATCATTCTTTCGATAGTCGCCGGTGCGGCGCAGGCGCGGTCACTGAAGATCACGGCGCCGGGCGTGGATGAATCGATTGCCGCTCTCCAGATGCCTGCGGATAACACGCAGAAAGCTGCCGCGAGCATGGTGTGCACGCCGCCGCTGGTGTTGCTGCCGAACGGATCCTGCGGCATCCTGACCTGCACCTATCCCGATCAGGTGTGCCTGAAGGCCAACTCAACCTATTACGGCAAATGTGCCACCATGACGGAATGTAACAGCAATACATGCAGCAAGATCACGACCACCGTGGAGTGCCGTGTGAACAGCCAGATGGGTACGGCGGTGAAAACCTGCGATAGCTGCACCGGCCAATGCACCACCGGAACCTGCACCGCCACGCCGGTGAGCTGCACCCCGCCCAAAGTGCGCGACCCGAACACCAACACCTGCGTGAATGGCACGGGTGGTGGCGGTGGCGCATGCGTGGCCCCTCAGGTGCAGTTGCCCAACGGCACGTGCGGCTATCCCACCTGTAACGCTCCGAATATGATTTGCCTGAAGCCGGGCAGCCAATATTATGGCCAATGCACCACTTCATCGCGTTGCAATGGCGGTCCTGACACTTGCTCTGTTACCAACACAACCCAGAGCTGCACGGTGGGCGGCAAACCGGGAACCCAGACGGTTACTACCACCCAATGCGACGGTACACCAACCACGACGGTGGGTGTCTGCGTGGAGACTCCGGTGACCTGCAACACACCGAAACCCGATAAAGCCGTAAGCTGCACCACTGCCGACGGTAAGCCCGGCACCACCACCCAAAAATGCACCGGCTGTAGCGATGGCACGGAGCAATGCACTGTTGGCACATGTGTGGCCAGTGCGCCCGCTCCTTGCCAGCTTACGGTTACCAAAGCTAACCTGCGAGTAACCCAAAACAGACAATACAACACTACTGAGATTATTGCAGACGTAGCTGCTAATACCAATAATTGCGGCAATAATGAGAAATACGTTACTGGTAGTACCCGTACCACCCACGTAAATCTCAAAAATTGGGCCAATGCTGGCTGCCAAGAGGTTATTTCATCTCTATTGCACTCGGTTAGCGGTTTTAATGGGAGAGTGAGTGCCTTGCCTAACCCAATCAAAGTTCCGGCACTGCTTAATAATAGTTCTACGCAAAAATTGACATGTAACCTTGGGCTTATTCGTCCATAACCAGACCATCATAACGAGAAAACCCCGCGACTATCTCGCGGGGTTTTGTATGCGCTGATTTCGGTAAGTGGCCAGCGTGCGCGGGGCTCGAAATCGAGGGAATCGATCATTCCGGCGTGGTAACGCTCGATGCCGGCCCAGGCGATCATCGCCGCGTTGTCGGTGCATAGCGGAATGGGCGGGGCGATGAGCGTCATGCCATGCTCCGTCAGTAATTCGGATAATGCAGCACGCACGGTTTGGTTTGCCGCCACGCCGCCCGCCAGCACGAATGT
>JANRKF010000019.1:0-20033 GCA_033763575.1 Alphaproteobacteria bacterium | reverse complement strand
ATGCACCTGGGCGTCGATCGAGTAGCCTTCTTCCTGCTCCTTCGATGATACCCGCGCTAGTATCACGGCGACTTTGGCTTGCGTCATGCTTCACTCCCTTCCCAGCAAAAGCTGGTGATCGGGGAGTTCGAAAAACCGTGTTGATTCGGTTATGCTGGCCTTTAGGCAAAGCCCTGGACATAGCCAACATCTCCCCGACCATAAAAGGAGATCAGGGATTCTACACCGTAATTGGTCGGTGTCACCAATCAACATCGGGGTTTCGACACCCCGGAACCGTCATCGGCTCCGTCTTCGATAGTATCAGCGTTGCAGTTGGAATCAATGCTCCTTTTAGCGCGTGACTGTAAAATCGTTTGGCAAAATCCGATCAGGCGACGAGCCGCCTGCGCCGCCTCGCCGTCCGTGATTTCGGTAGGCGACAGCACCTTCATGCGCTGCACTAGGCATTCAAACAGCTGTTCTTTGGTGCGCGTATCGCTTTTGATCCGCGCTAGGAGTTCCTCGCGATTCATGCAGCACCCCCACCAGGCAAAAGGGCGATGCGCGCGCCAGCGGATGACCGGCACGATGGAAACAAGCAGCGAATCAGGGGGTTTTGCGTATCGCTCGTTGCAAAATTACGCAACTCTCGCGATCGTTGCATGGAATATAGCCGATTATGTTCGCGATGTTCAAGGTTTTTTTTCTTAAGCATTTCGCCCCCGTTTCGCTAGTGGTTCAAACGGGTGGCGATTTTGAGCAGCGCCATCGACCATAATTGCCAGGCTTTTGTGCGCTTACAGCCGATCCGCGCGCAGATTTTCCGCCAGCGCACGCCCTCGGCGCGCAGCCATACCAGCCGCCGCTCGTCCTCGTCATCGAGCAGGAAAATCCACTCGAGGGTTTCCTCCATGCGGGCGATCGCCCCGGCCGTGGGCGGACCCAACTGCAGAGGCACCGGCTCGGCGTCTAGCAGTTCCTGGGCGGTGCGGATCACCGGCGGCCAGGTGTTGAAATATCCGCGCACCTTTACCGGCGGCAGGCGCCGGAGCGTGCGCGCAGCTTCCTCAAAACGATCGGCGATCTCGGTAACTGTCCATTTTTGCATTTAGCCCTCCGTGACCAGTTCCAGGCCGGTCACGCTGAAATCCGCATCGACGGTGGCTTCTGCCCACCAGCGGTTCAAATCGGCCAGGTAGTGTTGGGTGATCCACTCGCAAGTGAATTTGTTGGGGCACTGCATGGTGAGCAGCGCGCCGTCGCAATGGCGCTGCATCCGCGTGATGACCGTGGCGGCCAGCCAGCTGCGACAGATGGCCTTGCTGTGTTTTTGCTCGAAGGCAAGCAGCACGGCGTCCCATGCCTGCTGTAGAGCCGGCACATCGCACCTGGGCGGCTTGGGCGGATGATTCCCGCCTGAAAAGCCGCCCTCGAGAATCTTGGCGACGTGATCGGATGATTCGACCGCCCACGCAAGATCGATCGTCCACCCTTTGCCTGCAATGCGGCCTAAGCAAAAATCCGAAGCGCCGATAATCTGGCAGTAATATCGCCACGCCCGCATGTCCTGCTGGAAGTCATCCAGCCAGCGCTGCGTCATCTGCTCTTTGCGTTTCGCTGTGAGTATGGCCTTCTGGCCTTTGGTGAGCTTGCTCTGCACCTCTGCGTTCCAGATGTCGAGCATTTCCTGGAGGATCGGGCTGCCGGTCTGCTTTTGATCGGCGGCTTGTCCACCGATCTTCTGTTTTTTCCTCTCGCGCTCTCCTTTTTCTTCTCTCGCTCTAATTTTTTTATCTGAATTATTTTTTTGATCTTTTTCTGCGCTTGCGTCTGTTTCTTCCTCTACCTCTGTTCTTTTTCTGTTTTCTGCCTTACTTCTGCCTTCTGTTCCTCTGTCTTCTCTATCTGGGTCGTTTTTTGCGTTTTTGTGTGACGGCGCGTGATCCGGCGTGACGCCGTGTGACGCCGCGTGATTTTCCGTGACGCCATGTGACGTTTCATCCTCTTTTTTATTATCACGGTAAGTGGCAGCCCGTTCTTTTTCGGTAGCATATTGGCGTGTTCTCCAGGCAGTGAGAACATTGTTTTTATTGATCAGGCCTTTCTCGCGGAAGGCCTTGATGATCGATTCTACGATCTTCTGATCAATCTCTTGCACCACCGCGATCTGCTCGGCATCTACCTGTACAGTGCCGCGCGTTTCATGCCGTGATGCTGCATCGAGCACACAAATCCAAACGGCGACCACATGCGCCATCAGCTGCTTGGAGCGCTGCGCGATCACCCGGAGCTTGGAATCCTCCGGCATACCGTGATAGACCCTGTACCACTCGTATTTCATGGTACTGCCTAATTGCCAGTGATGTTATCAGCCTGTTGCGCCAGTTTATGCTGATATGCCGTTTCTAAGCAGCCCCTTACGATTCCTGCCCGATCAAATTCATGTGCCGCCTGCATTCTTAATTGCTGTAGCGTCTCCATATCCATCGTGCGCATGGTTTCGATAGTAAGGCTGCAAATTTCGTCAAATGCTGAAATTGGTTTTTTTGAATCGTTCATGGTGACCTCCTGGTTCGTGTTCGAACAAGAAGCTGCACCACCGTAAGGGGGGATGGCGTGGGGCTTGGTGGGGGCTTGGTGAGGGCTGGGGTGGGGCGCGAAATTAACCGGATAACGGAAATTTTGTGTCAAAATGAACTGTCAACAGCCTTGGGTGGGGCGGAAGTGGTACCTGGGGTGGGGCTAGGGTGGGGCTGAGGTGGGGCGCATTTTTGATAACGCGCTGGCTAGTATAGATTTTTACTGGTGTGAATGCGGTGGCTATCTAGGGAAAACCCGGGGCGAAACCGGGACATGCCCGGAAATTACCGGGCTTGGACTATCCTTTACGCGGAAAGGCTGGGTTTCAAATAGGGCAAAGGGACGGCAGACAATCGGCAATCTCGAAGAAATCCTGGAGGTATGGGATCATCCCCATCACTATCGCCCCCAAACTCGCGGCCTTTTTCTTTTCCTCTCGATTGATGCCGAGGCGATAATGGCCACGCGCATCGGAAACAATGAGATCGTTCCATTTTGATTTATTCTTAAATAAATCGCGCAGGCGCACCGCCCGGGAACCTGCAACATGGATCAGCGTTTTACCATGTATCCAAGGATTATCGGTAAATGTCGCATCATGCAGCTGTTCAATAATCTGCGCCTGCACGTCGCCTAATTGATATTTTTTACCGTTGAATACGACATGGCGATAATCCCTTGACGCCGAAAATTCCGGCGTGGTGGGCGCGGCAACAAAATCCAGCACATTGTCCGGCTTAATTTCATAGATCGCTTCAAACTCCGCGCGGTCTTTTTGCAAAATCACCAGATCGCTTAACCGCACCGAAATAGATGGTTGCGGTGGTTCATCGGCCATGCGTAAAACATGCCCTTCTTGCGTGACCGAGCGGAAGATGCGTAATTTTAGAGAACCGCAGCTGCAAATGCGGTGAAAATCCTGTGGGCGCACACCGACAAACCCTTCCTTATGCTCGTGCCGCTCATAAACAAATTTTTGTTCCTTGATTACTCCACGCTCTAAAAAGCGCAGAGGCAGCCATACACAGGTACATAGCGTTCCGTTCTCTATGGCATAATATACATCTTCCTGGGACACGCCCCAGCGTGCTATGAGGCTTTGGAGCCGATCGTATTTTTTTACAGGAAAGCCCATAATTCCCCCTTGCTATTTTACAACCTGTGATATATAGGGCGTTTAATATATACTCCCATAGGTTGATCTGTCACCAGAGAAAATACACTCTAGGAATTCTGCGGAGTGTCAGGGATTTTTCTCTAAATTAGGCAGCAACGCGCGTTAGCATCTTATCATCATCCAGGCAAATACGACGGCGGCGATCGCCGACAAACCCAACATCCACCAAGCGTCCATACCAAAATGCACTAACCACCCGCCTATGCAGCTGGTGAAGGCCATAAAACCGCAGACCAGGTTTTCAATAAACAGGGAAAGGCGTGAGCGGTTTTCGTCGTCGTGATCTTTATAACCCATCGCCGGAGCTAGACCTATGATCTTCGGCTTCCTTAAGGCCGCAGCGCGCCAGGCTATCTAATTCTTCGTCCTGCTGCTTAATACCATCCGCCCCGAAGCAGGCGATGACAACATTTTCCAGATCATGCAGCGCCGAAATAATCGCCTTGGGAGAAATCAACCTAGAATCGGGATGTATCGCCTCTTTCGTATAGTCATCGAATTGGCAGGCTACCTTGAGCTTGAGCAATATGCCGTAGAGCGATGATGTGGGTGTGCATACGAAATCCCACAATGCCCGTTGCGCGAGATTCGTCGCCTCAAGGTAGCGCGGATCGGTTGCTTCATCTTCCGTCTGATTAAGTATGAAATTGGCATGATATTCCGCCCTGCACCACTTGATAAACAGATGATGGATCGGGGTATTTTGGTGATCGTGTTGTGGGTGCATCGCCGCTCCTGTTTCTACTGTGAGTTGATTATTTTCTCCCTGTTTATAGCATTAAATCTGTAAGTCAAAGTAAAATTCATTGACTTACAGAGCAGAGGTTTTGCCGGACTGATAATTATTTCGCCTTCCAACTCAACCGGAAAGGCGGGCACCATGACAAAATCAAAAAGAAAATTGACTACCAATTTATGCGGCAGGCGCATCAAGCTGGCGCGAGTCGAAAAAAATATGAATCAGCTGGAATTGGCCACAGCGCTCTCGGAAGATTGCGATCTGCGCGTCGATCAAAACAGTGTTTCGCAGATGGAAAAAGGTGACCGCTTCATAAAGGATTTTGAGCTGGTTGCACTGGCGGAAGTGCTAGATAAGCACCCGATGTGGTTGTTGTTCGGGGATAAGGTGCCGGGGAAATACAAATCTTAAATAATGCGGGTTTTTCTTATCTGATATTTTTCATCCTATTGAAATACTAGAAATAAATAATTAATGAAATTAACGAAAAATGGTGTTTCGTAATGAAACTGTAACAATTCCATGATATTATCCATGCTGGAAAACTGTAAGCAAAACGGTTTTATTAACGAAAAAACAGCAAGGTAACAATGTCGGAATCACCCACCGCAAGAAAACGCGAAATAGATGCTGGCTATAAGCCCCTGCCGATCGGCACGCACGCGCGTCCTTGGCCGACGCGCCAGCGCGGAGAAGATAATGGTGTCCGTACTTTCGGCATGGGAGTAATTCAGAGCGATACCGATCCGCTGTGGCTGCATTCCGCCCGCGAGTATAAGCATGTCCTGCCGGAGCTGATGCGCAACATGCCTGTTCCGGGCATGCTCGATGCCTTCGAGGCCATACTACACAATCCCCTAGTGTATCTCGAATCCGACCCGGCCTACGGTAAATCGTATCTCGCCAACCTGATCGGCAATGCCATGCATCCCCAGGGTGCGGTCATTTACGATGCGGGCGGTAAAAACATGGAATCGCTCCTGTTTGAAACCGTGTTCGATTCCAATGCCAACAGCGATCTGATGGATCGCATCAATAGCGCGTTAAGGAACGGCACTCTTACAGAACCATCGCTCAAGGCTTTACGCGAATTGAAAACGGGTAAAGGTTCCGATCAGGAAAAATCGCTTTTATCGGAAGAGGGAAAGAGGAAAATTTTTGATTGGAATGGCTTGGCGCACTCGGATATTTCGCGCAAAGAAATCGATGATGTGCTTAGTTCCATCCAGAAATATCAAGAATGGAACGGCGGCTTGCGTATCGGCTTCAAGGACGTGGATGGAGCCCTTATCCGCGCCGCGAAAGAGCATCGCCCCCTGGTGATTGACGAATTTGCCCGCCGCAAGATTGGATCGGAGGCCGCCCTGCAGCAGGTGTGGCAGGTCGTTAATGGCGAAATCGAACAGCTGACAATTCCGCTTGGCAACTTGGGCGAATTCACATTGCGTCATGGCGATATTCCCAAAGTCATTATGACATCGAACAAGCCGAAAGACGGTGCCGACGTTCATCCTATTTCCGACTCGCTGGAAAGCCGTCTTGTTAAAAAAGAAATTCCCGCTTTTACGGAAGAAGATTGGGCGCATCGTATCAGCCAGGTATTGACCGGCGTTCCGATTACTACGATGGCACGGCTTGAAAAAGGCCGCATGTTGCAGGGACCTAATCCGGAAGATGCACAATGGGAAGTAGCCGATCACAATAAATTCCGGCGCAATCTTGAAAGCGTCCGCCATGCGAATGAAGTGGCGGTTCCCCGGCTGCAAACGAAGCTGCTCGATCATTGGCAGGACGTCATAGCGGTTTCTAACGCTCTCGGACGCGCCTATCATGAATCAGCCGCATTGCTCGATCCTGAATCGCCGGTGCTGCAGCAGGCGGATATGGCAGGCATTCGCTTTGAGGTGGACAAGCCCGGCGATAAAGCCCAGAAGCTAACGCCGCGTACCGCACTGCGCTCACTCAGGCAGGCGATACAGCGTATGCCGGAGAGTGTTTCCGCTACGGAAACAAAGGGTGCGGATTTCAGTAATTGGGATATGCCGAATATCAGCCCTTCCAGAGAGCCGGTCGAGGCTCGGATGGGGGATAGATTAAAGTCGGTGGTGGAGCATTGGATCGACGATGTGGCCGGTGTCACGCCCGATGGCGCGAAGCGCCCAAAACTTTATGCACAGCTGCGGAAAGTATGGGAGGAAGCAGGAGTTATCGGGCAGGATTCGGTGCTGGATAGATTGAACATCAAATCCACCGCTATCGAAGCGACGACCGATGAGGTGCGCCAGGCTCAGGCCGTGATTAATAACTATCTGAAAGCCAAGTATCCTGGGTTTGAGGGCGTAAAAGAACAAGAAGTGGAACTGTTCCTTAAAGGCCTGCAGAACGTGCCGCCAAAATCTCTCGGCGATGAAAAAGTCCAGGCGCATGTGCTGACATCGACGCCTGATTCAATAGCAAGCGGTGCATTTACGGATACGGTAGAGATCATCTCTCGCACGGAGGATAAGTCAAAACCGGGCGGAGATGATTTTCAGGATTTTCTCGCGCAGCATCCACCAGGAAAGTTGGTGGATCAGGATAAAGCCATCAGCACGCTTGCGCTTCCCTATGTCGGGAAAGAACTGCTGCAGGCCATTTCTAAAACTCCCGATGGCGCTAATTACAAACCTGCCGCCAACTATTCAGGTAATACGGCTTGCGTGATCACTACCGCCATCGCGGGCGGCGCTGGGGCTTACGCCAAACTTCATGTGGTTCATAACAAGCAGACGGGAAAGAGCCTGGTGGTTGCATTCACCAAGCCAACTGTAGAAATGGGACGTGATAGCGGCGTCACTATTGTGAATGCCAAGGATACAGATGCGGCCAAGCAAGTGAAATCATGGTTGGGTGCAAATGCTGCAGGAACTTCCGATGAACTGCGTGAGGCATTTGAAGATCGTAATGCGGTGCCGGATGGCAAAACCAATGCACGCTTAGAAGCGCTCCTTACGGATGCGACCATCAAAACCTTCTCGCCGACGATGCTGGATGGCAGCCACAGCACAAGCAGGAGCGTGTGATATGACCCAGCCGCAAAAGATTATAGAAAATATCCCCCAATTAGCTTTGCAGCATGCGCTACAAAATCAGATCGATGAGGTATCGGGGTCGGCCATTTACAGCGTCACGGAAAGCTGGCAGAAGGCGGAACTGCAAAAGCATCCCAAAGTGACCGTTGCAACAGATGCAACGGCGCTTGAGCAAGCGGTAGCCAACCTTGCGTTTGAGTTTATTTATATCCCTGCCAGCGCGGATATTACCCAGGCCATTACTCGAAGCATACTGCAACGTAATCCGCTTAATAAGCGCATTCTGTGGGAAACGCAGGGTGAATAGCATATGAGCATGGACATAACATTTTTAACGGAGGAGCAGATCTGGGGCGACAAAGCGCTTCAGTTGATGAAGGATTACGGCACGAAGGCGGGCATGAGCGATCTGGCCATCGTGCTGGGCGGTCCTGTGAGCAACAGCAACAAGACCAGCGATAACCAATTATCCGGTTATCTTTGGTCTGCCTCCTCCGATGGCGACGGCTATGTCCGCGGCGTCCACGTTGTCGGCGTCCGTGGCCACTACTACCCGGGCAAGCGTCTCCTGGGTGCGCGCCCCGCTTTGCCATCATCTGTTGCATCTTCCATCAAGCCGAGCGAAGCGAGGCTTACGCGAAAAATTTCTGGGGTACAGGTGGTAGAATATGGCGAATATCCGCAGACCATCGCAGAGGAAACGGTAACTAGGGAGTTGGAACAAGCGTTCTCAAAAGGTCAATTGCAAAAAACAGGCAAAACATACACGTTTGACAGCGAAAAACGCGACGCTTATGACAAGCCGTTCAGCGCGAAGGAGCATGCCGAATACCAGCATAAGGGTAAGCGGTATATTCGCGTGGAGGCAAAGCCCTATGGCGGCGATAATTCCGTGCTTTCTAACGGCAAGAAGCCACAGGCGGGTGAAGCATGCTGGATAGAGGTTCAGCCTATCGAGTGGTTAAAAGACTCAAGCGGTATGTTGGTAGCCAGGCAAGCACTCTTTGCGGGTGTGCAATTCGACAGGAACCAACGCTACGACGGCAATTTTGCGAACACGGATATGAAACGATACCTACAAAACCATTTTGCAAAAGAGATGGTGGCAGGTCGTAATGTAGCTGCCCCCGCCGTCGTCGGACCAAGCACAGCAGCTGTAACGGCAAGAAGGGACACGCAACGCCAGCGCGCCTTGGATGACCCCTCACAGGGGTTATAATAATGCCCGAATATAAAAAAGAGCATAGCAGAGAACATATCAAAGCGGTGCCGCTTGCTGCTATTCAGCAAGAATTTGTGACGCAAGCCGTAAAGGGCAAGATTGATGAGGCTGTCCGCGATAAGCTCGTTGGCGAACTTGAAGCAGTCGTATCAGGCGATGTGCGTAATCATTATCAATACGAAAAAAGAAATGTAGATGCGGCACTCCAAAGCGGCGAGGCTCCCCACAAGCCTTCCGTAAATTCACCTGAAACCTCGTTGTTATGGGCTATTAATCTCGCATATCTGGCACAAAAAAAGGGTGATCAAAATTTCTATGATTCAAAATTATGGAAGCAATTTGCTTCCCCCGATGGCGCGGCGCAAACCGAAAAAGAGCGGCTGGCGTTCTACGTCGCAACTACCGGCTTAAACAAAGATACGCGCGTTAAATGGGGGGAACTCGGCAGCAGTTTTTTTTATAATCCCCCGGATAACCACATCAACCTCGACCTTATTCTTGGCATGGGTGTGGGATTCGATATTGGCCGTGCCGTGGCGTTTCACGAAATAGGTCATAGCCAATTAACCAAAGGTTTTGGCGAAAAGATAGCTTCATTGGATAAGGAAATAGAAGGCTTAAATAAAAAGGGAAAAGAAACCTCGTTGACACAGGATGAATATAAACATCTAAGGCGCATTTCCAATGAAAGGCATTACCGATACCTGGTTGCCGATGAAGCGGAGAACAACGTCGTGGATCGCTGGACGGTTAATCAAGGCCGCCGCATCCGAAAAGACCATGTGCTTGCCCGCAATTCCTCCGAGGCAATATTGGTGGATGGATTGATCGGTGATAAGGAAACGCCGACTGATACGCCCGCAGCTCGTTTTCAGAACATTAAAAACGCTGTTCGTTATTCCTTCTTCCGAAATAACGGCTATTTCCCCGACACGGAAGATGGGTGGCGTGCTCTAGGCGTTAATCCTGACTGGATCACTACCAAAGATGGCAAATCCGGCATGGAGGCGCTGGAAATACTGAAAGAACTCTGCGGCGGAAAAGACGGCGTGGAAAACCTACAGCCTGATTCCAGCGACATGATGCTGGGCGCGGTAAAATTGGCCGAAGCAACTATGGAATATTCGCGCAAGCGCAATAAGCGCATTGAGGAAATCTACGATACGTTCTTCGCGCATGTTGTGGAGCCAATGCTCGACAGCCAAGATAAAAAGCTCGATGAACAGATGAAGCAAAAAGGCAGCGGCCAAAATCCACCGCCGCCTGACGGCGATGGCCAGGGTGACGAAAAAGGCGAAGGGAAAGAAGGAGATGGAAAAGGCGCACCGCAGCAAGGCGGTGAAGGTGCCGGAGGAAAGCCTAAAGAAGGCGGCGGCAAAGGTGGTGGTGGCGTAGGCGATGGTGCGCCCGCCGGTGGCAGAGAAGAGCCGATCAAAGTCGATGGCATGGGTGAAATGCCCGGAGTCGATGCGCCGCCGACAACGCCAAAACAGGAAGGTGGCAAACCCGGCGCAGGCAAACCAGCAGGAGGAGCTGAGCCTGATCCTGGGCAAACCATCGAAGAGCTGGAAAAAGCCCGTACCGAACGCGAAGGCCGGGAAGGCAATGGTGACAACGGATCGTCTCCATCATCGCCTTCCCCTCGGCAAGGAAACGGCGGCTTCAAGCCCGCCAAAGGTATTGGCACGTCCAATGTTGCCTCTCAGCCCAAGGTGGGAGACTGGAGCGACTACCAGGGCATGGTGGTAGAGTTTGCTGCGGAAATCCGCGCGCGGCAGGTATTGATCGACCAGTTGCGGGCGCGGCAGTTGGAATACGAAGCGAGGATCGCGCCGGAACATACGCTGTTGCCGGAAGATGGCGATACGAGGCGCCTTGACCGAGGCAAGCACACGCAGCTTGTGAAGCGGATTTTACGCGGCCAGCCGGTGGAAGAAGCCGATGCCAGGCGCTTTGAAGGCGATAAATCCACGCCCATTCCCAGCAATATGGATGTTGTTTTACTGGTCGATGGTTCAGGCAGTATGCACGAGTCGCGCGACTCGACGGGAAAAAGCTGGCCGTTTCCTCCTATCAAAGCGGGTATGCACGCGGGTTGCATCATCAACGAAGCGTGCAAAAGTGACCCGACCGCCACGCGCCATGCTAATGTTTACATGGGGCTTTGGGGAAATGCGGAACCGCTCATGTTGGTGAAGCCGGGGGATGATAAGCGTGAAATTGGTAAGCGCATTGCAGGTATTAAGCAGAATCAAAGCTGGGGGACTTCTTTAGCTCCATCCATCCGCCATATTACCGCGCAGCTCGCAGAAGGACAGAAACAGCATTCCGGCGCTAATTCAAAAACAGGCTACAGCCACATCATTGTCTTATCGGATGGTGGTATTGCCGATTCCAACGCTTCCTTTGAAACAGTACGAAAATTACTTGAGAACTGCCCGATGACCAGCGTTGATTTCGTTGTGGTGGAAAATGGTAAAACCGCAATGGATGATGTGGCGGCCAAATTAAAAGATAGATTCCCCGGCAGGGTCGGGGTATATCACCACAACAGCACGGCAACGGTTAGCGATGGGCTTGAAACATTGCTACTGGAGCGTGTCCAGAATACGCCGATAACACCTACCGTTACAGGCGAACATAAACGCGCTACGCTGGAGCGCGCCCATCATGCGATGCAGTAATATGACAAAAAAAGAACCGGATAAACGGCTGGGTAGGAACAAGGCACTGAAACTTCCAAAATCCGTTGAAACGGAGGGTGGCAAGGTCAATTCCGTGCCTGATCTATTTTCTACAAGTCAGGCTTTCGCAACAGCGCGCGATAGAAAATTCGACATGAAAAAAGAACAAGAGAAAGCGGAAGTCAAAGATGCGGAATGGGAACAGGCTTGCAAAATTCCTGAATCTTCCAGCGATCTGATCGTGATAACCAAGACAAAAAAACTTGGGGCTTATATAGTCGCGGTAACCCAAAAATCACCGGCAAAATTCCGCAGCGTGTTTGTGAACAGGATGCACAATCTTTGCCTGGATGCATTGCAGGATATGTTCCGCGCCAATTTCATACGCCAGGATTCTCTTGAGAACAAAAAGCAGCGGGAGCAATATCAGACGGACGCTATTATCAAACTTAAGATGCTGGGTTACATCGCTCTACTGGCTGAAAACGCAGGCTGCATATTGACAAGGCAGCTAAAACAGATTTCTATTCAGATTAGTAACGCTGTGAATCTCGCGGCGGCATGGAGGAAAAGCGATGAAGAAAAATGGAGGGAAAAAGGAAAACAATAGAGATTTGAAATCGAAAGGTTTCAAATAAGGGAAAACTTATTTTATGCGCTACGTTTGGTCTGCCTCCTCCGATGGCGACGGCTATGTCCGCAACGTCCACGATGACGGCGACCGTGACAACTACAACCCGAACAAGCGTCTCCTGGGTGCGCGCCCCGATTTGCTCTTGAAGGGAAACGAAAAAGTTGTGACTGGCAAAGCCGCAATAATGTTTCTAAAAAACGGGCCTGTGAGAAGCGAGCTTCAAGTGATGTTCGCCTGGATGCCCAGAGCAAAGGAAGTTTTCTCTTTTCTAACCGCTGTAAGGCATGTCCTGAGTTGCGGTGGGAGCAATAAAAACGGTTAGTCGTTTTATGAAACGCCACGCATATCGACGCGATTTTGCTTTGATATGCTACCGGGCGTTTCTTTTTTTATAAAGGGATATATGGGCTTGCCCGTGATCACTTTCCGAATTTAGCTGGCACCTTATCCCCGAATAGCAACCACATCGGATGCTTATCCAGCATATCGGCCAAGGCCATAATCTCGAAATCTTTTACGAATCGCTTGCCATTTTCTAAATCTGACACGCCGGTTGAACTGATCTCGATATCGTAGTCCATATTGAGCGCCGTCGCCAGATCAAGCTGCGTCATATCTTTTTCGATGCGCGCAATCTTCACGCGCTTGCCGCATTTATTGGTCGCTTTGACGACCCGTGGTTTTGCCATATTCCCCTCCTAAAGTTTTTGGAAGGGCAATAGGTTATTTGGTTTATTAACTTGATATTTCGCAGATTGCGAAATATCTTCCTATTATGCGAAATTCAGTGCTGAAATGCGAAAATTCTTCTCGGATTGGTATGGAAAAGAAAAAGCCCTACCCCTTGGACGTCACTATAGGCTCCCATCTCCGGCTGCGCCGCAAAATGATGGGTATGAGCCAGGATTTGCTCGCCAAGCGCATGGGCATCACGTTCCAGCAAATCCAGAAATACGAACGCGGCACCAATAGCGTCAGCGCGCGCCGGTTGTTCGAGTTAGCACAAGTGCTGGAAGTCTCGCCGCTGTATTTTTATGCGCTTCCTGAGTCGGATGATTACCAGCCGACGGTGGATCGACTCACCACGCAGGCGATCCATCTGGTGCAGGATTTTACCTTGATTAGTTCGCCCGAAGTCCGCAACAGCATTGCCGCCTTCGTGCGCGAGATCGCAAAGGGAGGGCAGCATGGGGTATAAAATATATGGTGAAGAAGAGCCTAAACGTTCTCCGATCGCTGAATTCATTGAAAACCTGATTTGCGGATTCATAGCATTTGCTGGCTGCATCGGTGGCTGGTTGGTGCATTTTGGTATGCATCCGTGGTGGATGCTCGGGCTTTCAGCCGTAATCGCGGGAATATTCGCGCTGCATATAGTCAGGAAATAACACACCGGAGGAGAGTCGGAGACGAAAGTTTCGGTGGCTTCTTCCATGCATATCGGAGGGCTGCGTGAAACACATATTTACGTTCGAGAAGTTGCTGGCGGCTCATGAATTTTGCCGCATTAGCAAGCAGCATAAGCGCGCAACGATAATGTTTGAAATGGAGCTTGCTAACAATATCAGCAAACTTGTGAAAGAGCTGGCGAACAAAACCTACAAGCTCGGGAAATACAAGATTTTCAAGGTGTATGACCCGAAAGAACGCCTGATCGAAGCGTTGCCATACAAGGACAGGGTTGTCCTTATGTGCTTCTGTAAGCATGTGATCGAGCCGAGACTAGAAAACAGGCTGATCTATGATAACGCCGCATCTCGGAAGAAGAAAGGCACCGATTTTGCGGTGCATCGGCTGCACGGATTCCTGCGGAAATTGTACGTTAATACTGGCGGCAATAATTTCTATTTTCTGAAATGCGACATATCAAAATACTTCCAAAGCATAGACCACAATATATTGCTATCCAAACTGCGGAAGTGCGGATTTTCGGAAGATGAGATGTGGTTCATGGAAATAGTCATAAGATCGCGCGGCCATGATGTTAAAGGGATTCCGCTAGGCAATCAGACGAGCCAGTGGTTTGCGCTGCTTTACCTGGACGAGATAGACCGGCTGATAAAAGAAAAACTGCGTGTCGCCTGCTACATCCGCTATATGGATGATTTTGTTCTGCTTGGCGAAAACAAGGAATTTTTGCAAATGTGCAAGGCTGAGATAGAGAATGCCTGCATTCAGAAACTGCGCTTGAAGCTCAATGCAAAAACTCAAGTAGGGATGGTCAAGAACGGGATAGATTTTCTGGGCTATAACCACAAGCTCACGGCCACCGGCAAGATCGTCCGATCTATTCGGGCATCGGCCAGGGAGCGGCAAAGGCATTATCTGAAAACCATCGCGCATTACTACATGGCGGGCGTCATAGATGACGACTACCTAACAGCAAGGCAGGCAGCGTTTCTGGCGCATTCGGAAGGCACAAAAGACAGGAAATTCATTAATAATCGATTGAACAGCTTAAGAAAGGCACGAAAATCCTTACAAACCAATGATATGGATTAGATTTTCTTTGTTTTTCATTAAGATGTATATGTAATAATAACTTCATAATCATTCTTAATCACTTTATGATACAATCGGCTAGATAAATAGCCGTACTTGCCAAGGACGTTACATCACTATGGAAGCAACATTTTTAACAGATCAACAAATCTGGGGCGATGACCGAGGGAATGGTCAGCTGCAGGCGATGAAGAGCTACGGTACCAAGACTGGCATGAGCGACTTGGCCATCGTGTTAGGCGGCTACATGGGGAGTGATACAACCAGCGATAACCAACGATCTGGCTACGTTTGGTCTGCCTCCTCCGATGGCGGCGGCTCTGTCCGCGACGTCCACGTTGTCGGCGTCCGTGACGACGGCGGCCCGCGCGAGCGTCTCCTGGGTGCGCGCCCCGCTTTGCCATCATCTGTTACATCTTCCATCAAGCCGAGCGAAGCGAGGCTTACGCAAAAAATTTCGGGGGTGGATGTAGTCGAATATGGCGAATATCCGCAGACGATAGCGGCTGACAATGTAAGCAGAGAACTGGAACAAGTCTTTTCAAGGAATCAGTTAAAGGCTACGGGCAAAAAATATACCTTTGACGGCGAAAAATACGATGCTTACAGCAAGCCGTTCAAAGCTAAGGAATATGCTGAATACGAGCATCGCGGAAAACGATATATCCGCGTTGAGGCGCAGCCCTACGATAGCGACTCCGTGCTATCCAATGGTAAAACGCCTCAGAAAGGCGAAGCATGTTGGATAGAAGTGCAGCCCATCAAGTGGCTTAAAGACACAAGCGGCGTATGGGTAGCGCGGCAGGCGCTGTTTGCAGGCGTTCAATTTGATAGGAAACAAAGTTACGACGGTAATTTTGAGAACACGGATATAAAGAAATATCTGCAAAACCATTTTGCAAAAGAAATGGTAGCAGGTCGTAGTGTCAATACTAATGCCCCTGCTGTCGTGGGGGCAAGCACAGCGGCTGTAGCGGCAAGAAGGGACACGCAACGCCAGCGCGCTTTGGAAGACCCCTCGCAGGGGTTATAACAGATAAAGCAGCGCCTCCGCATCTCTACGCTTCACCAGCCCTTTTAGTTTCCTACCACCCGCCCATACCCATTTTAGGAACTCGGCGGCAGCGTCGTCATGCTCCTCCTGGTTCACCTTGCGCCGAAGCGTAGAACGTTGCAGCGCGCCCGCGCCCAGGTTGAAGGTGAAGGACACCAGCGCATCAAACTGGCCGTCCCTTAGCGGCACGGTGATCAGGCGTAACACGGCCTTTTCCGCCGCCTGAATATCAACCGCGAGGATCTGCGTAGCTTCGTCCTCGGTGATCGGCTGATGGAAGGCGTCGGGGTTTTTCACCACATGCCCGTAACCGACGGTCAAATATCCACCCGGGCAGACATAGGGCAGCGCAGAAAAGCCCTCGAAGCGACGGATCAGGCGCAGGCCGTCCTCGGTGATGTGCCTCATTTTCTGCCCCGCACTTTGCTCATGGCACGTTGGCCGAAATAGAAGCTGATGATGCCCGCAAAGATCGCGGCGTCATCCTGCGTCCACAGCGTGTCATAAACCACCACGAAGGGCACACCCACGTCCGGCAGCGCATTGTAGGCCAGGAGTTTCACCGAGGCGTAAAGAATGAAGAACGCATAGGCGATCACCGGGCGCACGGTGCCGTTAAGCGCATCCACCCAAGTAATGCCGGTGGTATAGGTTTTGTAGAGCGCCTGGCTCTCGGAAATATCGGCCTGCGCGCCGATCTCTTCCAGCCGTTCCACATGCCCTTGCGCCTGCTGCTGCATCTGCATTTGCAGCAACATCAGCTCGTGCTTTTTATCAGAGGCGTCTTTCCACATTTTCATGAGGTCGGGAAACGCCGATCCAGCGAAGCCCAACAATGCGCCGAGAAGCGTAATCATACGATCCTCCCGCTAAAGAGAATAAACATTTGGAAAACCATGCCGCCCAACGCCAGGATCAGCGTCGAGAGCATCCACCACATGACGCGCTCGATGCGATCAAGCCGCTGCTCGAGCGAACGGTAACGCTCGGCGCACACGGCAACGTGAATATCCAAATGTTCTGCTTCAGTTTCTTGAGTCATGAAATCCTCCAATAAAAAAAGCGCCTCGAAGGGCGCCTGGGTTAAACAAAGTGAAAAAGATTATGCGGAAAGATTCGCATACCACTTGCTAGCGGTCGCCGCCCAAAACATGGCGTTCTTGCCGACCGCCAGCGAAAATGCCGCGTTCGCCGATAGTGCGTTAATGCTGTGCCCGGAAGCTGGATAGACGTTGAGTGCGTTCGCGCCGCTGTTTTGCACAAAAATAAATTCCCCTTGCTCCGGCGACGGCAAAATCCCGCCTTGCGATGCGCCGACGGTGGTAAATTCATTGGTCTGCTTTGTGATCGCGGTTGCCGTGCCCTGCGTTGATCCGGCAGCGCTTAAGCCGGTGGCGTTGGCTTTCAATGCTACGCGCCCGTTTGCCGCCAGCATTTTCAGCGCATCAAAAAACGTCGAGCCGTCCGCCGATACTTTGAGGGTAAAATTATCGTCGCCCAGCAGCCCGAACTCCGCACGGCCGGAAAACCCGTTTTGAAAAAGGAAGCTCGCTTTATTGCCTGCGGCGTTCTTGTTGATCTTCACCTGCATGTCGCCGCCGATATGGTTAAACAATATCGCAGCGCTGGCGACGGATAGCTTGTTGGTGGCATCTGCCGAGGTATTCACGCCCAGCATGGTCAGGTTTTGGAATGAAGCCAGGTTGACGGTAGCGATCCAGTTGGTGCCGTCATAGGTGTTAAGGATATTTGCATCATTCGCCCACACCGTCAGGCCTTCCCAGGGCACTATGAAGTTCCAGGCGGTGGTGAATATGGCAACCGCCTTTGCCTGCCCCGCCCATGCGCCGGTGGGCGACGTGCCGACGACATAGCAATCACCGGCGACCGGCGAACCGGGCGGCGTATTGACGCCCACGCTGACCATCGCCGCTTGCAATAGCGCATCGATCAGGTCGAGCGATGCGTTATGAGTGACCTCTTTCTGCGATTGTGATTGCAGAATATAGGGTAGCTTCACCCGGTTAGTGGTGTTTGGCATGGCATTTTCTCCATATTTTTGAGATAAATATGCGATGTAACAGAATCTTAACTATCTATTGACAGCGCACGGGCTATAATCGCCGGAGCATTTCAGCAACTTTCACATTCAATAAAAAAAGGCGAATTTTATGGTCGATATTAACGCTGCTTACACAGGCGAAACTATCCAACACAGCGACGGTATTAATTACGCAGTTGTTGACACCTCGAAATTAAACTTTGAGGCGCCAGAAGCAGTATTTGGCAAGAAAACAAAACCCACGCTCGTAAGAGCCGCAAAACCCGGAGAAGAAATTGTTACAAGTCCGGGCAAAGTGGAAGAATCACGAATCGTTGCAAAAGGCGGTGAACTTATTTTTATCAATCAGCTTCCCGGTGGAATAGAAGATGCGTTTATTCCGCGCGATGGAAGTGGCGCGCCGAATGGTCAGCAAATCCTGGACGAAAGATATGAAGTCGTAGGCGGCGATATAAATGGTGAAGGCGCATTTTTTAGGCCGAAAGGCACTCCTTCTAAACTCCTTCATGAAGTGGTTACTAAACCCACCGTTATCAAAGACGCTTGGGGCGCTGGTAGTCATCAATTTCTCGGTGAAGGCGCAACACTTAAGTCTGAAAAAGGCCGTGTTACCGGAATTGATAAAGCCGCGTTTGATGAAACGTGGGGCATTACAGATGAAGCCGGGCGCATTGCCAATGTGCGCCCTGGTAAAGTGGCTGAACGCTAGATTCATACTGTAGCTACTCCCACATAACCCCGTCCTACCGCCGCCGACAGCTGATAGACATTCACGAGGACGCTGCTTTGCGCCGATCCGAAATCCGTCACCTGCTGCGCGGAGGTATAAACCGCCGTGGGGCTGGTAAGGCCGGTAATCGTGCGTTTCAGCGTTACGCCACTCATGATGTCCACCTCGTAGCGTTCCGATTCCTCGGAAAGCGGAATATCCACCGCATCCCGCCAGTCGCCGCCGATCCGCGTGCGCCGCTTCCAAGTGATCGTGAGATCACCAGCGCTGCGGCTGCCTGCGATATGCACCGGCGAGTAAGGTTTTAAGGCGTTGGCTGAATAGATAAAATCCTGCGCGGTGGTAGCGCCGAGCGTCGAGCCAATCGTGACCGGCTTAAACTTCCTGGATATGCTCCAGGCCGACGATGCTACCAATTCCCGCGCAAGGGCGTTTGTAAGCATAATAAAGCGTTCGCCCGCTACATGCCCGCCCGCAGCCCATTCGGTGCCCAGCCGCCCCCGCAAGAGGTTTGAGAGGCGGTACTTGTTGGTATCAAGCAAGGTCGCCGTTTGGAACTGGATCACCTCGTTGCCGATGACGCACACATTCGCGCCATTCAGCACGGCGATGTCGGTGACGCTTTGCAGCTGGCCGAAGGTAAGCAGAACGTCGATCATGCTGGTGGTGTCCCAAGTATAGACAGTCCCGGCAGGGATAATGTTAAGCACCGCGCCGATCGTCGCCTGCGCCGTGAGCGCTTGCATCAAGGCGTAATTCGCGCCGCCGTCATCCGATCGATACACCGCCGAGCCCGACCAATCATCGCCCAGGCCGACCACGCCATAGCGCAGGTAAGCGTCGGTGATCCCGTCCGTAGGGAAAGCCGGAAGATCGAGCAGTTCAAGCCGCGTCGCCGAAATGCTGGCGGGCGGTTGCAGGTTCGGCGTGCCGGTGCCTGCCGGATTGTAAAAATCATAGGATGACACATCTTCCGCCACCGCCATGATTTCCTGCATCCCGTTCCGCACCAGCTTGGTCGAATTAACGCGCATCAGGTATGCCGCGCCGTCCTTGGTGATGGTGATCACATCGGTCGGCTCAAGCAGCGCGTATTTCGGCGGTACGGTAAATTGATACTGCACGCGCCCCACCCAGGCGTTATATAGCGTCACGTCCGCCACCACCTTCGCTTCCTGGTCAGAAAGCACGAGCGGCAAATTGACCGTGGCGTAATCCACCGCCTTTACCGTTTGGCGCTGCGAGGATTGCGTGCCCGCCTGGTAATCGGCGGTGCGGTTCAAATAGATCACGTCCACCTGGCGCGGGAGTTCCAGTTCCTGCGTGCGGGTTATGGTAAACGTGTCGATCGCATCTTCCCCGGGCACCAGCTCGGTAAAATCGAGCGTGACGTTGGAAACTTTGCCGCGCTTAATGAATTTAAGCAGGCCGTCCGATTCCACCATGTCGAAAAAATACGCCGTCGCCAGCTGCTCGAGGCTCGCGCGCACGGTCTGCCGGTTGGTGACGATAAAGCCCGTCACAATATCGGTCAGGCGCGATACGTCATACATGGTGGTGTCATAGCCTACCTTTTTCAGCAGATCGGCGACGATC
>JANRKF010000018.1:0-39174 GCA_033763575.1 Alphaproteobacteria bacterium | reverse complement strand
GAGCAGAAGTAGTATAGACCACTCGCTGAAAAGCAGTGGTGATAGTGTGGATCGGTGGCCGAGTGGTCTAAGGCGCACGCCTGGAAAGTGTGTATAGGGGAGACTCTATCGCGAGTTCGAATCTCGCCCGATCCGCCATTTTACAGCCAGTGAATTTTAAACTGGCGCAGTTCCTCACATTTTTGAAGTTCGTAAACACGCTTTATTTGCCCTGCAATTTGGCATGATACTTTCCTTACGCTTCTCTTACGCTCTTACCCGCACCCCGCATCGCATCCTTACCTGCTCACCTCTACATCTCGTACACGCTGTGATTATCAGCGCTAACAACGAATGGAGAATTTTATGAATAAGGAACAAGTACAAGGCAAAGCCGAACAAATCAAAGGCAAATTGAAATCTGCTTTCGGCAAGCTCACCGATAATGACTTGATGCTTTATGAAGGCAAGCGTGACCAGTTTGTCGGCAAAGTGGTGCAGCTTCAAGGCATCGCTAAAGAAGACGCTGAAAAGCAGATCAAAGCGATTGAAGACGCTTGTTGCAGCACCAAGGCTGCATAAGCGACTATCGCCCGGTGGCACTCCCTTCGCCGGGCGATTTTTCACCTTTGCATCACCATAATCCTTAAGGAGGATTTTATGTCTAAACAACCATACCAGACGAAGCAGCCCGTGCTTCAGCAAAAAGCGCAGCCCCAAAAAACGGCTAAACAGAATGAAGCAGATAAAAAACTGGAGAAGTCTAAAATCGCCAGTGTCATTTCCAGCAAGCCTGAGCGCAGCCGTGCCCATCGCACGGACTAAACGTCCAGAATTGCGACTTATTAAGAGCCGGGCTTTTGCCCGGTTTTTTTTGAACCGATATAGTATAAAGAAGTCATGATGCAGAACATTACCCTATCAGTTGTGCTTTTCCTTGCGATCATTTCTCCGGCGCTGGCAGCGGAAGAGGTGCGTGAGGAAGATGACAAAGGTATTTTTAATGTCGTCATCGAGAATGACATCTTCGCGGGATCGGACAGTGATTACACCAACGGTGTCCGCTTTGCGTGGCTATCATCTGAAGAAAATATGCCGGGCTGGATACAGTCGGTAGCCCGTGCGCTGCCAATTGCCGGTGATGGAAACAAACGCCTCAGCGTTGCGGCGGGGCAAAGCATGTTCGCTCCGGAGGATTTATCGCGCCGTGATCTGGTGTCGGGCGATCAGCCTTATGCGGGCTGGCTCTATGGCTCGGTGGGCATGGTGTCGGATACGGGAAAAACGCTGGATAATGTGGTGCTGACTCTTGGCGTAGTTGGTCCAGCATCCCTTGCCGAACCGACGCAGAAATTTGTTCATAAATTGACGGATAGTCCGCAGCCGAACGGCTGGGATAATCAGCTTAAGAATGAACCTGGTATTGTGCTGACTTATGAGCGCAAATGGCGCAGCATCTATGAAATTTCGCCATTCGGCCTGAGCGCGGATGTCACCCCGCATGCGGGGGTGAATCTCGGCAACATCAATACCGATGCGACGGTGGGCGCGACGTTCCGTTTGGGCTATGACCTGCCAGCCGATTACGGCCCACCGCGTATTCGCCCCAGCTTGCCCGGATCGGATTTCTTTATTCCCACGCAAGAACTCGGTGGATATTTATTCACCACCATCGGGCAGCGCGCCGTCGCTCGCAATATTTTTCTCGATGGCAACACGTTTACTGATAGCCCCAGCGTCGATAAGAAAAACTTCGTGACCAGCCTGCAAGTGGGCGCGGCGGTGACTTACGGCGAAACGCGCCTGTCCTACACACAAGTATTCATGACCAAAGAATATGACACACAAAAGCATCCGTCAGTGTTTGGTGCGCTCACGCTTTCCCACCGTTTCTAATCCTTACGCAAACATTACGCCCATTCTGCTTTGTCGTATCGCTTCATTACAGAAGTGTGGTTACGTTCGATTTCAATATCACCCAACCATTGAAGGAAAAACCTATGAAAAATCTACACACACTCTTACTTGCGCTCGCATTTACAGTACTCACAACATTTTCCGGCGGCGCGTTTGCGGCCACGCAGGAGGATTTGAACAAGGATGCGAATCAAGCGCTTTCCATGCTCGTGAAAACGAATCCGATTGCCGCCGATATGTCTAAAAAAGCCAAGGCAGTTCTGATTTTTCCAAACATCGTAAAAGCGGGACTCATCTTCGGCGGCGCGTATGGTGAGGGCGTGCTCAAGAAGGAGGGTAACGTCAGCGGGTATTATAATTCCGTCACCGCATCCTTCGGCTGGCAGGCGGGCGCGCAGTCCTACGGCTATGTGGTGTTCCTGATGAGCGACAAGGCCGTTAAATACATCAATGAAACACATGGCTGGGAAATCGGCGTTGGCCCAACGGTGGTGATGGTGGATGCAGGCGTCGCCAAAAATCTTTCGTCGAGCACACTCAAAGACGATGCTTATGCGTTCATCTTCGACCAGCAGGGCTTGATGGCCAGCCTCAGCATCGAAGGCACCAAAATTTCACGGATCAAGAAATAGGAGCAACCGTCATGCACGCACAACACATCATGCGCTCTCCAATCTTTTTTGAAGCCATTCCGATAATTGATGAGGCGTTCGACCGTTTTGAAATCAACAACGATTTTGAGATGGTTCTGCGCGAAGCGGAAACGGCCAATTTCTATCACAATACATTGAACGAAGAGGAATAAATCCATGAACACGCAATCACTTGGAAAATATTTGATGATTCTCTGCCTCGTCGCAGTTGTCGGCTTCATTGGCTACAGCCTGATGAATGCGCCGGACAGACGCAGCGCCGGAGATAAAATCGGTGATGCCATCAATGAATTGCCAAACGGCGTCGATAAAGCGGCGCGGCAACTGGAAGACCGCACACCCGCCGATAAGCTGAACGATGCCGCCAAAGACGCAGGTGATGACCTGAAAAAAGCCACGAACCAACAATAGCCTGCCAATCTCAACCCCCTAAAGGATATGACAATGAAAACCCGAACCCTACTGATTACGACCATTCTGAGCACCACGCTTGCGTTTAGTGCTACGGCATCTTATGCCGCCGACAGCATCACCACCGGCACGGTGAAAACCGCTGCCAGCCCTATCACCAAAGCGGAAATGTCTGATCCGCGTGTGGCGGCGACCAGTTTTGTCGAGCATGTCAATTTTGCTCGGGTGGCGCTTGCCATGAAAAACACCGATCTGGCCAAGCAGCACATCACGCAGGCACGCAACATGGTGACGGTGATTAAAGCCGCAACCGTGGAGCAGCGCGTCATCACGCAGGTGGAATCAGGACGTATCGTGTATAAATACGATACCGAGTACAAATACCATTATTTCCCGATTCAAACGGGTCCCGTGCAGGTGAAAACGATGGATAATGGCCCAGTATGGGCGACTAATGATCTGGCGGTGACGGATGCGGATATTGTGTATCTCACGCTAGATTTAACGGGGGATAAAGCCGAAACGCATATTGGTGAAGCCGAAGCTGCGATCACCAAGGGCGACCTCAAACTAGCTGATAATCATCTGGCGCAGTTGACGGAAGCTGTAGTGACGGTGGATAACAAAGTGGCCATGCCGAGCGTGAAGGCGCGTGACAATATTGCGCTGGCACGCAACTTCATCGCTGGCAAAAACTATGAAGGTGCTTCTTACGCGCTGGGACACGCCGATGATGCGCTCGACGAGATGCAGAAGGATGACAACAACAAGGCGCGTATCGCCGACATTGCTGCCATGCGCAAAGATGTCAGCAATCTGCAGGAATACGTCGCCAAAAAAGCCCCCAACATGATCCAGAAGGCTAATGCCAAGATGGATCAATGGTGGAAAGATTTGAATAACTGGGGCAACAACACACCAAAATAGCCCACCGATCTACTTGCCTATTTTCACGTCAAATCAATATTTAGGAGTTATGTTATGAAACATTCTATTGCAATCGCACTGATTATTATGACCCTTGGAGCAAGCGCCTGCACCGGCCCTGCGGGTCCTGCTGGTCCACAAGGTGCTCCCGGAAACCAAGGCAATACCGGATACACCGGCGAAACAGGGGCAGCTGGAAACCAGGGTAACACGGGCTATACAGGTGCAACGGGTGATACCGGCGAAAAAGGCGATCGTGGTTCAAAAGGCTACACCGGCGCAAAGGGCAATACTGGTAACAGTGGCACTACTCGTTAAGTGATGGTGATTTGTTCTTTAATAATGCGTCATCTCGAAAGGGGTGGCGCATTGTTGTGTGTGCAGCGTAAGAACCTCGCATTGCTAAATTGCTACTAAAGTTTATATTGGGTTTATGGAATACGCGCTTATCAACACTATTATTGCAAGCATTGTTACAGCCTTTCTTTTTGGGATGGTGGCAAAGCAACTCAAATTGCCAGCCATTTTTGGCTACCTCCTTGCAGGGGTTGCGATTGGTCCGCATACGCCCGGGTTTGTCGCCGATATTTCACTGGCGAAGCAGCTAGCGGAAATTGGCATTATTCTTTTGATGTTTGGGGTTGGCCTGCATTTCTCGCTGAAAGATTTGCTCGAAAGCCGAAGAATTGCATTTCCCGGCGCGGTGGTTCAGATATTCTCAGCCACCTTGGTTGGCGGGATGGTCGGGCTTTGGTTCGGCAATGATATAACGGCTTCCATTATCTTTGGCTTCTCACTTTCAGTGGCCAGCACCATTGTGCTTATTCGCTCTTTGGAGCAGAGGAAGTTACTGGAGAGCAAGGGCGGGAAAGTCGCGATCAGCTGGTTGATTATTGAAGATATTGCCATGGTGTTCGCATTAGTCATGTTGCCCGTGCTGGCGCAAATGAGTCATGCATCAAGCGATATTTCTGCCGCGCATATCACCAAAACCGTGTTGGAGGTGGTATTTAAGATCAGCGGTTTCTTTGTGTTTATGGCGGTGGTAGGCAGACGATTGCTTCCATGGCTGTTGGTAAAAATCACTAAAATTGGCTCTGAAGAATTGAACACGCTAGGTTCGCTGGCAATCGCGCTTGGCTTCGCCATGATTGCTTATGCGATATTCGATGCATCGCTCGCGCTTGGCGCGTTTCTGGCTGGCGTCATGCTCAATGAGAGTGAAATCGGGCGCAAATCAGCAGATAGTTCCGTGCAGATGCGTGACGCGTTCTCCGTCCTGTTCTTTGTTTCCGTAGGCATGTTGTTTGATCCCTCCACACTCATCAAACAGCCGCTGGCGGTGGCGTTGACATTTATGACCATCGTCGGCGCGAAAAGCATGGCCGCGCTGATCATCACCCGTTTGTTCAATCAGCCGTGGAATGTGAGCTATCCCGTAGCCATCGGATTGGCGCAAATTGGCGAGTTCTCTTTCATTCTAAGCGGCTTGGCACTCACCAAAGGATTAATCACGCACGATTTGTATAATCTGGTTCTGGCAGGCGCGATGCTGTCGATTATCGTGAATCCTTTTCTGTTTCGGATCTATGATTGGCGCGTCGCTCGCGCAAAATAGGCATTTGCCCTATCTATTACTAAAAATCAGGCGCATGATACGGCATGACAGAAACACCCTCTGCCGAAACACCTGATAATTTTGAGCAGGCACGCGATGCGCTTCGCAGGAAGGTTTTTTCTGTCGTTGCGCATGATCTGCGAACACCGCTCGCTTGCATCATCGGCTCGCTTGGAACACTCGATCAGATGAGTGCAAGCCTATCTCCTGAACAACGCGATATGCTTATTAAAACCGCACTTGCAGAAGCGCAGCAACTAGATGGTTTTGTCGCGGAGATGCTCGGTAAGGTAAGGCCATAGTCTGTCATAACGGCGAAGGCCGGTATCCAGTTTTTATTTTCTGGATTCCGTGTCTGCTCCTAGCGCAAGTGCGCTTGGGCACGGAATGACAAGAAGTTTACGCCCCCCTTACGCAATCGCGCATAGCACGCATCGCATCTTTGTGAAACCTCTGCCATTCCATTGGTTACAACCACAAGAGGAGTTTTTTTATGACTAATTTATATTCTTCATACAGGCGTAATTTAAAGCTATTGCCTTTCATTTCATTATTATCATTTCTGGCCGCATGCGGCACACCCGATGGCGGATATTATGATGCCAACGGGAATTGGATTGCCACTGACACTATCCATAAACCCCATGCGCCACTTCCAGGCGGAACGCGGGATTATAACGCTGCCAAGGATCGTTACGATCATACTAAATATGATCGTCCTGGTTATTACGATCGCAACGGCTACTATATATCCCGGGATGATGGCTTCAATGTTCCCGAGAATATGTTCCCACAACGCGGAATGTGCCGCGTATGGTTTACCGAACGTCCGGCCTCTGAACAACCGCCCGTGGAATCCTGCAATGGCATTAAATCACGCGTACCCGCCGGCGCTTATATTATTTTTGGCGGATAATAAATTGTATGTCACTTTCAACCATCCTGCTCATCGTCCTCATCCTCATTCTGGTGGGGGCGTTACCCACATGGCCGCATAGCAAAAGCTGGGGTTATTACCCCAGCGGCGGCACGGGGCTCATCGTCATTATTTTGCTGATTCTGCTGCTCACTGGCCGCATTTAACCATTTAACCCAAAGGAATATTTTATGAATAAGAACCTACCAACCATCCTCACCGTTTCGGCTCTGGCATTGGCGCTTGGCGCATGCACGCCAGAACAAAGAGTGCATCATAAATCTGGCCCCGGCACTTATGAAAGCACTGAGACCAACACAGATGCAAAAGGCACGACCACGGTGAAAACATCGACCACCGAAGTGACCATCGACGAAGATGGAAACCGCAGAGAAACCATCACTTCCAAAACCAGCAGAGACCCTGAAGGCTTGGGAAATAAAACCAGCACGAAAACCAAAAAAACCACCGAAGAAAAATACTAAATTTTACCAACCTCACAACCAAAAGGAAAAAATCATGTTTAATTCACCTGCTAAAGAGGCCAATACAATCAACCTAAAAGATGGATCATGCGAGATGGGCGAAAGCCTGCACGATGCAGCGCACAATGCGGGTCGCAAAGTGCGCAGCATGCTTCATTCCGCAAGCGATGAGCTTTCTCATGCACGCGATTATGTCGGCACGGAAATCCGCAGCAACCCTGTGCGCTCAAGCGTGATCGCGCTTGGTGTTGGCGTGTTGCTCGGCGCATTGCTTCGTAAGTAGTTTGTCGTCATTGCGAGAAGCGCAGCGACGCGGCAATCCAGTTTTTTCTAGAAGCTGGATTGCTTCGCTGCGCTCGCGATGACGCTCTCAAAAGGAGATTCCCCATGCGTAGTATATTACTCTGGTTATTGGGTGCTCCGATTAGCATCATTATTTTACTAAATATTTTTGATATCATTTGAAAGCGCAACCCCTCATGGACAATCTACTCGCCATCATCAATGTTATTCAACGCATTGGCACTAGAAAGCTACTCGTTCAGTTGATTTCTAATATGGTGATTATTATGGGGCTGGTGATGACAACCGCGATCATGATAAGCGCCACCATCATCGGCGGGCTGATAAACGCCCATATTTCACTGCTCAACCACGAAATACCACCGGTGCTTGCCTTGATTTATATTGGCTGCGCGGCATTATTGATTATCGCCTCGCTGCTTGCCATGATAGCATGGCGGCTGAGGTGTCTGAGGAAAAGCCCTCTTTCCCTCTTTGGTGGGGCGCCACTTGCCTCCCGCGCAATGGACACGCTGGACGCTTTCACCGCCGGGCTTATGGCAGAAAAATAGGATACACGCAATAATGGCATCATTCAAAAAACTGCTACTCGATTACGCACTGTATATAATTTTTGTCATGAGTGTGCTCGGCTTCGCTGTGACATATCGTGTCGGCGGTGAATTTCGGACATTGGAGCTGTTCATGGGCGGCATCTCCATTACCCTCATCCTAATGTTCATCTACATTCAATGGGACGCGCAAAAGAAAGCCGCTACCGATGCGGTTGATCTGGTTCAGGCGAATAGGGATATTGCCAAGGCCATAAAAATCACCTCCGACACAAAACAGGATGTTGCAGATAAAGGTCGTGAATTTGCGGAGGATGCGGCACAATCCGCGCAGGAAGGACAAGCATCGGCGGAACTTGCCGCCATCAGTTCCGAGAAGGCCAATCAAGCGAAATCGGATTTTCTAGCGAATATGAGCCATGAAATCCGCACGCCGATGAATGCCATTATCGGCCTGACCCATGTATTGCAAACAACCAAACTGGATGCAAAGCAGAAGCAATGCGTGGATGTGCTGCAAACCAGCTCCGATGGGCTGATGCGGCTGATTAATGACCTGCTGGATATTGATAAAATGGAGTCCGAGAATGTGGCACTCGAAGAGGCGCCGTTTTCCATGACCGCGCTGCTCGATCAGGTGGTGAGCGTGATGTCGGTGCGGGCGAAACAGAAAGATGTGAATCTCATCGTTCATTATGAATCCGGTCTCTATAAAACCTATATTGGCGACAGCGGGCGCATCCGCCAGATATTACTGAACCTGGTGGGCAATGCCGTGAAATTCACCGAAGCGCGGGGCAATGTTTCCGTGCTGTTTGCCAATGGCGGCAAGGGCAACGGTAAAAAATCCATCACGGTGACGGTGACCGATACCGGCATTGGCATACCGCAGGATAAACTCGGCCTGATTTTTGGTAAATTTGTGCAGGTGGATTCCTCCATCACCCGCAAATATGGTGGCACGGGGCTTGGCCTTGCTATTTCGCAGGCGCTTGCGCAGCGCATGGGCGGTGAAATCACCGTGACCAGCGTGGTCGGCCAAGGCTCTTCCTTCGTGCTGCATTTGAGCTTGCCGGTGCAGGCAACCGAAAGCGATGCCGAGAAACATTATCAGGAAAATATCATCTACCTCGATATGCAGGCCAATGCCGGACGGCTACCGATTTTATTGGTGGAGGATTACGAGCCGAACGTGCTGGTCGCCACCATCATGTTCAATAATTTTGGCTATCGCTATGAAGTGGCGCGTAACGGGCAGGAAGCGATTGAGCGCTTCTCACCCGATAAATACTCGATTATCCTGATGGATGTGGAAATGCCAGTGATGGACGGGTTCGAGACCACCAAACATATTCGTGGGTTTGAGAAGGCTAAGGGTTCTGCCGCCGTGCCAATCATCGCCATGACCGCGCACGCCATGAAAGGCGACCGCGAAAAATGCCTGAGTGTGGGCATGGATGACTATATCGCGAAGCCGTTCAATCCACACCAGTTGCAGGCGGTGCTGAGTAAATATCTCGCCATCAAGCCGCTTGTGGCAGCGTAAGCGCGACGTTTACGCGCCCCTTACGCATACGCCATTTTCCCCTGCAACAACTTTGCGAAAACCTCCCTACGGTGTGGAAACTAACCCCAACCCTCAAGGAGAGTTCTATGAAACATTTCAAAACAAGCGTGGTGATGATCACCGCGCTGACATTACTCGCTGCCTGTGGTGAAAGCGCCGGTGACCGTGCACTCAGCGGCGGTGCGATTGGCGCAGGTGCCGGTGCAGTCGGCGGCGCGGTGCTCGGCGGAAGCCCAGCTACGGGTGCTATCGTCGGCGGCGCAGTTGGCGCAGCAGCCGGTGGCCTGACCAAGAAAAAAGATATTGATCTTGGTAAACCAGTTTGGAGATAAGGAAACATTATGCATAATTTAAAAAACCTAACTATCGTGCTGGCATTGTGCGGTTTGATAGCATTTCCCGCTACTGAATCACTTGCGACAGATGAAATTCCTGATACCCAGCAGCAAAGCGGAATAAACTTTATCACTGGTGGTGTTGGTGATGAAGAGACGGATGCGATGGAAGCGGTCAAAGGCGATTACAACCTTCGTGTGACCAGTGCAGATAAAACCGGACATTTCTCTGGTGCACCCCACATCACCATCACTGATATGCAGCACAATGAATTGCTGAGTGCCGATGCCGGGCCACTTTTCTACGCTGATTTGCCTACTGGGCATTACATCATCAAGGGTAGCAACAAAGAGCAGGGAAAAAGTCAGAAGATTGTGATTACAGGCAAAAAAATTGCTGCTGTCCGCTTCACTTGGAAAGCCCACCCCACCGATGATACCACCCCTTATTAAGGAGAAATTATATGCTGAATTATGTCATTACGTTTTTTATTCTGGCCGTGCTTGCCGCTGTGTTTGGTTTCGGAGGGTTGGCTGCTGACTTCGCTGGCATTGCCAAATTCCTCGCTGGAATCTTCGTGCTGCTGTTTGTGGCAAGCCTGATTTACAGCATCATCACTGGCCGCAGGGCGAACCCGCCGCTTTAAGCCGCCTGAAGCACTCGTGATGTGATGGTTTCCATACGATAGCCAATGCCGGGTTCGGTGGTGATGAACTGCGGATGCGCGGAATCCACTTCGATTTTTTCGCGTATCTGACCGATATAGACGCGCAGATAAGTCGTATCATCCACATGCGCCGTGCCCCACACGGTTTTCAGTATGTCTTTATGGGTGAGCATTTTACCGCGATTGACCATAAAATAGCGCAGCAAATCATATTCCTTCGGCGTAAACCCCGTCAGTGCGTCGTTCACAAACACTTCATGCCGCACCAGGTCCATGCGAATTGTGCCATTGGTCAGTTCTGATTCGCCATTTTCACGCACCGCGCCGCTACGCAAGGCGGCATTCATCCGCGCCAGCAGCACATCCACATTAAACGGCTTGGTCACATAATCATTCGCGCCCATGTTGAGCGCCGCAATAATTTCTTCATCGAGCGAACAGGCGGAAAGTACGATAATCGGCACCTGCGACCATTCACGAATTGCGGTGATCGCATCTTTGCCATCCATATCCGGCAAGCCAAGATCGAGCAATATTAGATCAGGCTTGATGGACGCAGCCATGCGGACGCCTTGTTTACCCGTCAGACTCTCGACGATTTTGAAATTCTGCACATCCAGCAGAATGCCCAGCATCTTCTGAATCGGCGGCTCATCGTCCACCACAAGGATGGTGTTTTTCTTCTCATGCATAGGAAATCCAAACTGCGGCTGCGCCGTAAACAGTCTTATTCAATGAAGCCTTGGCCGATTAGTACCACGAAACGATGGGAATAGATAGGAGGAATAAGGCGTTCGTTAATAGCCGCTTATGCTTATTTCATTAACGGTTTCACCTTCCGAAACGTCAGCGATAGTCGTCGTGTACGCTGGATGATCTGGCCGTTAAAGCGATCCATTTTACGCCCAGCAATGGCGTGTTGCCATACATAACGGGCATCACCACTGCCGCTCCGTATGGATTTGCAGTTTGCTACGCGTTGTTTTTTCTGCCGTAAAGTGTCTCTGCGCGTTCCTTGAACGCCCCCATCATCTTCTCGGTAGCGCGGGTGAAAAACCCGCCCATCAGTTTTTCCAGTAATTTCGAACGGAATTTGAAATCGAGCGCAAAATCGATGCGCGTGCCGCCACCCTCCGCCGTAAACCGCCAGTTGTTGGTAAGATATTCGAACGGACCCTTCACCATCGCCACATCAATCGCCGTGTATGGCGTGAGCGTCACCCGCGACGTGTAGGATTCGCTCATCCCTTTATAGTGGATTACCAACTCGCCGAGAAAGCGATCCCCGGTGCGTTCCGTCACACGGGCGGCGCTGCACCAGGGCAGGAACTCCGGATAGCACGCCACATCCGCCACCAGCTCGAAAAGCTGCTGCGGCGTATAGGGCAAAATCTGTGTTTCATGGTGGGAGGACATGGTTTGGGCCATTATATCCCGACCAGCCATGAAGGAAACAGTAATTTCTCTAATCTCTACTTTGGCTGCAAATCTGCTTGGAATGGAGCCTCCTCATAAAAGCATGTACTTCGTGTTTATTCAGTTCCGGTTTAACCGTACCGGTGCACGTCCTTATTCATCGATGCGCTATTTTTTGATGTGACCCTCCCTCATGAAACCAAGTGTGAGCGCGATTGATGTGTCATGGAAGGGGGGAGATGAAAAAAAATACGCCGCTTTTACATTGACTTTATCAAAAAGTTAACATATCTTTAATAAAATTTTCGTACAAGGCGCTACAAGGCAACATCGCAGGGGGGATTTTATGGGGGAAGATAATAAAGAAACGACTTTAAGTGCAGGCGACTTTTCGATCGGAACGCAGTTAAATGTCCTGAGCGTGATGATGGATTCTGATGCATTAAAGCCCAAGGTAAAATCCATTTTATGCAATGCTATCAATAGTCTGTGTGATCTTGATCTGGCTCCAGAAACTTTTTCTAAACGTCAGGAGGAGTTAGCGGGGGTTGTTACACAAATGTATGGTGCTTTGACAGGTGAGCAAGTCGAGGACATGTTAAAACAGGCTTTACAGCGCGTGCCTTCTGGCCAGGTAAATGCTGATGAAATACTCCGTTTGTACAAAACGGGACTTTCCGTGGAAGCGGCAAGGCTTGACGCCCTCCGCGATCCCGGCTCTATCATAGAATCAGTCGAATATGCCATAATAGCTCCAGACCAGGAAAAACCTGGTGAAGCGGTGATTTTAGAGGCATATGAAAAGGCAAGTTCAGGTGCTCAGAAGATAGAGGAAGCGTTGCAGGCAGTCAGGGCATTTATGTTTGAACATCCAAGCGAAGCTATGGCAAAGGATCTTAGAGAAAAGTTCAATCTATCTGCAGAGTATACAGCAAGCGTGCCGACCTTCGCAGGGTTGGCAGCGTTGAAAGAAAAAGGAATGGCTGCTGAAGGATTACAAGAATTGTTGAAAGCGGATAAGATAATGGTAAAAAGCGCCGCCAGTGTGCTTGAAGATGTTGAGAAAACCGCACAAAGTCGACTCAAAATGCTAGACGAGGGTAAGGTAGGAAGAAAACTGAGTGAGTCTGAACAAACATTGGCGTCGAACCTTGATGATCTATTAAGCCATTGCGATGAAGCGATTTATGCCGAAGCCGATGTGTTAAAAGGACTCAGTGAAATTCAGAAAGCGCTAAAAGGCACGGGTCAATCAAATACGCGTGGCTAACGGGCGGTTTGTAATCCCGCATTGCCGGTTGCGGCGCCCTGAAAAAACGATTATACGAGCCATATACACAACATGATGGCTCATTATGATTCAGGGACTCTATACCGCGCTCATCACCCCGTTTAAAAACGGCAAGGTCGATGAAGCCGCCTTCCAATCCTTTGTCGAGTGGCAGATCGCCGAGGGCGTGCACGGGCTGGTGCCGTGCGGCACCACCGGCGAATCGCCGACGCTTACCCATGAGGAGCATAACCGCGTCATCGATATGACGATCGAAGTTGCCAAAGCTAGAGTGAAAGTGATGGCGGGCACCGGCAGCAACTCCACCGACGAAGCGATCATGACCACCCGGCACGCCAAAAAATCCGGCGCGGATTCGGCGCTGGTCGTAGCGCCCTATTATAACAAGCCGACGCAGGAGGGCCTCTTCCAGCATTTCAAGGCGATTCATGATGCGGTGGACATTCCAATCATCATTTATAACATCCCCGGCCGCAGCACGGTCAATATCTTCGACGATACGCTGGCGCGGCTTTCGGCATTGCCTAATATTGCAGGCATTAAAGATGCGACCGGCGATCTGGCGCGGGTGCATACGCTTAGGGCAAGATTGAGCATCCTCTCCCATCGGGAGAGGAGCGGCGCAAGCCTAGGTGAGGGCCCTCACCCTACCCCTCTCCCAGAGGGAGAGGGGAAATATTTTTCACTTCTTTCCGGTGAGGATATGACGGCGGTGGCGTTTAATGCCATCGGCGGGCAGGGCTGCATTTCGGTGTCGTCCAACATCATGCCGAAGGCGTGTGCCGAGGTGCAGAATGCGTCGCTGGCCGGGGATGTGAAAAAAGCCCTCGCTTTGCAGGATAAGCTTGTGCCGCTGCATGAGGTGATGTTCTGCGAGACCAGCCCGGCGCCGGTGAAATATGCGGCATCCCTCATAAAAAAATGCAGTGCCGACATGCGCTTGCCGATGGTGCCGCCGAGCGAGGCGAATAAAAAAGCAATCCAACAAATATTAAGCAATTTGGGCTTGCTATAAACGTTAAATTCATATTTATTGAGTTAGTGAATCATTAACCATGGCCGCGAAAAAAGATAAACCCGATGGCACCGTGGCGCTTAACCGCAAGGCGTGGCGCGACTATAGCATCGAGGAAGAGTTTGAAGCCGGGTTGGTGCTTCTGGGCACAGAGGTCAAATCGCTGCGCGCAGGTAAGGCGAATATTACGGATGCCTATGCCGGGCCGAAAGACGAAGAGATCTGGTTGTTCAATGCCTCAATACAGCCGTACTCGCATGGGAACAGACAAAACCATGAAGAGCGCAGGCCGCGCAAGCTGCTTCTCCACAAAAAACAGGTGGAAAAACTGCTGGGCCGCCTGAAGGTGAAGGGGGTGACGCTCGCACCGCTTGCGCTGTATTTCAACAGCCGGGGGGTGGCAAAAATCAAGCTGGGTCTGGGCACCGGCAAAAAAGAATATGAAAAGCGCGACGATATAAAAAAGCGCGACTGGCAACGGGACAAGGCACGCATCATGCGCGAGAAGAATGGCTAGATGCAGTTGCCGTTAGGGTAGTAAAGAGGTCGAGATGCTTGAGGCAATTGCAGATTTTTGGAAGCCTGTTAAACGTCTTCAGGCGCAGGTGAAGTTAAAGACCGAGGAACTGCAGGTGGGCAGTGCCCTTGTGTTTGGTTTTGTGCCGCAGCCGACGCTTTCCGGCCGCCGCTTCACCGTCACCGCTATTAACACTTATAAATTCGGTCCGGATGTGCTGACCTCGTTCGTGCTGTCGCAGGACCGCGATGCCGGGGCATCAATGATTGTCGCCGATAATGGCTCGGAGCAATATCTCGCCGTATCGCGCCGTATTGCCGGTTCCGACCGCAGCAAAATATTCCAGGAGGGCGATATCGATGCGGTGGTGCAGCGCGCCGATGCGAACCATCTCGATTGCCGGGAAGTGATCGCCGAATATAAAGGCTGGGTCGCGCCGCATTACAAGCGCGAGATGCATGGCGTGAAGGGGCAGCTCTATAAGGGCGATCACCGCGCCGGGCTCATCACCGGCCAGCCGTCGATGGATTTTTCCTACACGCTGATGGTGAGTGACAACAATGAGCATGCGCTGGAAATCGAACAGTATGACGATGGCCGCATCGAAATTTACGCCACCGTTTATCGCCGCATGAGCGATGTCGGCGAGGTATCACATCCATCCCTGACAAAAAATATGCGCAGTGGGGTGAGGCTGGCGTCTAATGGCAACACGCCGCATTTCGATGCTCCCGTCAAGCCATCGCCAACGCTTGGTGAGAGCGTCTCTTCGCCGGTGCCGGAAAAAAAGATCGCCATGGAAAGCAAGCGTCCGGAGGAAGCCGGACTCCCGGAAACAAAAGCGGCAGAAACAGAAATCAAAGCCCCCGACGTGCAGGAACATGCCGTGACCGCGCCGATCGCGCTTCGGGAGTTTCCTGTCGAGGCTGTTGCCAGGAAAGAAGACATTGTGCCTGAAATTCCACCCGAAATTCCGGCACCCGCCACGATGCCAGCCGCAATGCAGGCAGCGGCAGATGAAGCCGGTGAAGAGCCGCTGGCACCCATCGTTATTAAATCCCAATCACAACCCTATACCAAACAGGAGATCAAAGCCGTGAACAAAGAACCCAGCAATTTTGTCAATGAATCCATCGATTGCGAACTGCATGTTGCCAACAAAATCATCGATGAAGCCATCCGCCAGGAAATGCGCATTAACGATGTGGTGCGCCGCGTTATCGGCCTGCCGGTATCGCAGCAGGAATCGGTGCAGATTCCGGTGACGCTGACCGATCAGGATTACTCGCTGCTCGCCATCCGCTACGGCCTTGCCGCAGGCGACCATGAAGCCATCAAAAAACGCATCATCGAAGATCTGGGTGATTTTTCCGGCGCGAATAAGCAAAAGAAGGCGGCTTAGACATCGCGTGATAATGGTCGGCTTGCTTGGCTGGCCTGCGCTTCCGGTGCGCATGTACTAAATGTACACTTGCGCTCTGGTTCTCGACCAGCCTTCGCATCCGACTCATTCTGACGCGATGTGGCTTGGTTAGGGACTCAGTACTTTTTTTATCGCTTCCGTCAATATTGACAATTCTTCCTTGGTAATCACCAGTGGCGGGGCGAGGTAGACGATATCGCCGAAGGGGCGGATCCAGACATTCTGCTCAAGAAATTTGGAGCGAAGCGCCAGCACATCAATTTCCGGGGCCATCTGCACCACGCCGATGGCACCCTTTACCCGCACATCGACCACGCCCGGCAGCCCCTCGCAGGGGCTGAGTTCTTCCGCAAGCTGCGCTTCAATGGCTTCAACACGCGCAGCATAATCTTCTTTTTCAAATAAATCGAGCGAGGCATTGGCCGCGGCGCATGCCAGCGCATTGCCCATGAACGTCGGCCCGTGCATGAAGGCATCGTTTTTATCGTCGCTCAAAAAGGCGGAGAAAATTTCCTCGCTGGTGATGGTCGCGCCCATGCCGATCGCACCGCCGGTCAATGCTTTGCCGAGGCATAAAATATCCGGCGCGATGCCGGCTTCGTCGCAGGCGAAGCGGCTGCCGGTGCGGTAAAATCCGGTGGCGATTTCATCGGCAATAAACAGCACATCATATTTTTTGCACAGGCGGTGGATTTCCGCGAGCACATCCACCGAGTGGAATTTCATGCCGCCCGCGCCCTGCACCAGCGGTTCGATGATGAGTCCGGCGATGCTTCCCGCGAAACTTTTCAGCAGGTCCTCGAACTCGGCAAAGCTATATTCACCGCTGGGGATATCGACCACGAACTGTTTAATCACGGAATTTTTGAACGCCTTATGCATGCCGCGCTCCGGGTCGGACACCGACATCGCGCCCAGCGTGTCGCCATGATAACCGTCATGAAAACACAGGAAGCGATCCTTGTGCGGCTTGTGTTTGAGCCGCTGATATTGCAGCGCCATCTTGAGCGCCACTTCGACGGCGGTGGATCCGGAATCGGAAAAAAATACGCGGGTGAGTCCTTCCGGCGTGATGTCGGCCAGCCGCCTGGCAAGCCGCAGCGCCGGTTCGTGCACCAGCCCGCCCATCATCACATGCGGCATCTGCTGCAACTGTTTTTGCATCTCGGAAACGATGTGCGGATGGTTGTAACCGTGACAGGCGCTCCACCATGAAGACACGCCGTCGATGAGCGTGCGGCCATCTTCGAGAATTATTTTGCAGCCTTCGGTGCGGGTGACGCGCTGTGGCATCACCGCCGTCTGCATTTGGCAATAAGGCAGCCAGAGGTGAGGGAGGGCGGCTGCGTTCTCAGGCATTATGCAGGAGCAGTATGTCAAGCACCGCGCCGATGGCGAAACACACCGCGACCATCACCCATTTCTTTTTAGCGGCGGCGTAAATGACCCATATCGAATCGACCAGCAGCAGGATGAGTAATAAGGTGGTGAGTGAATTCATGCGACATCTGCCAATGATTCTTGCGCGATATCCAGCGGTGTGAGCCCAAGTTTTGTAAAGAGCGTGCGGTCTTTATCGGCCTCCGGATTGGCGGTGGTGAGGAGTTTCTCTCCGTAGAAAATGGAATTCGCCCCGGCGAAGAAACACAACGCCTGCATCTCCTCGCTCATCTCCTCGCGCCCGGCGGAAAGCCGCACGAACGAGGCGGGCATCATAATCCGCGCCACCGCGATGGTGCGCACGAAATCGATAGGGTCGACGCCTTCGCGCCCGTAAAGTTTGGTGCCTTCGACCTGCACCAGCATATTGATCGGCACAGACTCCGGATGCTTCGGCAGGTTGGCGAGCTGGATGAGAAACGACGCACGGTCTCCCGTCGATTCGCCCATGCCGACGATGCCGCCGCAGCAGACATTCATGCCCGCCTCGCGGACATTTTCAAGTGTATCGAGCCGCTCCTGATAGGTGCGGGTGGTGATGATTTCGCCGTAATATTCCGGGCTGGTATCAAGATTATGGTTGTAATAATCAAGGCCCGCCTCTATGAGTTTTCCTGCCTGAGCGGGGGTGAGCATGCCCAGCGTGGCGCATGATTCGAGGCCCAGCGCTTTTACGCCCCTGATCATCGCAATCACATTATCCATATCACGGTCTTTCGGCGAACGCCACGCCGCCCCCATGCAGAAGCGCGAAGCCCCAGCTTCCTTGGCTTTTCTGGCATTCGCCAGCACGGCATCGACTTCCATCAATTTCTGCGCTTTCACGCCGGTGTCGAACTCAGCGCTTTGCGGGCAATAGGCGCAATCTTCCGCGCAGCCGCCGGTTTTGATCGAACATAATGTCGATACCTGCACCTTATTCGCATCGAAATGCTCGCGGTGGACGCTCGCGGCACGAAACAGCAAATCGTTGAACGGCAGGGCAAAAAGCTCCAATACTTCAGCCTGCTGCCAGTTATGACGGATATTTGTTTGCATAGTAAGTCCCTTGGATTATGCTCCCTTTTTAACCGACAACTTCCTCCAATGCCAGCACTAGACGACATTTTATCGGAAAAAATCACCCTTCTTCATGCCAAGGGGCAGAAACGCTCGCTTATGGAGAGCAGGCGCGAGGATGGCGTGTTCATAAAGCGCGGCGGGAAACGGCTTCTATCCTTCAGTTGCAACGATTATTTCGGGCTTTCGCAGCATCCGCACGTGATCGAAGCGGCAATCGAGGCGTCCAAAAAATACGGTACGGGGGCAGGGGCGTCGCGGCTGGTTTCCGGCAATCACCCTTTATACGGGGAACTGGAAGCCCGGCTCGCGCGCGCCAAAGGCACGGAGGCGGCGCTCATATTCGGCAGCGGCTATCTGGCGAATCTCGGTGTCATTCCAGCGCTTATGGGCAAGAATGACCTGATCCTCGCCGATAAAGTTATCCATGCCTGCATGATCGATGCGGCGAAACTATCCGATGCCACCACCTTGCGTTTCGCGCATAATAATATGGCGCATCTGCGCCTGCTGCTGGAGGCGAATCGCGCCGAGCACCAGCATTGCCTGATTCTTACCGAAACGGTGTTCTCGATGGATGGCGACCGCGCACCGATGGCGGAATTGAAAGAGCTGGCGCAGGAGTTTGATGCATGGGTGATGAGCGATGATGCACATGGCATGTTCGTCACCGCGCAGCCAGAGCGGGCAGGGATACAAATGGGAACCTTGTCGAAAACACTCGGAAGCTATGGCGGTTATGTCTGCGGCAGCAGGACGCTGGTCGAATATTTGCAGACGGCGGCGCGCAGCGTCATCTATTCGACCGGCCTGCCACCGGCGGCAATCGCAGCGGCGATCGCGGCGATGGAGCTACTGGAAAACGATGCGGAACTATGTGCCAGGCCGTTTGCCAATGCGATTTATTTTACGCAGCTGCTGGGCATCAAAGAAGCTGAAAGCGCGATTGTGCCGGTGATCCTGGAGGAGAGCGAGAAGGCGCTGGCAGCATCAGAATTTCTGGCATCGCACGGTTATTATGTCGCGGCGATTCGCCCGCCGACGGTGCCGGAAAATACGGCGCGGCTGCGCTTTGCCTTCTCCGCGCTGCACACGCGTGAGCAGATCGAAAAAGTGGCGGCATTGCTTCTGGAAAATGGATTCGTATGTGCACCATCACGTTGAGTGGCTGGGGGCAGCCGCATGACGCGCTGGCTCACCTTGCGCCCGGTTCGATGGCGGTCGATTATGCCCATGCGGCGAACGCAGCGGAGGCGATACGCATGATCGCGAGCGCCCAGCCGGAGCGCGTCATCGGCTGGTCGCTCGGTGGGCAGCTTGCCGTGCGTGCGGTGGCGGAAGGCGCAGTGCGTCCCGCCCAACTGGTATTGATTGCAACGCCGTATCAATTTGTCGATAGCAGCACCGTGGGCCGCGAAACGTTCGAGAAATTCTCCGCCAACTATCGGGCCAATCCGCAGCGTACCCTGCACAAAGCATGGGAACTCATTCATTATGAAGATGCCAAGTCGGTCTGTATCGCCGACCAGCTCGCAATGTTCGACAAGGAAGCGGTACTCAGAAAAGACTGGCTGCGCTGGCTGCATCTGCTGGAAGGATTTAGCTGCGATGCGCTGGATTTCAGCGCTTTTCCGCGCACGCTGTTGGTGCATGGCACGCTGGATAAGGTAGTGGGCGCCGCACAGTCTATCCGCATGGCGCAGCGACTTCCCCATGCGCGTGTCGAGCAGTGGGAGCATTGCGGACATGCGCCGCACCTGCATGATGCAGAGCGTTTGAAAGGGTTGATCGCGGAGCATGCCGATGTTTGAGCGCGCCCGTATCTCAGGTGATTTTAGCCGTGCGGCACCTGTATACGCTGCATATGCGGCGTTGCAGGCAAAAATTGGCGCGGCCTTGATTCGCCATGCCTCCCCTTTCTTGCCCGCCGGCGGCTTGCTGCTCGATGTCGGTGCGGGGACGGGCGATGTAACGCAACAATGGCCCATGCGGGCAATTGCGCTCGATGCGGCATTCGGCATGTGCCGCGAGGCGATGAAAAAGCGATTGCCGGTGGTGCATGCGACCGCCGAACAGCTTCCCGTGAGGGATACTGCGGTCGATGCGGTGGCGTCCAACCTGATGCTGCAATGGATTACACAACCGGAACGATTTTTTGCCGAGAGTTTTCGCGTGATAAAACCTGAGGGCGTGCTCGCGATTTCGACCTTCACCGAAGGCACGCTCGACGAGCTTTCAAACGCCTTTGCCGCGGCAGGCGAAATGCACCGCACCAGCGATTTTACCGCACCACAAACGCTTACCCGGTCCATCAGGAATAACGGGTTTGAGATCGTATCCGAACAGCATGAAACCCGCGTCGAATTTTATGACGATGTGCTGGATTTATGCCTTTCTTTGCGCGATATTGGGGCGCATAATAAACGCATCGACCGTCCACGCGGGCTGCTGACACTGCGCAAGCTGCGTGAGGTGGCGGGATATTACGGTAAGACGGCGCAAGGGATTCCTGCGCGCTGGGAGGTGCATATGGTGGTTGCAAGGAAGAAAATATGAGCCAGAAATTTTTTATTACGTCTTCCGGCACCGGTGTCGGGAAAACATTGGTTACGGCATCGCTGGCCTATCAGTTGCGCACAAAAGGTAAAACCGTCAGCGTAATCAAGCCCGCCATCACCGGCTATGTCGACGGCGATATGGGCAGCGACACGGCATTCCTGCTGCAGAGCATGGGGCTGCCGGTAAATCCGGCGACGGTTCAAACAGTGTCGCCATGGCGGTTCAAGGCGCCGTTTGCGCCGAATATATCGGCCGCGCAGGAGGGCCGCGAGGTTGTTTTTGACGAGGTGATGAAGTTTTGCAACCAGGAGCGCGCCAGCGAAATTACGTTGATTGAAGGGGTGGGCGGGGTGATGGCACCGCTCACCGATATGCATACGATGCTCGACTGGATGCAGGCGCTTGCCTGCCCGGCGATTGTGGTGGCGGGTACTTATCTCGGTGCGATCAGCCACGCCCTGACTGCCGGTGAAGTGCTGCGCGCCCGCGGCATTCCGGTGCAGGCGGTGGTGGTGAGCGAGAGTGCGAAAAGCGCACTGAGTTTGCAGGATACGGTTACTGAGCTGAAGAAATTTTTCCCCAGCGCCAATTGTATTGCGCCGTTGCCGCGTGTGGCCGGGGAAGAAAAATTATGGGAGCGCACGGCGGATCTGACATGGGCGCTGTCATGGTAGCATTCGAACGGTTGAAACTTGATCCTGAGAAGTTTGTGCGGTTTGCATTGCTGCGGCCGCGCAAAATAAGCGAAGAGGAAAAACGCCACGGCACGTTCAACCGCCGGATGATCGCCGCCTCGCTCGATTCTCTCCTCATCACCGCGCTCATCGCGCCGCTGGTGGATTTCATCTATATCAAAATTTATGGCATGCCGACGATCTCCATTCAGGAGATTGCCACCCGCGCCGGACAGGAAACGCAAAGCGGCGATGCCTTGCGCGCATTCCTGAACGAGATGCAATCGAGTGGATTTTTCGACCGCTGGGCCGATAATCTTCGCTGGCAGATGCTTGTGTGGGGCGTTTATACGGTGCTCTGCTGGCACTACTGGTCGGCGACGCCGGGAAAAATGCTGTGCCGCCTGAAAGTTATCGATGCGAAAACCGGCGGGCCGCTGCGGCCGGGGCAGGGCATCCTGCGTGCGCTTGGTTATTTTATTTCCGCCGTGCCGCTCGGGCTCGGGTTTTTCTGGATCGGCATCGACCGCAAACGCCGCGGCTGGCATGATTTATTCGCCGGAACGCTGGTGGTGAAAACCACGGCTACATCAGCACCCGTATCTGGTCTTCCGTCAGATTCCCCGGCACCATCAGCAGCGGAATAAATAATTTCTGGCCGAGTTGCTGGGCAAGCCATGATGCGAGTTTTCCGCGCCCTTTCATGTGGTGCGCGGTGCCGACGATCAGCACCGACACGTCGCTCATTTCGGACAGCACTTTCAGCAGTTCGTCCCCGGCGCTGCCTTCGCGCAGAATGAGGCCGGGGCTGATGCCGTAGCGTCGCTGCGCTTCCTCGCTCAGTTTTCGCAACAGCGCTTCGCCCTCACTGCGCCGTTCCTCGCTCATGCGGTCAGCGATGATGCCCAGCGTCTGGAAGTCCGCAGGCGGTAGGATGTGGATGATATCGACAATTGCGCCGCGTGTAATCGCCTTCAGGCAGGCGAAGCGGAGTGCGGCCTGCGATTCTTCATGCTGGTCGACGCATACGAGGAATTTTGGCGGCGCGGTGGCGGGTTTGGGGTTGATATCCATAATGTCTCCTATGCTTTTTCGAATAAACGTCCGGCGAACCATCCGGCGAATAGCGCGAATAATATTGCGACGAGGCCGTATAAAAACGGCTGGCGGTGGGCAAAATCATAAATGAAGGCATCGATGCCTACCTTGCTCACCGTAATCGGCAGCACGTGCGTGCCGATGATGGTGCTGTCCTGGAGCAGGTAGATTTCAGCATTATACATGCCCGGCGGAATATTATCTGGGAATTCGATAACGGTTTTGAACAGGGTTTCGCCCATAAACGTAAAAGTCGAGGGTTGGCTGCTATAAAGCTGCCGCTGCCTCTGGTAGTTGACAAATGCATCGGTGAATTCCTGATAGGAGGCCTGCGCCTTGCCTTCAAACGGCGATTTAAAAAGATTATTCTGGCCGATAGCCAGTTGCCGGAACATGTTGTGATAGGGCATTTCAGCAAACGGCTTACTGCTGGTGATGGCATAAAAATCCGGGATGCGGAACAGCTTGATACGTTCGGCATTCACCCAGATGCCGCCGATCTGGCGTTTCTTGCGCACCACATAATTTTTGGTGGGGCCGCGTATCACCACCACCACGTCACCAGCATCATTGCGGGTGCCGAAGACGAAAAGCCGCGTGCCGTTGAACGACGAATCCATCGTAATCTGGTAATTCGACAAATCGGCGATCAGCGGCGCCGCGTGCGCCGGTGTCATCATGACAAGGAGGATAACAAAAGCGGTTCTAATCATTGACGATGCTCACACTATAGATACTTTCCGGCGGAGTGAGCAGGCCGAACGCCAGCTTGATCGCCACCCCAAGGATGAGCGCAGCGAGCATGCCGCGTAAATGTTCGGCGGGCAGGCGCGATCCGATCTTGCTGCCGAACTGTGCGCCGAAAACCGATCCGGCGAGTAGCAGCAGGGCCAGCATGATATCGACCGTCTGGGTGGTGATGGCCTGCAGCAGCGTGACATTCGCGGTGATAAAAATAATCTGGAACAGCGATGTGCCGATCACCACACTCGTTGGCATGCCGAGGATATAAATCATCGCAGGCACAAGGAAGAACCCGCCGCCGATGCCCATGAGCGACACCATGATGCCAACAAACAGGCCGATCGTGATCGGCGCAAAGCCGCTGATGGTAAGCTTCGAGAGCGGGAAATGCACCTGCCATGGCAGGCGGGTAAACAGGCGTTTTCTTTCGACGTTTACCGGCCTGCGGGCGAATTTGAAAATGGTGTGCAGGCTCTCCGCTGCCATCATCGAACCGATAATGCCGAGGAAGGTGACGTAGCAGATGGAAATAATCAAATCGATCTGCCCGATACGCTGTAGCCAGTGAAAAATGCCGACGCCCGCCGATGAACCGACCACCCCGCCGGCGAACAGGAACCAGCCCATTTTGAAATCGACATTATGCCGCCGCCAGTGTGCGATGAAGCCGGAAACCGACGAGGCGATGATCTGGTTGGCGACGGTCGAAACCGAAATGGAAGGAGGCACGCCGATGAAAATCAGGAGCGGGGTCATCAGGAAGCCGCCGCCAATGCCGAAAATACCGGATAATACTCCTGCCATCGCGCCCAACCCAAGGATCAGGAAAATGTTGACGGACATTTCTGCGATGGGGAGGTAAACGTTCATCGACTGTCTATGGATTAATCGAGAAATTCACATACGGCCCAAGATATTGGAAAATATTTTTTTCCATCTCGGCGTTCATCGTGGTCATCATTTCCGTCATCATGCCACGGAATTTCTGGTCGCGTGTTGTAAGTGTTTCATCTTCACGCATCTGCAGCGAGCGGGTGGCGACCACCGAGATACTGGCTTCGGACAGCGCCGCATCGCCGTAAATCCGCATCTCAACCTCCAGCCGCGCGCGATATTCGCGGTCCGGCTCGGTGGAGAACATGCCCATCACTCCTTCGGTCGTCGGCAACGGCTTTTCGATCACGCTCGCATCCTTGATGATGATCTGCATGGTTTTTCCGCCGCCGCTGGCCTTGAGGCGTTGCTTTATCCATATCTGCATCGCATCGGCGGGGGAGTAGGGCATGAGATGTTCGGCATTCGGCGGGCGCATCGGCGATTTATATTCCTCAAGCACATCAATCCGCGCCACGCTCATGTAAATCGGCTGGTAGCGCCCGAAATTCGGCGCCGGGCCGGGTGAGACCGTTCCCGCATCAAGGCAGGATGCAAGCAGTGTGCACAGGGCGAAGAGAAAGGGTAATTTACGCATAATCGACTCTCAGCTTTTTTGTGGTTGCCGGATGCGTAAGGTGTAACAGCAACCGGGAAACGGGGCAACTTAAGAAAACTGTGCGGCAGGTTTCGCGTCCGGCGGGCGGATGTAAAAGGGTGAAGGTGCCACGGCGTTTTCGGGATGGGTGGCAGCGAGCCGCGCCAGCGCATCGGCGCGGGGGTGGGTAATTGCTGCCGGACTTACGCTGCTGGCGATAATGGCGTTGGGGTAGCGTGCCAGAATATCATCAAGTTTTCCGATAGCCGGTTCGGTGGCATTTTCGCCAAAAACCTGGTAAAACACCTCGCCCTTACCGGCGTTTAAGATGCATAATTCACCACCCGCCGCGTGCATCACCTCTAATGTGGTATAGCCGACACAGGGAATGCCTGCGGCAAAGGCAATGCCCCGCGCTGCCGCAAGCCCGATGCGGATGCCGGTGAAGCTGCCGGGGCCGACGGTGGCGGCCACGCGGGTAATGTCACCATAGCTGAGCCCGGCCTGCGCGAGGGCGGCCTCGACCAATGGCATGAGCCGCGCCGATTGCATGGTGGATTCGCGGTCTTCGAGGTACACCGCCACTTTCCTGCCATGCCAGATGGCCACGGAGCTGATACCGATGGCGGAATCGATGGCGAGGATGGTAGCTGTCATGTCGGTTGACCTTGGAGTTTTGCGGCATTATGTATCACGTCCATGAAAAAACATCCACATGTCTATATCATCGCCGGGCCCAATGGTGCAGGTAAAACCACCTTTGCTACCAGTTACCTGCCTGCTTATGCGAAGTGCAAGCAGTTTGTGAATGCGGATATGATTGCACAGGGCATATCGCCCTTTGCTCCCGAGAAAGCCGCTATAAAAGCCGGCCGCGTTGTGCTTGAACAATTGCATACGCTTGCCGAAACCAGGCAAGATTTTGGGTTTGAATCCACCTTATCGGGCAAGACCCATCTCTCCGTGATTAAAAAACTCAAGGCGCAAGGTTATATTATCCATTTGTTTTACCTTTGGATTCCATCGGTTTCAATAGCCCTCAGCCGCATCAAAGAGCGTGTAGCGCAAGGCGGTCATTTTGTCCCAAGCAAGGATGTAAGGCGGCGGTATGGAAAAAGCCGTGATAATTTTCTGAATCACTATCGCCAATTGGCGGATTTCTGGTATATTTTTGATAATTCCGTTGCCCCGCCCGTCATGATAGCCAAGGCAGAAAAACAGGTGGAAACCGTATTTGAAAGAGATATGTATGAAAAAATCTAGCTTGACGGCAAGCGATAAAAAAATACTCCAAGCCCTGCGCGAAGGCGTGCGAAAAGCATTTGAGGAGCGCAAGAAAAATGGCGTGTCATTCTCCGTATGGAAAGATGGCAAAGTGCTTACCCAGCCCGCGAGCAAAATTACGGCGGCACTGCTCAAGAAGTTATGACGACCAAAAAACTCTACATTAAAACCTATGGCTGCCAGATGAACGCCTATGACACGGTGCGGATGCACGATGTGATGCGGCCTTTGGGCTATGCCGCGTCCGATACGCCGGAGGATGCCGACCTGGTCATTCTCAATACCTGCCATATTCGTGAAAAGGCGGAGGAAAAAGTCTATTCCGACCTTGGGCGGCTGCTGAAAGAAAAAGACAAGAAAAAAGCACGCGGCGGAAAGATGCTGATCGCGGTGGGCGGCTGCGTGGGGCAGGCCGAGGGCGAAGAGATCATTCGCCGGGCGCCGTATGTCGATATGGTGATGGGCTCGCAGAGCTATTACCAATTGCCGGAAATGGTGACGCGGGCGATTCGTGGGCAGGGCGGCGTGGTCGAGCTGGATTTCCCCGCCGAACCAAAATTCGATTACCTGCCGGAGGCGACGAAGCAAGGCGTTTCCGCATTTCTTTCGGTGCAGGAGGGCTGCGATAAATTCTGCACTTTCTGCGTGGTGCCTTATACGCGTGGCGCGGAATATTCGCGGAAGGTTTCGGCGATTCTTGATGAAGCCAAACGCCTGGTGGACCAGGGCACGCTCGATATCATGCTGCTTGGGCAGAACGTGAATGCCTATCACGGCGAGGGCGACGATGGCCGCACATGGTCGCTGGCTGACCTGATGGCGGAGCTTTCAAATATCAACGGGCTGGAGCGTATCCGCTACATCACCTCGCACCCGCGTGATATGACGCAGGATTTGATCGATATTCATGCCGGGAAAAAAATCATGCCGTATTTGCACCTGCCGATCCAGTCGGGTTCGGATGCGGTGCTTGCGCGCATGAACCGTAAACATACGGCGGAATTTTATCTGGATATCCTGAGCCGCTTACGCAAGGTGCGGCCCGATATTGCCTTCTCGTCGGATTTTATCGTGGGCTTTCCCGGCGAGACCGACGCTGAATTTGAGGAGACGATGGCACTGGTGCGCGAGGCAAAATACGCGCAGGCCTATTCCTTTAAATACAGCCCGCGTCCCGGCACCCCGGCGGCGACCGACGAGAACCAGGTGCCGGAAGATGCCAAAAAACTGCGGCTGGCGCAGTTGCAAGCCCTCCTGCAGGAACAGCAGATGGCCTTTAACGCAAGCACGGTGGGCAAAAGCTTTGAGGTGCTGTTCGACCGCGAGGGAAAATATGAGGGGCAACTGCTTGGCAAGTCACCTTATATGCAAAGCGTGCATATCAAAGATGTAAATCACTATCGCGGGAAATTAGTTTCTGTTACAATAGAGGAATCCTATTTGAATAGTGTTGCGGGTAGAGTGATGTCTTTCAATTCCAACCAAAAGGTAGCATGAGTGAGCAAAAACGGCAACGGTAGCGAATACCAGGTTAGTGTCACCTTCCAGGATAACAGTGTACTCCCCCTCCTTTACGGCGAAAGCGACGCCCATCTATCCAAAATCGAACGCAAGCTGAATATTTCTGCTTCATCACGCGGGAATACGGTGGTGCTTTCCGGCGAAAAAGCGGCCGCCGAAGCCGGTCGCGCTGCGCTCGAATCGCTTTATGCCGATGCCCGCAAAGGCCGCGATATCAGCAGCCAGCAGGTGGACGCCGCCATTCGCATGGCGAGCACCAAGCCCGATGCTGAGGGGCGCAATTTATTCGGCGCGCATGATGTCGTTATCCGGACGATGAAAAAGGACGTGAAGCCGTTCTCGGTGGTGCAGGCAAAATATATCGAGTCGCTGCACAAGCATGACATGGTGTTTGCGCTCGGGCCTGCGGGTACGGGGAAAACGTACCTCGCGGTGGCGATGGCGGTGTATATGTTCACCACCGGCCGCGTCGAAAAAATTATCCTGTCGCGCCCGGCGGTGGAGGCGGGTGAAAAGCTCGGCTTCCTGCCCGGCGACCTCAAGGAGAAAATCGATCCGTATCTGCGTCCGCTCTATGATGCGCTGTTCGATATGATGCCGGCGGAGAAGCTGGAGCGCCATATGGAAACCGGCGAGATCGAAGTGGCGCCGCTCGCCTTCATGCGCGGCCGCACGCTTTCAAACGCCTTTGTGATCCTGGATGAGGCTCAGAACACCACCGCCACCCAAATGAAAATGTTCCTCACCCGCATGGGCCAGAACACGCGCATGGTGATTACCGGCGATCTTTCGCAGGTGGATTTACCGAAAGACGTGAAATCCGGTTTGGGCGACGCCATTCGCAAGGTCACCAATATTACCGGCATCGACACCATCAAATTTTCCGATTCCGATGTGGTGCGTCACGACCTCGCCGCAAAAATTGTCCAGGCCTATGAGGAATGGGACAAGAAAAAGCGCGGCATGCGCCTTGTGGATAATGATTAAGCCGTCGATCCACCTGCACGATCCGCGTTGGAAGAAAGCGCTCGCCCCTTATTGCAAAACGGTGGAGTCGATTTGCGCCGCCGTGCCCGGCAAGGGCGACGTTTCGATTGTGCTGGCCGATGATGCGCTGCTGCGTAGCCTCAACAAGCAATATCGCGGCAAGGATAAGCCGACCAACGTGCTTTCCTTTCCCAATGACGAGGCGCCGCTGGGCGATGTGATTTTAGCGTACGATACGATTGAGCGCGAGGCGCGTGAGCAGGGCAAAAAATTCAAATCCCATAGCGCGCATCTGATCGTGCATGGTGTGCTGCATCTGATGGGCCATGACCATGAAAACGAAAATGATGCAGAAAAAATGGAAAAAAAAGAGGTGAAGATCCTTGCAAAATTGGGCATCGGCAATCCCTATGAATAATGCAACAAAATAATTTTCTATTGTCATTGAAACTTCACATTACTTTCCTATATCTTGTGGTATAGTAATTGAATCAACCGCCGCATTAAGGTGAACATGACCATGGAAACCATTGAAAATAGCCTGCTGCAAGCATCTTCCATGGATTTCAGCGAACTGACTTTTGCCTATTTGAAACCCGTCAGCACCAAACAGGGACAGGGTTTCGCCGTGTGCAATGCCAGCGGTGAGGAACTTGCGGTGTTTCAGACCCGCGATGCGGCCTATTTTGCCGCCAAGCAGCATAATCTTGAACCAGTGCTCTTGAACTAGAGCATTTTCCATTTAGCCGTGCGCGTTGTTACCCTTCGGACTCGGCGTACTCATGTACTGGTTGTACATTCCGTGCGCCTCGCCTCAGTTGCCTGGCGCACAACTAAAGCGAAAACGCTCTAATCCTTCAGCATGTTGACCAGCATCAGCGTCACCTGCATGGCAAAGAGCAGGGCCAGCAGCCATCTCCACTTGGCAAAACGGTTATAGGAACGCTTAAGCAGCAGATAGACTGCTTTCCGGCCATCGACAGTTTCTACCATCTGCATCGGCGAGGGGTTGGCAAGAAGCAGGGAGAGCGCACCAAGCTTGCGCTGTGCCAGCGAGGTTTCCATCCATTTGACGGTCGCATAATGGCTGTCTTTGCCCAGCTCTACCCGGTAATGATAGGGCGTTACCACCTCGGCCAGCGCTATTTTTTTGTTTGAAAGCGGGATTACCAGCAGATCCGCCGCAGCCAGCCGTCCATAACGCGCCCAGTAGACATCCGCCCGCCGCACGATCGTTTCCGGCGGCGCGTCCGGGCGCAGTTTTTCCAGCAGCCAGCGCATCGATTCCTCGTTACGCACGCCGCTTAAATCCGGCAAATCGTCAAAAGGCAGCGGTAATTCCTCCATCTGGGCGAGGTGTTTTTCCTCTTCTGCGGTAAAGGGTGATTGAAGAACCCAGACACTCATGGGGCGTAGCGCGTGGGATCCGCGATCCCCGCCTCGGCAAAGCCTTTTTTGCGCAAAGAACAGGCGTCGCAACGACCGCAGGCGATGCCATCGGCGGGCGGGTCATAGCAGCTCGTGGTGTGTGCATAATCGACGTTAAGAGCGATGCCGCGCTTTATGATTTCGGCCTTGGTGAGCGCAATAAGCGGCGTGTGCACCACTAATTTCCCGCCGCCGACACCGGCTTTGGTCGCAAGGTTCGCCATGCGCTCGAAGGCCTCGATGAATTCCGGGCGGCAATCGGGGTAGCCGCTGTAATCCACCGCGTTCACGCCGATGAAAATATCGGTGCTGCCCAGCACTTCCGCCCATGCCAGGGCATAGGACAGGAAAATGGTGTTGCGCGCAGGCACATAGGTGACGGGGATGTCATGGGCCATGTCGCCTTCGCTGCGGTCTTTCGGCACGGCGATGGAAGAGGTAAGCGCCGAGCCGCCGAATATGGCAAGATCAATAGTGGCAACGCGATGTTCGGCTACACCCATTTCACCTGCAATACGCTTTGCGGCTTCAATTTCATGCGCGTGTTTTTGCCCGTATGCAAAAGAGATGGCATAGACCGAGAATCCAGCCACCTTGGCGATGGCGAGCGTGGTGGTGGAGTCCAGCCCGCCGGAAAGCAGGAGCACGGCTTTTTTCATTAGGGGATCCCCGCAATTTTATGCAATTGCAAAGATAGCCTGAGTCCATGCGCCATGGCAAGCTGCGTTGCGCGGGCGAGGTTGGCGGCGTTTTTCTGTGCATCATATTCGTCCATCGGCTGCACATAGACGGGGATATGCGGCGACGGCGCTTCCGGCACATCGCGGTAATGCGGATGGCTGTCGGAAATAATATATTTCAGCGCCGTGATGCGCTCCAGTAAATCCTCGCGTATGGGAGGGTACCCTTGCCCGGTGTTTTTGGGTGAGCAGACGATCTGCACTGCATCCGGCAGCGGGCGGTACAGCGTGCCGTTGGTTTCGATCTGTACGGTGAAGCCCTCTGCAATCAGCGCTTCGCACAGTGGCGCGATATTCTGGCGCAGCGGCTCGCCGCCGGTGATGACGGCAAGGCGAAAAAGCGCGCCGGCCTGTTTTTTGACCTCCATCGTAATGGCGGCAAGTTCCATATCGGCGAAATTCTCAAAATCGGTGTCGCAGAAATCGCAGGCGAGATTGCAGCCGCCGAGCCGCACAAACACCGCGGGTACGCCCGCATGCGGCCCTTCCCCCTGCAAGGTCGGGAAGATGGATTTGACGGCAAGCCGCAACCCGTCACCATGGATCGGCGGGCGTATGGGATTGGTGCCTTTCATCGGACTTGACCCGGTTTTTCCTTCGTCTATGCTGAATTACAGCAGTTTTATACGGGAATTTATGAGCAAATCCAAGCACGATATACAAGATTACGCGCTCTCCACCCAGCTGGTGCATGGCGGCAGGCTTATGAGCCCGTGGGGGGAGACGTCGGAAGCGCTGTTTCTCAACTCCAGCTATAGCTATGAGTCGGCGGAGGCGGGCGAGGCGCGGTTCGACGGCAGCAACCCCGGCTTTAAATATGGCCGCTATTCCCATCCGAACCTTTCGATGGTCGAAGCGCGTCTGGCCCTGCTGGAAGGGGCTAGCGGCTGCGTGGTCACCGCATCTGGCATGGCGGCGCTGTTTGCCGCCCTCATGTGCCAGCTTCGCGCCGGGGACCATGTGGCGGCGAGTGCGGTGTTGTTTTCCTCCTGCCATTATATCATCACGCAAATATTGCCGCGTTTTGGTATTAGCATCACCTTGGTGGAAGGCGATGACGAGGCCGGCTGGAAAAACGCCATCACCGCGAAAACCAAATGCGTATTCGTCGAAACCCCGGCGAACCCGACACTTACATTGGTCGATATTGCTTTCGTGGCGGGCCTTTGCAAAAAGGCGGGCGCGCAGCTCATTGTCGATAATGTATTCGCCACCGCCATGGCGCAAAAACCGCTGGCGCTCGGCGCCGATGTGGTGATGGTATCGACCACCAAGCATCTCGATGGTCAGGGCCGCACGCTGGGCGGCGCGATCATGTCGAACGACACGAAGTGGCTGGAAGAAACACTCGCACCGTTCTGCCGCCATACCGGGCCGCATATGAGCCAGTTCAACGCGTGGCTGCTCTTAAAAAGCCTGGAGACGTTCGAGCTGCGTATGGCGCGGCATCTGGCGAATGCCAAGGCGATCGCCGAACTGCTCGATAGCCACAAGGCGGTGGAAAAACTGTATTACCCCGGCCTTCCGAGCCATAAGCAGCATGCGCTGGCCAAAAAACAAATGAGCCATGGCGGGCCGATGCTTGCGGTGGAGCTAAAAGGCGGTAAGCAGGCGGCCTTCGCGTTCATGAACAAGCTCAAAATTTTCGACATCTCGAATAATCTTGGCAATGCGAAATCGCTCGCAACCCACCCGGCAAGCACCACCCATGCGAGTATCGGTGCCGAAGAGCGGGCGAAGATTGGCATCACGGACGGTCTCATTCGCCTTTCCCCCGGCATTGAAGACACGGCGGATCTGGTTGCGGACATTGCTCAGGCTTTATGAGCGAAGCAGAAAAAATCCGCGCGGAGATTTTAGCCCTTTCGGCGCGCTATGTGGTGGCGAAGGGCGAAGCGAAATTCGTTCCCGGCGAAACTTATATTCCGGCTTCCGGCAAGGTGCTGGATGCCGCCGATCTTTCCAATTTGCTCGATGCCTCGCTCGATATGTGGCTGACCGCCGGGCGTTACGCCGAATTATTCGAGGCGATGATCGCCAAGCGCATGGGGTTGAAATATGCGCGGCTCACCGTGTCCGGAAGCGCTGCGAACCTGCTCGCATTCTCTGCGCTCACTTCGCCGAAGCTGCATGAGCGGCGGATTGTGGCGGGCTCGGAAGTGCTCACCGTTGCCGCCGGTTTCCCGACCACGGTCGCGCCGATTGTGCAAAATGGCTGCGTGCCGGTGTTTGTCGATGTCGAGCTTGCCACCCATAACGTCGATGTCGAGAAACTGGCGGCGGCGATCACTCCGAAAACCCGCGCCATCATGCTCGCCCATACGCTGGGCAACCCGTTTAACCTGCAGGCGGTTTCGGAATTCGCCAAAGCCCATAACCTTTACTTGGTGGAAGATTGCTGCGACGCCCTGGGAGCCACCTATGCCGGGCGCTCCGTCGGCACGTTCGGCGATGTGGCGACGCTCAGTTTTTATCCCGCCCACCACATCACCATGGGCGAGGGCGGCGCGGTGCTGATGAACAGGAAATCCATCGCCACGCTCGTTGAATCCTACCGCGACTGGGGGCGTGACTGCTGGTGTGCCTCCGGCAAAGACAATACCTGCGAAAAGCGGTTTGACTGGCAGCTGGGTGGGCTTCCGCACGGCTATGACCATAAATACATTTATAGTCACTTAGGTTACAACATGAAGGTGACCGATATGCAGGCCGCCATCGGCGTGTCGCAGCTTGAGAAGGTGGATGGGTTCATTGCCGCAAGGCGCGAGAATTTCGATGCGCTGAAAAAAGCGTTCCTCGCCGAGGGGCTGGATGAATTTTTTGTCCTGCCGGAAGCGACGCCGAATTCCGAGCCAAGCTGGTTCGGTTTTATGCTGAGCTTGCGCGATGGCGCGCCTTTTTCGCGGCGCGATGCCACCGTGTATCTGGAGCAGAAAAAGATCGGCACGCGGCTTTTATTCGCTGGGAACCTCACGCGGCAACCGGCCTTTGAAGGGGTGAATTACCGGGTGGTTGGGGAGTTGAAAAACACCGATAAAATCATGAATGACAGCTTCTGGGTGGGTGTGTGGCCGGGCATCGACGCCGCGCGGCGCGATTACATGGTGGCAACGTTCCGCCAAATGGTGCAGGAGCTTCGGAAATGAAATCTTCGTCATTGCGAGCCGAAGGCGAAGCAATCCAAACTGGATTGCCGCGGTCGCTACGCTCCCTCGCAATGACGGTATTCCACCTCATGCTCCTTGTCGTCTTTTCGCTGTTTGCATTTTCCCATAATCCGGGGCGGCTCTTTATTGGCAATGACGGGCCGATGCTGCTCGCGCTGGCGCGGGAACAGCTCATGTTTTATGGAATTTCACCGGACCTCCACGGCAATATGCTGCAAGGCATCGGCAATATTTCCTTCCCGATCAATCTCAGTTTCATGCCCGGTTTCTGGCTGCCGTTTATGGACGGCGAAGGGCATTTTTTCCCCGCTGCCATTTACGCATGGTTCGCCGCGCTCATGTTTGCGACCGTGCTTATCACCGGTTGGAACTACCGTTTCCCACGCGGGGTATCGCTGGCGGCGGCGTGGCTGCTGACCATGCTCATGTTTCCTTATTTCGATAAATATGTGCGTATTTATGCCGTCACCGCATCTTCGCCGCTCTTCGTATGGTATATGTTTGCTGCTGCCATCGGCGATGTCGGCATCCGCCGCATGGGCGAGGGCGGCTGGAAAAAAACCGCCGCCTATGGGTTGGCGCTGCTCGCCGCCATTTTCCTGATGATTGCGGGAAGCCCGGCTGCCACCATTTTGCTCGCGCCGTTGCTTGCGATAAGTTTCATCGTTTCGATGATTTTTTCCACGAAAGAGGTGCGTCTCCGCAAGCTTGTCGCTGCCATTGCTGTGCTCGCCATTTGCGCGGCGCTCGGCTGGGTGGAATATGTGTTGGGCCTGTTGCTATACACCAGCAGCGGGTTCTTCTTATCCGAACTGGCCGACAGCTATCCTGCCGCCGCCGAATTTGCGAGCATCCTTTTTCAGGGGCATATCGCCGACCGCGCCTTTGGCCCGTGGCTGTTTTTACTGACGGCAGCAGGGGCGGTGTGGGCGATACACAGGCGGGATGAGGAGTTGCGCATTCCCGCCATCGTCACGCTTTTGGGGCAGCTGCTGCATGCCGGACTCGCTGCGGGATTATTGAAGCTCTCCGGCGGTTGGAACGGCCCGCCGCCGATCTATACCGAGATGACTTTCTTTGCGCTTTACACCTTGTTCTCATCTTTTTACCTGTCGAAAATGGTATGCTGGTTTACCCCGGTATTCCGCGTGGCAGGCGCGCCGCTGCTGGTCGCGGGGATGAGCGCAGTGCTGCTTTCGCAAGCGCCGCAGCGCGAACGCAACATGCTGCAAAGCTATGCCATGCCGCCGCGCAATACGCCGATTACCAACATACTGGGCCAGGAGATTCCCGCCCTGCCGGACACGCCGTTTGCCGGGCGTGTGGCGACCGTGCTTCCGGGCGGGCTGCGCGTGCAAACGCGCTATGCCTACCAGATGAATATCGTTGGCCATAACGATCACCAGACCAGTGGTTTGTGGTTTTATAATATCCCGACGCTGCATGAATATAACCAGCTCATCACCCCAGCTTTTTACCGCCTGGTGCGGGAGTTCCTGACCCTGCCGAACGATAAGCAGGGGCGTTCATGGACCAATTTTTCCCATATCAACGAACGGATACTGGCGATGCTCGGCGTGCGTTTCCTGCTGACGATGGATGCCCACCGCGACGGGCTGGTCCATCACGGCACCCTCTCATTGCCCAATGTGCGCCCGCTAAGCCTGCTGGAAATCCCGAACGCAAATACCCAGGGCGTTGCCGCTACCCGCATCATACAGGTGGAAACCGGTCAGGAGGTGGTGGCCGCCATGAAGCGGAAGGGATTTTCGCAGAGCCACGCCATTATCGCTGGCAAAGCCGTGCCGGATAGCCTTGCGCCCATCGCTGAACACAGCATCATCCTTGAGCGCGGCGGCTACCACATCCGTGCGAAAAGCGCCGGGAAAGCCTTGCTGATCGTGCCGGTCGAATATAGCCGCTGCCTGAGCATTGCGCCCTTGTCAGGCGAGCCGCCGAGTGCAGTCAGGGTAAATCTTGCGCTGACCGGGCTTGTATTTGACCGGGAGATGGATATTCTGCTGGGCACCAATATCGGGCCGTTCAACCAACCGCGCTGTCGCCTGAAAGACTACCGGGATTTTAAAACCATCTGGAGAGACACACAATGAAAGCCGTAATTCTTGCCGGTGGCCTGGGCACCCGCATCAGCGAAGAAACCGACCATCTCCCCAAGCCGATGGTGAGTATCGGCGGCAAGCCTATATTGTGGCACATCATGAAAAGCTATGCGCATCACGGCATCAAGGACTTCATTATCTGCCTCGGCTATAAGGGCTATGTCATCAAGGAATATTTCACCAACTATTTCCGCCACCATTCCGACCTGACGGTGGATTTAAAAACCGGTGAGATGGTGGTGCATAACAGCACGGCGGAGGATTGGCGGGTGACGCTGGTGGAAACCGGCCTTTCCACCATGACCGGTGGGCGCTTGAAAGCTGTGCGGGATTATGTGGGCAAGGAAACATTTTGCTTCACCTACGGCGATGGCGTGGCGGATATTGATATTGGAAAACTCATCTCCTTCCATAAACAACACAGGAAGAAAGCCACCGTCATTGGCGTCACACCGCCGGGGCGTTTCGGCGTGCTGGATAGCAAGGGAGGCAAGGTGCTGGGGTTCTCCGAGAAAATCGACAATAAAGACACGCGCGTCAGTGGCGGGTTTTTCGTGCTGGAACCCAGCGTGTTCAGCCTGCTGAAAAACGATAGCACCGTGTGGGAAAAAGCGCCGCTTGAAACGCTCGCAAAGCAGGGCGAACTGATGTCCTACGCCCATGACGGTTTCTGGATGGCGATGGATACGCTGCGCGACAAACGGTCGCTGGAGGAACTTTGGGATTCGAAAAAAGCGCCGTGGGCGGTGTGGGAGAAGTAATGCAAGCATGTCTTATGTGTCATTGCGAGGAGCGTAGCGACGCGGCAATCCAGCAGAATGGATCGCCACGGCCTTCGGCCTCGCGATGACGGGCTCTCTTTCTTTCTGGGCGGGCAAGCGCGTTTTTCTCACCGGTCATACCGGCTTCAAGGGCGCATGGCTTACCGTATGGTTGCATACGCTGGGAGCAAAGCTTGCAGGCTATGCGCTGCCGCCGGAAGATGATAACGCTCTCTATGATTCACTAAAGCTTTCCGCTTGCTTTGAACAAAACACGCTGGCCGATTTAGCAGAGCTTTCGACGCTCAAAGCATCGGTTGCAAATTTTGCGCCTGACATTGTGATTCACATGGCGGCGCAATCGCTGGTGCGGCGTTCCTACCGCGAGCCGCTTTCCACCATCGCCGCCAATGTCACCGGCACCGCGCATCTGCTGGAAGCCTGCCGTGGGGTGGATTCGATCAAGGCCGCGCTCGTTGTCACCACCGACAAATGCTACCAGAATCTGGAGACCGGCCAGGCCTATAAGGAAACCGATGCGCTCGGCGGGCGCGACATTTACAGCGCCAGCAAAGCGGCGGCAGAGATCATCACCCATGCGTACCGCCAGTCATTGTTTGATTCGGAAAAGATTCGCATCTGCACGGCCCGCGCCGGCAACGTCATCGGCGCGGGCGACATGGCCGAAGACCGCTTGCTACCCGATGCCGTGCGCGCTTTTACGCAGGGCGAAGAGCTGCTCATCCGCTCGCCGAAAGCGCTGCGTCCATGGCAGCATGTGGTCGAGCCGCTATCGGGTTATATGATGTTGGCGCAGGCGATGTTTGAAAATAAAAAACCGCTTTCGCCTGCGTATAATTTCGGGCCGGAACCGTCGTCGGTGGTGCCGGTAGAGGAGGTGATTTCGCGGTTTGCCGCCCTCTGGCAACCGGCCGGGAAATGGCGTGTGGAGGTGGGGCAAAAACAGCCGCACGAGGCGGCGCTGCTGGCGCTGGATTCAGCGCTTGCGCGTGAAGAGCTTGGCTGGAAGCCGCACTTCACGCTGGAGGAGGCGCTGGCTCACACGGCGGCGGGCTACCGGCAATTACAGGCGCATGATTCGGATACTCTACGCGCCCATATGCGTGGCTGCATGAGCCATGCGAATGAGGTTCTCTTCTAGCCCTATAGAGGGTTTCCAGCCAAGTGCTCCGGTGATTCTTCCAATGTCTGCCACGCGGCGGGTGTCGGGCAAGGCAGTTGAAGCGATCGCTGTCTCCAGTTTTTCCATAAGCGTCGGATGCATATGCCGGGTGAGGATACGGGCGATTTCTGCTACACTCACGCCCACGCCGGATGCAAGATTATACACTCCACCTTTTCCTTCTGTGCCCAGAATTTTTACCACGGCGTTTGCCATGTCTTCTGCGTGTAAAAGATCCTCTACAGCGTGGGGAGTGTTGAGTTGTGGAAGTGCGCCTGTGTGCAACGCGCCGACCAATGTGGGAATAAGGTAAGGCGGTTGTTGCCGCACGCTTGTGCATGTAAAAAGCCGCAGCCAGAAGAATTCCATGTCATGCGCCGCGCAGAATTTTTGTTGCATGGAGCAAAGTCTGAGCTTGGCTTTGCCATAAGCGGTCGCAGGTTCGGTCGGTGCGCTTTCTGCGATAGGGTCTTGCAGATTCGGGCTGTATTCGGCCTGTGAGCCAAAACTAATCCAGCGTTTAGCACCTGCCGCACGTGCCGCTTCCAACAGTTTCATGCTCATATCCATATTGCGGGCAAGCAGGCTCTCATCATTCCGTTCTGGCCCGGCGGAACCTTCCCATGCGGCGTGGATGACGGTGTGCGGTGCACCCGGAAGCGGCTTTGCAAGCTCGCTGTGGGGAAGGGTTGTAACGTCAAGCCCGGCGGCTTTGAGGGCGGTATATAATGCGCTACCCACCACTCCGCTCGCGCCTGTGAGCAACAGTTTCATTATGAAAACCCGATGGTTTCTTCCACGATAAAATTCGGTCGCGCTTTCACTTCCTCGAAGATCATGCCGATATATTCACTCATGATGCCGAGAATGATGAAAAGAAATCCGAACAGCAAAAATACCGCGCCGATCAGCGTGCCGAAACCGTCGAACGGCACACCGAAGATCA
>JANRKF010000017.1:0-14212 GCA_033763575.1 Alphaproteobacteria bacterium | reverse complement strand
GTGGCGGTAGAACTCGCCAAGCTGGAAATGGCCTTCGCCGCCCGTGCCGAAATATAACCATTTTTCATTAGATAGCGCCGTCACGCGTTTCTGAATGGCTGCAAACAGCCGGTTACTGCGCTTCCGCTGCTCATGTACTTCGTTGTACACTGCGCGGCGGTTCTCGCAACCTGCTGTTTTCGCCTCATTCATAATTCTCGTGACCACACTATCTAGATGATTGCAATTTACGCCGCGTTTGCTAAAAGATCAGGTCTTTCGTCAATCTACCATCTCAAAGGACGTTACGTATGGCAGCGCTACCCAAAGGTTACAAGCCTACCGAAAAAGAAGAATACATGAATAAAAACCAGCTGGAATATTTCCGCCAGAAGCTGGTGGCATGGCGCGACGAACTGCTGGCCGAATCGCAGGAGACGATTGACAACCTGAAAGAAGAAAACTGGCGCGAACCGGATATCGCCGACCGCGCCTCGCTGGAAACGGACGCGGCGGTGGAGCTGCGCACGCGCAACCGCTATTTGAAACTCATCGGCAAAATCGATGCGGCGCTGCAACGCATTAAAGACGGCGAATATGGATATTGCGAAGAAACCGGCGACCCGATTGGCCTGAAACGGCTGGAAGCGCGCCCGGTGGCCACCTTGACCATCGAGGCGCAGGAGCGTCACGAAAAAGCCGAAAAGCAATTCATCGACGAAGAGTAGGCTTTGTCGTTGCTTCATGCGAAAGCCTCCTGGCTTTCGCATGAAGCGAGCTCAGGGCTGGCTCAGGCTGCTCCTTCGCATAACGATGATGACAAAGTCGTAATCGTAAGTTGAAAATCGCGGGCAGCACTTTATATTACCTCCATCCTCACAACTCATGATGGGAATTATCATGCACGCTCGTTTCTTTCTCCTGGCCTTCGCGCTCATTTTCACCGCACCTGTCGCACATGCGGAAAACAGCCCGCCGCACGCCGGTTTCGCCGACCTGGTGGAAAAATTATCACCGGCGGTCGTGAACGTATCGACCACCCAGAAAGTCAAAAGCGGCGGCGTGCAGATGTTCGGCAACCTGCCTAACACACCGGAAATGGAACCGTTCCGCGATTTCTTCGAGCGCTTCGGGCAGATGCAGGGAAAACCGCAGCAGGAGCGCGAAGTGACCAGCCTCGGCTCCGGCTTCATCGTCGATGCCAGCGGCTATGTCATCACCAACAACCACGTGATCGAGGACGCGGAAGAAATCACCGTCACCCTGCCCAACAATGATAAATACACAGCAAAAATCATCGGCCGCGACAAAAAAGTAGATCTCGCCCTGCTCAAAGTTGAAACCAAACACCCGCTGCCCTTCGTCGCTTTCGGCGATTCGGACGCGATGCGCGTCGGCGACTGGGTGATCGCCATCGGCAACCCGTACGGCCTCGGCGGCACGGTCACGCAGGGCATTATTTCGGCGCGCCAGCGTTCGATCAACGCCGGTCCGTTCGACGACTTCCTGCAGACCGACGCGCCGATCAATCGCGGCAATTCCGGCGGCCCGCTGTTTAATACGAACGGCGAAGTCATCGGCATCAACACCGCCATCTTCTCGCCGTCGGGCGGCGGCAGCGTCGGTATCGGCTTCGCCATTCCAACCGCACTCGCCAAGCCCATCATCGCGCAGCTCAAGGAATTCGGGCGCACCCATCGCGGCTGGCTCGGCGTGAAAATCCAGGAAGTGTCCGACGAAATGGCCGACAGCCTCGGCATGGATAAGGCCAAAGGCGCCCTGATTTTAGAAACCGACCCGAAAGGCCCCGCCGCGATTGCCGGGCTGGTAGGCGGCGACGTGGTGACGAATTTCGACGGCAAGGACATCACCGAAATGCGCTTCCTGCCGCGCATTGTCGCCGAAACGAAAATCGGCTCCACCGTCAACATCACCTATCTGCGCCAAGGCAAATCCATCACCGCCAAAATCAAGGTCGGCGAACAGGAAGACCCGACCGACGAGCAGGGAAAGAAGGGCAAGGATGACGATGGCAGCAACGGCCCAAGCGCGCAGGGCAGCAGCAAATTCCTCGGCATGGAACTGGTGCCGCTTAACAAGCAACTGCGCGGCGAGCTGCGCCTGATCGATTCGCTGAAAGGCATGGTCGTGCTGCGTGTGGAAAATGACAGCCCGGCGCTCAAGCGCGGCCTGCGTCGCGGCGACGTCATCATCGAAGCCAACGGCGAACCGACCGTAAGCGTCGCAGCGCTTCATAAAATTTTCGAGGCGGCCAAAAAAGCCGGGCGGAAATTTGTGATGGTGAAGATCGTCCGCGAAGGCAACGGCGTGTTCGTTACCCTGCCAGCGGAATAATAATATGTCCCCGTGGCCACCTGCTTGCGGCCACATGGGACGAAAGCTCATGGCTGGTTCGCGCTGCTCTCGCTCACATATACTAACCGTATGCTCGCGCATTCGGACGCTGCCTACGGCGCGGCAAATCGCGCTTTCGGCCTCGATTTGCATAGCCAATAAGTAAGTGTATTGGCTATATACGTTCACGACAGCGGAATAAGCTTATTGATGGCGACGCGCCTGGTGCCGCCCGGCCTGGTGAAGGCCGCGAGCGGATCGCCGCCCCATAATATTTCGCCCGCGCCGGACGCCTTGTTGCCGCCGAACCCCATGCCGAAGGCCGGGGTGCCGGTGCCTTTGGGGGAGTTGACCACGCTGTGCCCGGCCTGGTTCAGCAGGATAAACTCCGCCACTTCCCCGGCGCCGAGCGTGTAGATGCCATTGACCAGACCGGCATTGTCCGGCGCATTTACCAAGGCCATCGCATCGCGAATATCGCCCCGGTACGGCACGATATAAAGCAGCGGCGCAAAAGTTTCCGTGTGCATGATCGAGGTTTGCGACGGCATGACGGCCAGCGCCGGCTCACCCTCGCCGCCGAATAAAATACGCCCGCCCTCGGCGGCGGCCTGCGCTTTGGCCTGCGCGAAACGCTCCATCGCATCCCGGTCGATCAGCGCATTATACCCATAAATATTCTCCGGATCGCGCATCGCCCCGGAGGCGATAAATTCACCCAGCAATCGTTCCATACCCGAAACGGTTTTTTCACACCACTGCTCATGCACGATCAGGCGGCGGGTGTTGGTGCAGCGCTGGCCGGTGGTGCCGAGGAAAGAGGAAAGCAGCGCGCCCAGCGCAAAACCAAGGTGATCGTCATTCATCTGCGCGCCGATGACCAGCGCATTATTCCCGCCCAGCTCCAGAATCGGCGGCACGCTATTGTTCTTTTTCGCAGCGAGCGATTTTTTGATCGCCTCGCCCATCGCCACGCTGCCGGTCGCCGAAATCATATCGACCGCCTCATCCGCCACCATGGCCGCGCCCAGCTCGCGATTGCCTCCCACGATTTGCAGCGCATCGCAATAATCACCGGCCACCGCATCCCAAATTTTTTTGCATTCGAACGCCGCCAGCGGCGTCTTTTCCGACGGCTTCCACAGCACCGCATTTCCGGCAAGCAGCGCCGGGGCGATATTCCAGTGCGCCACCACCATCGGGAAATTAAACGAGGTGATCAGCCCAACGACGCCCACCGGCAGGCGCCTGCGCTCCCGCACCATATCCCCCATGTCGGGCAGGGTCGCATCGCGCACGGTTTTGCCGATAATATCGATCGACGCCGCCACTTCCGCCTGCGCGTCTTTCATGGTCTTCTTCGCGTCACGCGCCAGCGTCTCCACCAAATGCGGCTGGGAATTTTTAAGCGCCTCGGCATAGGCAAGCAACAAGGATTCGCGGCCTTTCCGGCCAAGCGTTTCCAGCTTTTCCTGCGCGGCCCGCGCATCGGCGATGGCCTGCATCATGCGCGTAGTGGCTGCGGTTCTTTCGCTGCCATGCCCCACCGCCTCTTCACTTTCCAACGCCTTTCCGTCGATCTTGGAGGCGGTCCCGGCACGCACACGGCTGATAACCAGCGTCACCAGCACTGAAAACAGCACCGCCAACGCCAGCCCAAGGTAATAAGGAAGGCGCACAGCATTCATCCGCGCAATGAAATCGGTGGCGTCGATGTCCGCACCGACAATGCCGATATATTCCTGTTTGCTGTCATAGATCGGCACATAGGCGCTGATAAACGTACCCCACTCGTCAATGTAAGGCATGTCCTCGGCCAGCGTTTTGCGCTCTTTGAGCGCATACATCATCGTCTCAGGAATTTCCGGATAGGCCTCCATGATATCGGCGGTGTCTTTGCGCTCGCTTTCCGGGATTTTCTCCAGCCCTGCCAGCTGCTGCGTATCGACGATGAAATACGCCTTGCCGTTTTTTTCAATGACGGTGTAAATATAGCGGATATTCGGATTGGCGGCCAGAATCTCGCGGTAAGGTTGCTGCGCCCGCAGATAATCCGCGCTGCCTTTCTGCGTGTTGTCCACCAGCGTCCGGTGCAGGTCGCCATCGGTCATCACCGCCGCCGTGCGGGCCACGTGCAGCAGCGTCTCCTGCACCTCATGCAACAGGCCTTTCGAGGCGTAGCGATACATCACCGTGCTGCACGCCACCGTCGCCACCAGCATGGCAAGCCCCACCACCAACCCATCGCGCCACGGGCGGATCGTCGATTTATGGGACTCGTTTTCTGGTGCGCTCATCGCAAAAAACCTACATGGAACGGAAGCATCAGCGCCAAGCTAACCACGAGCGGGTTAAGACAAGATTAAGACCCGCGCCCACCCGGCATAAGCGCTTAATAATGAGCGGGTTACCACATATCCCGTCATACTCAGCGCCGATGGCGCCGTCAAAGATTAAGAAAACATTGTTAAATACAAGCATTTATCCCTTCCAGCATAACCAAAATTTAATCCGTTTTCCCTAGGATGTGGGCTGACCACAACCGCGAGTGAATGATGAACCGACGGCATTTTTATCGTTATTTGGGGAGCATGTTCGCCAGCGCCGCCGTCGCGCTCGCCTCGCCTGCCGCGAATGCGCTGGAATTGCCGAGCATCGGCGACCCCTTTGCAACGCAGAAAAAAATCGCCCCCTACGGCACCGAACTGAAACCCGCCCACTGCCCGGAAGCACCCGATACCAGCAAGCCGCTGGCGCTTAACGACGTCGTCATCGCCACCATCTGCCACAACCCGGATTCGCGGGCGGCCTATCTGTCACTGCTCTCCAGCGCCGATAATTACGACGTCACCATCACCTCCTTCCTGCCGGACGTGACCGCCAGCGCCACCGGAAGCGATACCAGCGTCCGCACCGAAGGAAGCAAATCCGGCATCTCAAAAAGTAGCAGCCTGTCGGCCTCCGCCGGCATGGTGCTGTATGATTTCGGGCGGCGCGAAGCCACGCTCGATATCGCCGAACGCACATTGGTCGCAGCCGGACTCAGCTATGACTCGACCCTGCAGGGCTTCATCGCCAGCAGCCTGCAAGGCTATTTCCAGGTGCTCACCGCGCAAAATAGCCTGAAGATCGCCGAGGAAACGCTGGAGCTGGCCAAAGCCACCCTCGATGCGTCACAAATACGTTATGAATTAGGCCTCGTGCCGCTCTCAGATAGCTTGCAGGCCCAGACCAACTACACCCAGTCCGAACTTAACCTGCAGCAGGCCGACAATACACTGGCGCTCGCCCGCGCATCACTGGCGCAGTTGATGGGGTTTGCGCCGCTCACCGACCTTACCGTCGATGAATTGAGCGACGCCACATTGCTGGTCGCGCCGTTTGACAAGGAGCTTCCGGCGCTGATCGAGAAGGCCAAAGCGCAGCGCGTCGACCTGCAATCGCGCCGGCTGCAGCTGGAAAATGCCAAAGACAGCCTGGAAAACACCAAGCGCCGCGCCCTGCCGACCATCTCCGCCAATGCCGGCAGCAGCTTCAGCGACTGGGATGTGCTCAATAACGACAACCTCCGCACCGACTCCATCGGCGTTTCCGTCACCGTTCCCATTTTCACCGGGTTCAGCAATATTTTTTCCGAACGCTCGCAGCGCAAACAGCTGGAAGCGCAGGAATTGCAACTCACCCAGTCAGAGCGCAACGTCGAACAGGACGTGCTGCGCAGCTGGCAGAACTATTCGACGGCGCGAAAATCGTTCGAGACCAGCAAGGCCTCGCTTTCGGTGGCACGGCAGCTCAAAGACGTGACGCTCGGCCGCTACAAGGAAGGGCTTGGCTCGATCCTCGATGTGCTGAACGCGCTCGTATCCTACCGCAATAGCCTGCAAAACAACCTCACCTCGCGCTTCAACCTGCTGTCGACGCGGGTCGACCTGGTGCGCGCCGTCGGCGAGCTCGACCTGAACACCGTGGAACCGGAAACGGCTGATTTCCCGCCGCTGGCAAACGTGGTAGTATACCAAGACCCTTTACTGAAGAAAGAGCCCGCCCATGAAAATCCTTAAGCGCCTTTTCATTTTACTGTGTATCGGTGGCGGGCTGTTTGCCGCCGCACCCTACATCAACGCGCTGTTTGAAGAAAAAACCGTGGGCATCCCCTACCGCACCGACATCATCACCCGCGGCACCATCGCCGAGCTGATCACCGCCACCGGCACCATCTCGCCGGAGGAAGTGGTGACCGTCGGCACGCAGGTCTCCGGCCAGATCACCAAGATGCATGTGAAGCTGAACGACAAGGTCACAAAAGGGCAGCTGCTCGCGGAAATCGATCCTTCGATCGTGCTCACACAACTCAACCAGAGCAAGGCCTCGCTTGAAACCGCGCAGGTCGCCTATACGCTGGCCCAGCGAGACTATGAGCGCATCAAGACGCTGCTGGCCAAGGATTATGTCGCCAAGGTCGAGCTGGAGCGATCATGGCAGAATGTGGTGAGCACCAAGAACCAGCTCGAATCGATCAAAAACCAGGTGGAGCGCGACGAGGTGAATCTCGGCTACACCAAAGTTACCTCGCCGATCGACGGCATCATCATCGAGCAGGAAGTCTCAAGCGGCCAGACCGTCGCCTCGAATTTCCAGACGCCGAACCTGTTTAAAATCGCCAAGGACATGCGGGTGATGAAGATCGACATGAATGTGCCGGAATCCGATATCAGCAAAATCCACGAAGGCATGCCCGTGCAGTTCAGCGTCGACGCCTTTCCCAACCGCGCTTTCACCGGCGTGGTCAGTGCCGTGAACCTAAGCCCGAACAACCAGTCCGGCGTCGTTACCTATAATGTGGTGGTGAAGCTTGAAAACAAGGACCGGGCGCTGTTCCCCGGCATGACCGCCAATATCAGCGTCGTGCTCTCCGCCGTCAATAACGTGTTACGCGTGCCCGCCTCCGCCCTGCGTTTCTCGCCGCCCAAGGAAAAAACAAGCGCGATGGCGCGGATTTTAAGCAGCCAGAGGGCGGCGGATGCGGAGAGTGATTATGCCGGCCTCAGAATCTACCTGTGGCAGGGCAACAAACTGAAAATCGTGCCGGTGCAGACCGGTGCCAGCGACGATCTCTATGTGGAGGTGCGCAGCGACGAGCTGAAAGAGGGCGATGTCGTCGTCACCGGCCTGCTGGTGCAGGAGGATTAGCGATGCCGGAAGCCGTCATTCAACTTGAATCCATCTGCAAGGAATATGAGCAGGCCGAAGGCGCCAAGACGCAGGTGCTGAAGAGCGTGGATCTTGTGATTGAAGAGGGCGAGTTCGTCGCGATCATGGGGCCGAGCGGTTCCGGAAAAAGCACGCTGATGAACCTGCTGGGCACGCTCGACCGCCCGACATCCGGCACCTATACGCTGATCGGCGAGGACATCAACGACTATAACGAGCGCGGCCTCGCCGAAATCCGCAACAAGACCATCGGCTTCGTGTTCCAGGGCTTCAACCTGCTCGCACGCCGCACCATCATCGAAAATATTGCCCTGCCGCTGCGCTACGCCGGGATGAACGGCAGGGAAAGCCTCCTGCGGGCCGAAGAATTCCTCGACAAAGTTGGGCTTTCCACCCATCGCAATTACCTGCCGACCCAACTCTCCGGCGGGCAGCAGCAGCGCGTGGCGATCGCCCGCGCCCTGGCCGGCGACCCCAAACTGATCCTGGCCGATGAACCGACCGGCAATCTCGACAGCAAAACCAGCAAGGAAATCATGCAGCTTTTCTGCGAGCTGCATGAGAGCGGCATCACCATCATACTGATTACCCACGAGCAGGATGTGGCGCGCTACGCCGAGCGCCTGGTGCAGGTGAAAGACGGCGAAATCATTTATGACGGGCCGATGTATTGATATGCTAGCCAGCGCCCTCATCCGCGAATCATGCTTTAACTCCCCCCTTGAGGGGGGAGCTGAAGGACCGATATGTTAGCCAGCGCCCTCATCCGCGAATCATGGGTTTCGATTTCCGCCAGCCGCCTGCGCACTTTCCTCGCCATGCTCGGCATCGTGATCGGCGTCGGCTCGGTCGTGCTCATGATCGCGATCGGCACCGGCAGCAGCCGGCAGGTGGAAAAGGCCATCAAGCAGCTCGGCACCAACCTGCTCATCATCACGCCCGGAGCCACCAACGCCAAAGGCCTGCAAAGCTCAAGCTATTCGAGCTTCTCCATCCGCGACGCCGCCATCCTCTCACAGCTTCCTTCGGTCGGCTATGCGGCGGCCTTCACCGAATACCGGACCTTCCAGGTGCGCTCCTCTTTCGGCAACTGGAGCACGGGCGTGATCGGCACCACCGAAGCCGGCGTCAAAATCCGCGGCTGGGAGATGCAAAGCGGCATCGGCTACAGCAATGAGGATGTCAAAAAAGGCGAGCGCGTGGTGGTGGTGGGCAGCACCGTGGCGGATAAATTATTCGGCGGCCGCGAGGCGGTGGGCAGCAGCATCCAGATCAACTCCATCAGCTTCCGCGTCATCGGCACGCTCAAAGCCAAGGGCCAATCCATCGACGGCCGCGACCAGGACAATGTGATTTTTATCCCCATCACCACCGCGCAGGCCAAGCTGTGGGGCTTCACCTACTGGCAGGGCGTCGTGCAGACGTTGACCGTGCAGGCCGTATCGAAACATTACATGTCAAAAGCCACCGAAGAAATTCGCGACACCTTGCGCAAGCGCTTCAGGCTCAAAAGCACCCAGGCCGACAACTTCACCATCACCAATCTCTCATCCATCACCAAAGCCGCCACCGACACCACCAAATCCATGTCGATCCTGCTCGCCTCCATCGCTTCCATCTCGCTGGTGGTCGGCGGCATCGGAATCATGAACATCATGCTGGTCACCGTATCGGAACGCACGCGGGAAATCGGCATCAGGAAAGCCATCGGCGCCAGCGAACGCGTTATTCTCGCACAATTCCTGCTGGAAGCGATCTTCATTGCCTTCGTCGGCAGCATCCTCGGATTACTGCTGGGATTCGGGCTGGGATTCATGGCCGAACGCTACCTGGACGTGCCGGTCTATTACAGCCTGTGGTCGGTGATGATATCGCTGGCGGTGGCTTCCGGCGTCGGTATCGCGAGCGGCATCTACCCGGCCTATAAAGCCGCCAAGCTGCAACCGATTGAAGCGCTGCGCGTGGGATAGTAGAACGGGTTTCTGTTACCCGGCACCCGTTCCAATGGCCGTGTTACGAGCTAGTGCCCGCGTGTGCCGTTAGGCAGCAGCGCGAACAGCTACGACTGCGTTGTCGTTAGCCGCAACAAATGCAACGTTATCGTTAGCATTTATGATTGTGACCTGGTTACGCCAGTATCATCACGAGCAAAAACAACACCTTTATTACGCTTGTCGAGCCTGATTCGCCCCCGCCAAAATTCGCTGCCCGCGTTACCAGCCCATCCTTCGCCAAGGCTTCGGAGGGCTAAGTTCTCGTAACACTCGCTTCGCTCGTTAACTGCGAACTTAGGTGGAGGCGCCGGGTTCTGCCCCCGGGTCCAATACGTCTATTCTGAGCTGCGTTTATCGCCATAGTCACCGAGGTGACTTTATTACTATAGGGCATTTTTGGGGGTTTGGAAAGGGGGTCTTTCGTCTTTGGTCTTTAGTCGTTGGAAATTTTGATTTACTTTATGGGTAAACCTGTAATTACTAAAGACTAAAGACTAACAACCAAAGACCCTCATTTATGGCCTTAAATTCCTTACAACAAGCTGAAATCGAACAACAACGCGATCAGAAACGCTCCACCATCCGCGATGTGTCACCGGGGCTGGAGGCGATGCTTTACAAGGCCATGCCGGTGCTCGACCACGGGTTTGTGCGGGTGATCGATTATATGGGCACGGATTCCGCGATTGTGCAGGCCGCACGCGTATCCTATGGCGCTGGCACGAAGAAAGTGAACGAGGATGCCGGGCTGATTAATTACCTGCTCCGCCACCGCCACACCACGCCGTTTGAAATGTGCGAGATCAAATTCCATATCAAGCTGCCGATTTTCATCGCCCGCCAATGGATCCGCCACCGCACGGCGAACGTGAATGAATATTCCGGGCGCTATTCGATTATGGATAAGGAATTTTATATTCCGGCCCCGGAACATCTGGCGGCGCAATCGCAAAGCAATCGCCAGGGCCGCGGCGATGTGCTGGAAGGTGCCGAGGCAGAGCGCGTGCTGGAAATTTTGAAAGCCGATTCGGTGAATGCTTACGCGCATTACGAAGAGATGATGAATTGCGACGAGGCGGGCAATGTGTTCGACGAGAGCAAGCCCGGCCTCGCCCGCGAACTGGCGCGGATGAACCTGCCGGTGAATTTCTACACCCAGTGGTATTGGAAAATCGATTTGCATAATTTGATGCATTTCTTATCGCTTCGTGCCGATTCCCACGCCCAATATGAAATCCGCGCCTATGCGGAGGTGATGCTGGAAGCGCTCAAAGCCTGGGTGCCGATCACCACCCAGGCGTTTATGGATTACCGTGTCGGCGGCACGCAGCTCTCCGCCAAAGGCCTCGAAGTGGTGAAGCAAATGCTTGCTGGAAAAAATCCCACGCAGGAAAATTCCGGCATGAGCAAACGGGAATATTCCGAGCTGATGGACGTGCTGGGGAAATAACATTCCACGTCATCCCCGCGAAGGCGGGGATCCAGAGCCTAACCCACTGCTCTAACCAATGGCTCCAGACCCCGCAATAAATGCGGGGTGACATTATAGGCGGAACTGATGGCGACTTTAGGGCGCTAAACTCGCGCTTCCTGGCCGATATAACTCGTTTTGGGTTTCCATTTTTTCATGCGCTGCGTGGCTTCCCAAAGGTCATGCTTGGATTGCAGGCGTAGCCAAATCTCGGCAGAGCCACCAAATACCTTGGAAAGACGCAGCGCCATATCCGCCGATACGCCGAACTTGCCATTCACTAACTCCGACAATGTTTTGCGGCTGACGCCAAGTGAGCTTGCCGCTGCCGTAATCGTCAGTCCCAGCGGCTTAATGCATTCTTCTAAAACCATTTCCCCCGGATGGGGCGGGTTATACATCATATTTCCTCCTAATGATAATCTACCAAATCTACGTATTGCACATCATTGCCCTTAAACTGGAAAATAACGCGCCAGTTGGCCGCAACCGTTATCGCCCAATATCCCTTCAGGTTACCGACGAGAGGGTGGAGCCGAAACCCCGGCATCTGCAAATCGTCAGGGCCTGAGGCCTCATCAAGCGCAGCAAGTATAAATCGCAATTTTTTGAGATGGGCCCGATTCAGGCCTTTAGTCTTTCCTAACTTAAAAAACCCCTCCAGCCGCTTATCTCGAAAATCCAAGATCATGCAGCACTGTAACATATAACGTTACACGTGTCAATGCTCTACTCCAACCGCACCGTCACCCGCTGGTTGCGCTGGCGGTTTTCCTCGATGGGATTGCCGCGGGCATCGAGGTTCGGCACTTTCGGGCGAGAATCGCTATACCCCACGGCGCGGATCTTCGCCGCCGGCACACCGTTGCGGATGAAATACTCGGCGAGCTTGGCCGCCCGCACCGAGGAAAGCTCCCAATTGTTCTTATACAGGCCGGATTGCGGCAGCGCGTCGGACGTGTGCGATTCGATGCTGATGCTGTATTGCGCCAGCTCACCCTTCGTGAGTACCCCGATCATCTGCTGCAGCACCGGCATCGTCGCCTCGTCGATCTCGGCCCCGCCGGATTTAAAGAAACGGTGCGTGGCCAGCTCCATGGAAAGCGATTTAGACGTCCCCTCCACCGCCACGTCCTTATAAAGCTGGTTTTCCTCCACCGTCGCCTGCAGCGCCTTCACCGCGCTTAAAAACGGCGTGCTGTACGCCACCATGCCGAACTTCCCGGCCATGCCTTCGGCGATCTGCGAAATCTTATCTTTCTTCGGCTCGGAGACCGACACGAAAATAATGAAAAAGCACAAAAGCAGCGTAATCATATCGGCATAGCTCATGAGCCAGGCATCGACGTTTTCTTCCTGCTTCACCGGGCGTTTCGGTATCATGCGCTTGCCTTATGCTCGTTACCGTCCGCCGGTTTTTTTAAATGAATATCGAGGTTGAAATGATTTTCCGGATCGAGATAGCTGTTGAGCTTGTCCTGCATGAAATGCGGCGTCTGTTTCTCGCAGAGCATCACCAGCCCTTCGGTGAGCAGGTAGTTGCGGAAACGCATGATTTCCTCTTTCTGCATCAGCTTGTCCGCCGCCGGCAGGCAGACGAGGCGCGCCATGATGATGCCGTATAATGTCGCAAGCAGCGCCACCGCAAGGCCGGTGCCGATCATCGTCATATCGCCCTGGATATTCTGCAGCATGATGACCATGCCCACCAGCGTGCCCACCATGCCAAAGGCCGGGGCAGTCGACGCCATGTTGCGCAGCACCGCCACCGGCATGATGCGCCGCTCGAACTCCGATTCGACCGCGGTGTTCAGCATGCTGCGCACCGCCTCCGGCTTGTAGCCGCTGATGACCAGGTTCATGCCGTAATTCATGAGCGGCTCCTTGATTTTACTTCCGACCTCGTCCTCCAGCCCGACGAAGCCACGCGCCTGCACGATATAGGACCATTTCATCAGCCGCATGATCTCGGCGTTCAGGCCCTCATGCGTCGCCTTGGCTTTCTGCATCATATGGAACATCGCGACAAACGCCTGCTCGACCGAGGTGGCGCTGTAGCTCATATAGGCGTTGGCGATCGAGCCGCCGATCACAATCAGGAACCCTTCCAGGCTTACGAAGGAAAAGAAATTATTGGTGCCGTGCAAAATCGCGCCAAGAATCAGCAGAAAGCCAAAGATGGTACCGGCAACGGTTGCGATGGAAACGTTTTTCATATTCCCATCAAAGCAGCTATATGTTAAAAAAATGCTTATAACCCCAGATTAGATCATGCCCCCTCGCCTTCCCATTATTGGAATCACCCTCGATTACGAGGAAACAAAGACTTACTCGAAGCTGCCATGGTATGCGCTGCGGGAAAATTATTGCGCGGCGGTGAGCAGCCTGGGGGCCATTCCCCTGCCCCTGCCGCATGAGGTGGCGCTGGTGCCGCATTATCTCGAGCTGATTGACGGGCTGATGATTACCGGCGGCGCGTTCGACGTTAGCCCCGCGCTTTACGGCGACAGCTCCATGCACGAAAAAACCACGCTGAAAGAGCGCCGCACCACATTCGAGTGGGCGATCACCAAAGGCTGTGTCGAAATGAAAAAACCGATCCTGGGCATCTGCGGCGGCGAGCAATTATTGAATGTGATCCTGGGCGGCACGCTGATCCAGCATATTCCCGATACTGTTCCAAACGCGCTGGAGCATGAGCAGAAAAACCCGCGCACCGAGCCGGGACACGAAGTAAGTGTCAAGGAAGGCACGTTGCTGCATAAAATCGTGGGAAAAAACAGGGTGGATGTGAATACCGCCCACCACCAGGCCGTCGGCACCCCGGCGCCCGGCGCCATCGTGAACGCGACGACCTCCGATGGAGTGATTGAGGGAATTGAATTTCCTGCCCACCCGTTTTGTTTAGGGGTGCAGTGGCACCCGGAATATCATGTGGACGCGGCGGACGCGAAGATATTCGAGGCGTTTGTGGCGGCGTGCAAATCATGACCAAACCTACCGCCTCCGCCCATCCCGGCGAACGCCTCGCCAAACGCATCGCCCGCGCCGGGCTGTGCTCGCGCCGCGAGGCGGAGCAATGGATCGAAGCGGGCATCGTGAAGGTAAACGGCAAGGTGGTGCATTCGCCCGCGCTCAATGTCACCGAGGCGGATGTGATCGTCGCCGACGGCCAGACGCTGCTGGAGCGCGAACCGACGCG
>JANRKF010000016.1:0-33585 GCA_033763575.1 Alphaproteobacteria bacterium | reverse complement strand
GCGCCGCGAGGCGGAGCAATGGATCGAAGCGGGCATCGTGAAGGTAAACGGCAAGGTGGTGCATTCGCCCGCGCTCAATGTCACCGAGGCGGATGTGATCGTCGCCGACGGCCAGACGCTGCTGGAGCGCGAACCGACGCGGATGTGGCTCTATCACAAACCCGCAGGCCTGATGACCACCCATAAAGACCCGGAAGGACGGCCCACCGTGTTCGCCGCCCTGCCAAAAACCATGCCACGGGTGATTTCGGTCGGGCGGCTGGACCTCAATTCCGAAGGATTGCTGCTGCTCACCAATGACGGCGCGCTCGCCCGCAAGCTGGAACTGCCCAGCAACGGCTGGATCCGCAAATACCGCGTGCGCGCCTATGGCAATATCCCGGCGGCCATGCTAGTGGAAATGAAAAAAGGCGTGGTGGCCGACGGCGTGCATTACGGCAGCGTCGACGCGGTGATCGACAGCAAGCAAGGCGGCAACACATGGCTCACCGTCAGCCTCAAGGAAGGTAAAAACCGCGAAATCCGCAAAATATTCGAGCATTTCGATTGCAAGGTCAGCCGCCTGCTACGAATCTCCTATGGCCCGTTTATCCTTGGAAAACTGGAGCGCGGCGAGGTAAAAGAGGTGCCGAAGAAGATGTTGGAAAGTTTCGTAGGAAAATAATGCGTATCATCACCGGGAAACACAGGGGCAGGAAAATCGAGGTGGGTCCGGATAAAAATATCCGCCCGACGTCCGACTTCGCACGCGAGGCGATTTTCAATATCCTCTCCCATGGCAAGCTCGGCCTCGACCATCACGCCGTGGTCGACCAGCGGGTGCTGGATTGTTTCGCAGGCAGCGGCGCCCTCGGGCTGGAAGCGCTTTCACGCGGGGCCGCACACGCCACCTTCATCGATAAGGCGCGTGATTCCATCAGTATCTGCCGCCACAACGCGAGCAGCATGAAAGAGGATGCGAACTGCGCCTTCCTCCCGGCGGACGCCAGCAAGCTGGGACCGAGCGCCAGCCCTTATGGGCTGGTTTTTATCGACCCGCCCTATTTCAGCAAGCTGATCGAACCGACGCTTGAAAGCCTGCATAAGGGAAAATGGCTGGCCGAAGACGCCATCCTCGTGCTTGAGCATGACGAGAAAGAAAGCGTGAAACTGCCGGAACATTTTGAAAAACTCTATGAACGCCGCTATGGCCGGGCCATCATCGAGGTGGTGAAATATAGCCCCTTGGCTTTATCATAAAAATCTTTATAATCCGGCGCATGACTCTTTTCGACGAACTGCGCGCAAAACGCGATATCATCCTTCAAACCGCTGAGGATTGCGGTCTCACCAATGTGCGCGTTTTCGGATCTGTCGCACGCGGCGAGGAAACGGCGGATAGCGACCTGGACATACTGGTCAATGTGAAGGATGCAAGCGACCCCCTGGCTTTTGTTGATTTTCAGGAAAGCCTTGCGAATATGACCCACCGCCATGTTGACCTTGTGTTTGAATCCGGCCTTTATCACCGGTTGCGAGCGGATGTTCTGAAAGAGGCAACGCCGCTATGAAGGCCTACGATGACCGGATCTTTCTGGAACATATACTGGAATCCATCTCGCATGTGCGGAACTTCACCGCCGGAGTAGAATCGAGTTTCCACACCCTCCCGGAAAAATGGTTCGCCGTGTTGCGGGCATTACAAATCATGTCGGAATCAACCACGCGCCTTTCCGACGCCACCAAAGCCCAGATAGCCGGTATTGACTGGCATCGCATTCGCGGCTTCCGTAATGTGTTGGTGCATGATTATCTGGGCGATGTTGACCCCGAAATCGTCCGTAAGGTGATTGAAATTGAACTTCCGAAGCTGCACAATGCAGTCTCGTTATTTTTACAGAATGGGAAATGATATGTCTGAATTTGATCTGGTAATCATTGGTGGCGGCCCGGGCGGCTATGTGGCGGCGATTCGCGCAGCCCAACTCGGCATGAAAGTGGCCTGTGTGGAAAAGCGCGGCAGCCTCGGCGGCACGTGCCTGAATGTGGGTTGCATCCCCTCCAAGGCGCTGCTGGAGGTGACGGAAAAATTCGCCGATGCGAAAGAGCATTTCGCCGAATATGGCATCAAAGCCAAGGTGGAAGTGGATTTACCCACCATGATGGCACGGAAAGACAAGGTGGTGCTGGACCTCACCAAAGGCATCGAGGGCCTGTTCAAAAAAAATAAAGTCACCTATGTGGTGGGCGAAGGCAGCATTAAAAGCGCTTCCGAAGTGGCCGTCGGCAAGGAAACGCTTAAAACCAAGCGCATCCTGATCGCCACCGGCTCCGATGTGATGAAGCTTCCCGGTGTGGAGGTGGATGAGAAGAAAATCGTCTCCTCCACCGGCGCGCTCGCGCTCTCCAAAGTGCCGGGCCACCTTGTGGTGGTGGGCGGCGGCGTGATCGGGCTGGAGCTGGGCAGCGTGTGGAAACGCTTAGGCGCGAAGGTGACGGTGGTGGAATTCCTGAACCATATCGGCGGGCCGATGGACGCGGAAGTTTCCAAACAGTTCCAGCGCATCCTGGAAAAACAGGGCATGGAATTCAAGCTCGGCAGCAAGGTGACCAGTGCCGATGCCAAGGGCAAAGGCGTCACCGTCACGGTGGAGCCTGCCAGCGGCGGCAAGGGTGAAAAAATCGAGGCCGACGTGGTGCTGGTCTCCATTGGCCGCAAGCCCTACACGGAAGGCCTCGGACTCGAAAAACTGGGCGTGAAAACCAACGCTCGCGGCTTCATCGAAGTGGATGGCCATTTTGAAACCAGCGTGAAAGGCATCTTCGCCATCGGTGATGTGATTCCCGGCCCGATGCTCGCCCACAAGGCGGAGGAAGACGGCGTGGCCGCGGTGGAAACCATGGCCGGGCAAAAAACCCATGTGGATTACAACCTGGTTCCCGGCGTGGTCTATAGCTGGCCGGAAGTGGCGAATGTCGGCAAAACCGAGGAGGAATTAAAAGCGGCGGGCGTGGCCTATAAAGCCGGGAAATTCCCGTTCATGGCCAATTCGCGTGGCCGCGCCGTGGGCCAGACGGACGGGTTTGTGAAAATCCTGGCGGACGCGAAAACCGACCGGGTGCTGGGCGTGCACATCATCGGCCCGCATGCGGGAACGCTGATCGCCGAAGCGGTATCGGTCATGGAATTCGGCGGCTCCTCCGAGGACATCGCCCGCACCTGCCACGCGCACCCAACCTTGAACGAAGCGGTGAAAGAAGCCGGCCTCGCCGTGCTTGGCCGCGCGGTGCATATTTAAACGGCCATGCCCTTTTCCGAACTTCTTCCGCAGTTGTCCATCATCAATGTTCCCATCCAGGGAAATGAGGATGCGGTAAAATCATGGAAAGGAAATGACGATTTATTTGTGCCAGAAACCTGTGCTCGTCACCTGTATGTTGGCTTCCGCAGCGAAATTGATAAGATTCCCCAACATATTGTGGGTTTGGCAAAGCAGCGTTATGGAGATAATGCGATACTGCAAGGCCAAGAGGCTTATGAATTTTTACTACGAATTGCCACCGGTCTTGATAGCGGAAATGCTGGCGAACACCATGTAAGCCACCAGATTCGAGAAAGATGGAAGAACTACAAAGAAGAACATCCAAACGCTGCACGAAAGCTTCAGTCACTTATGGATAAGCTGTTTGAAGATACCAACCTGATTCGCACCTATGTTCTGAAAGATTTGAAGCCCGTCAGCCCTTATATATCTGCAAAAACATTGGCTGGAGTTGGTGAGGATAATGAGGTGGTAATCTTTGCTGGTAGCGAGAAGGACTCCGTAGCTGCTGCCAGGGCATTGGGGAAACATTCAACAGACTCCGTCAGCGCCATTCACCTTACCCATCCGGATAACCATATGCTGGTTTCAACATTAAAAAAAGCACAGGAAGAAATACGCCAGCGCCGCATTCGGTCTGACGTGCAAGTGATTACGTTTGAAAATGCGCTGGGTTGCTGCAACGAAGCGGACCATTGGTTTGTTTGCGGTAAAATGGGGGAGGCACCCGAAACTGAAGAGAAGATCATAAGCGCGTGGAAGAATCGCGAACGCAGTGACGGGTATCTTGTGCACCTAAACGGCGACCCCAACCAAAGCGTTTCCTTGCCCGCCATGTGGGCCAATGCCGCTGACGAAACGTTCATTTTTCCCCGTCATATACGTGAACATTTTGCCAACGCCCAGCAAGCAATGAAGGACACGCTAGAAAAAGCAGGAAATGCTTGCAAGAACTGTGCGCTCTCGCGCTCGAAGGACTTGCGGCCCGAACGAAACGCCATGGCTTTTCCACCGGAAGAATATGCCAAAATTGGCGGACGTATTGTGCCCCACCGGGATAACAAACCGTCTAACACGCGCTGATTATATCTTCCAAACGCTGCCCAGCCAAAATCGCAATCTGCCGTTTCACATACCCCGCCATTTTGCGGGCTTCGGAAAGTTTTTCGAGATCACCGCGATAGAGGTTGCGAAGCAGCGCTTCGGTGAGTTTTGCCTCGTCATCCCCCGCCGTTTGATACGCCATCACCCGGCCATAATAGGCCTGCGACATTTTTTTGATGCGCTTGCCGACGCCGGTATCCGTCGAGCCCATTTCACGAAGCGAACGGTCCATATCCGCGAAAAACACTTCGGTAGTGGCGCGCAGCAGCGCGAGCGCTTCGGGGCTTCCTTCTTTTTTCAGACGGTCTGAAAGCAAAAACAAATGCAGGGCGATGGCGTCAAACCTTCCATCCACCGTGTCGGCAATGCCGTATTCGGTATACAGTTCCGGCTGGCGCGCCTGCGCCACCAGCGCCACATAGAGCGCGTGCGCTTCGTTCTGATACGCCGGTGGAGAGAAAAAATGGGAGACCGCACGCAGAACCGACATAAAAATTACGCAGCTTCCCCCGTCATTTCTTTTTGCAGTTTCTCGAAGGCCTTCACCTCAATCTGCCGCACGCGCTCACGCGAGATGTTATAGGCCTGGCTTAAATCCTCCAGCGTGTCCGGCTCTTCCTTCAGGCGGCGGCGGAGGATGATGTCGCGCTCACGCGGGTTGAGCTTGGAAAGCGCCCGCTTGAGCAGGTTACGCATGTTGTTTTTTTCCTGCGCGTTGGCAAGCTGAGTCTCCTGATTGTCCGACATATCGGCGAGGAACGCGATCTTCTCCTCCTCGCCATCCGCCGAGGCCATGCTGTTCAAATACACATCCTGCCCGGACATGCGCTGATTCATGTCAATCACGTCTTGCTTGTCCACCTCCAGCGTTTCGGCAATTTCGGTGATTTGCTCATTGGTGAGGTTCGCATCATGCGCGCCGATTTTATTTTTAAGCTTGCGCAGGTTGAAAAACAGGCGCTTCTGCGTGGCGCTGGAGCCAACCTTCACCATGGACCAGGAACGCAGAATATATTCCTGAATCGCCGCCTTGATCCACCAGATCGCATAGGTGGCAAGGCGGAAACCTTTATCCGGCTCGAAACGTTTGACCGCCTGCATCATCCCGATATTGCCTTCGGCGATCAGCTCGTTCATCGGCAAACCGTAGCCGCGAAATTTAAACGCGATCTTGGCGACCAGGCGCAGATGGCTCGTGACCAGACGGTGCGCCGCCGACACATCGCCGTCATCTTTCCAGCGCTTCGACAGGTCATATTCCTCTTTCGGCGTGAGCACCGGGAAGCGCGCAATCTCCTGCAGATAGCGGCGCAGCCCGTCCTCAGACGAAGGAAGCGCCGGAAGCGCCACGACTTTAGCCGGGATATTTTTCGATGGTGTAAATTGCATATTTATTCACTCCTTAGAGCCTTTTCCATCTCTCATTATAGAGCCTTTTGCGGCAACGCACAAGAGGGCCGGAACCCATATAAATCAGAGAGTTGTAAATATAAATTCGCTAGGCTGAGGTGGATGCGAAGGAAACGGCGCGCACAGCGAGGAGCGTACATCATAGTACGTGACCGAGCGAGCACGGCGTTTTCAAGCGAGCCGCCCAGCCTAGTGAATTTAGCGCGAGTAAAACTCGATGACCGCATTCGGCTGCATGATCGTCGCATACGGAACTTCCGCGAGCTTCGGCACACGAACGAAGGTCGCTTTCAGCGCATCCTTATCGAAGGAAATATATTCCGGCACGCTGCGCTCAGGGTTCTGGATCATCTCCAGCACTTTGGTGAGCTGCTTGGATTTCTCGCGCACTTCGATCACATCGCCTTCGCTGACATTCATGCTTGGGATGTTGGCTTTGTTGCCGTTGATGCGCACATGGCCGTGATTCACGAACTGGCGGGCGGCGAACATGCTCTGCACGAGGCCCATACGATAGACCACCGTATCAAGGCGGGTTTCGAGCAGGCCGATCAGGTTCTCACCGGTATCGCCGCGACGACGCAGCGCCTCGGTGTAAATTTTGCGGAACTGGCGCTCGGTGATGTTGGCATAATAGCCTTTGAGCTTTTGTTTTTCGCGAAGCTGCGTGCCGTAATCCGACGTTTTCTTGCGTTTCGCCGCACCGTGCTGGCCGGGCGCATAAGCGCGTTTATTGAAAGGATCCTTGGCATCGCCCCAGAGGCTTGCACCGAGGCGGCGGCTGATTTTATATTTGGCAGTTACTCTTTTGGTCACGCGGTTGTCCTTTAATATAGATAGTGTCGTGAAAGGGAGGTGGAATATACTGATAATCGGCGGCTTGTCAAATAAGAAATTACGCTAAATATCATAAGGAATGCGGATGGCCGGACACTGAGTGGAAAATCCTTGCGATCTCTGGTAATCAGCACTGTTTTATGGTGATGGGCCGTGGCCAGTATCACAGCATCTGGCAATTTAAGTCGTAAATCGCGACGGATATTCACTGCCTGCGCGGCAATCTCATCGTCGATATACACAACGTCAAAAAAAGCGGCCATCCACTCTATAACTTGTTGTTCTTTATCAATTGTATTGCATCCCACCAATATTTCCATCCAGCTCATGATACTGATGAGCCGGTCAGAACATCTCCCTAATTCATCGGCGGCTTTAGCATTTCCGTTTATATAATCGATAACGATATTCGTATCGAAAACGGGCATTAAGAATCCCACTCAGCGCGCAGACGCCGCTGATATTCAACTGCATCTTGCGTCTCGGGATTATCTTTCCACATGCCAAAAACAGGATGGTTTTTCAGGTCAACGGGCGTTTGCGCCATGCGCGTTTTGAGCAATAGCGCCACCGCCTGCCGCACCAGCTCGGCGCGTGACACATCCTCCTGCCGCGCAAGCTGGTCAAGCGGTATGAGCTGACTCTCCGGTAAATCGATGATCGTTCGCATGATGACATGATAACGTCATCAGATGACAAAGTCAAAGCTCTTTGGCCCGATTGATCGCAGCAGCCACCGCTTCCTCGATAAGGTTCTGTAATGCATTGTTTTTTTCAAATACGGCCAGCGCCGCCGCCGTGGTGCCGCCGGGGCTGGTCACATTTCTGCGCAATTCCGCCACGTCCTTATTAATAGTGTGTCCCTGCTGCGCCATCTCCCCGCTGCCGATACAGGTCTGGATCGCCAGCTCGGTCGCATCCTCCTTTGAAAGACCGTGACTTACGCCCGATGCGATCATACACTCTATCATATGGAAGAAATAGGCCGGGCCGCTGCCGGAAATGGCCGTCACCGTATCCATCAGCGATTCATTATCCACCCAGAGCGCCAATCCCGTCGCTTCCACCAGCCCGCTCACCCGGTCGCGCCCGGCCTGCGTAAGCGCAGCGTTGCCGATCAGCCCCGTGGCCCCTTTGGCCATGGCGGCGGGGGTATTCGGCATGGCCCGCACGACCGGCGCCTCTTTTCCGAGATGCTGCTCATAAAAAGAAATCGGCTTGCCGGCCGCGATCGAAAGATAGATGGATCTGTTTCCGAATTTTTGAAAAAGCGGCGGCAATATTTCTTCGAGCTGATTCGGTTTGACCGCAAGCACGATAATATCGGGCAGGAAATTTTCCGGCAGTTCGGAAATTTGTTTCGCCCACGAAACATTCGGATGCGATTCCACCGCGTTCGGTTCAACCACCCTGATGGGCATGGCGAGGATTCCCGTTTTCACCCTCCAGATTTTGAGGAGCGCGCTTCCCATGTTGCCGCAGCCGATGAGGAGTAAACTGGTCGCCGGTTGTTGGTTGATGGTTGATGGTTGGGTCATAAAAAAAATCTACACCAACAACGACCAACTCACAACCAGCAACTTACTTACGCTTCGCCGATGGTTTCGAACAGGGCGAACTGAATGGCATCGGCCGGAGATTTATCACCCCAGATCACCGATTGGAACGCCGGATAGAAGCGCTCACACTCGCCTACAGCGATATCCAACACTTCCTGCAAATGCTCGGCGGTGGTGCCGGCGCCATCGCGCAACAGCATCGAGTGACGGAACACGATGGTGCATTCTTCCGACGAAATATCGAAATGGCCCAGCCAGATTTTTTCATTGGCGAGCGCCAGCAGCGAATGTACTTTGAACATCATCGCTTTCGGGAATTTCGATTCGATGGAGCATGACAAGGTGAGGCCGCCGCAATCTTCCTGCCAGGTGAACCACACATGGTATTTGCACCACGAACCCATCGTCTCCGCGATCAGCTCACCATCGCTTGCACGATCGAATGACCAATCGCGTTCGAGAAATACCAGCTCGGCAAGATCGAGTGGATTATACTGCGCATCGTTTCCTAGATGTAACGTCGACATGTTTTTCTCCTGAGGGTAAGTGTGAGTGGAATGATTCCGCACTCAGAATCGTTCGCTCTACCCTTTAATTCTTACATAGGAGACAGGAAAAAACCACTACTTTATTTTGCGTAAAGAAGAAATATTTTCACTTTATATTACAATAACTTATTGCGTCAACTTTTGGGCGAAAATGGGTTAAAATTTAGCCCCTCAGCGCGGTCCTTTTTCGAGAATATCGAGGCGTTTTTTGATATTTTCCTGCTCTTCCCGTATCTTAGTGAGCATGGCCAGCGCCGTGTCCAGCTCTTCTTTCGTGCTTAAGTTCATTTTTTGTAGTAATTTTTCTATCTGCACGCTAATAAGTTCCTCTATTTCACGCTTCATCCCGAGCAGCCCGCCCGCCGCATCGCTGGCCGCCTTGGCGATGTCATCAAAGAACCTGTTATCTTTCTGCATGTTAATCTCCTGTTATCGGTGAAAAAACCCGAAAATATTTACCTTTTATCAAGCTTCAAGCCTTATCATAAGACAATAGAGGAGTCTATTCATGAAAACCATCCTGGTGACCGGCGGCGCGGGATTTATCGGCTCTAACCTGGTCGCCGCGCTTCTGGCCCGCGGCACTCACCATGTCGTGGTCTGCGACCATTTCGGCACCGACGATAAATGGCGCAACCTCGCCAAGCACCCCGTATTCGAAATTATTCCCCCGGAACAAATATTCGACTGGCTGGAATTCAACCGTTCGCAGGTCGACGTGGTCTTCCACCTCGCCTCGATCTCATCGACCACCGAAAAAGACATCGACCTCATCCTCAAACATAATTTCCAGCTATCGCTCAAACTCTGGCGCTGGTGCAACGTGCGCAGCGTGCGGCTGATCTACGCCTCCTCCTCGGCCACTTACGGCGGCGGCGAGCACGGCTTCGACGATTCGATCGACCTCGCCTATCTGCAAAAACTCCAACCGCTCTCCGGCTACGGCTGGAGCAAGCATCTGTTCGACATGCATGTGGCGGGCTGCGTCGCGCGCGGCGAGATCAACCTGCCGCAATGGATCGGGCTTAAAACCTTCAACACCTACGGCCCCAACGAATATCACAAAGGCGACCAGCAAAGCGTGATTACCAAGGTGGCGTCGCATGCGATGCAGGCCGGCACCGTCAAAATCTTCCGCTCCTATAACCCGCAATATGCCGACGGCGAACAGCAGCGCGACATGATCTATATTAAAGACGTCGTGCGCGTGCTGCTATGGTGCATGGATTATCCGCGCATCAGCGGGCTGTTCAACTGCGGCACCGGCCAGGCCTCCACCTTCAACCAGATGGCCCGTGGCATTTTCTCCGCCCTCGGCGCCGCGCCGCGCATCAGCTATTCGGATATGCCGGAGGGCCTGCTCACCAAATACCAGTATTACACGCAGGCCAATATGCAGAAGCTGCGGAGTGTCGGCTTTGCCGAAGAGTTCACCCCGCTCGAAGCCGGCATCAAGGATTACATGCAGAACTACCTGCTGAAGAAGGATGATCCGTATCTTTAGAGTTGCTTACGGCTGGCTTCCTCCTACGCCAAGGCTTCGGAGGACAGGCGTGCTGCTGCACCATCTCCGCACATGGCCGAGATGGCCGCTGGCACAATTGCACGGCATCGAATAATGTGGCCCGATGATCGCCGCGATTTCCAAATCGAAAGCCGTTATATTTGCCCTGCTGGCAGCACTCGTGCTTTCCCGCTTCCCATCCTTATGGAGCGAGCCGCGCTTCTGGGGCGAGGAGGCGACCATCTATTTCGCCTACGCACTCAACCATCCTGCGCTCGACGCGCTGCTCAAAACCCACCAGAACTATTTCGGGCTGGTGGTGAACATGGCAACATGGCTTGCCACCCTCCCGCCGCTTGAATATGCGCCCTATGCGACACAGACGGTGGCGCTCGTCGTGCAGCTGCTGCCGCTCGGCATTCTCGTGTTTGGCCGGTTCGCATGGCTGCCCGCCGCATGGTCGCAGGCGCTGGCCGCAACCGCCATCCTCTTCGTCACCCACACCGATGAAATATGGCTGAACAGCATTACCTCGCATACGCACCTGACGCTTGCCTGCTTCCTGCTGCTGGTCATGGAAACGCCACGAGCGCGAGCAGGCCGGATTTTTTACATCGGCATGTTCGCGCTGTGCGGCGTGTCTTCTATTCCTGCCTGTTTCCTGCTGCCGATGGCCGCTTATAAGGCCTATCGCAGCAAGCAGCAAACCGAGCTTCTCGCCTGCGCGCTGCTCGCGCTGGGATGCGCCGTCGAGCTGCTGGTGATCCTCGCCCATTACGGCGCCGCCGACCAGCCGCGCCGGCCCTTTAGGATAGACGGATTTTCCTTCGTGATCCGCACGCTGAACCAAACCATCGGCGCTATCTGGACCGCCGACCCGGATAGCTTCCGCACCCTCCTCTATAAACTGCGCCCGCTCGCCATCGCCTCCGGCCACCCCCAGCTGGTGATGGCCGCGCTCGTCTTCGCCTTCTGCCTGTTCGTATGTGTTGCCCTGTGGCGCGGCGTGACAATATTTTCGCCCTTCCACCGCGCCGCATTCATCTACGGTTTTTTCGTCATCCTTTTCCTGTCGCTGCTCACTTCGCTCGATGGCTATGGCGGGCTGCGTTACAGCTACGTGCCGAACAGCATCCTGATGCTGCTGGCGGTCGCCAATGTCGCCGCCGGCACCCGCGACCGGAAAATCATGCGCTTTGCGGCAAGCGCTTCGCTGGTGCTGGCTGCCTTGCTGGTATGGGTGCCGATCTATTATACCCGCCCCTGCTGCTACTCCAAAGACTGGCCGGTGTGGAAGGACCAGGCGGAAGCGGCCCGGCGCGGCGAGACGGATAAGATCATCCTCCACCCGCTCTGGCAGGATCAGCCGATTTATTTTGCAGTGCCTGACAATATCCGCCGATAAAAAAAGGGGAGCGCGAGGCCCCCCTTTCTTTTGTGATGAGAGCGCAGGAGGCGCGAACCAGCCCTGAGCTAGCTTCATGCGCTACCGAGCGAAGCTCGGATTCTTTAAAGTTGCGCGCAACGCACGCGGGCAGCAGGAAATCGCGGAAGCACTATACAGAATAATACAGCTCGAACTCACCCGCCGTCGGCGTGTGCTCCCAGCGATAGACCTCCTGCATTTTCAGGTCGATGTAGCTGTCGATGAGATCGTCGGTGAACACATCGCCCTTTTTCAGGAAGGCGCGGTCACGATCGAGATTCTCCAGCGCTTCACGCAAAGAACCGCACACCGTCGGAACGTTTTTCAGTTCTTCCGGCGGCAGGTCGTAGAGGTTTTTATCCATCGCATCGCCGGGGTGGATTTTATTCTCGATACCGTCGAGGCCGGCCATCAACATCGCGCTGAACGCAAGGTAGGGGTTCGCCGTCGGATCGGGGAAGCGCACTTCAATACGCTTGCCCTTGGGCGAAGCCACATACGGAATGCGGATCGACGCCGAGCGGTTGCGCGCCGAATAGGCGAGCAGCACCGGCGCCTCGAAGCCGGGAATCAGGCGCTTGTAGCTGTTGGTACTGGCGTTGGTGAAGGCATTGATCGCCTTGGCGTGCTTGATGATGCCGCCGATATAGTAAAGGCACATCTCCGACAAATCCGCATAGCCGTTACCGGCGAACAGCGGCTTGCCCGCTTTCCAGATGGATTGGTGCGTGTGCATGCCCGAACCGTTATCGCCCGAAATCGGCTTCGGCATGAAGGTCGCCGACTTGCCGTAGCTGTGCGCGACGTTATGCACGACATACTTATATTTCTGCACGTTATCGGCGGTGCCGACGAGCGTCGAGAACATGACGCCGAGTTCGCACTGCGCGGGCGCTACTTCGTGGTGATGCAGGATCGGCTCAACACCCACCACTTTCAGCGTGGAGAGCATTTCGGCGCGTAAGTCAGCCAGCGAATCCACGGGCGCCACCGGAAAATAGCCGCCTTTGGTCGGCGGGCGGTGGCCCATGTTGCCGGCCTGATAGGCGCGGTCGGAATTCACCGGCAGCTCTTCCGAATCCAATTGGTGGAAGCTGTAATTGCCGGCGGTTTTAAAGCGCACATCATCGAATACGAAATATTCGAGTTCGGGACCGAAATACGCGGTGTCGCCGATGCCGGTGAAACCGAGATAGGCTTCGGCACGCTTGGCCACCGAGCGCGGATCGCGGCCATAAGGCTGGCCGGTCGCAGGTTCAATGACATCGCAGAAAATCACCATGGTCGGCTGCGCGGCAAACGGATCAATGAAGGCCGTCTTCGCGTCGGGCATCAGGATCATGTCGGATTCGTTGATGGTTTTCCAGCCGGCGATCGACGAACCGTCGAACATGATGCCGTCTTCAAAGCTCGCATCGTTCACCTGGTCGGCAATGTAGCAGGTGTGCTGCCATTTGCCTTTGGGGTCGGTAAAACGGAAATCGACGAACTGCACGTCGTTTTCTTTGATCATTTTAAAAACATCGGCGGGTGATTTTATTGTCATAAGCGGCCTTTCATGCTCCCGTGGTTATATTCTTATTTTTATAAACGTCTGCGGAGGGATTTTTTTTATTGAGGGGGTTTTATAGCAGCCGATAGGCTTTTGTAAAGGGGTGAGATGGGATGACCAGATGACCGGATAACCAGATGACCAAGAAATTCTGGTTATCTGGTTACTGGTTATCCGGTCATCAAAAAAAGGCCGCCCGGAGGCGGCCTTTTCTTTCTCATTACTTCAACAATTAGAAGTTCGAACGAAGGCGCAACTGGCAGCCCTGGTCGTTACCGCTGCTGATTGCAAAGTTGTAGGTGTTGTTACCCAGTACGCAATCACCGGCAGAGCCAGGCGTTGCAACTGCACTATCAGCCGTAGAGAGCAGGCCCGGGCTGGTGCCGGCGCTTTCCGCTTTCACCGCGATCACCGCACCCGAAGTCGGCGCGCCGTCATCGATTTTGGAGTCAATCTGGAAAGATTCCGAACCGGTGAGCAAGTCATCGAAGGTGTAAGCCGCCGAAGAAATCGACGATACGCCGGTCAGACCCCAGTAGTTAATGCCGCTCACGCCGCCGATGACGAGATAGTTACCGCGGCCAAGCTTGGCGATCGGAATCACCGACGCGAGAACCGATGGACTCCAGGAAGCGCCGCACGCCGCACTGGCGTTCAGGCTTTCCGCAATCAGGTTGGCGGTCGATAAATCATCCCAGAAACACGCCGCCTCACCACCGAAGGTGCCGGCGGTGTTGGGCGAGGATTCGATCTGCGCGTCACCGTCGCGAAGCGGGGTGCCAACGTCAAAACCGAAGTTGCTTGCGTTCAACAGATCGCCCGGAAGGCCGTTATATTTGCTGCGGAAGGTATTCACCGCCGTTGCGTATTTTTCCATTTGCGAAACAGTTGCGCGGATCTCGGCAGCTTTAATCAGATCCTGCCCGACGAGAATACCACCCACGATAAGACCGATAATCACGAGCACAATTGAAAGCTCGATCAGGGTGAAGCCCAGCTTCGCGGCCACCTGGTTGAATTTACGCACTTGTTTCATAATGAAGACTCCTGTTAAAATTTTATTTCGTATTTGTTGCCACACCATCTGACATAATGCAATCACCTACACAACTCAAACGAATATCGCAACATTCTTCGACCATCGCACGCTAACAATCAAGTGCTAATAAATGGTTAGCGGAATATCTTCCCGCCATTTCCGCACCCTCGCCAGTCCTGCAATAACAGGCTCCCAGCAAGGGATAGAACAAGAAAACTACGATGGCGGGGCATCGTTCAGCCCATCATTATTTTGTGCACTGTGGCGATAATGACACAATTAGTAGATTGCGTTCAGGTAAAAATTAAAGCGTGGTTTTATTTTTACCTTTGGCGCCACGCTTAGCTCGCGCACCTCAATGGCGCTAGCTCAGATTAGCTAAGAAAGGAATCAGCTCGCTTCCGCTCCCACCTGCGTCACCTGCTTGATTTTGGCGATCGCCGCATCGAGGTGCGTCTGCGTGCAGAGCCCCAGCAGCACGGGATCACGCGGCTTGATGTTCAGCGTATTCCAATGCGTTTTATTACGCACGGCCTGGATGGTATTCTTGGTGGTGCCGACCAGTTTGGAAATCTGCGCATCCGCCATCGTCGGATAGTATTTCACCAGCCAGGCAATCGCATCCGGCTTCTCGCCGCGCCGCGCCACCGGCGTATAGCGCGCACCTTTGGTTTTCTGGTTGATATATTGCTTGGCGGTGCTGGCCAGTTGCAGCTGCGCGCCGTCATCGGCTTCGCAGCGCTTGATTTCTTCCGCGGCGAGCTGGTTGGCCGCCACCGGATCAACGCCGCGCACGCCCTGCGCCACCTCGCCATCGGCAATCCCCTGCACTTCGAGCGGGTGCATGCCGCAGAATTCAGCGATCTGTTCAAAACTGAGCGCGGTATTTTCAACCAGCCATACGGCGGTAGCTTTAGGCATGAGAGGTAGGGTCATGGGTCGCGGCCTTTTTTAAAAATTTAAGGGGAAGCGAGGTTTTTACAGCCTTTATTCCAAGTTGCAAGTGTTTTTCGTTCCCCCTATAATAACCCCATGACTTACAAGACCATTCTCACCGAACTGGTGGACGGCGCCATCGGCATCGTTACCCTGAACCGGCCGGAAGCGGCCAACGCCCTCAGCCGGCAGATGGCCGAAGAGCTGGTCGGCACGCTACATTACGCCGAAACACAAAGCAACATACGCGTGATTATCCTGACCGGCGCCGGGAAAAAAGCGTTCTGCGCCGGGGCCGACCTCAAGGAACGCCAGGGCATGGACCGCCAGCAATGGAACGCGCAGCACCACGCGTTCGAAAAAGCCGTGGCCGCCCTCATGCATTATAAGAAGCCGGTGATCGCGGCGGTGGGCGGTGCGGCCATCGGCGGCGGCATGGAACTCGCCATGGCCTGCGATTTTATTTACGCGTCAAAAACGGCGACGTTCGGCCTGACCGAAGCCAGGCTCGGCATCATGCCCGGCATGGGCGGCACGCAAACGCTTTCCCGCACCATCGGCGCCCGCCGCGCCAAGGAAATGATGTTCCTGGGCCACATATTTGGCGCCGAAGAAGCGTACGACATCGGACTGGTCAACCGCATCTACGCGCCGTCGTCGCTGATGGAGGCCGCCGTCTCGACCGCGCTGGCCATTTCCGGCAACGCGCCGCTTTCCGTCGCCGCCATCAAGCATGCGGTGGATGAAGGAGCGGACGAGCCGCTGGCGCATGCGCTGCAAACCGAGCTGCGCCATTATAACCAGCTGCTCGATACTAAAGACCGCCATGAAGGCGTCAATGCCTTCAATGAAAAACGCAAACCGCGCTTCACAGGAAGCTGATTTTGCCCCCGGTGCCGCCTGCTGGCGGCCCCATGGGGCGGGCTCAAGGCTGGTTCATGCTGCTGCATTCACATGACATCGCGCTGCGCTGGGTAGCGCTACTTAAGTGACGCATGTTCATGGCTGACTCAGGCCGCTGCTCCCATCCGGCCCAGCGCCGGATGGGGTAATGAGAGCGCAGTAGCGCGAACCAGTCCTGAACGAGCCTCATGTGCGAGTCAGCAGACTCGCACGGAGGCAAAATAAAAAAGGGCCGCCCGGAGGCAGCCCTTTTCGTATTCGTAAATCGCATCGCGAATTAAGCGGCGATTTGCAGGTTAACTGCCGACGTCTTGCCTTTTTCCGAAGCAAGTTCGTAGCTCAGTTTCTGGCCGTCGTTAAGCGTGCGCAGGCCGGCTTTCTGAACGGCGCTGATGTGCACGAACACATCGCTTCCGCCGCTGTCAGGTTGAATGAAGCCGAAACCTTTGGTTGGATTGAACCATTTTACTGTACCAGTAGCCATGTGAAAACCTCTTCTGTAGATGGCGTTACAGCCGTCACCAAAATAGTGAAGGCTGGAGCGTAGTGAGTGCTCTTGTAGTCAAAACGCCGTCTTTAGAAATCAGGTCGAAATCAAGGCAGGCTTTGGTCGCAAGTAGTCTCAGAACTCAGGACGAATCTAGCAGAAATCCGCCGATTGTCAATCACACTCAGTCGAACAGCTCGGATTCCTTGACGCCCCAGAGAAAATCCTTCTCTATCCATGCCTTACGCCCACCCACCTGCAGGCGGCACCAGCCCGGCACACACTCCGACAAGGCCCCGATCACCTCCGGCTCGACCTTGAACAGGGGTTTCGAGGTTTCGGTGGAATCGATGCGCATGACCCGCGGCTCCTTGCCGGCAATCATCGCATAGCGCTTGCCGGAAAGCATGGTGTGATGCACCCAGCCGGTCGTGCCCTCCTGATCGCGGATCTTGCGCCAGAGATCGAACTCATCGACCACCTCCACCGGCATATGGGCGCGCCTGAACACCCACTGGATCGGATAGCGCGTGCCCGGCCCGGTACGGATATTGGTCTCATCACTTTTCAGCGACACGAAACGCGGCACCGGCAAGCCGGAAGGGTTTTCGGCGAAAGCGGGTGCGGCAAAGAGAAATAGGATGGGCAGAATCTTACGCATGCAGAACTGTTACATCGCAAAAACACACTTATCAAGACCAGACCCCGCAATAAATGCGGGGATTATCAGGCCGCGTTGTCTTTCACGAGTTTGTTCTTGGCAATCCACGGCATCATGTCGCGCAGTTTCTTGCCGACTTTCTCGATGCCATGCTTGGCCGATTCCTCGCGCCATTTTTCCAGGTCATGCACGCCCTGGGTCGCACGGTCGGCCATGAAATCCTTGGCGAACTTGCCGCTTTGGATGTCGGTGAGCACTTGTTTCATCACCTTTTTGGTCTCCGCCGTAATCACTTTCGGGCCGGTCACATAATCGCCATATTCCGCCGTGTTGGAAATCGAATAGCGCATGTTGGCGAGGCCGCCTTCATAGATGAGATCGACGATGAGCTTCATCTCATGCACGCACTCGAAATAGGCCATTTCTTCCGGGTATCCGGCTTCCACCAGCGTTTCAAAACCGGCCTGCATCAGCGCGGTCACGCCGCCGCAAAGCACCGCCTGCTCGCCGAACAGATCGGTTTCGCATTCGTCTTTAAACGTGGTTTCGATGATGCCCGAACGGCCGCCGCCGACGCCCGACGCATAAGCCAGCGCCAGTTTCATCGCGTTACCGCTTGAATCCTGGCCGATGGCGACGAGGCAGGGCACGCCGCCGCCTTTTTGATATTCGCCGCGCACGGTGTGGCCGGGGCCTTTGGGCGCCACCATCCATACATCCATGTCGGCGCGGGGTTTGATGAAGCCGAAATGATAATTGAGGCCATGAGCGAAGGCGAGCGAGGCGCCTTTTTTGATCGAGGATTCGATGCCGTTGTAAATATCCGCCTGGAATTCGTCCGGCGCAAGGATCATCACGATGTCGGCATCTTTCACCGCATCCGCCGGTTCCTTCACCGTAAAGCCCGCCGCCTTGGCTTTGGCCACCGCCGAGGACGATCCACGCAGGCCGATGGTCACGCTCTTCGCGCCGCTATCCTTCAGGTTCAGCGCATGGGCATGGCCCTGCGAACCATAACCGATGATGGTGATGGCTTTGTCTTTGATGAGATTGAAATCCGCGTCTTTATCGTAATAAACTTTCATGGCAGCTCCGTCTAATGCAAAAAATGGACGGTCTATTTACAGGCAAAATCCGCTTACCGCAAGAATTAATGATTATGCGCCAAGCACCGGAGGCACCGGAGCGGCTGCCGCCACCTTTGCCTGCCACGCCGGAAGCTCCTCCGCCGATGGAAGAGGCTGTTTTTTCACCGTCTCCACCGCCTGCAACCACGGGTTCCGGCGCATCGCCTCCACATGCCCGGCGAGTCTTTCTTTGATATCGGTATCCTTGCCGCCCAGCACATCGGCACGGCCCAGGAACCCACCGATATTATCCACCAGTTCAGCCTGCAATTCCGGTTTCTGCTGCACGATCATTTCAGCGGCGAGCGAAAGCACGCTTTCATCGGTCGACGGGTCGGATTTTACCCCATCACCGTGGCCTTTTGATGAAATCGCCAGCAGGATTTCCGCTACAATCGTCGAACCTATAAACAACATTCTTCCCGGCAGCGCACCCAACGTTGCCCGATCATTTATTTTCCTGGCATGATGATATTCCTGCCAAGTAGACAATGTATGAAAACCGGTTGAGATCATATAGCCGATACCGGCCACGCGCAGCGGTTTTTCCTGCACCCACTCCCAGAATTTACCTAGGCCTTCGGCGGGCGGCGCATCAGGATCATGCTTCTTTTCCTTAACCCATGCGCCGATATTGCCCGAGGTAAAAGTCATGAGGCCAAGCCCCATATCCTTCACGCCGGAAGAATACGCAGTATATTGGCTTTCATCCATTTGCGCACGCGGGATAGCCATATTAGGTTTTACGCGGTATTTCCAAGCCGCATACGCAATCAACGTACCGGCAAGTGCGGTAAAACTATTACCAATTTCTGCCGGGTATGTTTGCAGCGTATCGATAATTTTTTGTGTTACGCTGCGCTTATTATCCTCCGTGACGATAGGTAGCGTCAGATTATTGCTAGTGTCGAGATGATGATCTTTTGCATATTGCAGGAGTTTTTTGGCATGATGGCGAATTTCGGCAGTAGCCTGCGCATGCATACCCATAAGCCCCATGGTGGTGCTTCCCACCATATAAGAAAGGCCAGCTGCCGTATCTTCTGGCCGCTTGGATTTATGGCCATACATGGTAAAACCTATATCAGCGAGGATGAAGCTTACGGATGCGAGCGGTAGGCTGTGATCCCGAATCGCCTGCAACCAGCCGCGCGGAGGTTTTTTCTCTTTCTCAATTTTAGGTGTACCCTCTGTCCAGCCGCGCTCGCCAAGTATATTGACGATATCGCGCTCGAATAAATAGCCGCGCACTTCCAGGGCTGGCTTTCCCTCACGCATAGAATGAATGGCCATGTAACCCTTCTCACAGAGCATATGCGCCACCGCCGCCAATTCGTCCGTTGTTGCGCCCGTGCCCGCATGCAGATAGGCTCGCGGAATGCCGTTATCGGCCTCTTTGAACACGATACTATCGATGATTGAGCCAGATGAAAATTGATAACTAGTCATAACCCCATGCTAAAGCGCAGCTTCGTACCCCTATAATTTAGCACGAGAAGCAGGAAATTTATATGACGGTTTGATGAAATTAAAAAGGGCGGGGAAACCGGCCCTTTTCGTCAATGCATTAAATATCAATCACTTAGGATCAATGCCGTCCGTCGAATGCACGATGTGGGCCATGGCCTCCTCGCCACTGCGCAGCTTGCTGTGCTTGTGGCTGTAAAGGAAATACACCGCCAGCCCCACGGCGACATAAACGATATAAAACCGCACGGTCACCGGGTTGGAAAGCAGCCCGTAAATCAGGTAGCCGCAGAATAAAATCCCCAGCACCGGGAAATACGGCGAGAACGGAACCTTGAACGGGCGCGGCATGTCCGGCTGCGCCTTGCGCAGATACATCACGGTGAAGCAGATGATGGCAAAGGCGGTGAGCGTGCCGAGCGATACGAGGTCGCCCAGTATGTCGATCGGCGTGGCCGACGCCACCACCGCAATCACCAGCCCGACCACAATCGTATTGATATAGGGCGTCTGGAATTTCGGATGCACTTTGGAAAATGCCGCAGGCATCAGCCCGTCACGCGACATGGTGTAGAAAATGCGGGTCTGGCCGTACATCAGCACCATCATCACCGAAGTCAGCCCGGCAATCGCACCGACCTTGATGAGGAAGGAAAGCCACGGCAGGCCAACCGCATCCACCGCCCTGGCGATCGGATCGGCGACATTCAGCATGTCGTAATGCACGATGCCGGTCAGCACCAGCGCCACCGCGATATAAAGCGCCGTGCACACCACCAGCGATCCCAAAATCCCAATCGGCACATCGCGCTTCGGATTTTTCGCCTCCTGCGCCGCCGTCGATACCGCCTCGAAACCGACATAGGCGAAAAACACCACGCCCGCGCCGCGCAAAATCCCGCTCCAGCCGTACTGGCCGTCAACCCCGGTATTGTCTGGAATGAACGGGTGCCAGTTTTCCGGATTCACATAAAACGCGCCCACGCCGATAAAAAGAAGCACCACCGTGAGCTTGATGGCCACAATGATATTGTTCACATTCGCCGATTCCTTGACGCCGACCACCAGCAGCACCGTCATCATCAGGATGCCGAACAGCGCCGGAAGATTGATGCCGCCGGTAAAGACCAGCGCGCCCAGATCATGATCCATCTTCAGCGTCGGCGTCGTAAATTCCGGCGGGATGACGATGCCGAAATTACCGAGGAAGCTCACCACATAGCCCGACCAGCCGACCGCCACCGTCGACGCCGCCACGCCATATTCGAGCAGGAGCAGCCAGCCCATCAGCCACGCCACCAGCTCGCCGAGGCTGGCATAGGAATAGGAATAGGCGCTGCCGGACACCGGAAGCATCGAGGCGAGTTCAGCGTAGCAAAGGCCGGCAAACGCGCAGCAGAGACCCGCCAGCACAAAGGAGATGGTAATAGCAGGACCGGCATAGTTGGCGGCGGCTTGCCCGGTCATCACAAAAATACCGGCGCCGATGATGCAGCCAATGCCGAGCGACACTAAATTTGCCGCCGAGAGCGTGCGCTTCAACTCGCCTTTTTGCGAATCCGCCTGAATCGCCGCGATGGATTTCTTCACCATGAATTTGCTGAAAAAGGACATGTGCTCGCTCCCTGTTATTTTTTCGTAACCGTTTGCTTTTACACGCTCATGCAATATTTGCAAAGCGATTATGCAGCAGGTCGATGACTCCACCCTCTCCCCTTGAGGGAGAGGGCAAGATTCGATTGGCAAACGCAGTGCGCCTAGCGAATCCGGGTGAGGGGTCTATTCACAAAATCAAACATACCCCCCACCTAAAATTTCTAGGGCTTACTTCTGCTTCGCCACGGCTTTGCAGAATAAGCCCAAGAAATTTCTTCCTCCCCCTCAAGGGGGGAGGCTAAGCCGTATTTGCAAAGCGATTATGCAGCAGGTCGATATCGCGCAGCCGGTCATGCATCACATCGTCGCTGATGTGGAAGGCGTGGCGCAGGCCGATCACCGCCCTGCGCTCCGTCTCCAGCACCTCGCGCCAGATACGGCTTTCCAGCGAAATCAGCGGATGGTTTTCCGGCGCGGGCGGCAGATGCGTGAAAAGCGGCGTATTCGGCCCGTCGCCCAGCGATTCCAGCCGGTCGGCATAATGGCTGATGATGCGCTCCAGCGCCGCCGATTGCACCGCCGGATCGCCGCGCATTTTCTGCAACTGCTCCATTACCGCGAGCGCCGATTCTTTCTTGGCCTGCCATTCCTCAAACAACACGTTATGATCGTAAAACAGGGTGAGCTTGCGCATGATCCACGGCAGCGACATGCCCTGCAGCACCAGCGTCACCAATATCACCGAGAAGGCGAGGAAAATAATCAGCGCCCGATGCGGAAACGGCGAGCCGTCAGCAATGGTGAGCGGCAGGGCCAGCGCGGTAGCGAGCGACACCACGCCGCGCATGCCCGTCCACGCCACGATGAATACGTTCTGCCACTTGGGATAGGACGCATCTTTGCGGAACGGCCATTTGATATAGGCAAAGGCATAAACCCATGCCACCCGCACCACGATCGCCGCCACCGAGACCGCTAGCGCCAAGGTCAATAAATCCGTCAACTCGTAGTCGCGCAACTGCACCAGCAGGCCGGGAAAATGCAGGCCGATCAGCAGGAAGACCAGGCCATTTAATACGAACGTCACCATCTTCCATACCGCCTCGGCGGGAATGCGGAAGGAGGAACTGAATTTCCGCGGCGCATACCAGCCGACCGTCACCCCGCTTGCCACCACCGCAAGCACCCCCGATGCATGCACCGCCTCGGCCGCGATATACGCCACATAAGGCAGCAGCAGCGTGCTTAAAATCTCCACCGACAAATCTTTGATCAGCGGAAAAATACGCATATAGCAATAGCCCATCGCCAGCCCAAGCACAGTGCCCGCCGAAGCCATCCACAGGAAATGCATCCCGGCATCGGCCAGCGAGAAGCTCCCCGTGACCACCGCCAGCACCGCGAATTTATAAAGCACGAGGCCGGTCGCGTCGTTAATCAGGCTTTCGCCTTCAAGGATGATCGCCACACGCTTGGGCAGGCGTATTTTCTTGGTGACCGCCACCGCCGCCACCGCATCCGGCGGCGAGATGATCGCCCCCAGCACAAACCCCGCCGCCAAACCGAATTCCGGCATCAGCCATTGCATGAGGCAGGCGACCACCACCGCAGTCGCCAGCACCAGCCCGATCGCCAGCGACAGGATGCGGTTTAAATTGCGCTTGAAATCGCGTAAGGAGGTGAAATAGGCCGCCTCGGTCAGGATCGGCGGCAGGAACAAAAGCAGCAATAATTCCGGCTCGACGCGGAAATCGCGGAAAGCAGGCAGCGTCGCCAGCGCCATCCCGGCCAGCACAAAGGCGATCGGCGCGGCCAGGCGCACGCGCTGCGCCAGATACGCCACCACGCATATCGCCAGTAACAGCAGCAGTAAAATTTCCGTCGTGCCCATGGGCTATTTTAAGCACGTCTCCATCCCTGCCGCAATGCCCTCCATCAGTTGAAAATAGAGGTCGGGGCCGGGCGCGATGAGCGCCGCCTCCGGGTCGATCACCGCGCTTTTTGCCCCGGTGCCGCGCATGAGGTTATCGATCACCCGGCCATCGAACTCCGGCTCGGAAAAAACACATGCCGCATGCAGCCCGGCAATCCGCGCGCGCAATTCCTGCAAATGCTTCGCCCCCGGCGCATGCCCTTCATGAAGCGCCACTGCGCCAATAAAATCCAGCCCGTATGCCCGGTCGAAATATTGGGTGGCATCGTGAAATACGGCAAAGGGCTTGCCGGAAAGAAGCGCCATGCGTTCGCGCAACTGCGCATCCAGTGCCTGCAATTTTGCGTCGAGGGCCACAGCATTTCTGGCAAACAGGGCCGCATGCTCCGGATATTTGGCCACCAGCACCCGCGCAATTTCCGCCACCATCGCCCGCGCATTCTGCGGTGAAAGCCACAGGTGCAGATCCTGATTCCCGTGATCGTGCTCATCGTGGTCGTGGGCATCGTCTTCATGGCCATGGCCCTCCGTGTCGCCACCGGAACGCACCGGATAGAAGGTGATGCCCGGCACCTTCTCCATCGCCACCCGCCGGGTGGAAGCAGGCAGTTGCGGCAGGATTTTTGTCAGGAACAATTCAAAATCGTCACCCATATATAATATAATATCGGCATGGTGCAGCAGCCCGGCCTGCGAAGGCTTGAGCGTGAAATCATGCAGCGAGGTGCTGCCCGCTACCAGCAGCGAAGGCTCGATACCGGAACCCTGCATCACCCCGGCGGCCAGCGAATGCAGCGGCTTGATACTCACCACCACCTGCGCCTGCGCACTGCCGACACTCGCTAAAAACACCACCAGGCAAATCAATAAACGCCGCATAAAAACTCCTTGTAAAGTTGACAACAGCCATCCTAGCATAGTTGTCAAGGGGGTCAGGAATCGCCGTCAGCATAGGGATTTTTGTTTTTCTTGACCGCGATGCGGATCGGCACGCCCTGCAGGGCGAACCGCTCGCGCAAACCGTTTACCAGATAGCGCAGGTAATTCTCCGGCACTTCTTTCAAATTGGAAAACAGCACGAAGCTCGGCGGCCGCGCCGATTTCTGGGTGATGTAGCGGATCTTGAGGCGCCTGCCCGACACCAGCTGCGGCGTGTGCGCTTCAAGCATCGCCTCCAGCCAGCGGTTCAGCTCGCCGGTGCCGATGCGCGTATTCCAGATGCTGTAGGCCTCGAAGCAGGCATTGAACAGCTTGCCGATATTATAGTTTTTCTCGCCCGAAATCGGCACCACCGGCACGCCTTTAATCTGCGGCAGCACTTTCTCGAAGCGCTGGCGGAAGGCCTTGATGAAGGCGTCTTTTTCTTTCACCGTATCCCATTTATTGATGGCGATCACCATGGCCCGGCCTTCCGATTCGACCAGCGCCGCGATGGCGTTATCCTGTTTTTCCAGCGGCTGCTCGGCGTCCATCACCACCACCACGACCTGCGCGTATTGAACGGCGCGGAGCGTATCGGCCACCGACATTTTTTCGAGCTTCTCATTCACATTGGCTTTCTTACGCATGCCCGCCGTATCGACCAGCCGCATATCCTTGCCCTCATGAGAGTAGGCAACAGTGATCGAATCGCGGGTGATGCCTGCCTCCGGGCCAGTGAGCACCCTCTCCTCGCCGAGGATGGCGTTGAGCAGGGTCGACTTGCCGACATTCGGACGACCCACAATCGCAATGGTGAGCGGCCCGCCCTCTTCCGGCGGTATTTCCTCGACCGGCGCATCACCGGCAAACGGCTGCAGCGCATCGTATAAATCGCCCATGCCCTCGCCATGCTCGGCGGAAATCGCAATCGGATCGCCCAGCCCCAGACGGTGCGCATCGAGAATCGTCGCCCGCGCCGCCTTGCCCTCGGCCTTGTTCACCACCAGCAACAGCGGCTTCTTGCTTTTACGCAGAAGTTTTGCAAATTCCTCATCGACCGGCGTAATGCCCGTGCGCCCGTCGACCATCATCAAGATCACGTCGGCATCCTGCGAGGCGCGCATGGTCTGCGCCGTCATCCGCGATTGCAGCGAGCCTTTTTCAGCGGCGTCGATCCCCGCCGTGTCCATCACCGAAAACGCAAGGTCGGCAATGCGCCCGGCCCCTTCGCGGCGGTCACGCGTGACCCCCGGCGCATCATGCACCAGCGCGTGCGGCTTGCCGGTCAGCCGGTTGAACAGCGTCGACTTGCCGACATTCGGGCGACCGATAATGGCGAGGGTGAAGGTCATTGGTATGCGTATAAGGTGGCGTCTTTATCAACAAGGAAGACTTTGCCCGCCGCTACCACCGGCGCGGTGCTGATCTCATCCGGCACATCTTCGGTGGAAAGGATGCTGCCGCTGCCACCATCGACCTGCACCATCTCGCCATCGCTACTCACCACCAGGATTTTTCCATCCACCATGACCGGGCCGCGCCAGACAATCGGCAGCAGCTTATGCTTTTCGTCACCATAGCGTTTGAGCTGGGTGGTCCAGCGGATGCGCCCGTCATATTTCACCATCGCCATCAGCACGTTATCTTCGGTGAGCAGGTAGACATATTCACCGACCAGCCACGGTGTGTTGATGGAGGCGATTTTCCGCTCCCACACCGTCTGGCCGTTCAATACATTGAACACCGAAAAAAGCCCGCTGTTCGACACCGCGAACACCACCGCCTCATCGACCACCGGGTCGCCGCCGATGCCGGAAAAAATTGCCGTCGCCTCGGTGCGCCGCGCCTGCGCCAGCGACTCGCGCCAGATCTCGTCGCCGCTTTCGCCGCGAAGCGCATACAGCTCGCCCGACGCATAAGGCACGATCACCGCGCCCGCCGCAATGGCAGGAGACACGTTATTCATCAGCCCCGCCGTCTCGCCGATACCGCGATGCGTCCAGAGTATAGTGCCGGTCGTGGCGTCCAGCGCATAAAGCTGGCTGTCGATGGTAATCGCGAATATTTTTCCCTCCGCCACACGCGGCGACGAACGCAGCGGAATCAACAAATCACGATGCCATAGCTCGGCGCCGCTTGCCACATCGAGCGCCGCCACCCGGCCAAGGCCGGAGGTTGCGTAGAGCTTGCCGCCATCGGCCGCGAGCCCGCCGCCGATCATCTCGGCATCCTCAACCACCAGCGCCGGCGACGTCCAGATTTTATGGCTGATATCATTCACGTCATGCGCCGAAATATAACCCTCGGCATCCATCGCGAACACCATTCCGCCATCCACCACCGGGCGCGGCACCAGAGGACTCACAAATTCATTGCCCTCGCCCACCGACGCGCTCTGCCGCGACGATAAATCACCCTTTGCCGCAATATTGCCGGTAAGGGCGGTGAACTGGCCGGTCGCCTGCGCCCACGCGCTGTTTTCCAGGGCGGGCGGCACTTTGAACGATACCTGCTGCACGATTTCATCGGGCTTGAACCCAATGTCGGCGCCAAGCACATCCTCACGCTCACCCGGCAGGCGAATGATTTCCTTTTCCGCCCCCCCCATCCACGACGGCAGCGAATCGCACGCCGCCAGCAGGAGAAGCAACGCAATGCAGGACGCATGCCTAGTCATGGCGGGCCGCCCCGGATTTGTCCTTCAGGTAATTCGCCATCATCAACGCCCGGTCATGCATCGTCGCCGGCACGTCCGGTATCGCGGCAATCGCAGCAAACTGTTCGGCGGCCTTCGCATCCTGCCCTTTGCTCACCGCATCCCATGCCGACCATTCGCGCTGTGTCATCTGCAGCGGCGCCGTTTTTTCCAGCGTTTTATCGACCGGCGTTTTCAGCATCGCCTTGCCGATCGCGCCATAGACGCCGTCGCGTTTCGCAAGCGTTTCAAACGTCTTCTGCGCGTCGTCTTTTTTGCCGAGCATATGTTGCGCCTGCGCTTTTTTGAGCAGCACCATGCCATAATAGGCCGAGCGCTCCGGCACCGAGATTTTTTCCAGCGACATCATCGCATGCGCCGCATCGCCCCTGGCGAGCAGGTCGGTGGCTTCGAGATAAAGCGCCGTCTGCCGCATCGCCGTTTCGCGCTTATGGTGGCTCCAATAGACCATCATCGCGGTGATGATGATGATCGATACCGCCGTGTAAATCATCCATTTTCCGTATTTCGTCCATAGCGCATTCGCACGCTCGGCGCGCACATCTTCGATAATTTCCTGCAATAGATCAGCCATATAAAAATTCCTTATACACGCATAAATATGTCTATAAATTCGCTAGGCCGAAAGCAAAAAGCAATGTTTTCGAGAACCGCAACGCCAATGTACACCAAGTACATGCGTAGCGGAAGCGCAGAAAACGAAGCGTTTGCCCGGCCTAGTAGAATTCATGGGCATATTATTCCCACTCAATCGTGCCCGGCGGCTTGCTGGTGATATCATACACCATGCGGTTGATGCCCACCACCTCATTGATGATGCGGTTCGACACGCGGCTTAAAAACTCGTGGGTGAAGTGATAATAATCCGCGGTCATCCCGTCGGTCGACGTCACCGCCCGGATCGCACAGACATAATCATAGCTGCGCGAATCGCCCATCACCCCCACCGTGCGCACCGGCAGCAGCACGGCAAACGCCTGCCATATCTCATTATACAAACCGGCCTTGCGGATCTCATCGATATAAATCGCATCGGCCTTGCGGAGCATCACCAGCTTCTCCTGCGAAATCTCGCCGGGAATGCGAATGGCAAGGCCCGGCCCCGGGAACGGATGACGCTCGACCATCGCCTCCGGCATGCCGAGCTCGCGGCCAAGCACCCGCACCTCGTCTTTGAACAACTCGCGAAGCGGCTCGACCAGCGCCATTTTCATGCGCTCAGGCAACCCGCCGACATTATGGTGCGATTTGATGGTGACGCTAGGGCCGCCGGTATAGGACACCGACTCGATCACATCGGGATAGAGCGTGCCCTGCGCCAGAAACTCGGCGTCGGCGCCCACCTCGCCCGCCTCGCGCTCGAACACTTCGATGAAGGTCTCGCCGATGATTTTACGCTTCCTTTCGGGATCGCTCACCCCGGCAAGGCGCTGCAAAAACAGATGGCTGGCATCGACATGGATCAGCGGGATGTTGAAGCTGTCGCGGAACATTTTTTCCACCTGCTCCGGCTCATCCATACGCAGCATGCCGGTATTGACGAAGATGCAGATGAGCTGCTCGCCGATGGCTTCGTGCAGCAGCGCCGCCACCACCGAGCTGTCGACACCGCCGGACACGCCGCAAATGACTTTTTTATTGCCGACCTGCTTGCGGACACGCTCGATGGCGCTGGCGCGGAAACCCGCCATCGTCCAGTCATTGGCGCAACCGCAGATCGCATGCACGAAATTCGAAAGCAGCACGGCACCTTCCGGCGTATGCACCACTTCGGGATGGAACTGCACGGCATAAAATTTCTTCGACTCGTCGGCAATCGCGGCAAACGGCGCCGACGGCGTGGCAGCGATCACTTTGAAGCCCTGCGGTATGGCGGTCACCACATCACCATGGCTCATCCATACCTGATGGTCAGAGCCACGCGCCCAAGCACTGGCGAAAAATGGCGAGTCCTCTTTGACTTGCACCATCGCACGGCCAAACTCACGATGGTCGGATTTTTCGACTTTGCCCCCAAGCAACTGGCACATCAGCTGCTGGCCATAGCAAATGCCGAGTACCGGCACGCCAAGCTCGAACACGGTGTGCGCAACCGTGGGTGAAAATGATTCATTCACCGAAGCAGGCCCGCCGGAAAGAATAATTCCCTTCGCGCCGAAGGCTTTAATCTCCGCATCGGGAATGTTGAAAGGACGGATTTCGCTATACACACCAGCTTCGCGAACACGGCGCGCAATGAGCTGTGTCACCTGCGAGCCAAAATCAAGAATCAAAATACGGTCGGTCATCGTTAGGTTTCGTAGGTTATTATGTTTCGTAGGTTTCGTAGGCCTAGAATGCCGGAAAAACTGCGAAAACTACGCAACCTCCGAAACTCCGAAACCTATTCTATAAAAATCTCAACACGCCTGTTTTGTGGCTCATTGACATTATCTGCGGTCGGCACTCTAGGGTCGGATTCGCCAAAAGCAAATATTTTTATTGCATCAGGGTCGATCCCCCCCTTTTCCAGCGCCCGCGCCACCGTTTCCGCCCGTTTTTTGGAAAGGGTGAGGTTGAAACGCTCCAGCCCGGTGGTGTCGGTATGGCCGTTTAAGATGATTTCATACCCTTCCTGCCCAGAAAGCTCATCGACGACAGCCGCCACCACCTTCAGGCCGGACTTGCTGAGCGCAGCGCGGTTCCACTCGAAAAATACGATATAGGAGCTGGTATCCACCCCATCCGCCGAAGCCATCGGCGCATGCGTCGCGTTCAATTCCTCCAGCGCCTCGGCAAACCCCTGCTTGCATGCATCGATGCGATCCTGCTGCCATCCATCCTGCGAACGCGCCACCCAGCAATCGAAATAGCGGTAAGCGCGGGCGGCAAGCGCGGGCTGCGCCTCGACTATTTCCGGCTTGAGCGCGGTCAGCAGCTTGTCACGCGCTTCTTCAAGCGCCACCCTGCTTTCTTCACTTACATTCCAATCCGAAATATTTTCCGGCCCGACATCGTTGCCATAGGCGGCGGTCAGCCCTTTGTCGGCGAAATGCCAGCTGTTCGACCAGCTGTAATTCGCCTCCTCAGCGGCGGCCAATTGCAAATATTCCTTGGCAAGCGCCTGCTGGAACTCGCTTCCGGTGGGCGTCGCATTACGCAATTCCTGAAGGCTGTAGGGCTGGCACCCGGCCAGGAAAAGAAGCGCGGTAATGCACAACAACCTGGTCATGGCGTGGTGGATTCTTTCGGTTGGCCGTAGGTCTGGATGGAAAGCAGGATGCTGTTAGGCCCCTGTGCGCGGTCATCGGTGCTGAGCGACACCGCGCCCGTTTTACTGCGATGGTGGGAATGGATCCGCCCGGCATTGACGCCGCGGGCGATCAGCCCTTTTTCAATGGCCAGCACACGGGCGTTGGTACGTTTCTTTGTCTTGTCCACCGGCAGGATTTCCACCTGGTATTCACCAAGCGCGGCCACGCGCCTGCCGATGATGTCGAGGATGGCATCGCCATGGACGTCGATCGCGGCGACACCCGGAGCAAATGTCATGGCAAAGCGGTTATCCTCTCCGTGCACCAGCGCATCGGCGATGAATTGCAAATCGGTGAGCGCTTCAGCGAAGCCTTCCTTGCACACCCCTTCTTTTTCCGCCCAGCAATCGAACATCAGCTGCGCCCGCGCCGCCCTGGCCGGGGCGATGTCGATGATGTCGGGGGTGAGCACAGCCAGCAACGCCTCACGGCTTTCATCGAGCGAGGATTTTTTCTCCAGCGGCACCGATTCACCGGCAAGCGCAGAAAGCCCCTTGCCGGCAAAATAATCGGCCCGCAGCGGGTGGCCTTCTTCAAGGCGGGCCTCGGCATAAGCAAGATATTCGGAGGCGAGCGCCTGCGGGAAACTATCACCGGAGGGGGTTTTTGCCCGTAATTCAACCAGATGGTCGCCCCTCAGGACGCACCCGGATAGTAAAACAAGCATAAACAGGGCGGTTTTTACGCGCATACGATTCTCCCATCCCAGCTATAATCAATTTATCGCGGGAACACAATTAATACTATTGCTTGTTTTCCCGTTTGCCCTTATATAGCCCGAAAATAACCGCAGGAGAGTATTTATCCCATGTCCAAGCAACGCACATTCTCGATTCTGAAACCGGACGCGACCGAGCGCAACCTGACCGGCAAAATCAACGCCGTATTCGAAGAGCGCGGGCTGCGCATCGTCGCCCAGAAACGCCTGCGCATGAGCCGCCTGCAGGCCAAAGAATTCTACATCGTGCATAAAGACCGCCCGTTTTACGATGAGCTGGTGGAATATATGGTTTCCGGCCCGGTGGTGGTGCAGGTGCTCGAAGGCGAAAACGCCGTGCTGAAAAACCGCGAGATCATGGGCGCCACCGACCCGGCAAAAGCAGAGGCCGGCACCATCCGCAAGGAATTCGGCGAAGGTATCGAACGCAACTCGGTGCATGGTTCCGACTCGCCGGAAAACGCCGCCGCCGAAATCGCCTTCTTCTTTAGCGGCACCGAAATCGTCGGGTAATTTAGAGCATTTCCCATTTAGCCTTGCACGTCGTTACCCTTCGGTCTCGGTGTGCTCATGTACTGATATGTACACTCCGCGCACCTCGCCTCGGCTGCCTCGTGCAAGACTAAAGCGAAAACGCTCTATGGTTTCTGGGTTTCTTCTTTGAGCCGCTTATCTTCCTGCTCCAGCAGGTGGGTGCGTTCTTTTTCCCACTCTTCCGGCTTCATCACCTTCAGGTCATCGACGCGCATCTGGGTGCGCGCTACCGCCGCGTCAATGTTTTCCGGCGGGAATTTATGCGTGATGGTTTTGCGCTCCTGCTCCCACTGGGACTGAGAAAGGCCCTGCAGATGCGCCAGCCGGTCGATCGCCATCGCCCGCGCCTGCTCCAGCGTCTCGGGAATAGTGCGCGGAGTCTGCGCCACAATCGCCGTTGTATTTTCGGCCGTTGTATTTTCAGCCCCAGCCTGTAACCTAGGCGGCAGCGCAAACCGCGCCACGATGATTACCAGCACCACCGGTACCAGCACGGCAAGCAAAATCAGCGCATTGCGCTTGGACATAAGGAGCACTCCATGGATGAAATATGGCTGATTCGTAGCACATTCGCCAAAAAAGACGAAGCGATTTCGGTGGCCCGCGAGCTGCTGGAGCAGAAGCTCATCGCCTGCGCCAATATCGAAGAAGGCATGACCGCGCTGTTCCGCTGGGAGGACATGATCCAGCAGGAGCCGGAAACCGTGCTGCTCGCCAAAACCGTCCGCCGCCACGCGCCGCAGGTGATCGCCCATATCAAGACGCTGCACAGCTACCAGATCCCCAGCATCCTCGCCTGGCCCGCCGGGGCGGTGGAGCCGTCTTTCGCCGCATGGGTGGCGGCGGAAGTGTCCTAGCCCAGTTTCTCCATCGCCGCGAGCAGCTTTTCTTCCAGCTCCGCGAGCTGCTTCTGCATCTCGGCATGGGTGACGTTTAAGTCCTTCAGCTGGTGCACATCGCCGCCGGCGCAGACATTGGCGATTTCATTTTCCACCGCATCTTTTTTTATCGTAAGGGCCGCGATTTTTTCTTCGAGTTTAGCAATGTCTCTTTCTTCTTTGGAGGTTTTCTTTTTCTCCGCAGGCGCGCCGTCCTTGTTTTTATTTTTCCTTTTTTCCTGCTCGCGCTCCTGTTTGCGCTGGCGCACCACCAGCTCGCGGTAATCGTCGAGATCGCCGTCATAAGGCGCGCATGTGTGATCGGCCACCAGCCACAGCCGGTCGGCCACGCACTCCACCAAATGCGGATCATGGCTCACCAGAATCACCGCGCCGTTATAATTATTGAGCGCCTGCATCAGCGCCTCACGCGCATCGATATCCAGATGGTTGGTCGGCTCATCGAGCAGCATGATATGCGGCGCGTCGAAACTCATCAGGCAAAATAAAAGCCGCGCTTTCTCACCGCCGGAAAGCTCGCCCACCTTGGTATCGGCCTTGAATTTATCGAAGCCGAACTTGCCGAGCGATGCGCGGATTTTCGCTTCCGGGGTGGCCTTCATCGCGGCGCGCATCACCTCATAGGGCGTCTGGGTGACATCGAGCTCGTCGGTCTGGAACTGCGCGAAATAACCGATACGCAGCTTGCCGGATTTATGAATCTCACCGGCCTGCGGCGCCAGCCTGCCGGAGATCAATTTCACCAGCGTCGACTTACCGTTACCGTTCGCGCCGAGCAGCGCGATGCGGTCATCCTGGTCGATCCGCAGCGATAATTTTTTCAGCACCTTATGGTCGCCATATCCGGCATCGACGTCTTCAAGCGTGATGAGCGGCGATTTCAACTCCTCCGGCTCCGGAAACTTAAACGCCGTGACCCGCTCGGCCATCACCGCATCGACGATATCCATCTTCGCGATCATCTTGAGGCGTGACTGCGCCTGCCGCGCCTTGCTGGCCGTTGCGCCAAAGCGCTCGACGAATTTCATCATATGCGCTTTCTGCGCCATTTGTTTTTCGTGGAGGGCCTGCTGCCCCATCAACCGCTCGGCGCGCTTGCGCTCAAACTGGTCG
>JANRKF010000015.1:0-42427 GCA_033763575.1 Alphaproteobacteria bacterium | reverse complement strand
CGTTGAGTTTTAGGCTTTTGATATACATAACCCCATCTCCCTCTGGTTGTGGGCTGGGGTGTGGCCTGCCACTTGCACCGACAGAGCGAGATTCGCCCTCACCCAACCCTCTCCCAGAGGGAGAGGGCTTAAGCGGAATATCAAAAATTTCATTTGTATATTTTCCCTGACCGTCGACCGGCACCACCACCTCAATACCATTAGCTTCGCAGCATTTCTGATCTTCCTCACCGAAGCCCGGCGCCATATGCACGATCCCCGTGCCGTCGCCATCGGTGACGAAAGAGGAGCCATCGAGAATTTTGAACGAGTGTTTGTGGTTGGCGAAATACGGGAAGAGGGGGGTGTAGGAGAGGCCTACCAAATCATGTTTTGAGAGCTCAATCCAACTACGATTTTCGGCGATATGCTCCATTTGAGAATATGCTTCAACAACATTATATCCTTGTTTTTTTAAGGCCTGTTCATAATCCAAAGCTGCTTTCTTTGAAACAACGTGACATTCAGATATGTTGTCTTTTTCTGGATGATTCGCTCTCACGCATACATATTCCAAATCACCAACTGCCAATGCTAGATTTGATGGTAAAGTCCAAGGGGTAGTAGTCCAAGCAGCCACATAAAACTTATCAGCATCACCTGCACCGTGCGGCGGCGTGTTCAGTTCAAACGCAACCGTGATCGCCTTATCTTCTTTCTCACGATACGAATTATCCAGCTTCGTCTCGAAATTCGACAGCGGTGTCTCCGCAGCCCATGAGTAGGGCATGACGCGGTAGGCTTCATAGACGAGGCCTTTGTCCCACAGTTGTTTGAACGCCCAGAGGACGCTTTCCATGAAATTCGTGTCCATGGTTTTGTAGTCGTTTTTGAAATCGACCCAGCGGGCTTGGCGAGTGACATATTGCTCCCATTCGGCGGTGTATTTCATGACCGAGGTGCGGCAATGCTCGTTGAATTTATCGATGCCGAAGGCGGTGATGGCGGCGCGGCCCGAAATGCCCAGCTCTTTTTCGCTGCCCATTTCGGCGGGTAGGCCGTGGCAATCCCAGCCGAAGCGGCGCTCGACTTTTTTGCCGCGCATCGTCTGGTAGCGGGCGAACACGTCTTTTACGAAGCCGGTGAGCAGGTGGCCGTAATGCGGAAGTCCGTTGGCGAATGGCGGGCCGTCATAGAATACATATTCGTTTTCGTTCCCGCGTCCGCCTGCTGCGGACGCATGGAACGCAGCTTCGCTGGCTGATGGCTCGCTCGGCCTGCTTGCCTCGCCGCTTTTATCGAGAGACTGCTGGAAAATGCCCTCCTTCTGCCAGAAATCCAGGATATTCTTTTCGATCGTGGGGAAGTTCGGGTTCTGGTCGGCGTCGGGATAGTGGTTGGTTTTCGGCGGCATAAGAGGTGGACAGGTTTTGCTATATACTGTTAAAAGAAGGCCTCTTTACTTCTTTTATCTAAAAACGACAAGTATTTATGCAAGATAAACGCCTCGTCACACGGCTGGAGAATTATTGGAATCTCATCCGCCGCGGGCGCGAGATGCCGGAAATCCAGCAGCTTAATCCCGACACGATCGAGGATATGTGGCAGCAATGTATTCAAATGGGGGTGTTTGCGGCGCAGGGCGGCACGAATTACCATTATATGTTCATGGGCTCGCAAATCGTGGATTTATATGGGAGCGACCCGACCGGGCAGATGATGAACCCCAGGGCCAGCGAATATCCGCTCAATATCCTCATCAACAAACTGGACGGTATCGTCGCGTCCAAAGCCTTTCTCATCGACGAGAACCAGTTTATCAACCCGCGTGCGAAGCTGGTGAAATACCGGGCGTGTTTCATGCCGTTCGGCAGCGCGATACGGGGGGTGACGCATATCGTCATCGGGTTTTCGGGGAGGGAGTTTTAGGTCGTGTGGACATTCACACCTACGCCTTGCTGTAAACGGCGAGTGCTTTGTGGCGGGGACACATTTCTGTGAGTCTATATTTATAGAATCCCACGCCCGAATGTGTCACGGAAGGGGGAGGATGCATTTTTTTTGAATTATTTTATATCCCCATGATTTTGAAGGCAAAACTTATATGGGATGCCGCTTCGCGGGCTGATGGCTCTAAAATGACAAGCGGCTCTAAAATCACCAAAATCCCGGCGGTATATTCCGCTTGACGTAATATTACGCTGCGCGTTATAATTACTCCATGATTAAGGGTTTCGCTGACGAAACGACGGAATCGATTTTTCGCGGCAACGCCGTTCGCCGCGTGCATATCGATTTGCAGCGGGCGGCGCGGCGCAAGCTGCGCATGATCGACGCCGCACCGGCCTTGAGCGCGTTGCGTGTTCCGCCTGCCAATGAACTGGAGGCGCTCAAGGGAGGCCTGAAGGGGTTTTACAGCATCCGCGTCAACAAGCAGTGGCGTATCATTTTTCGGTTTGAGAACGGGGACGCTTACGAAGTCAGATTCATCGATTATCACTAGGGAAGTCATCAGGAGAACAGTATGAATAAATTGCCAAATATCCATCCGGGGGAAGTGTTGCGGGAGGAATTTATCAAGCCGATGCGCATCAGCCAGAATGCACTGGCCAAGGCCATTGGCGTTCCCGTGCCGCGCATCTGCGCCATTGTCAATGAATCCCGCTCCATCACCGCCGATACGGCGATTCGCCTGGGCCGGTTTTTCGACGTGCCGGCGCAGTTCTGGCTCAACCTGCAATCTTCCTACGATATCGAGGAGGCGGCGTTGGAGCATGATTACAGTTCCGTGCATACTTTGAGTGAAATCCGCGTGTGACAGAGGAGAAAAAATGAAAAAAGAAACATTGCTTTTGTCATGCCCGCGTAGGCGGGCATCTATTCGCAAATGAAAGAGAAAAAGGGCTATGTTTATATCATGGCCAGCCAGCCCGGCGGCACGTTATATATCGGTGTGACCAGTGATTTGCCCAAGCGTAAATATGAGCACGAGCAGGGTTCTGTTGAAGGTTTTACAAAGAAATATGGCTGTAAAACGCTGGTGTATTATGAAATATATGATGATATGGAACATGCTATTGTTCGGGAGAAGCAGCTTAAAAAATGGAATCGCGCCTGGAAGTTGCGCTTGATTAATGAGCATAATCCAGCTTGGGGAAATCTGGAAATTTAATAGCGAATGGATCCCCGCCTGCGCGGGGATGACGAAGGGGATGACAGAGGAGAAAAAATGAAAAAAGAAACATTGCTAGCCACGCTCGGCTCCAGCCCGGACGACCATCACGGGGTGGTGAACCTGCCGATTTACCGCGCCTCCACCATTTTATTTCCGACGTATGATGCGTTCATGGCTGCCGATAACGGCCAGTGGCCCACGCCGATTTACGGGCGCTACGGCACCCCCTCCACCATGGCGCTGGAAGAGGCGCTGGCACAGGTGGACGGCGCGGAAAAAGCCATCGTCACCTCGTCCGGCCTCGCGGCGATTGTGGTGGTGCTGCTCGCTTATCTGCGTGCCGGCGACCATGTGCTGATGGTCGATAATGTCTACGGCTCGACGCGGCGTTTCTGCGATATGGAATTGTCGCGGCTCGGCGTGCAGGTGGAGTATTACGATCCGCTGGTGGGTGCGGGCATCGACAAGCTCATCAAAGACAATACGCGCATGGTGTTTGTGGAAACGCCCGGCTCGCTGACCTTTGAGATGCAGGATATACCGGCGATTGCCAAGGCGGCGCATGCGAAAAACGTGCTGGTGGTCTCCGATTCGACATGGGGCGCATCGCTCTATTTCCGCGCATTCGAGAAGGGTGTGGACATCAATATCCAGTCCGCCACCAAATATATTTCCGGCCATTCCGACCTCGTGATGGGCGTGATTACCTCCGGCGCCGAGCATCACAAGCGCCTCGCGCAAACCTATAAAAACCTTGGCATGACGCCGAGCGGCGATAATTGTTTCCTCGCGCTGCGCGGGCTGCGCTCGCTGGCGGTGCGGCTGTCGCGGCATTATGAGAATGCGATGAAGGTGGCGACGTGGCTTCAGGCTCGTCCGGAAGTATCTGAAGTGCTCTATCCCGCGCTGCCCGGCGCGCCCGGACATGACATATGGAAACGCGATTTCCTCGGCGCATCGAGCCTGTTCGGCGTCATCCTCAAAGAAACGGACGATCGCAAGCTTGCCGCCTTCTTCGATGGGTTGGAATTGTTCGGCATGGGCTATAGCTGGGGCGGGTATGAAAGCCTCGCCGTGCCGGTGCAGCTTGCAAAATCGCGCACGGCGACGAAGTGGACGCGGCCCGGCACGCTGGTGCGCCTGCATATCGGCCTTGAGCATGCGGATGATATCATCGCCGACCTTGAGGCGGGGCTGAAGCGGTTGGCCGGTTAATCGTCATTGCGAGGAGCGAAGCGACGTGGCAATCCAGTCTATATCTCCTAAAATGGATCGCCGCGCTGCGCTCGCGATGACGGTAGTCTCACTCGCCGCCGCGTTCCTCAATCTTATTCCGCTGCTGCTGGTGGTGCCTGCGGGCGATGCCATCATGAACATCATGCAGGTGGATTGCTTTTCCAAACAGCTATGGCAGGGCATTTTTTATCCGCGCTGGTGCGTGGATGCCAATGGCGGCATGGGTTCTTCGGGGCCGATTTTTTATTTTCCGCTGCCGTTTTATGTCACCGCGCTTTTCGCGCCGCTGCAAACGTTCGGCCTGACCGTCGGGGCGCAGTACCTCATCGGTATTTACCTTGCGAATGTGACGGCGTTTATCTGCTGCACGGCATGGCTTTCGCGCATCGTTTCCCGGCGCACGGCGTATTTCTGCGCCTTCCTTTTCCTGTTCGGTTTTTACCGGGCGGAGATGATGTCGCGGGCGTCCTACGCCGAATATTGGTGCGTGGCTTTGCTGCCGCTATTGTTTATGTATGTGCGCGAGGCCTGCCATGCGCGTTTTCGCAACTGGCCGAAGCTGGCGCTGGTCATTGCTGTGTGCCTGTTCTGCCATGCGCCGGTGACGCTCATCGGGTTGATGGCGGCGGGGTTGTTCATCCTGTTATATGGGCGCGGCAATAGGGGCGCGTTGCTTGAGCTGGCCATCGCCAGCCTGCTGGCGGCGATGATCGCGCTGTTCCACTATTTGCCGATGAAATTGCTGGTTGGCACCCTCAACGACCAGGTAGGCGGGCCGTCGCACTGGCGGCGCAGCTGGGTGAACAGCTTTGTCGATATGCCGCAGCTTTACATTGACCATGGCTGGGCGCTGATCGGCTCCGGCGTCGGGCTGGTGGCCGCGCTGTTTATTTTGGCATCGGTGTGGCGCTCGCGTTCGTCATTGCCGGAAGATGCGCGGCGTGAGGCCGTGGCATGGATCGCGATCGCCGCCTTTGCCTTAGGCATGATGTTTTCGCCCAGCAAACCGCTTTGGAGCGTGGTGGAAATGATTTCCGGCATCGCGACGCCGTGGCGCATGCAGGCGCTCGTCCTGCTGGCGATGATGTGCTGCTTTGCGATGCTGGCCGAGCATGTGTGGTTTCAAAAGCCCAAAACGCGCACGGGCGATAAGCTGCTTTGCGTCTTGTTTTTTGTTTTTTCCAGCCTGTTTTATGCCGGCGGCGTCGCCAAGGATTCGCTGGATGTTCACGCACGCCTCATGCCTTCGCAATACACCGTCATTTATTTTTCCACGCGGGATATGGACAACCGCTACAAGAGCGCGGATACATTTTTCCATGATTTCATCGACCGCCCGAACCGCCGGCAGGCCGAGTGGGTGAAGGGCGGCGGCGCGCTCAAGGTCGAGCAGTGGGATGCGCGTGGGCTCATTATTTCCGGTCATGCCGATAAGGCGGGCACGCTCCGGCTGGAGCATTTCTATCACCCGATATGGCAGGCGACGCTCGCGGAAACGCCGCTGCCGGTTGCCGCCGAGCCGGTCGGTGGCCGCATGCTGCTGGAGATTCCGCAGGGCAATTTCCGGCTGCAGCTCACCCAGCATTACCTGGCCCTGATGCCGGATGATTTCCGCTGGTCATGGGCAAGCTGTTTGCTCGCACTCGCCATCATCGGCTGGGGCTTTGCGCCTCGAAATACCGGTCGATCCCGCCCATGATGCCCACCATCAGTTTTTTCCGGTAGGCGCTGGTTTTGAGCAGCTTTTCTTCCGCCGGGTTGGAGATGAAGCCGGTTTCGATCAGCACCGAGGGGATATCGGGCGCCTTGAGCACCGCGAATCCGGCGAAACGGTGGGGGTTGGGCAGCAGCTTCAGCTGCTTGCCGAGCGATACGGTTAGCAAATCGGCAAGCAGCGCCGAGCGGTTGCGGGTTTCACGCTGGGCCAGCGAAATCAGGATATCGGCGACATCCTCGCGTTCATTGGAGAGGTCCATGCCGCCCAGTATATCGACCTTGTTTTCATTCGCGGCCAGTGCGGCGGTTTCGGCGTCGGAGGCTTTTTCCGACAGGGTATAGACCGAAAGCCCCCGCGCATTGTTTTTCGGCGCGGAGTCGGCGTGGATGGAAATGAAAATACTGCCCTTGGCCTCGCGGGCGATTTTCACCCGTTCACGCAGCGGAATGAAACGGTCGCTTTCACGCGTCATCAGTACGCGGTATTTGCCGCTGGCGAGCAACATATCTTTCAGCGAGGTGGCAAAGGCCAGCACGATGTCCTTCTCCTGCGATTTTTTCGGGCCGATGGCGCCGGGGTCGTTGCCGCCATGGCCGGGATCAATCACCACCAGCGGCTTTTCCGGCTTCGGCGGCGGCGCATTTTTGCCGCCGGCGCTGATGCTGATGATAAGCTCGCCATCGGCGTAATCTTTGGTCACCAGCGTGACCGGGGTGCGCAGGTCGAAGACGATGCGCACGGTATTCGCATCGAACTGCCCGGCGCGCACCTTGGCAATCAGGTTCCCTCCATAATTTTTAGGCAAGGCGATGGCAGGAATTTTCTCCATCGGCACATCCACCACCAGCCGGTCGGGATTGCCGAGAAAAAAGACTTTGTGTGAGGAGATGTTCCCCACCGCGAGCGTAATCACCTCTGCCGAATCTTCCGCCGCCACCGAAAGCAGGGGTTTTGCCTGCGCAATCGCCGGTAATGCGCTGATAAAAAGCAATAAAGCTGTAAAATGAGGGAATATCCGCCTGAACATGCGGCATTATCAGCGGAAAAAATGTGAATGACAATGCAAAAATAAGGTTTGCTTAAATCAGCTAAATCAGCTAAATTAGCTATTATAGCTAAATCAATACTCTTCACTCAAAAGGACATATCATGTTAGTGGAATCATCAACGCATGCAAAAAACCAATTCGGAGCGGTGATGGATGCCGCCATGCGTGAGCCGGTGATTATTCAGCGTTCCGGGCGCAACGCCGTGGTCATGCTGGCGTATCAGGATTATGAGGAAATGTTGCAGATGGTGGATAGGGCGTGGGGAAAACGTGCCGCTGCTGCCAAACGCAAAGGCTTCATCGGCGCGAAAAAGAGCGCTGCCCTGATAGAAAAGCTGCTGAATGCTTGAGCTTAAGCTGGCAAAAGATGCAGAAAAGTTCTTGCTACGCTTGCCCACCAAACACGGAAACCAGATTGCTCGCAAAATCCAGATGCTTCGAGAGAATCCACATCAGCAGGATGCGGAAAAATTACGCGGTTATCCTTATCAGCGTGTCGATAGCGGCGAATACCGGATTATATATGAAATCGCAGGCGCGGTGCTCTATGTGCTGATCATTGGCAAGCGTAATGACGATGAAGTCTATAACCGGCTGAAAAGAAAATTTTCTTCCTGATATTGAACGACATACAGCCTAATAGGCTGCCGAGGGTAAAATTTTCACGAGAAAATCGCGGAGGCATATAAAGAATTCATTGTATTTTTACTTTGCTGATGTAGAAGGGAATGATCGGGTGGGTTGTCTGCCCGGAAAGAATTCGTGCAAAGGTCGCGTGCGCCTGCTTACGAGCATTGCCTGTGGACTTTGCGGATGTTGAACAATTAAATGAGTCGGCCTTGCGGTCGGTAGAAATTTGGTGCTAAACAAGTGGTTACTTTGCAACAACCCATAACATTATCAAGTGCCGGAGGCGGATGCGCATGCGCATCGCCACGGCGTTTTTCTGTTTGCGGCAGCGCTTTCGCCACGAGCTAGGACAAAACTACCCGCAGGGACGGCCCGAAAAGGAGTCGTCTATGACCAAGCGTATGTTAATCGATGCCATGCATCCCGAGGAGACCCGTGTGGTCATCGTGGATGGCAAGCAAATCATTGATTTTGATTTTATAAGCTCTGCCAAAAAACAGGTGAAGGGCAATATCTACCTCGCCAAAATTACGCGGGTGGAGCCGTCATTGCAGGCGGCATTCGTCGAATATGGCGGCGGCAAGCAGGGCTTTTTGCCTTTTGCCGAGATTCATGCCGATTATTACCAGATTCCGGCGGCCGACCGCAAACGCCTGATGGAAGAAGCGGCGCGTGAAGCGGCGGAGGAAGAAGGGGGCGAAGGTGAGAATGAAACACCGGCGGCCACCGACGATGCTAACGGCAGCAACGAACCGGAAACGGAGGCCGCTGCGTCGTCGTATGAGCCGATCGCGCTGCCGACCCTGCAGGAAATAGCCCCATTGCCGGAATTGCCGGAAGGTGACGATGCGGCGGCGCTGGATGCGCAGACGCCTTCGGTGGGCGAAGCGGTATCGGAGGATATGGAGGAACCCGCAGAGGCCCCTTCCGAAGGTGGCGCAGATGCGGCTGAGAATGTTGAGACCATCGCGCCGGAAGAGGAAGAAGCCCGCCAGGAGCGCAAGAAACGCAATTTCTTCAAGCGCTATAAAATCCAGGAAGTCATCCGTCGCGGCCAGATCGTGCTGGTGCAGGTGATTAAAGAGGAGCGCGGCAATAAGGGCGCGTCGCTCACCACCTATCTGTCATTGCCGGGCCGCTATTGCGTGCTGATGCCGAACTCGCCGAAAGACGGCGGTATCTCGCGCAAAATTTCCAGCGCGGAAGACCGCAAACGCCTGAAAGCGATTTCAACCGAACTGCGGCTGGCCGAGGGCATGAGCGTCATCATCCGCACCGCCGGGATGGAGCGCCCACGCGCCGAAATCAAGCGCGATTTCGATTACCTGGTGAAGCTGTGGAACCATATCCGCGAGGTGACGCTGCAATCGACCGCGCCGGCGCTGATTTACGAGGAATCCGACGTCATCAAGCGCGCCATCCGCGACCAGTACAAAAACGATGTCGACGACATCATCGTGCAGGGGCAGGAGGGGTATGAGGCGGCGCATGAATTCATGAAGCTGCTGCTGCCGAGCCATACCTCCAAAGTGAAGCTCCACGACGAGTCCATCCCGCTTTTTTATGCCTATGACATCGAAGACCAGTTGATGTCGATGCATGACCCGGTGGTGAAGCTCAAATCCGGCGGTTACATCGTCATCAACCCGACCGAGGCGCTGATCTCGATCGACGTGAACTCAGGCCGTTCCACCGGCGAGCGCAACATCGAGGAAACCGCCTACAAAACCAATATGGAAGCCGCCGCCGAAGTGGGCCGCCAGCTCCGCCTGCGCGACCTCGCCGGGCTGATCGTCATCGACTTTATCGACATGCTCGAATCGCGCAATCGCCGCGCCGTCGAAAAAGTGATGAAGGATGTGCTGAAAGCCGACCGGGCCAAAATCCAGATCGGCCGCATTTCGCCGTTCGGCCTGCTCGAAATGTCGCGCCAGCGACTGCGCCCTTCGATTTCGGAAACCAGCATGGTGCAATGCCCGCATTGCGAAGGCCGCGGCTATATCCGCTCGAACGAATCGATGGCGATCCAGATCATCCGCTCGCTGGAAAAAGAAGCGGCGACCGGTAACTGGGGCCAGCTCCGCCTGATCGCGCCGCAAAACGTGGCGCTGCATCTGCTCAACAGCCAGCGCGATATGCTGCGCAGCATGGAAGAGCGCCACAATGTCGTGATTCAGATATTGATCGATGTGAACCTCACCGCCTCGGAATTCAACATGGAAAAAATGCGCCGTGCGGGAACGGAACGCGGTGAGCGCGGCGATCGTCATGACCGCAGCGACCGTAATGATCGTAATGACCGTGGCAACCGCCGTGGCGCCGATCGCAGCCGCGCCGTGGATACCACGGCCATCGCTGCCGAAGTGGCTGAAAATAATTATGGCGATGTCGAGGAAGTGGGCGACGAATCCTCCGGTAATGTCACTGAGCGCGTCGGCGAAGACGGCAAGACGCGTGAGCGCAGCCGCCGTGGCCGCCGTGGCGGGCGCAACCGCAACAACCGCGATCGCAATAACCGCGACCGCGTGCCGCAGGAAGCGCAAAACGATAATGCAGGCGATGCCGAAACATCAGGCGCCGCGCAATCCGAGGCGGCGGAAAACAATCCGGAAGGTGAGGGCAATGCCCGCCCGGATCGTCCGCGCCGTTCGCGTGGTGGCCGTGGCCGCAACCGCTGGAAAGAGCGCGATGGCGAGCCGCGTGAGCACAGCCGGAATGATCGGAATGATAATCCGGAAGCGCCTTCCGATAATGTGGTGGCGTTCGACAAGCCGGAGCCACGTGCCCCGCGTGAGGAAACGCCCGCGCCACTCCCGGCCTTCACGCAACGTGCCGCCGTCGAACCGCCGCCGGTGCAACAGGTTGCGAACCTGCATGGCGAAACCCCGCGTGACCCCAATGCCCAGAGCAAAAAGGGCTGGTGGCAGCGCATGATTAATCTGGATGAGTAGCTAACACTCGGTCAGCGACGCCCTGGAACGTCGTCCTTGTCATCATCGCCGCTGCTTCTAGCTTGTCTGGCTTTTTGTGTGAGCATTATCTTGCCGTTTGCCAATGCCTCTGCGACAATCGCTTCTAAACTGCGAGTTTATTCGGGCTGCATGGATTTAAGCGCGAGGCCCACGGCGATGCCTGTAGTGAGTGCTTTGTTGTTAGCATCTTTTCGTTCTGGTGTTAGAAGCAAATTCTTAATACCTTCTTGGGTTGTTGCAATGACATGGTTAAAGGCCATATTGCTCTCCTTTAAGAGGTGTTTCACCTCCGGCATCATTGTAAATAATCTTTGGTTATACTCATCGGACAGGAGGGCTATAACCTTCCCTTTCTGCTCCGTCTCGTTACCTTCAATGCCCAGCACGGCCACTACAGCGGCGACAAACGGCGTAAGTCGGCGCATTTTTTGGGCTTGTTTTGCATAAGTTTCCGGTGGCGGTGGTGGTGGCGGCGTGTTGATGGCCTGAATCAGATCGTCGATCGAGACATATAGCGCATAATGCTCATTGATTTTGTTTAAGGTGTCGTCAGTAACGCTATTCCATTGCTTGAAAGTGCCGCTCACGCGCTTTACACGGTGGTGATCATCCACATAGCTTTCGTCTGAACTTCCCTGATCCTTCAAAAATTCGGTGACGAATTTGCGGGCCTTCAGATCCGTGCCGGCGGCACCTTTGCTGGTTGGCTTACGGTCTATGCGTAGCGACTGTTGTTTGGTGCCTGCAAGAGCGTCCACGGCTTCCAGCAACTGAAGAAACGACCACTGGCTTACTTCATCAGGCATATATCCCGATGGACAGCCGATGGATTCCAGCAAATCTCTTTTTGCTTTCTTTCGACGAACAGGATCGAACATGGTTCCCCTCTCTCCGGTTGACCGGTGGATGCGCGCAGCTTACACTCATCCATATTGTTTCTGCAAAGTTATCACGATTTTGTTAATATATGGTATAGCGGATGAAATGGTTTGCGCAGACGGCACTAATATTATTAATAACATTCAGTTGCTTGCCCGCCCACGCCGGTGGCCTCATCCGCGATGCGGAGATTGAGGCTACGCTACGCGATTACGCCGATCCGATTTTCAAGGCGGCGGGCTTAAAACCCTCGGCGATTCATATTTACATCGTGCAGGACGATTCGCTGAACGCCTTTGTCGCGGGCGGGCAGAATTTATTCATCCATACCGGGCTCATCATGGAGATGAAAGACCCCTCGATGCTCATGGGGGTGATGGCGCACGAGACCGGCCACATCTCAGGCGGGCATCTGGCCAAGGGGGCGGAGAAACTGAAAGACGCGCAGCTCGGCACCATTTTATCGGCGGTGCTCGGCGCGGCGGCGGCAGCGGCAACCGGCAGGCCGGAAGCGGCGGCGGCGGTCATCACGGGTACGAGCGGCGCGGTGATGCGTAATGTGCTTTCTTTCAGCCGCGCCAATGAAAACGCGGCGGACCAGGCGGGCATGGGGTTTCTCGACAAGCTCGGTATTTCGGCAAGCGGCATGACGGAAGTGTTCGCCCTGCTCAAGCGTCAGGAGCGCCAGAGATTGGGTTCGCCCGATCCGTACCTGCTCACCCACCCCTTATCCTCCGAGCGTATTGAGAATGTGAAAAGCCATGTCGGGCGCTCGGCGATTCCGCAAGGAACCTATCCGAAATCGCTGGATGAAAAACATGCGCGCATGGTGGCGAAGCTGTATGCGTTTTTGAATGTGCCGGAGAAAACATTGCAGCGCTATCCGGCGGGTAACAACAGTGTCGCCAACCAGATGGCGCGGGCGATTGCCTTCTTCATGCAGGCCAAGGTCGACCAGGCGACGGCGATCATGGATGCGCTTATCAAAGAACGCCCGAACGATGCTTATTTATATGATCTGAAAGGCCAGATTCTTTTTGAGAGCGCCCGTATCGATGACGCATACGATGCGTACCGCACCGCGAACAAACTTGCGCCGAATGAATCGCTGATTCTGGTAGAGCTGGCGAAGGCGGAGCTTGCGCTGGGCACGCCCGCCGATATCACGCAAGCGCAGCAACATCTGGAGCGTTCGCTGGCACTGGATCGCGATAGCCCGGGCGCGTGGCATTTATTGGCGATTGCCCATGGCAAGCAGGGCAACGAGGCGATGTCGAGCCTCGCGCTTGCGGAAGAGGCGCTACTTGCCGGGGATGCGGACGGCGCCATTGTCCAGGCGGGCAGGGCGCTTGGCAAGCTTCCGGCCAAAAGCCCCTCTCACCAGCGCGCCGAGGACCTAAAACAGCGCGCTCAGCAAATGAAAAAAGAGCAGAAAGACGCCGAATCATCCTTCTGATTTCCCTATACAAGCGGGCGGAAAACAGCTAGAATGAACGCTCAATTTATTGGAGAAACCTCATGCATTTCATTCGTTCTTTTGCGCTTACCACATCTCTTGTCGCTCTGAGCAGCGCTGCCTTTGCGCAGGCATCGGCCCCGGTCACCAAGGCGGACATCCCGGCGCTGGTGAAGGAAGCGATCATGAACGACCCTGAAATGATTATGCAGGCGCTGGAAAAACTCCGCGCGCAAAAAGCCGAAGAGGCGAAAAAAGAAGCGCAGGCCGCGCTGGAAAAAAACAAGGCGGCTATTTTCAACAACCCGGACCTTCCGGCGAGCGGCGCATCGGCCAAGGATGCGGATCTGACCATTGCGGAATTCTTTGATTATCACTGCGGCTACTGCAAGCATTTCGTGCCGGAATTGGTGAAGGTGATGGACGGCGACAAAAAACTCCGCGTCGTATTCATCGACCTGCCGATCCTGAGTGAAGATTCGGCGACGGCGGCGCGCGCGGCGATTGCGGTGAACCGTATCGACAAAACGAAATATTTTGCTTTCCACACGGCGCTGATGAAAGAGACCGGCAAGTTTGACGAAGCCAAGTTGATCGAAGTGGTGAAGAAGCTGGGCATCAAAGAGTCGGCGCTGAAAACCGAGATGGCCAAACCGGAAGTGACGGCTATTCTGGATAAGAACCGGGAGCTGGCGAAGGATCTTGGCGTGAACGGCACGCCGGGCATCATCATCGGCAGCGAAGTGATTCCGGGCGCGCTTTCTTCGGATGAGCTGAAAAAATATATCGCAACCGCCCGCCAGATTCAGTCCGGCGCGGCGAAAAAATAATAAGCCGTGCTATTCTTCTTCGGGAGCAGGCGCAAGCTCGTAATGCTCGCGGTAGGTGCGGCTGAGCATGCGGCCTTTGAGCGCGGTGAGTAGTTCGTAGCACAGGTTGAAAGTGTCGATCGGGCGCTCGGTGCGGCTGAAATGCTGTTCGCGATGTTCGAAGATTTCGTTTAAGATCACCGGCTGCCATTCTTTTCCGTCATGCACGTCGACCTTGAAATAGCCGGTGAAGCCGGTGCGGTCATAGGCGGCGAAATGGTTGGTGTGCAGTTGTTTGCACTCGGCGAAGACCAGTAAATCCCCGCGAATATTTTCGGCTGATTCCTCATCGCGATATTGCAGATAGACATTGCCGGAGAGTGTAATCCCGGCGAATTGCTTAGGGCTGGAGGTGTAGCGTATTTTATTTTTCTTGGCCATGGTTTCCTGTCAATCTGGTTGCGCGGATCCACCAGTTTGGGTGCAGCCCTGATAGCGTATTTGCAGCGGCGATGCACGCTTCTTCTGTTGCAAAAACACCGAAGCAGGTGGCGCCGCTGCCCGACATCCGGGCAAGCAGGCAGCCTTGCAGCATGGTCATATCATACAGCGCGGTTCGTATCGCCGGGGCGAGGCGTGTGGCCGGTTTCTCCAGCATATTATGGGTGCGTTGCAGGAAGGACACCAGGCTTTCAAGGGTGGGAAACTGGCCGGGCAGGGTAATCGGTTCGGCGTAAGGCGGCAGGAATTGCTGGTACACCGCCTGTGTCGATACCTCCACCCCCGGATTGACCAGCAGCACCGGCACGTCGAACGGCACGGCAAGCGGCGTGATGCGGTGGCCGGTTTCCTCCATCCATAGCGGTGTCATTTCCATGCATGCCGGCACGTCGCTGCCGAGCGTGGCGGCAATGGGCGCGAGCGGAATATTCGTTTTCCATTCCTTTGCCAGCAGTAAGAGCGCCGCCGCCGCATCCGCCGAGCCGCCACCAAGACCGGCGCCGACCGGCAGGTGTTTTTCGAGGGTGAGGGCGCCGTGCGGTGTGATACCCGCTGCATCCGCCAAAGCCTGTGCTGCGCGTGTGACGAGGTTATCGCCCTGCAATGCGCCTGCAAATTCACCGCGCACCTGCAGCGAAAAATCCTCCGACGGTTGCAGCGTAACCTCATCGCCGATGGCGGCGAACATCACCAGGCTTTGCAGCAGGTGATAGCCGTCGGCACGCTTGCCGGTGATATGTAGCATGAGGTTGATTTTGGCCGCTGCCAGCATCAGTGCAGGGTGCTCTCGGCGGGTTTGGCGGAGGCGGATTTGGTGCTTTTTTTAGCGCTGTCCGGCGCTTTGATTTCCGGCAGGCCCGAAACCAGCTTGGTATTGATCTGTTTTGCTTCTTCCGCTTCCGGCTGGAAGGTCAGCGCCCGTTCCCACTGGAAGCGGGCTTCGCTTTTGCGTCCCAGCCGCCAGTAGTTATCGCCCAGATGGTCATTCACCGTGGCATCGTTCGGGAGCAGTTCCACGGCGCGTTCGAGGTAAGGTAGTGCCTCGTGGTATTGCCCGTCGATATAGAGCGCCCAGCCCATGCTGTCGATGATTTGCGGATCGTTCGGGCTGAGCGCGATGGCTTTTTCGAGCATGGCCTTGGCGTCGGCCAGCGCTTCACCGCGCACCAGCAGGCCGTAGCCCAGGTAATTCAGCACATCCGGCTGGTCGGGGTTGAGATCGAGGGCTTTTTGCAGGTCGGCCTTGGCGTCGCTCCAGCGATCAAGCCGCTCGAAACAGGCGCCACGCGCATACAGCAGGGGCCAGCTTTTCATGGCCAGCGGCGTGCCGGAGCGGGCGATGGCTTCGCTATAGGCAATCGAGGCTTCGAGGAAACGTTTTTGTCCGCGCAGCACATCGCCCCTGGCAATCCACGGATCGGCCGATTGCGGGCGGTTGGCGGCGAGCGAGGCCAGCACGTCCAGCGCTTCGGCGGTGTTGCCCATATGGTCGAGGATGACGGCGTTCTTGAGGGCGGCCCTGAAGGCATACTGGCTGGTGACCGGGATGGTGGCGAGCAGGTCGCTGGCGCGTTTATAAGACTCATCCTCCGACAATATTTCGGCGAGGTTGAAGGTGGCGAGATAGAAATCCGGCCTCAGGTGGCGTGCGAGCTGGATATAAATCATCGCGTCGTGGTGCACGCCGGAAATCTGCATGACATTGCCCATGGTGTAGAGCACTTCGGCGATGCCGTCGGCGGGATTATCGATCGGCGATTCCAGCGCGATGAGCTTGCCGCGCGCGGCCTCGTATTTATCGACAATATCGCGCAGGTCTTTTGTTTCCGGGTGTTTCCGGTTGAACGACTGTATATATTGAATCACCCGCAAGGGCGCCGTTTCCGGGTTTTCTATTGCTTCATTGAAATTGAGGGCGGCGTCCTTGGTGAAACCGCTATAGGCGTTGAGCAGCGCCAGGTGGTAATTCATGATCGAAGCGGCGCGGCCCACGCTCACCGGCATTTCCTCGATGGTGAGCGCCTGCTTTAATTTGCCTTTCCCGGCGTCGATCCACGCATCGACCAGCGGCAGCCAGAGCTGGCCGTTTGTAGTATCGAACGCTTCGCCAAGCGTGGTGCTGGCGCGGGCATAGTCCTGTTTTTTCACCAGGTCGATGGCGATGAGCAGGCTGACCAGCGGGTTGCCGGTTTTCTTTTCCTGCAGGCGGTGGGCGGTGAACAGCGCGCTGGCCATGTCACCCTTGGCCACCTGCATGGTGAGGAGTTGTCCGGCCAGCTCGACGCTATCGGGGTTTTTTTCAAGCGCCCGTGCGAGATAGAGGATGGCGGCATCGACATCGCCGCTCTGGCGGGCGAAACGGCTGGAGAGATAGCTGCCCGCCGAGCCGTCTTCCATCGGCGCGCTGACGGCTTCTTCGGGTGCGGCGGCGGCCTTTTCTTCCTCTTTTTTATCGCCGGGTTGGGCGGCATGCGCCGGGGCGGCCGCAAGCACAAATGCCAGCAAAATCAGGCAGTTTAGAGGGGATAAAAGGTTAGTCATCTGTAATTTAGGCATTTTTATCATGGCTTCCGCGTGTAAAAAACGCTTGCATTGAAAGCGCATCTTACTAGAATCCGCGCCGAAGTTAAACAGTATTTTTGAGTAAGAGAGTATTATGAGCAAAGGCAGTAAGAACAACCCGGAAGCACGCGGCAAGACCACCGAGCTGCGTAAATATAACGGTAAAACGGTGAAGCCGGTGCTGTTCATCGCACGCGGCGTGGGCCGCTACATGGCGGCGGCGTTTGAAAATGGTGATCTCGCCATCGACGCGAAAACCAAACTTCCCGTGGCTTACAAGAACGTTTAATCCTAAACGCTATTCTGTGTTTTTGCGGCTCCGCCGCGCTTCAGCCCTGCGTGCAGGCCCGCGCCGCCTGCTTCCGGCAGCACCACGCTGTCATTGGCGCTGAGCACTACGCCCGCCTTTTGCATCGTGCGTTTGAAATTCTCCAGTTCCGCGGCGATGCTGCCTTGCACTTTCAAGCCCATGCCGGCGGCGGCAGTGAGTGCGCCGGTCATTTCCTCAGAGGTGATTTCTCCATTCCCGTCGGTATCCATTGCTCTCATTAACCGACCTAATGCGTATTTAGCCGTTCCCTTTTTGAACTCCAGATCGCTCACGCGGCTATCGCCACCCTTGTCCATGGCGGCTAACATTTTTCCGGCTTTGTCATTTTTGGATGTATCGATGGTGGCGGCTTCGGCAGGTTCGGCGGCAGTGCTACCCGCCGCCTCCGGTGCTGTGGCGGCAGGAGCGGGAGTATTGGTGGGAGCGGTAGTGGTTGGTGGTGTTGGGGCCGCTGGGGCCGTTGGTTGCGCGGTGGTAGAGGGGGGCGTCGCGCCGGGTGTGGCTGTTGGGGGCGCTGGTGTCGTGGTGGCAGGGGGCGCGGCACTTGGCGCGGGAGTATTGGCCGGACGGCCCGCACGGAGGTTGTTCTTTTCTTCTTCTGTGAACTGCGCGAGGAATATATCTTTCAACTCCTCCGCAATGGTATTACTCCGCACCGGGCTGTCCGTTCCTTTCCCTTCGAGGAAGGCAATAATGCTTTCACGCGGCACATCCTTCAACAATGCAGCAAGCACTTCTTCTTTGAACACATCATTGGAGTTTAGAAGCATATCGACTGGCGTATCGCCGGAATTATTTTTGGCGAATATCAGTTCGGCCTTTCTTTCCGGAATGAGTTTGTCGGTGAGTGCCGAAATGACCTCAGCAGCATCGCAGTCCAATGATTCTACCGCATAGTGCAATGGGTTTTTTCCATATGCATCAGTTGATTTCAGTATTTCAAGATATTTTTCAGCCGGCATATTGTCGCGCATGGTAGTGATTGCCTCGGCCTTGCCATTATATGCTGCGTACTCCAACCCATTTAATAGTTTTTCTCCCTTTGTATTTACAACTCTAGACGCCACCAGGTTGGGGTTGTGCTTTGCAAGCATCGCCAGCATTTCATTATTTGACGACGCTATTTGCACCAAAGGAGATTCAGTCCCCCCATATACTCCATCGGCTGACGCGCCATTATTCAGCAATAGCTTGGCCATTTCAATATTATCGCTGCGCACTGCCCGCGACAGCGCAGTTTCATTCGCATTGTTCCGGACATCCAGATTGAGCGTGACGCCTTTGATTTTTGCTGCAACCATCAAGCTCAAGACCCCATCAAGATTCTTTGTACGTTTCGCATAATGTAATGCAGTATTACCATCATCATCGGTGGCATTCAGGAAATCGGCGATGCCTTTCGGAGTTTGATCCTTGAGCGAGGCCAGCATGGTTTTTACCATCTTCTCCCCTTGCTCTGTCCACATGGCATCCATCAGGTAGGTCCTATTGTTTCCCAGTCCGCACTTCTCATCTTTTGGCAGGAGGCTTTCAATCGCAATTTCGGCTACGGGCGTAGTAAACGGCAACAAAGTATTCATCCAACCGGGCTGGGGCGTTGTCAGTTTTCTGACAGCATCGGTGTTCCCAAGGGTAACTGCACTGAACAGCTGTTGTTCGATATCAGTTAGAGGTCTGTCGACCATATTCCTCTTCCTTCCCGCCGCGTCATGAGTGCGGCGCGCAAAAGTTCACACCTCCATTATACCGGAGTTATGTTACAATTTCGTGAAGGGTTGGGCGGTTTTTTTGAGGGGATTAAGCCAGTTGTATAGGGATGCCACGGGCGCTTTGAGGCAGGTTCGACCCGCCTTCGGGTAGGCCTGCCACGTTCGTTGCCATACCCACCGTTGCTTTGAACTGGGCGATGGCGCTTTCTTTATCACTGAGTTGCGAGACATCTACTTTCGCATTGCGATCCAGGCCATATTGCTGTGATTTAGCAAGGGCGTTGCCTATCTCTTCATCGCTCAGCGTGCCGTCACCATTGCCCGCCTGCTTATCCATCATTTCCTTTAGTTTTTCAATGCCACCCACCCGCGCTACGGCGGCGTCATATTCTTCCTTGGAAACGAACCCGTCACCGCTCGCATCCATCCGCGCCAGTGTTGCACCGATGTCTTCAGGCTTGCTGGCGTCATACTCTGCTGCATAGCCTTTTGGAATAAAGTCGCTGCCGCTTTCCAGCGCGACTTTCTGCTGCGAAGTGAGTTTCGCGTCCACATCGCCGTTCAGCTGGTTTTCTTTCAGGATTTGATAGAGGTTCCTTTTGGCATTTTCTTCTTCTTTTTGCTTCAGCAGTTCAATGAGCTGATCATTTTCAAGATTCGCAGTGGCTATGTTCAATGCTACTTTGAAGGCGGTTTTCGCTGCTTCTTTATCTGCAGTCTCTGGAGCTGCGATTGTCTTGAGTTGAGCAAGTAACCCTTGCACTTGCGTTTTTATCGCATCAGAGGGCGGCGTTGCGGCGGGTGCCGCAGCATCAGCCGCCGGAGCTGGAGTGGTGGCCGCTGGGGTAGTAGCCGCCGGAGTGGTAGCGGGCTGGCCAAAGATTGCATCAGCATCTAATTCAGGAGTTGTTGGGGTAACAATTGGGGCAGCCATAACATACTCTTTTCACGCAAACCACGGCGAGGCCATGGGGTTGATATAAGGTCATTATAACCCGTATAATCCCATATTTTTGTTACATTTGTGTGAACATTGCCCCGGTTTGGGCGGCCATGCCGTCATAAACAATATAAATATTATTTATCAGATGGTTGTTTGGTGTGTTCTTTCCATTTCCCGTGGCATTGTTTGCCGGGGGTGTGGCCGGGAGCGGCGTAATTACCAAGGGGCGCGCCATATCCCTGCGGCGGGGATTCGGGATAATAGAAGAAGAAAAAGCTATTGACGAGGGCGCCGATCACCAGCACCCAGCCGGCCACACGCAGCTCCGCCGTTTTATGGGTGAGCGCGAAATGCAGGGCCACGAACCCGAGAGCGGCCACCACCACGGTAGCAAGAATCATGAGATGCATAAACTGTCCTTCCGTTGTTTTTTTATGGACACTACACGACATGGGGCGGCGAGGCAAGTCGGTATCATCGAAGAAAGTTGCAGGATTCTAATTCTCCCCCTTGCCCTTCACCCGGTCCGCCAGTGCAGCGCTGATGAAGGCGTCGAGCTTGCCGTCGAGCACGCCTGCGGTGTCGGAGGTTTCCACATCGGTACGGAGGTCTTTGACCATTTGATAAGGGTGCAGCACATAGGAGCGAATCTGGTGGCCCCATGCGTTGTCGGTTTTCTGGGCGTTCAGCGCATCGGCTTTTTCCTCGCGGATGCGGAGTTCGCGCTCGTATAGCCTTGCTTTCAGCATATTCATCGCCTCGGCGCGGTTGGCGTGCTGGCTGCGGCCTGCCTGGCATTTCACCACGATGCCGGTGGGAAGGTGGGTGAAGCGCACGGCGGATTCGGTTTTATTCACGTGCTGGCCGCCTGCGCCGCCGGAGCGCATCGTATCGATTTTCAGGTCGGATTCCTTCACCTCGATATTGATGGTGTCGTCGATATTCGGATAGACCCACACGCCGGCGAAGCTGGTGTGGCGGCGGGCGTTGGAATCGAACGGCGAGATGCGCACGAGGCGGTGCACGCCGCTTTCGGTTTTCGCCCAGCCATAGGCGTTATGCCCGCTGATTTTGATGGTGGCGGATTTGATGCCCGCTTCCTCGCCCTCGTTCTCATCGACGATGTCGGTTTTGAAGCCGCGGCGTTGCGCCCAGCGCAGGTACATCCGCATGAGGATGCTCGCCCAGTCCTGCGATTCCGTGCCGCCCGCGCCGGAGTTGATCTCTAAGAAACAATCGTAATGGTCGGCCTCGCCGGAAAGCAGCGAATCGGTTTCCAGATTGTGCAGCTCCTCGGCGACTGCAACGAGCGCCGCCTCGGCTTCGGCCACCAGCGCGGCGTCGTTTTCAGCCTCGGCCATTTCGGCCAGTTCGAGGTTGTTTTTTGCTTCGGCATCGAGCCGGTTATAATTGCCGATCAGGCTCTCGATCTGGTTCTTTTCGCGCATGAGCGCTTGCGCGGCCTTGGCGTCGTCCCACAGCTTCGGGTCTTCGGAAAGCGAGGTTAGCTCCTCCAGGCGGCGGTTTGCGGCATCCCAGTCAAAGATACCTCCTCAAAAGTTCCTGCGACTTTTGGATGTTCCTGTATAATGTTTCGATTTCCGCTTTCATGGCTTCCTGATATACTAAAGGGATGACTTGTCAAATGGTGAGGATATGAAACGATTAGAGCGATGTTTTAATACTGATGATGAAGCAAAAGTGATGGAATGCTTCAAGCGACTACTTTCTTTTCAGAAAAAGAAGATTGACGACGAATCGTTTTCAGTAACGCAAAACATGGCTATCTTGCGTCTAAGAAATAACAGAGGGATTTCGTCGGATCATTTTTTTGATATCTTGGAGGCGGTTGGAATCAATGCGGAGCAACATAACAGGAATGTCCAGACTGGATTTGAACTCCTTCAGGCGGAGGCTGACAAACTCCCGCCGCTAAAAGCGTTTACTGCCAGTTTTTATCCGCAGGAGAAACGCTTTATTATAGGTTGCTTACAAGAGAAGTTGGGGGGGGAAGTACGTGAGCGTTTCCAAGCCGAATATCCGGATCAAGAACTTCCAGAATTGACAGAGATATGGAGAGCTCATCCGCGTGTTGAAGTAAAAAAATGCCGTAATAATGTTATCACCGAGATCTTTGGGGATGCAAATTTAGGCCCTGGGGATGCAAATTTAGGCCCTAAAGCTCTGCAGTGGCTTAAGAGGTTTGATCTTGCACTTTCACCATCACGTGAAAAATGCGCAGAAATACTGAAATGTCTTGGGTTGAATCCGGAAGAAATATTTAAACAAGCGCAACAAGCGCTGCTTGCGGCAGTTAAAAACGGCGAAGTGGGTGGAGGGGGACGTGGCGCCGGCTTCTCGCTCATCCAGCTTTCCATCATCCTCACGGTGGGGGCGCTGATATTGGCGGCGACACTGCCGGGCGGCGCGGGTGACGATGTCGAAAAAGCCCGCATCACCATGGAGCGCATGGGAAAAATCGAGGCGGCGACCCGGCAGTTCATGGCCGTCAACCAGCGGCGTCCATATCCTTCCGACATCACCGCCGGGTTCGGCGCGGCGGCGTATGGCGTGGAGCTTGCCGTGCCCACCGATTACAGCGTCATCCCCACCACCCATTTCACCACCGCCGCCACCGCCGTCAGCTTCACCCGCACGGTCGATACCACCGCGCTCACCGGCGGCACCACCAGTGGGCTTGCCAAAAACTGGCTGGTGAGCGGCACCGGCATCCAAACCTCGTCCTCGAATCTGACATGGGTGCAGGGCATCACCTCCAGCACCGCGCTTACCATGAACCGCACGGCCAGCGCCAGCGGCACCAGCAGCCTCAACTTCCGCAATCCCCTGGTGGCGGGCGGCGTGCCGACCAAAACGCTTGGCCTGCCGGATGAAGTCGGCATCGACGGCTACGGGCGGCGCATGGTTTATATGGTCGATAGCCGCACCACGGTGAGCAGCGGTTGCCTGGCGCTGCAAAGCAATAATTTGCAGGGCGCGCTGGCACTTTCCAACAGCAGCACGTTTGCCACCGGCACCTATGATTATGCGATGGCGGCGCTCCTTTCCTACGGCAAGGACGGGCAGGGCGCGGTGGGTATTCAGGGAGCCGCGCTTTCCAGCCGCATCAAGACCGGCAATACCGATGCCGCAACGCTGAACAACGCGTTTTATAACGGTTCGCAGGTCACGAGCTTCACCGCCACCGGCCTTGTCAACACACTTGCTACCGCCACCTTCGACGACATCGTATGGGTCGATAAAAACAGCAAGAATATTTGCGCGTATGGCGACGATGTGAAATCGTTCCGCGATTTCCGGGTTGATGGCGGCGGCAGCGGCAGCGCGTCGGCTTCGGCGGCGTTCGGCGATGTCAATGGCGACGGTTATCAGGACCTGATTTACGGCATCGCGCAGCAAAACCTGGTGCGGGTGATTTTCGGCAAAAAAAATAACTGGCCGAAGCCCAACACCGCCTATACCAGCTCCGGCGTGGATGGGAACACCGGCTTCACCATCACCAAGGGAACCGAAAATGTGAGCGGCTTCGGCACCAATGTTTCGGTCGGTGATGTGAATGGCGACGGCTATGACGACGTCATCGCCGGCGGCGTGCCGACCGCCACCACCGACAACGCCTACGCCGTGCTGTTCGGTAAGTCGGCCTGGGCGTCGAGCGTCAGCATCTCCAGCCTTTCGGGCAGCACCGGGTTCCTGATTAAAAACCTGAATAACAGCGTCACTTCGCATGTTTCGGTGGGCGATGTGAACGGCGACGGCTATGACGATATTGCCCTGCCCTTCGATGCCTCGGGTTCGAGCGACTGGGCGCAGGGCGTCATTTACGGCAAATCCTCCAGCTGGTCGAACATCACGCTCAACACCGCGTTTCTCGATGGCGCGAACGGCGTGTATTTCAATGTCGCCACGCCCAACACCACTAACGGCGACGTCTCCTATGGCAGCGCGGCGGCTTCCACGCTGGGCCGCAGGCTATCGGCCATCTGCAACGTGAACGGCGACGCCTATCAGGATCTCGTATTGCCCGGCGTGCTCACCGGCTCGGCGACCATCACGCCGCAGCGTTTCTATCTGAAAGTCGGCGCGGCGAGCTGGGCGCATTCCAGCGGGCTGATCGACCCCAGCGCGGCGGTGATGCTCAGCTTCAACACCAGCACCGCCAACCCCGCGCCCTACGACGTAAAGGCCATGGAGTGCAGGGACATCAACAGCGACGGCTATGACGATGCCCTGATTTATCTCAAGAACAACTCCACCAGCCAGGAATATGTGTATAGCTATTTCGGGCGCAGTTCTCCCGCCACCAGCGATCTCGATGCCAATTACGACATTCAGTTCGATTTAACCGCCAGCGCGCCGAGCTGGCAGGACGCCGCGATTATCCCACAGATCGCGTTTGGCGATGTCAACAACGATGGCAAGGCCGACATCATCCTCTCGCGCCGGGGCGACGATCCCTATTTCAGCATTTCCGGCACCACCTTCATCGTTGAAACCACCGCCACCGGCACCCAGCGCAGCAATGCCGGGATGAGCTATGTGCTTTACCAGCCGGCGAGCTGGGGCACCACGCCCAGCCTGGAGAAGGATTTCTTCGGCGATTATACGTTCGACGGCACCGGGGGCATCAAGATCATGGGCGCGGTGGCCAGCGACAGCATGATTATCCAGGGTGCCGCCGATATGAACAAAGACAGCAAAACCGACCTGATCCTGAGCAGCGGCGTCAATCCCACCGGGGGGTATTTCGTCTTCGGGAAATCGAGCTGGCCCGGCGCCTACGACCTCAACTGCACCCGCGATAAAAGCGGCGCTCACTGCCCCACCCAGATAATCCGGCAATAACAGGCGGATAGGTAGAAACCAAGGAAACGCTTGCCGGACGGGGCTTAGGCGCGGTATATAAGCCGCATGCAGACATTGGTTCCTCATAAAAAACCTTCCGAGACCCGCGTGGTGGTAGCCATGTCGGGCGGCGTTGATTCGTCGGCGGTGGCGGCGCTTTTGAAGGAACAGGGCTACGATGTGGTGGGCATCACGCTGCAATTATATGACCATGGCGCGATGGTGAATAAGAAGGGCGCCTGCTGCGCCGGGCAGGATATTCACGATGCGCGGCGGGTGGCCGACAGCCTCGGCATCCCGCATTATGTGCTCAACTATGAGAATAAATTCAAGGAAGCGGTGATGGATGATTTCGTCGATTCCTACCTTGCCGGGGAAACGCCGATTCCGTGTGTGAAATGCAACCAGTCGGTCAAGTTCAAAGATCTGCTGCAAACGGCGCGGGAGCTGGGTGCGGATTGCATGGCGACCGGCCATTATGTGCAGCGCGAGGAGAGTGGGGGGCGGGGTATCATGCTGCGGGCGGCCGATCCCTCGCGTGACCAGAGCTATTTCCTGTTTGCCACCACGCAGGAGCAGCTCGATTTCCTGCGTTTTCCGCTGGGGCATTTAAAAAGCAAGGATGAAACGCGGGCGCTGGCCGCCCGTTTTGGCCTGCAGGTCGCCGATAAGCCCGATTCGCAGGATATTTGCTTTGTACCCTCCGGGGGGTATGCGAAAGTGATTGAGAAACTGCGGCCCGGCGCGCTTGATCCGGGTGATATTGTGCATGTGGACGGCACGGTGCTGGGGCGGCATGAAGGCATCATCAACTATACCGTCGGCCAGCGTCGCGGTATAGGGGTGGGGGGTACCGAGGAACCGCTCTATGTCATCAGGCTCGATGCCGCAAAAAAACAGGTGATTGTCGGCGGCAAGGAGCATCTGTTAAAGCAAAGCTTTATTATTCGGGAGTGTAATTGGTTAGAAAGTGGAATTGAAGAACTGAAGAACTGGCGAAATGACGAAAAGAATTCCTCAATTTCTCAATTCCTCAGTTCCCCTGTTCTTACTGTAAAGCTCCGTTCCGCGCAGCCTGCGCAGCCTGCCAGCATTGAAAAACTCGAGGGCAACCGCGCCCGCGTCACCCTCGCCGAGCCGCAGGCGGCGGTATCGCCGGGGCAGGCCTGCGTGGTTTATTCCGGTGAGCGTTTGCTGGGCGGCGGCTGGATTACCGGCGAATAATTTCCGCCTTATTTCCTGTAATACACGCTCATCGTCAGGTCATCGCGCAGCGGCGCGCTGCTATGGGCGCGGAACATCTCCAGCGAATGCTGCAATATATTTTGCGCCGGGTTGGCGGCAGGAGCGCTGAGTGCGCCTTCTGTGCAGTCTTTTATCATGTTGTGACAGATCACTTCGCCATTGCTGCCGGGGGTTTCGATCATGCAGTCGCTAAAGGCAACCAGCACATCGCCGGGGCCGAAAGCGGTGACGATCGTTTCGTAGCTGGCATTGCTGAGAACGCCGAGCGGTATGCCGTCCACCTGCAGCCATTCCGGATGCTGCTCCTTGCGGCGGTACATTAACACCGGCGGGGCGGCGGCGGCGGCATATTCCAGGCTGTTCGCCTCAATGTCTATGACGCCGTAAAAAAACGTGGCGAACTGGCTGCGCTCAATCAACGGGTGGAGGTGACGATTCAGCAGGGTCACAAAATCCCCCGGTTCGTTCGCATGGGCGGTGAGTTCCTGCATCAGCGTATGGATGCGGAAAACATTGATGGCGGCGGCGGTGCCGTGCCCGGAGAAGTCGAGCATATACAGCGCCATGCGTTGTTTGCCCAGCATATGCGCGCCCCAGTAATCACCTCCCATTTCGGAAGAGGATTCAAAATGGCCGGCAATATCGAGCGTATATTGTTGCTGCAGCGTACCGAGCTGTTCGGCAGAGGGCATCAGCCGTTCCTGCATCGCCTGGGCGGCGCGCAATTCTTCCCGCATCTTCCGTTCGCGTGCGGAGACTTCTTCAAATAATATTTTATTCAGCAGGTGTGCCCGCACGCGTGCCGCCAGCTCCTCGCCATGCACGGGTTTGGTGATATAGTCCGATGCGCCCATGGTGAAGGCGCGCAGCTTGTAATCCTGCCGCTCCAGCCCGGTCTGCACCAGAATCGGCATGGCGGCGAAAGCGGGCATGGCGCGTATTTTCTGGCAATATTCGAAACCGTCCATTTCCGGCATGACCATATCTAGGATGACAAGATCGGGGCGCAGTTCAAGCGTCATTTCAATGGCGATGCGGCCGTTCTTGGCAAAGAATATATGTTGATACCCGGCATGCTGCAGATGCTGTCCGATGATCTCGGCATTCACCCGATCATCTTCCACGACAAGGATGGTGCAGGCGGTAAGGCGTTCGTCGGTATCAGCCATGGGTCAGGAATTGCATGTAGAGCCGGTTGGGCGCTGTCTGCCACAGGCGGTGGGACATGGCGCGGATGAGCGGCAGCCCTCGCCCATAAGGCGCGGCAATGTCGCTGGTGGGCTGGTCGAGGCTGAAGCCCGCGCCCTGGTCGCACACACAAATAGTAAGCCGCTGGTCGTCAATCCATGCGAAGACCGACACGCGTTTCAAGCCCAGCACTTCATCTTCAGCCGCCGCCGAGATGCTGTCGAGATAGTGCCGGAAATGGTCGGTGGCGCGGTTCGCAGGCTCAATCATAAGATTGCCGTGGATAATCGCATTCATCACCGCTTCCTGCACGCAGGTTTTAATATCGCTGATACGACCGGGCGAAAGGTTGCACTGTTCCCCCAGGTGCCTCGACAACACTTCCGCCACCGGCTGCCGGAAGGCGCTGCGGGTCGTAAGCGAAAGGCTGTATTGCGGCGTTTCCCCGCGGATGAAGGCGAGCACTTTGCCCAGGTGCGCATACTCACGCACTTCGATAAAATGCCGGTAGGGCTTATCCATGATGGCCGACAGGAGGCACGCCTCTTCTTCCGTGAAGAAATAATGCGAACGCTCTTGCCGCGCATGGCCCGGTAATGGCTGCAGAGTCGGGTTGACGGAAGTGGCGGTGCGATAATACATCGATCAGGCCTCTATGGTGAAAAGATGCTGAAACTTCGATACGTCAAAAACTTTTTTCACTTGTCCGGTGGGGCCCACAAGGGTCAGCCGTTTGCCGTGTTTATCGCACGCGTCGCGGAGCAGGAGCAGCATGCCGAGTCCTGCCGAATCGATAAAACCGACATTCGCCAGGTCAATACGTACGGATTTAATCGCTTCGTCCTGCCCTGCGTCCAGTATCGGCTTGAATTTATTGTGATCGGAAAAAACGAATTCGCCGGAAAGCCTGGCCAGCAAAACATTCTGCACAATTTCAATATGACATTCCATCGCCTACTCCCTGATGATATGTAGTGTGCGGTTAATATGCTGCACTGCGGGATAGAATGCAAGTTCCTTACCTGTGAAATAAGATATTGGACGAGTGGCGGAGAACGGCATTATTCTCTCTCCGATTCACGGATAGTGCGCAGCAGCACCGGCTGCACATCGCGTGCGTTGCGCCCAAGCTTTTCTACCAGCCATTTGATCTGCCCCGCGCTCACTTCCAGCGGGGTCTTCAGCACGCGGATTTCCACGCCCTCGGTGCAGGGCGGGGTGGTGATCGAACCGGGATAGGCATAATAGCCGAGATTCTTTGGCAGGAGCGCCTGCCAGTCCAGATGCGTCGAGGGACGGTCCTGCCGGGTCGCGGGGTAATGGCCGATGATGGCCTGCAATGCCGCGTTGTCGGCGGCGCCTTCAGTGGAGCGCAGGAAAATCGAAAGCATCAGCAGTTTTTTTTCATCACCCTCGTGCAGCAATTGCAATTCGATGGGATAAAAATCCCCCTCTACGTCATGCTCGCTTGGCGTGTGCATCACCATTTCCTTCAGCAGGTAGTGTCTGTCGCCCTCCCGGAAATAGAGCTTTTCCTGCGGGGTGGAGACGACGGTGAAGCGGTCAAGGGCGAGCGAAGCGGCGGTGGTTTTGTAATCAAATTCCAGCGCGGGCAGGGGCATGACCTTGGTGGTGGAAATCGAAACCGGGGATTGCGCGGAGCCGCCCGCGCATTTCTCGAATTCGGGTGCAAGTTCGCCCCAGGAATCCGGGCCGGTCTTCATGCCGGCATAGTTCCAGAAGACGGCGTGCGCTTCGCTGGCATGAACGCCACCGAGCGATATGATTGTGATGAGTTTCCATAGTTTCATGATTACGCCCTCCAGCAGCTCCATTAAATATGCTGGAAAAAACATGCCGTGACAATAGGTGCATGTCACGGCATGCAAGCAATGCGTTTGGGATGCAGTCAAACGCATGTTCGATTGGGGTGGGGGGGTAAGCAAGGCGTGTCTTATCATGGGATGTTTTAATACCATCTCAGATTGATTATATCAAATAAAAACACAACCATAGAAATAGTTTATTCTTAATTGTGGTATTTGCGCAACTTTATATTCAATCAACGGTTGCTTTTTTTATTTATATGGTCTGGCTGTCCGATTTCTTCGCCCCATTCTTTCAGTAGGATCGCCTGCTTTTTTTCCAGCATGCTGATGGCATATTCGTAATGCATCAGTGTCACGGCGCGGGCGACGAATTTGGCGAGATACAGCATGCCCCACCCGGAAGCCGCACCGCAATAGATGAACGCCCAGCTCATCGGGTCGTCCATGACTGCGCCAGCTTCGGAATATTGTTTCTTCAGGCTGAAATCGATGATGGGAACGATGAACGGTAGCGCGGCGGAGATATTACAGGCGGCGATCACCTTGAAATGTGGGCGCCTTGGTTGACGGTCCATAAAAAAGGCGACGATGGAAGGGATGATAGTGAGTATCAGGATGATGGCCCCGAAACGCATAATAAAAATCGTCACAAGCATCAGGAAAATGACGCCGGGGAGCATCGCTTTATTGCGGGAGGAGAGACTCATTGATAGGCCATGAAGATGTTATAGACACTGAGCAGAAGCGCCGCGTAGGCGAAAATCTTTGCGATCATGCCGCCGAGGTTGGCGCTGTCGAAATCGAGGTTCGCGCCGCGTTTGTAGGCCTCGATGCGGTCGGCGTTGCGCTTGTAATTGGCGAGGGCTTTCTGGAATCCGCTCTGGTCGGCATTGATGATTTCGCCGTCGAGCAGCAGGTCGCTGAGGCGCTGGGTGCGGCCCTCGGTCGCTTCGTCGAGCAGCATTTGCAGGGTGCGGCCGCGCATGGTGTTGCTTCGCAGGTGCTGCATCGAAGGCAGCACCCGCTGGGCGATCCAGTGGGTAAGCCCGTTCAGCTCGATATTGCCGGAGCGGTGCTGGGCCACGGCGAACAGCTTGAGCGCGATCAGCGATTTATTGTTGGCGATAACCGGAATGGCCGACAGGTCGTATAGTTTTATTTCATTGGTAATGCCGAGCTTGCTGGCGACGAAGGCCGCGATATGCACATCGATCGGGTCCTGCGAGGCGCCCATGCTGGGGGCAATCCTATCCAGATGTCTGAGCAGGTCGGGCAGGGTGGTGACGTGCCGTCCGCGGCATAGCGGGCTGAGGCAGGGCATTGCCGGGTTCAGGTCATAGAGTAGCCGCTCCATACCGAAGCCCAGCCCTTCGTTGCGGATGACGCCGCGCAGCCGGTCCAGCCGGGAGAAATATTGCGAGAGATGCTCGGGAATATCGATTTCTTTTACCGATTGCAGATCGACCCAGGCGGAGATCAGGTTCTGCTCGATGAATTTCACCAGCAGTTGCAGCTCGTCCTGCGCCTGTTTCAGATAGAGGTCGGCGAACAGGGCGGGGATGCTGTCGACATGGAGGGAAATCTTCGAATAACGCAGCGGTCCTTCATTATCAAGGATGAGCAGCAGCCGCATGATATGCTCGTTGCGCTGCGTTTCGTTTTTATTGTTGCTCTCCACGATGGTCTTGATGTGCCGCGCCAGCAGCTCCGATAATTCCTTCTGCCTGAGCGTGATGAGCACCCAATATGCGAGCGATGATTCGGCGAGCGTTTCCTTCACCCTGTCCCAGTGGGTGGCGAGCATATGCGCCACTTCACGCCGCGAATGGGCGGTGGTGCCGAGGCATTCGTAGGGTTTGGAACCTTCGGTGGGGGCGGGCGAAGGGATGATATTATAATGTTTTCCGTCCAGCCACGGTTTTAGGTAGCGGTAATTCCAGCGCTTGTTGACGCCGGATCCGAGCATGCCCCACAGGAAATCAAAAAATTCTTCCGGCACTTCACGTCCGGCGGTGAGCGCCATGAACGGTCCCTGCCGGAGGATAGCGCGGGCGAGATTCACCTGGGGGTAGCGCTCAAGCGCCTGAGTGCCGTAGAGGATCTGGAGCACCAGCACCGCCAGCGCATAGAAATCGACGTCGATATTGGATTCGCCCTTGCCGGCGGGGTGCGCCTGCATGCGTTCGACCAGCTCGTAGTAATAGGGCTGGGTGTAGCCGCAGGGATCGATCACGCACGGCCCTAAAACAGCCTCCTGATCGTAATAAATATTGTCGGGGTTGATGCTGCCATGGGTAACGCCTGCTTCCTGCAACGCAAGGATCGCCTGCACAAGCGGGGTAATAATGCGGGTGATGATAATATTCGGGGGGATTTTACCCTTGGTGTTGGCAAGCAGCGCCGAGAGTTTCTGGCCTTTCACATATTCGTAAAAAATCACATAGCGTTCTTCGGCGGGCTGGCTGAGATCGACCGCTCCTGCCGCCAACAGCGAGCATAGATTCGGGTTGCGGACGGTCAACAGGCGATTGATGGCATCATGGCGCTGCTGTGTGCCCGGTTCGCAGACCAGCGCGAATAGCGGCTTGTTATCTCCGTTGTCGGTGGCGGCAAAAGCGCGGGCTTTGCCGGTATTGAACTGGGGCAGGGGCCTGGTCAGGTCGATTTCATATTGATCGAACAGCACGTCTTTTTTATGCGCGCTCGGCGGCGGCGTATATTCGCGCAGGAATTCCGCCGTTTTCGAGAGCGACTGCTCGATTTGCGGATCGGGCTTCGAGATATTGGCGGTGGGAACAAGCTGGTTCATGCCCCACCTTTTAGCAAGTACCGTGCCGGGAGGGAATGATTATGTTAGATTGAATTTTTAGACGAATCGTGCTGCTGGCCGCGAGGGTGCATCTTTGAGCAGTTCGTCAACACGAGCATCAATTGCTTGCATGGTGGATTCCAGATGATTTGGGTTAATTGTGGATTCCATGGCTGTTCTTAATTCTTGCGTGCTCCGGCCATAATCCGCCATATCCACCTTGTCGGCATCAAACAACGCGGCAAGAATCCGGCGTTCGCAATAGGATTTAGCAAGATTCGCGAATTTAATCTCCATGCCCGATTTGTATACTTGATCTACTTCTCTAGTTGCACGAAAGTTTTGCAATATTGTGTCTATTCCATTCTTACCAAAATCCAGCAACTCATCTACACAAACCGGTGTTTGCGGAAATTTGCCGCGCACGCCCGCCCAATTCCTGTTGGATGCTTCCTCCGGGCCACGTCCTTCGCAATCAGGTTTGTCGTGTGAATGCGCCATAAAACCCCTCAAGTTAAAAAGTTAACAAATATTTAACATATTATTCCGTCCAAAGCAACCTGTTTTTGCATGGCGCGAAAGATTTTTTGAAAAATATGCATTCGCCCCCTTCCATGACACGGGAACCCGTGCCAATAATGGTTTTATAAGGCAGGACGCGATGAAAACATTATGGAATGAGCAAACGGCGGTGGCGGCCACGGGCGGGGAGGCGCATGGCCACTGGCATGCCTCGCGGGTGGAGATCGACAGCCGCAAGGTGCAGCTCGGCGATTTATTCGTCGCCATCAGGGGTGAGCGGATGGACGGGCATTTATATGTGGCCGATGCGCTGGCGCGTGGCGCGGTGGCGGCGGTGGTGTCTTCCGTGCCGGAAGGGCTGCCGCGTGGCGCGTCGCTGGTGGTGGTGAAGGATACGCTTGCGGCGCTTGTGGCCATGGCGCGTTATAACCGGGCGCGCAGTAGCGCTAAAATCGTTGGCGTCACCGGCAGCGTCGGTAAGACCAGCACCAAGGATATGCTGCGGATTGCCCTTTCCGCGCATGGAAAAACCTATGCGACGACGGGCAACTACAACAACCATATCGGCACGCCGCTCAACCTTGCGAATCTGCCGGTGGGAGCGCAGTTCGGCGTGTTCGAGATGGGCATGAACCATGCGGGCGAGATCCGCCACCTGGTGGAGATGGTCAGGCCGCATGTGGCGGTCATCACCAATGTCGAGGCGGTGCATCTGGAGTTTTTCAAGGATGTGCAGGGCATCGCCGATGCCAAGGCCGAAATTTTCGAGGGCGCGGAAAAGGAAGGCGTGGCGGTGTTGCCTGCCGACAATCCCTTCTGCGGCTATTTGCAGAAAAAAGCCGGTGTGTTGCAGGTCATGACCTTTGGCGAGAAGGAAGGCAGCGATGCGCATTTGGTTTCTTACAGGTCAACGATGAAAGGTGCCGAAATTGTGGCGAGCCTCGCCGGGCAGACGCTTTCATTCGCCATCGGTGCCACCGGGAAGCATTTTGCGAAAACCGCGCTATGCACGCTGGCGGTGGCGCAGGCGCTGAAACTTCCCCTGCCGAAAACCGCTGCCAGCCTGGTGGATTTCAGTGAGAGCGACGGGCGTGGCAAGCTCGTTAGAATCGGCGCTGCATGGATGATCGACGATGCCTATAATGCCAGCCCGGCCTCGATGGTGGCGGCCATCGCCAAGACCGACGAGATATGGCAGATGCAGGGGAAAAAAGGCCGCAAGATCGCCGCGCTGGGCGATATGCTGGAGCTGGGGCCGGACGCGCCGCACCTGCATGCCGCGCTTTCCGATGCGCTCATCAAGCATGGATTCCATCAGGTGTTTACCGCCGGGCCGCTGATGAAACATCTGGAGGTGGCGCTGCCCAAAGAGATGCGAGCGCAGCATATGCAGGCCGCGCAGCAACTCCTGCCCCTCCTGCAAAAAACCCTCGCGCCGGACGACGTGCTTCTGGTAAAAGGCTCGCACGGCAGCAAGATGCACGAACTGGCCTCCATCCTTACACACCCAACCACAGAAAAAAAACATGCTCTATAATCTCCTCGCCCCTTATGCCAACGACGTGCAGTTCTTCAACCTGTTCCGCTATATCACCTTCCGTAGCGGCGGGGCGGTGTTTACCGCGCTGATCCTGTGTTTATGGATGGGGCCGAAAGTCATCCGCTGGCTGAAATCCAAGCAGGGCGAGGGCCAGCCGATCCGGCTCGACGGCCCGGAAAGCCATCTTGTCACCAAGAAGGGCACGCCGACCATGGGCGGGATCATGATCCTGCTCTCATGGCTGATCGCCATCTTGCTCTGGGCGGATTTAAAAAATATCTATGTCTGGGTGGTGGTGGTGGCTACGCTCGGTTTCGGCGCGATCGGCGCGTTTGACGATTTCCTGAAGCTCACCAAGCGTAATAGCAAGGGGCTTTCCAGCCGCCGCAAGATGATGGCGCAGATGGTGATTTCGCTGGCGGCGGCCATCGTCATCCAGGAGCATGCGCCGGCGGCGCTTTCTTCGCAGGTGGCGATTCCTTTCTTCAAAAGCGTGCTGATTGACGCCGGGGCGCTCTATATTTTCTTTGTGCTGATTGTGATGATCGGGGCGAGCAATGCGGTGAACCTCACCGACGGGCTGGATGGGCTGGTTTCGGTGCCGGTGGTGATCGCGTCGGGTTGTTTTGCGCTCATCTCCTATCTCGTCGGCAATGCGGTGTTCGCCAATTACCTACAGCTACATTTTGTGCCGGGCGCTGGGGAGCTTGCGATCATTTGCAGTGCGCTCATTGGTGCCACGCTTGGGTTTTTATGGTTCAATGCGCCGCCCGCGCAGGTGTTTATGGGCGATACGGGAAGCCTCGCCATCGGCGGATTGCTTGGTGCCGTTGCGGTCGTCACCAAGCATGAATTTGTGCTGGCGATTGTTGGCGGATTGTTCGTCGTCGAGGCGCTCTCGGTGATTATTCAGGTGGCGTCATTCAAGCTGCGCGGCAAGCGCGTGTTCAAAATGGCGCCAATCCATCACCATTTCGAGAAGCTCGGCTGGGCGGAGCCGACGGTGGTCATCCGCTTCTGGATTGTCGCGGTGATTTTTGCACTGCTGGGCCTTGCGACGCTGAAGCTCAGATGATAGGATAACGCCATGAACCTTGAACAGCTTCGCCAGTATAAGCCGCAGATTCAGGCCTTTGCGCGCCAGTACCGCATCGATCCCGATTCCATTCGCGTATTCGGATCGGTGGCGCGTGGCCAGGAAAATGCGGGAAGCGATGTGGACCTGCTCATCCGGTTATTACCGGAAGCGGATTTATTCGATCTTTCGGGCTTTAATTATGAGGTAAACGCGCTGCTCGGCACGCATGTGGACACTGCGCCGGATGAATCGATCTATCCGCAAATCGCGCAATCCATTGCCGATGATGTGACGTATCTATGATTCCCAGTGTCGCCGACCGCCTGAGGCATATATTGGATGCGATTGAGCACATCGATGTATTTTTACAAGATGGATTAAATGTTCAAAATGAAATGCAGGCAAGCGCCATTTTTTTCAAGCTGATCGTCATCGGCGAGGCATGCAGCCATATTCCTTCCAGTTTCCGTAAAGAATTTTCGGATATACCATGGGCGGGCATGCTCGGTTTACGCAATGTGCTGGCGCATGAATATTTCCAGTTGGAAGCAGAGCGTATCCGGCATGCCATAGCTACATTACCGCAGATAAAGGCACGTATAGTGGAAGTCATCGATAAGATAACCCGCGCATGATCCCCGCGACCCCTTACAAAGGCCAGAAAGTCGGCGTGTTCGGGCTGGGCAAGGCCGGGGAGGCGAGCGTGGCTGCGCTTACCGCCGGTGGCGCGGAAGTATTCGCGTGGGACGACAAGCATCAGGCGCAAGGTGTCAGGAACAAGGCAACAGAAAAAGACGACCTGTCGCCTGTCACCTGTCACCTGTCACCTTATGCAGACTGGCCGTGGCAGGAATTAAAGGCGCTTGTCCTCGCCCCCGGTGTGGCGAAGACCCATGTGTGCGCGCAGCTCGCACAACGACATAATGTGCCCATCATTGGCGATATCGAAATTCTTTTCCAGAGCCAGCCGGAGGCCCGTTATATCGGCATCACCGGCACCAACGGAAAATCCACCACCACCACGCTGATCGGCCATATCCTGCAGGAGGCGGGCGTGCGCTGCGAAGTCGGCGGCAATCTCGGCACGGCGGCGCTCTCGCTTGCCCCGCTTGGCGCGGACGGTATTTATGTGCTGGAGCTTTCCTCCTACCAGCTCGACCTGATTCATACGACGCGGTTCAACGTGGCGGTGCTGCTCAACATCACGCCCGACCATCTCGACCGGCATGGCGATATGGCGGGTTATATCGCCGCCAAGAAACATATCTTCGAGCGGCAAACGGCGGATGATGTGGCGATCATCGCGGTCGATGATGAGTATACGCGACAGGTGGCGGAAGACAGGTGTCAGGCGTCAGATGCAGCGGTGATAAAGGTATCGGCGGGACAGAAGGCGGATGGGGGAGTCTATGTTCTGGATGGTCTACTATCCGACACCTGTCACCTGCCGCCTGCCACCTATGATATTTCCCAAATATCATCACTCACCGGGCAGCATAACTGGCAGAACGCGGCGGTGGCGTATGCGGCGGCGCGAGCCTGCGGTGTGTCGCCGGAAAAAATCATTGCGGCGATGCGTAGTTTCCCCGGCCTCCGCCACCGGCTGCAACTGGTGAAAACGATTGATGGCGTGCGCTTCATCAATGACAGCAAGGCCACCAATGCCGACGCGGTGCAGCATGCGCTGAAGCCCTACAAAAATATTTACTGGATCGCAGGCGGCAAGGCCAAATCCGGCGGCATCGAATCGCTTGCCCCCCTGTTTGGCCATATCGCCCGCGCCTATCTTATCGGCGAGGCGGAGGATATGTTCGCAGGCACGCTGGAAGGAAAAGTAAATTATGTCTGCTGCGGCACGCTGGAAAATGCGGTGAAACACGCGGCCGAGGATGCGTTCCGGGAGAAGAAACAAGATGCGGTGGTGCTGCTTTCGCCTGCCTGCGCCTCGTTCGACCAGTTCACCAGCTTCGAGCATCGCGGCGATGTGTTTTGCGAATTGGTGGAGGGGTTGGGTTAAGGTTCTGTCATCCCGCCGGAGGGCGGGATCCATGCCATGAGGGGCATATGAAAAGAGGGTATGTGTATATCATAACCAACAAAGCGTTTGGCACTTTATACATCGGCGTGACGAGTGATTTAATAAAACGCGTTTGGGAGCATAAAGAAAAACTGGTTGAAGGATTTACGAAGAAATATGGTTTGGATAAGCTCGTGTATTATGAAATATATGAGCGAATTGATGATGCAATTCTGCGCGAGAAACAGATCAAAGAATGGAATCGAAACTGGAAATTGCGACAAATAATGGAAATGAATCCGGAATGGAAAGATTTGTATGGTGAAATCACGCAGTAATGTACTTTGCAGGGCATGGATTCCGGCCTTCGCCGGAATGACGGGCGTGGATTAAGAAATGGCGCTTGACCGCACAAACCAATCACTCCTTGGCCGCTGGTGGTGGACGATCGACCGCCTCAATTTTGGCGCGATCGTGGTGCTGATGATCCTCGGCTCGGTGCTGGTGGCGGCGGGCAGTCCGCCGGTAGCCAAGCGCCTGGACCTGCCCGGTTTTTATTTTGTGCATCGCCACCAGGTTTTCCTGCTGCTGGGATTTGCGACGATGATGATCGCCTCGATGCTTTCGCCGACCATGCTGCGGCGTTTGGCGGTGATGGGGTTTTTGGCGAGCCTCGTGCTGATGGTGATGGTGTTGTTTTTTGGCGACCAGACCAAGGGCGCGCACCGATGGATCACGCTGCTCGGGCTTTCGATCCAACCCTCCGAATTCATGAAACCGTGTTTTGCGGTGGTGATGGCGTGGGTATGCGCGGAAAACCACCGCCGGGTCGATTTCCCCGGCTATAAGGTGGCGGTCGCGCTGTATCTGGTGGTGGCGGCGCTGCTGGTGCTGCAACCGGATTTCGGCATGGCGCTCACGGTGACCGCGATGTGGGGCATCCAGCTTTTCCTCGCCGGGTTGCCGTTGCTTTGGGTGGGTTTGTTGGGTATCGCCGCGCTCGGCGGCGTTATTGGCGCCTATCATGCGCTGCCGCACGTCGCCAAGCGGATCAACAGTTTTTTCGATCCGGCGGAGGGCGACAACTACCAGATCAGCCGCTCGCTGGAGGCCTTCCGCAGCGGCGGTATTTTTGGCCGCGGGCCGGGCGAGGGCGAGATAAAGCTCACGCTGCCCGATTCGCATACCGATTTTATTTTTGCGGTGGCGGGCGAGGAGTTCGGCGCGCTGGTCTGCCTTATCATCCTTTCGATTTTTGCGTTCGTGGTGCTGCGCGGGCTTTCGCGGGTGTGGAAGGAAAACGATTTGTTCATCGTGCTGGCGGTGGCGGGGGTGCTTACGCAGTTCGGCATCCAGTCGATCGTGAATATGGGCGTGGCGGTGAATTTGCTGCCGGCCAAGGGCATGACGCTGCCTTTCCTCAGCTATGGCGGCTCGTCGGTGATCGCGCTGGCGATGGGTATGGGTATCATGCTTTCACTGACCAGGAGGCGTTATGGCAGGGGATAACGGGATGGTGATCGATCTGATATTCTGGGCGAACGTGCTCGCATGCGTCGCGCTGGTCGTCTATGCCTTTTTTATGTTTTTGCAGGCGCGTGGCTATTACGTGCCTTCGCCGCGCATCAAAAAAATCATCCGCTGGTTTTGCCTGTTCATGCTGCTGATGCCGGTGGCGGCGCGATACCAGTATTCGCAATCGACCATCCTCTATTTAAGCGCGGCGATGTTGATGATCGGCCTGCTGCTCAAGCTCAAACAGAAGATGGGTCTTTAATGGAAGCATTCGGGAACATCGTCGGGCTGGGCGGGATGGCCTGTTTCCTGCTCGCCTATTTCATGCTGCAGCGCGAGCGTTGGCCGTCGCAGTCCTACCGCTATTTTGGCGCGAACCTTATCGGCTCCATCCTGCTTATCATCTCCCTGATGATTGATTGGAATCTCCCGGCTTTTCTGCTTGAAGCGGCGTGGGGCTTGATTAGTATGTGGGGATTGTTGACACTTACGAAGACACGCAGGAAATGAGCATACCGCAACATTCCATCGTCCTTGCCGCCGGCGGCACGGGCGGCCATATTTTTCCCGCCGAAGCGCTGGCCGAGGAGGTGATCGCGCGCGGGCATGGCGTGGTGCTCATCACCGACAAGCGTTTCAACAAATTCCCCAGCGGCTTGCTGGCGACGGTGCCGCGCCGCACTATCCGCGCCGGTGGTTCGGGCAGCGGCCTTGCCCATAAAGTTTCCGCCGGGCTTAATATCGCGATCGGCACGCTTCGTTCCTTGCGTATCCTTGCGAAGCTCAAGCCGCGGATTGTGGTGGGGTTCGGCGGCTATCCATCATTCCCCACGGTTTACGCGGCGACGATGCTGGGTATTCCCACCCTCATCCATGAGCAGAATTCGGTGCTGGGGCGCGCTAACCGCCTGCTGGCGGGTCGGGTCGGGCGCATTGCCACCAGCTTTCCCGATACCCAGATGGTCGAGGAGGCGGATAAGAAAAAAATTATTCTGACGGGGAATCCGGTGCGTGGCGCAGTGCGCGGGTTGCGTGAGATTCCATACCCGCAATTGCAGCAGGATGGCAAGCTGCACATATTGATTACCGGCGGCTCGCAGGGGGCGTCGATTTTTTCCGAGGTGATGCCGCGTGCGGTGGAGCTTTTGCCGCCGCATTTGCGGGCGCGCCTGCGTATCGACCAGCAATGCCGTGAGGCGGAAATCAAGGAAACCCGCATGCATTATGCCGCCATCGGCGTGCATCCGGATCTTGCCACGTTTTTTGTCGATATGCCGGTGAGGCTTGCTTCCAGCCATCTGGTGATTGCGCGCTCGGGGGCGTCGACCGTGTCGGAGCTGGCGGTGGCAGGGCGCCCGGCGATTCTGGTGCCGCTGCCGACCGCGATGGATAACCACCAATATTACAACGCCAATGTCTTTGAACAGATCGGCGGCGGCTGGGTGATGGCGCAGGACGGCTTCACGCCGCAGGCGGTGGCGGCACGGCTGGAAGCGTTCCTCACCGCGCCGGAAACACTGAACCGCGCCGCCGAGAATGTCCGCAAGCTCGGAATGACCGACGCCGCAAAGGCGCTGGCGGATGCTGTGCTTGATACTGAAAAATAGTACTATACAATGATACCGGATAATGATACTATAGGAACCGTAACGTGGCAAGCAGTAAACATCAGCGCACCTGGGATGCCATTTTTGAAACACCGACGCGGGCGGATATTGCGTGGAGGGAGATTGAGGCGATGCTGAAAGCGATGGGCGCGGAGATTACCGAAGGCAATGGCTCGCGTGTGCGGGTGGCGTTAAGCGGGGTGAGGGCGGTGTTTCATCGTCCGCATCCACGTAAGGAAGCGGATAAAGGTGCGGTAAGGGCAGTACAGATGTTTTTATTGCGTACGAATATGACGAGGCACTAGGAGGACTTATGGAATATAAAGGTTATACGGCTAAAATAGAATTTGATGCGGATGACCGGGCATTTCACGGCATGGTGTTGGGCATCAACGATGTAGTGCATTTTCAGGGCGCAAGCGTGAAAGAGCTGGAAAAGGAATTCCGAGCTTCGGTGGATGATTATCTGGAATTCTGCAAAGCCCGTCGTGAGAAGCCGGACAAGCCCTATTCAGGCAAGCTGGTGTTTCGCACCAGCAGCGAACTTCACCGCAAAATCGCCATCGCCGCACAATTGGCAGGCAAAAGCATCAACCAGTTTCTCGAAGATGCCGCGTTGAAACAGGCGACGAAGGAAAAGAGCGCATGAAACCTGCCCTCAACAGCCTCCCCATTGGCAAGTCGCTGCCGCTCTCGGTAGGTATTTTACATTTTGTCGGCATCGGCGGTATCGGCATGAGCGGCATCGCCGAGGTGCTGCATAATCTCGGCTATAAGGTGCAGGGGTCGGATTCGCAGGCGAGCTACAATACCAAGCGGCTGGAGGATCTGGGTATCAGGGTGTTTGTCGGGCATGAGAGCGCGCATATCGGGCAGGCCTCGGTGGTGGTGATTTCCTCGGCGATCAAGGCCGATAATCCGGAGCTGATGGCGGCGCGTGAGCATCGCATTCCGGTGGTTCGCCGCGCCGAGATGCTTGCGGAACTCATGCGCTTTAAGATTGCGATCGCGGTGGCGGGCACGCACGGCAAAACCACGACGACGGCACTTACCGCCGCGATGCTGGAGGCGGGCGGATTCACTCCCACCGTCATCAACGGCGGCATCATCAATGCGCGTGGCACCAACGCCTATCTCGGCAAGGGCGAGTGGATGGTGGTGGAGGCCGACGAGTCGGACGGCACGTTTACCCGCCTTCCTGCGTCCATCGGCATCATCACCAATATCGACCCCGAACATCTTGACCATTATGGCTCGTTCGAGGCGGCCAAGGCGGCGTTTGCCACCTTCCTCACCAACCTGCCGTTTTATGGTTTTGCGGTGCTCTGCACCGATCACCCGGAGGTGCAGGCGCTTTCCGCCCGCGTGGCCGACCGCCGCATCATCACCTATGGCACCAACCCGCAGGCCGATGTTCGCGCCGCCAATATCCGTGCGGATGCCGATGGGCAGGCCTTCGATGTCATCACCAAAGACGTGACGATCAGGGATGTGATGCTTTCGATGCATGGCGAGCATAACGTCAAGAATGCGCTGGCGACGATTGCGATTGCGCTGGAGCTTGGCATGTCGCCGGAAAAAATCAAATCGGCGCTGGCGAAATTCGAGGGCGTCAAGCGCCGCTTCACCAAAACCGGCGTGGCAAAGGGTATTACGGTGATCGATGATTACGGCCACCACCCGGTCGAAATCGCGGCCACGCTGAAAGCGGCGAGGGCCGCGCAGGCTGCCAGCGGCGGGCGTGTCGTTGCCGTGGTGCAGCCGCATCGCTACACCCGCCTGCACGATCTGTTCGGTGATTTCTGCGCCTGCTTTAATGACGCTGATACCGTAATCGTATCCGATGTTTATTCCGCCGGGGAGCCGCCGATTGAGGGCATCTCCGGCGATTCACTGGTGACGGGATTACGCGCCGCTGGGCATAAGGAGGTGGTGAAATTGCCCTCCGAAGAAGCGCTCGCCGCCACCGTGCTTGCCCATGCTGGCGCGGGGGATATGGTGGTGTGCCTCGGTGCTGGGAGTATTACGAAGTGGGCGTATGCGCTGCCGGAACAGCTGGCGGCGCTGTAATGCTAGCGGGTGCCGAGTTCAAACAATTCGCCCCGCGCTTGCGGCAGGGCGCCGACCTTTCCAAAACCAACTGGTTTCGTGTGGGCGGGCCTGCCGAGTGGCTGTTCAAGCCGGAAAATACGCAGGATCTCGCCGATTTTATGAAAGTCTTGCCGCCGGAAATCCCGGTGACGGTGCTGGGCGTGGGCAGCAAC
>JANRKF010000014.1:0-21759 GCA_033763575.1 Alphaproteobacteria bacterium | reverse complement strand
CGAATCTCGCTCTGTCGGTGCAAGTGGCAGCCCTCACCCCAGCCCTCGCCCAGAGGGAGAGGGGGTTCTGTCTCTCAAAGGCCTCAACGTCATCGCCGACACACGAAAAGATGACAGCGAGCCTTACACCGAAGCGCAGCTCAAAAAATTCGGCCTCGCGAATTTGCGGATTATTTCGTACCTCAAAGCGTCCGGCAATCTCATCAAACAGGAAGAAATCAAACACAACTACCCCCACTGCTGGCGCACAGACCAGCCGCTGATTTACCGGGCGATGCCTTCTTGGTATGTCGAGGTGACGAAATTCCGTAACCGCGCGGTTGAGTTAAACAAACAGATCAACTGGATTCCTGAGCATATTCGCGATGGGCAGATGGCGCATATGCTCGCTACCGCGCCGGATTGGAGCATCTCGCGCAACCGCTTCTGGGGCACGCCGATTCCGGTGTGGCGCGCGAAAAGCGGTAAGGTCATTGTCGTCGGTTCGATCGCTGAGCTTGAAGAACTCTCCGGCAAAAAAGTGCCCGATTTGCACCGCCCGATCATTGATGAGATCACCATCGAAAAAGACGGCGAAACCTACACCCGCGTGGAAGATGTCTTCGATTGCTGGTTTGAATCCGGTTCGATGCCGTTTGCGCAGGTGCATTACCCGTTCGAGAATAAGGAGTGGTTCGAGAGCCACTTCCCGGCGGATTTCATCACCGAATATGTCGGCCAGACACGCGGCTGGTTCAACACGCTCATCATGCTTTCGACCGCGCTGTTCGACAAGCCGCCCTTCAAAAACTGCATCTGCCACGGCGTGGTGCTGGATGCGGAAACCGGCCTCAAATATTCCAAGCGCCTCAAAAACTACAAAGACCCGCTCGAAGTCATCGAAGTCTACGGCGCCGATGCGCTGCGCTGGATGATGATCGCAAGCCCGGTCATGCGCGGCTCTGATTTAATGGTGGACCCGGACGGAAAATTCATCCGCGACGTGGTGCGCCTCGCCATCAAACCGATCTGGAACGCCTATAACTTCTTCACGCTCTATGCGAATGCGGATGGCATCAAAGCCAAACTCGCCACCGACTCCCAAGACGTGATGGATCGCTATATCCTCGCCAAATGCGCAGGTGCAGTCGAACAAATCAAAACCGCGCTCGACTCCTATGATTCACCCAGCGCCTGCGAAGCCGTGCTGCAATTTTTTGATGTGCTAAATAATTGGTATATTCGCCGGAGCAAGGAGCGCTTCTGGAAAGAAGAAATTGATGCGGATAAACAAGCAGCGTATGACACGCTTTACACCGTCCTCGTCACCATGTGTCGCGCCGCCGCGCCCTTGCTGCCGCTAACGCTGGAAGAAATTTACCGTGGATTAACTGCAAATGCCCCCCTAAAGCCCTCTCCCTCTGGGAGAGGGTTGGGTGAGGGCTATACATACGAGCCCCATAAATTAATTGATAACGCTAGAGCGCTCCGCAGAAACTCCACTGATGCAGAACAGATTCTGTGGAGTATCTTGCGTGACCGACAGCTGAATGGCTATAAATTCCGCAGGCAGCATCCCATCGAAAAATACGTACTCGATTTTTACTGCGACAGCGCAAAGCTGGCGATTGAATTGGATGGCGGACAGCATGCCGAACAACAAACCTATGATGAAACGCGCACAAAATTCTTGGAAATGCGCGGCATTAAAGTATTGCGTTTCTGGAACAATGACGTGCTCGAAAATTTAGAGGGCGTTTTTGATACGATTGAAAAAGCGCTCAATGACAGCACGCCCTCACCCAACCCTCTCCCAGAGGGAGAGGGCTTTACGAGCGTGCATTTGGCGGAGTTTCCAAATATTTTAGAATGGCCATCCGAAAAAGTTATATTGAATGAAATGGAATATACGCGTGATATTTGCAACGCAGCACTGGCAATACGGAACAAAATAAATATACGCGTACGCCAGCCACTTCAGCAGATTAAATTGATAGGGAAAACATCTCGCGGGAATATGCAGGACATCATTCTTGATGAGGTAAATGCAAAAACATTTGAAGTATTCATCGGCAGCGTTGAAGAATTTGCCGCCCTGAAACTCTCCATCAAATCGCAAGTGCTAGGGAAACGCCTGCCTGCGATGATGAAGCAGATTCTGCCTGCATCTAAAAAAGGGGAATGGAAGCAGGTGGATGGTGGGGTGGAAATTTGCGGTGAAAAATTATTGCCGGAAGAATTCACACTGCAACTCGAACCCAAACCCGAATATGCCGACCGCGCACAGGCGCTTTCTTCCAACGATGCGCTGGTGATTCTCGACACCACCCTAACCCCCGAACTCGAAGCCGAAGGCATCGCCCGCGACGTGGTGCGGATGGTGCAGCAGGCGCGTAAAGACGCCGGGTTTCATGTCTCCGACCGCATCCAGCTCGCGGTGGTGGCGCAGGGCAAGGCGGCACAGGCCGTGGCCGAGCATCAGCGCTACATCACCGAGCAAACATTGGCGGGTAGCCTCGAAAATGCCACGTTTGAGGACGCGTCCTTCTCAGCCAGCGGGAATATCGAGGGTGACGAAATCACCATTTTTCTGAAGCGCATCGCCTAAATATTAATCATCTGGTGACAATTGGCCGTTATAGTCGCGGACTATGATAGACCGTATTGTCCGCTCCTTACTCATCAGCAGCTGCCTCGTTTCTGCCTCCGCCGCCATGGCCGCAACCGGGGGTGATCAACCTACCCATTATCTCGGCAATGAAGTGACTGTCGATATTCCGGACGAAGTGCCGGTGGTCGAACTGAAGCCCGTGGAAACCACCCAACCGGCGGAGGAATTGCTGGGAAGCAAAAGTGACGAAGCGCCCGCGCCGGTGGAACTCTCCACCGACAAAAAATATACACTCGACGCGCCCGCCGCCGCCCCCACCGAAGAAGAAAACGCCCTGCAGCAAGTACTCTCCTATGTGTATGAGCATCACCCGCAACTCCTCGCCGAACGCGAAAAAGTGAAAGCCGTGGATGAATCGGTGGCGCTTGCCGTTTCCGAATTCCGCCCAAACATCGGCGCTGATTACAGCAAAGGCCGCGAACGCCAGAAAAGCAGCGCTTCCAACCGCTTTTATGGCGATACCCAATCACAGGGCATTACCGTCACCCAGCCGATTTTTTCCGGGCTGGACAGCGTGGCCGGGTTTAAAGCCGCCAAAGAACGCGTGAAGGCCGCCCGCGCCGACCTCACCGCGCTGGAACAGCAGATATTATATAACGCGATCGTGGCCTATACCGGCGTGGTTGAGGCCGACGCGGTGCTCAAACTCAACCAGAATAACGTCGATGTGCTGACCAAGCAACGCGAGGCAACGCAAGTGCGGTTCGATGTCGGCGAGCTGACCAGAACCGATGTGTCGCAATCGGAAGCGCGTCTTGCCAACGCCAAAGCCGCCGAACAACAGTCGATCGGCGATTTAGCCATTGCCCGCGCAAATTTCCTGCGCGCCGTCGGCATGCCCGCGCCGGAACATCCGGTGATGCCGGCAGTGCCCGGCTCCCTGCCTAAAACGCTGAAAGAAGCGAGCGCGCTTGCGCGCAATGCCAGCCCGGTGCTCGAAGCCGCCAAGCACCGCGAACAGGCGTTTGAAAACGATATTGATGTTCGCATCGGCAGCATCCTCCCCGATATCAGCCTTCAAGGCACCGTGCGCCGCAATGAAGGCGGCAATGCATTCGTGAATAAATATAGCAACGATGCGCTTACACTGAATGTCAGCATTCCACTTTATCAGTCGGGTTCGGAATGGGCGCAACTTCGCGCCGCGCATAACATGGCGAACCAGGCCCGCTTCAATACATTGGATACCACGCTCGCGGTGGAGCAGGACGTCACCAGCGCATGGCAGAATTATGTGACGGCGGAAAGCGTCATCACCTCTACCGAAGCGGCGGAAAAAGCAGCGGGGCTGGCGCTTGAAGGCGTGCGGCAGGAAAGCGACTTCGGCGTGCGCACCGTGCTCGACGTGCTCGATGCCGAACAGGAATTTATGAACACAAAAGTAAATTTAGTGCGCGCCACCCGCAACCATAAAATACAGGCATACCGACTGCTCGCCTCGGTTGGCAAGCTCACCGCCGAAGCGTTAACGCTGCCGGTAAAAGTTTACAATCCGGCAGAACATTATGATGATGTAAAATACCAGTTGCTTGGATTGTGATAATAGTTTTTTAATGGCGGTTGAATATAATTCGTGCGACAACGATTGCATGTCAACAGGATAAGGATGCGCCATGGAGGCTAAAGCCAAGGCAGGGGAAGAAGATCTCTCGATGGAAGAAATTCTCCAATCGATCCGCAAGATTATCGCCGAGGACGGTGAGGAAGCAACCGCCGCGTCTGGGGGCGCTGCTGCGCCTGCAGAAGGCGGGGCCGATGCATCGGATGTATTGGAGCTGACCGAGATGGTGGAAGAAACGCCTGCGGCAAGGGTCGAACCCGCCACCGCAGAGCCCGCACAGGCCAGCGCACCGCAGGAAGACGTCAATGACATATTGAGTAAAATCGATCAGGTGGTGGTGCCGGAAGCGGCAGCCGTAGCACCGGAAGCCGCACCCGCCGCCGCCGTAGTGGCCAACGGCCAGGCCTATATCGATTCCCTTCTTTCCAATGAGGCAGCCTCCGCTGCTTCCGCCGCTTTTAAAAAGGCCCAGCCTATGGACATGCCAATTCGCACGACCCCGTCGATGCCGCTGCGCAGCGGCAATACCGTCGAAGATTTAGTAATGGAGGCGCTCCGCCCCATGCTCAGGGACTGGCTGGACAAAAACCTGCCCACCATCGTTGAAAAACTCGTCGAGCGCGAAGTGCGCAAACTGGCGCATTAAATATTGCGCAATAGGCTGTTTTTGGTTAGAATGAGCGGATGCGAACTATCACCTTCGAAATTTCAAGTGCATTTGAGCATCTGCTTGCCGAAAAAGGCATTGCTTCGGAGCTGGCTAAAAGCGAATTTCTTGAGCAGCTGCTGCGCACCTATGCTGACGATTTGCTGCTGGGGCAGGCTGCAACGGAAGCAAAAAACGGCGGCTATATCGGTACGGACGCCAGCGCACAGCTTTTGCAAGACATGCTGAATGCGAAAGATTGATTTTTCCAAATCTGCACAGGCGTTTCAACAAATGCTGCCCGCCAAGCACAGGCAGCAAATTGCTCAGAAAATCCTCTCCCTGCTTACGGATATCTCGCCACCTGGCGCGCAACCTCTTAAGGGGTATGACGCGCTGTGGCGGTTGAAATAAGGTGAATATCGCATCGTGTATCGCTATGATGAAGAAACAATCTATATCGAACTCATTGGCAAACGCAATGACGATGCGATATATAAAACACTCCGGCGTTTATATTGAAAAACAGAGAAAGAGCCATGAAAAATAGATCCGATAAATCCCACCTCCCTTCCCGCCATGTGACCGTAGGCCCTGAGCGCGCTCCCCACCGCAGTTACCTCTATGCCATGGGGCTGGGGCCAAAGCAAATCGCCCAGCCGCTGGTGGGCGTGGCCACCACGTGGAACGAGGCCGCACCCTGCAATATTTCGCTTGGCCGCCAGGCGCAGGTGGTGAAAAAGGGCGTGGCGGCAGCGGGCGGAACCCCGCGTGAATTCACGACCATTACGGTGACGGACGGCATCGCCATGGGCCACCAAGGCATGAAATCCTCCCTCGTTTCCCGCGAGGTCATCGCCGATTCGGTGGAGCTCACCATGCGCGGCCATTGCTATGATGCGATTGTGGGCCTCGCCGGTTGCGATAAATCCCTGCCCGGTTTGATGATGGCGATGGTGCGGCTCAACGTGCCCAGCGTCTTCATTTACGGCGGCTCCATCCTGCCCGGAAAATTCAAGGGCAAGGACGTGACGGTGGTGGATGTGTTCGAGGGCGTGGGCAAGCACGCGAGCGGCAACATGAGCGCGGCGGATCTGCACGCGCTGGAACAAGTGGCCTGCCCGAGCGCGGGAAGCTGCGGCGGGCAATTCACCGCCAACACCATGGCCTGCGTGTCGGAAGCGATCGGCCTCGCGCTCCCCGGCTCTGCGGGCGCGCCCGCCCCTTATGAATCACGCGACGCGTTTTGCTTCGATTCCGGTGAAGCGGTGATGAACTTGCTTGCTAAAAACATCCGTCCGCGAGACATCGTGACGCGCAAAGCGCTGGAAAATGCCGCCGCCGTGGTGGCCGCGACAGGCGGTTCTACCAACGCCGCGCTGCACCTGCCCGCCATCGCCCATGAATGCGGCATTGATTTTGATTTACATGCGGTCGGCAAAATCTTCGCCCGCACCCCTTATCTCGCCGACCTCATGCCCGGCGGCAAATACACCGCCAAGGATTTATATGAGGCGGGCGGCGTGCAAGCCGTAATGAAAACCTTGCTGGACGGCGGATTCCTGCATGGTGACTGCATGACGGTGACGGGAAAGACGGTGAAGGAAAATTTGAAGTCCGTGAAATTACGCGCAGATCAACCAGTGATTTACTCCCACGCCAAACCCCTCACCAAAACCGGCGGTGTCGTGACACTCAAAGGCAATCTCGCCCCCGAAGGTGCGATTGTGAAGGTGGCGGGCCTGAAGAAACTGAAATTCACCGGCAAGGCGCTGTGTTTTGATTGCGAGGAAGATGCGTTCAAAGCCGTGGAAGCCGGGAAATATAAAAAAGGCGACGTGATCGTGATCCGCTATGAAGGCCCCAAGGGCGGCCCCGGCATGCGCGAGATGCTTTCCACCACCGCCGCCATTTACGGCCAGGGGCGCGGCGAGGAAGTGGCGCTGATTACGGACGGGCGTTTCAGCGGCGGCACACGCGGCTTCTGCATCGGCCATGTCGGGCCGGAAGCCGCCGTGGGCGGGCCGATCGCGCTGCTTAAAAACGGCGACGAAATCACCATTGACGCCAGCAAAGGCACGATTGACGTGAAGCTTACGAGCGCCGAACTCAAAGCCCGCAAGGCCAAATGGAAACCGCGGGCGCATGATTACCAAAGCGGTGCGCTGTGGAAATATGCCCAGACCGTCGGCACGGCGGAAAAAGGCGCGGTAACGCACCCCGGCGGCGCGAAGGAAACACACTGCTACGCGGATATTTAAATCATGCATTAGTGGAGGCTACGCCCGTGAAAAAACACCCTTCTCTTGGCGCTTTAAATATTCTTCCAATGCAGCAGCAGCCATGCGTGCCACGTCGTAAGTCGTAACTTTAGTATTCTTCAATATATCTTCCGCATCTTTTCCTGTGATAGTAGGAGAACCAGGAAAATTGGGATCCTCTAAATAAAGAATTACACCTGTAGCGCCACCAGTCGTTACCCCGCCTGCTAGTGCAGCTAACGTCATGTTTTGCTTTTCACGAGGTCTCCGCGCTTCCACTGTGCCCATAGCCAGCCCTCCCAAAAGGGTGGCAGCAGTAACAGTTCCTATAGTTTCTAATGCTGCACGGCGAGTCCTCAAAGCAACTTCCTCTGGAGAGCCGCCCGCCATTTGCTTTCGCAAAGCCCACCGGCGGCCTATCTCGCCGCTGGTGAATCGAGCGCTATGGATGATATTGTACCCGCCAATTTCTCAGGCAGCGGACGTATGGATTCCTGCTGGGCAAAAATACCGGAGGAAGGATGAACCACCGAATCGGCAAATTCCATAAATACGCCTTCTTCAACCATTACCTTTAGCGCAGCCGCGCCTGCTGAGTAACGAGTATTCGATTCGATCATATTTTGTAGATGGTCACTGAATCCCGGTTGTTTAAAGGCATTGCGAATATCTTGCAGCCGTTTCTTACGCAAAGTCAGGGGTTGTAAAGGGGGCTCCTCACCTGTCATTTCATAATCCCCTGTTAAAAACCATGTAGAGATTAAGTTTATATAGGATTATATAAGAAATTATTAATTGGCCAAGAGGTTGTTACTCAAAGCTTCTTAGAACGGCGAGAGCACCTCGATCACCTGGCTGCCCCAGCGCGGCTGCTGTATTTCGCTGATCTGGCCGCGGCCACCGTAATTGATGCGGGCCTGAGCGATCTGCGAAGAATCAATCGTGTTATCCGAATTAATATCCTGCGGGCGCACGACGCCTTTGATGGCGACTTCACGCAACTCGTAATTCACGCGGATTTCCTGCGAGCCGTCGATCACCAGGTTCCCGTTGGGCAGCACCTGCGTGATGAGCGCCGCCACCTGCGTTTCAATCTTCTCTTTGCGTTTGATACTGCCGGTACCTTTGGTATTGGAGGTGCCGTTAATATCCACCAGATTATTCACGTCCTGATCGCCAGGCAATCTCTTGAAAAAACTGTTTTGCAGACCAAACACACTGGGCGCGCCAAGGTTTTCGGTGGAAGTACGGTCGCGCTCCGTTTCGTTATCCAGTTCGGCTTTGTCTTCGAACTTGATGTTCACCCGCAGGATATCGCCGACACGCGCCGCCCGCTGGTCGCGGAAAAAGGCCCGCGCGCCGGGCTGCCACAACGAGTTGGCATATTGTTTCGGCGCAGGCTGCACTTCCGGCATCGGCCATGAAAGCGGCTCGTAATTCGGCGCGGCATTCGGGTTTGCCACCTCGGCGAATTTGGGGGGGCTGCCGACATCGTCCAGCCGGTCAAGCACGGAGGTGCAGGCGGAAAGTATGGTGCCGGCAATGAGGAGGGAAAGGCTGCTAGTTTTCATATATACCCCCTGCTCCCAGACTGCTGATCCGCGTTTCATTGCCGCCACTGATGACGACCGTATTCGCATCATGCACCGTGCCCTGCACTATTTTTTTGCTGGTCAGGTTACGCACGCCGATCACCGAGCCTTGCACGCCGTCTTCCACGGCCTGCCCGGTGGTGGAAATTTCCATCGCCCCCTGACTGAAAGTCATTTTCACCATGTCGTTTTTCTTGATTACCGCTTCCTGCTGCAATTCATGCAGGCGGATCGGGCGTCCGGCGGTGATGATGCGCTGCGGGGTTTTACCGATCAGCGCGGCCATGTCGGTGGCGGTATCGTCACGCGCCCGCGCCTTGGCATAATCGCGCAGTTCTATGTCCTCATATTTAATGACTTCACCGGCACGGATGCTGCGCTTGAGCACCGGCACTTCGATCAGCGCGTCGAAACGGCCCGTGACCGCCTTGGCGCTGATGACCTGGTTATCGGCAATCGAGACGAGGTTGGCGTTGAAGCGACGGGTGCCAGTGTCAAAACGCAGGCCGCGAATTTCAACGCTGATCGGGCGGCGATAGGAAAACACATAATCCTCGGTGCGGTTGGTGATGGTGGCGGCAATCTTTGCCCCGGCGCCACGCTAGCCAGCGCCTGTGCCAGCACTTCTTCCGCATCGGAATAGCTCAGGCGGAAATAAGGCAGCGGCTCTTCCTGTGCTGCAATATTTTCCGCTTCCCCCGCGAGAAGATCGGTGCTGCTTGGCGGATTCTGCACCGCCAGCGCCGGAGTGATGAGCATCATCAGTGCCCCGAAGATAAATCCTTTAAGATGCTGCATCGTCATAAATCCCCCTTATACGCTTTGTGTCAGCGCCTGTAGCATGTCGTCGCTTTTGGTGATCGCCTTGCTGATCATCTCATAGACGCGCTGCGCTTTAATCAGGTTGGTGAGTTCGCTGACCGGATCGACGTTGGAATTCTCCAGAAACCCCTGCAGGATCGAACCAAATTCGTCGGTGGCCGGGTTGCCGGTGATCGGCGATCCGGAGGCGGTGGTTTCCAGATAGGTGTTGTTGCCGATCGCCTGCAAGCCCGCTTCGTTCACAAAATTGGCGATTTGCAACTGCCCAAGGTTCTGCGCGTCAATCTGCCCCGGGATGCTGGCGAACACCTCGCCGGATTGGTTGATGCTGATTTCGGTGGCGTTGTTCGGAATGGTGATCGCCGGCTCGATGATAAAGCCGTCCGACGTCACCAGCTCGCCGTCCGCGCTCACCTGAAAAGCGCCTGAGCGTGAATAGCCCACTGTACCGTCCGGCTGCGTGATCTGGAAAAAGCCGCGGCCCTGTATCGCAAGGTCCAGCGTGTTCTGCGTATTCTGCAAGGTACCCTGCGTATGTGTGCGGTAAATCGCGCCGGTTTTCACGCCAAGGCCGATCTGGATGCCGGTGGGCACGATGGTGCCGGAATCCGACGAATTCGCGCCGACACGACGCTCGCTCTGGTAGAGCAGATCCTGAAATTCAGGCCGCTGCTGCTTGTACGCCGTGGTGTTGATGTTCGCAAGGTTTTGCGAGATCACATCCACATAAAGCTGCTGGGCGAGCATCCCGGTCGAAGCAATATCAAGTGAACGCATAATCTATGTTCCTTATCCTTGTTGTGTCCAGGTATTGGTGGTCTTGCGCTGGAGGTCGTAAATGGTTTCGATATATTTGGCGGTGCTGCCGACGCTGCGCGATACGTCGATCATGTGGGTAAGCTCGGTGATGGGCTGCACGTTGGCGCCTTCCAGCGCCCCCTGCGACATCCTTACTGTTTCCTCGTTGCCGATGGTCGGCTCAACCTCGCTCTGGTAAAGCCCGCCGAAAGTCTGGGTGAGCAGCTGCGGATTTTCAAATTGCGCCACGCCGATGCTGCCGAAATCCTCACCGTTTATTTTGATATTACCAGCCGAACCAATAATCACTTCTTGCGTATCCGGTGGGAATTCCAGCGCCTGCCCTGAGGTATCGAGCACCGGATACCCTTCAGGCGTCACCAGCTTGCCCTCGCCGTCCAGTGAAAAATTACCCGCACGCGTGTAGCGGTTACCCAGCGGCGTCTGCACGATAAAATAGGAATTATTCCCCTGCAGCGCGACATCCAGAGGATTGCCGGTGACGCGCTTTGCACCTTCCTGCACATAACGGTAGGAGCTCACATCGTTGGCGAAAGCCATTTTATTGCGGTCACCAGAATTATTATCCTGATCCAGATAGGCGGAAAAAATCATTTTCTCCGCCTGGAACCCCGTGGTATTGGCGTTGGAAATATTGTTGGTCGTCTCCGCCATATCGCGGAAGAGCGCCAGCTGCCTTGATAATGCTATGTATATGCCATTGTCCATGCCCCTACCTATGCATGAACCATGCCAAAAGCGATTGCTGTAATGATTAGGTTGCACTGCCCAGCCATTAACGTAATATTAGCAAGCTTCGATTAGTGCTACTCAGCAAACTATTCCAGAGGGACCCGCATATGGCCAAGAAACAGAAACCTGAAGATAAAGAAGGAGCCGACGACGCGACCGAGGAAAAGGAAGCGTCCGCCACTGAAGGAGGCGAAGGCACCGGTGAAGGCAGCGAAGGTGGTGGTGAAGGCGGCGCAGCCAAAAAATCCAAAAAGAAACTGATTATCATTGCAGCCGCTGCAGTCGTGCTGCTTGGCGGCGGCGCGGGCGCCTATTTCACCATGATGGGCGGCGGTGGTGGCCATACCGAGGAAGAAGAGAAACCGCAGGAAGTCGTCTATTACTCGATGCCGGAAATGATTATCAACCTTGCGACCTCCACCAAACAGGCGAGTTTCCTCAAGGCGCGGATTATCCTGGAGCTTCCCAACAAGCTGGACGCGATCACGGTGGAGGCGAATTTGCCGCGGCTGATGGACGCATTTAACACCTATGTGCGCGAGCTGCGGCCAAGCGATCTTTCCGGCTCGGCGGGCATCACCCGCCTGCGCGAGGAACTGCTGCTTCGCGCCAACAAAGCGCTGGAACCCACCAAGGTCAATGACGTGCTGTTCAAAGAAATCGTTGTCCAGTAACCAAAGAAATTTAGGATTCACACTCGTTGAGCTGTCGATAGTCCTTGTGATGATTGGCCTGCTGGTTGGCGGAGTAGTTGCCGCCCGCGTGATGATCGCCAATGCCGACCTGCGCTCCGGCGTGGCGCAGTTGGAAAGCTATAATCAGGCGGCGCTTACCTTTAAAAGCAAATATGCCTGTCTGCCAGGGGATTGCAGAAACAGCGAGCAGCTAGGGGCATCCTATAACAACAACTATTGTGATGATGGAAACGGTGATAATGAGTTGAATGATGGCTGCAATGGCGGCGGTCGTGTGAATAACATGAAAACCACCATTAGCAACGAAGTCTATAATTTCTGGTATGGGCTGACGAATTTAAAGCTGATACCCGGCTCATATCCCGGTGGGATGGGGCCATTCAATAGCATTTCCACCAACAACACCCATTGGGGTATTGCTTCACCTCTTACAAAGTTTGCTGCCGTGCCGCGTTCAACAGAAACCATGCGCGTGTGGGTGTGGAACTATCAGGGGTGGCATTATTGGGCATTTACCGGGGGGGGATTCTCCCAGTGGGGGCTATAGCTTCGGCTGGCCTTTTACACCCCTTACAGCCTCACTCATTGATACGAAGATGGATGACGGCATGCCCGGCACAGGCCTGGTGACTGCTGCGCGTGAATGCGATGTTTATGCGGGGGATTGCGACCCGCAATATGGAACCCCGCGCACCATCGGCAGCGCTGGCGGTATTGGCTGCACCCTGACCTCAGTCACGCCCAATATTTATAACATCACCTACCAGACGGCTTATTGTAACCTGAATATCAAAACCAGTTTTTAGGCTTGGCATGACTCTTGCCATGACCCTGTATGTAATATAGCTATAGGTGCATTATGGCAGACGAAAACCAACCCGAAATGACTGACGACGAGAAGGCCGCCGCCGAGTGGGAGGCCTCGCTGGCCGCTGAGGGCGGCGAAGGCGGCGCCGCGCCTGCGGATGGAGATGGGGAAGAGCCGCAGCGAATCTTAAATCAGGATGAGATTGACTCCCTTCTTGGCTTTGACACTGTGTCGAGTGGTGGCGTCCCTAAAGACGGTATTTTTGCCATCCTCGATAAATCGATGACGGCGTATGAAAAGCTGCCGATGATCGAGGTGGTGTTCGACCGGCTGGTCCGCACCCTTTCCACCAGCTTCCGCAATTTCACCTCGGAAAACGTTGAGATCAGCCTCGATTCGATGACCAGCGTCCGTTTTGAGGACTACCTGAATTCGATCCCGCTGCCTGCCCTGCTGGTGATTTTCCGCGCCGTCGAGTGGGAAAATTATGGCATGGTGATGGTCGACTCCGCGCAAATTTACACCATCGTGGATATATTGCTGGGTGGCCGCAAGTCCAATAAAAACGTGCGCGTCGAGGGCCGCCCCTACACCATCATCGAGCAGGACCTCGTCAAACGCATGGTGGATATTTTACTGGTAGATTTGGGTGCGGCATTTGAGCCTATTTCACCGGCGAGTTTCCATTTTGACCGGCTGGAGACAAATCCGCGATTCGCCACCATCAGCCGCCCGGCGAACCCGGCGCTGCTGGTCAAACTCCGCGTCGAAATGCTGGAAGACCGCGGCGGCATGATCGAGCTGCTGCTGCCGCATGCCACGCTGGAACCGATCCGCGACCTGCTGCTGCAAATGTTCATGGGCGAGAATTTCGGCCAGGACACGGTGTGGGAAAAACACCTGGGCAAGGAGCTTCGCAATGCGGCGGTGACCGTGGAAACCGTGCTGCAGGAAAAATCCATCACGCTCAAGGATGTGATGAGCTTCAAGGTCGGCAGCACGCTGCTGCTTGATTGCACGCCGGAGGATGAGGTGACGCTGCGTTGCGGCGGCATTCCAATTACCACTGGCATATTAGGCAAAGTTGGTGATAATATCGCGGTATCTTTAACCGACGATATCAAACGCAAAGTTAAATGACCGGACTCATTGCGAATGTATTACTGAACGTTATCCTGGTAGGCCTGCTTTCCGCCACCATCCTCTATTGCTATATCCTGAACCGCCGTATCCAAACCCTGCAGGACAGCAAGAGCGAGCTGGCCAAGCTGCTCCGGCAGTTCGACGATTCCACCGTAAAGGCCTCGGAAACCATCGTCGCCATGCAGACGGCCAGCAAGAAAATCGGCGATAATATCCAGCTCAAGCTCGATAAAGCCAATTACCTGCTTGATGATTTATCCTTTGCCATCGAAAAAGGCTCACGGCTTTCGAACCAGATTGAGGCGAGCTTCGCCGTGGGCCGGGCACGCAGCAGGGTCGAAGTCGAGCCGCAGGAGCACGAGGCGCACAGCCTGCATGTCACTCCCGACCTGCCGGAAGACGATCACGCAAAGCCCGCAGCTAAACCGGCGGCCAGACGCTCACCTGCCTCCATTGAAGCTATTCTCGAAAAAGTGGTCAGCCGCAAGCAACAGATGCAAACGGCGGCGAATGACGTAAAAGAAACGGCGGGAAGCCGCTCGCGTGCCGAGCAGGAACTGATCGACCTCATCCGCACCAGTAAGGGGTAGCGCCACATGTCGATGCGCCTGCGTGTTATTCCCCTCACGATTGTCGTTGCCTCCCTGTTCCTGATGATAAAACTGGTCGACCTCATTCAGGGCGGGCAGAAACTTTCGGAATCGCTGCTGGTATCACGCGTGGAAGCGGAAGATAAACCCGCCGAGAAACCGCCCGAGGAAGCCGTGCCGGCGGAAAAACCGCCCGAAGAGGCAAAGAAAGCCGATGGCTGCGACACAACAGAGGAGCACAAAGAAAACAAAGGCGAAAACCCGAATGTGTCGACAACCCCCGGGGATATTGCTGATCGCCGCTTCACCAGCGTCGAGGTAGAGCTGCTGCAAAAACTCTCCCGCCGCCGCGATGAGCTGGATGCGTGGGAGGGCAACCTGCAAATCAAGGAAACGGCGCTGGATGCCACCGAGAAACGCATCGATGAAAAAATCGCGCAGGTGGAGGCGATGAAAAAAGCGGTGAGCACCGCCCTCGCCGAATACAATAAAATCGAGGATACGGAAATCACCAGCCTGGTCAAAATATACGAAAACATGAAATCGGCGGATGCGGCGCGGATATTCGACGAGCTGGACCGCCAGATTTTGCTGCTCATCGTCGACCGGATGTCGGAGAAAAAGGCCTCGCCCATCCTGGCAGCGATGGATCCCAAACGCGCCAAACAACTCACCGTCGACCTTGCCGAACAGCGCCGCCTGAAGAACTCAGCGATCAGCGCCGCCGCGCCTTCTGCGGGCCGATAGGCGATGGATGCCCATTATCACCCCACCTATCTCGTCGGCAGGAGTGATACGAACGCGCAGGCAGGCATTCTGAATTGCGGCGGCCAACAGGTGCATTGGGCCTCCGCCCCGCGCATATACTATCAAGGCAAACAAAATGACCGCGGCGCGGTAATGCAGATGCCACACATCCCACCCGAGGAAGTCTACCCCTGGCTGGATAGCATGTTTAAGGCGGCGCAAAATAAATTGGCAGCCCAATGGCGGTGGAGTAAAGGCGCAACCACCATGACCACTGCTTATTATGACCCAACAAATTTTACGCTGGCGGTGAGCCATGCCGGTGATAGCCCCGCCTACCTGATGCTGAGCGATGGTGACAAAAGCGCGTGGATACAACTCACCAGTCCATTCCATGTGTTCCGTGACAATCTTCTTTCATGGGTTTCAGGGGTAAAATCAGAGCAGAAAGATTGCTTCCGTTGCGAACATGCTTCTGTTTTTAGCCATATGGATGCCGAAATAACGCAAAATAAAAGTGCGGCATTATCCGAACTGCAACAGCGAATAGACGCGATATTTACCTTATTTGAACAACCCTATAGTATCGTGAATAAAACCGTGGAGGAACTAGAGAGTGAACATTGGGAAGTGATCGATGAAGCCAATCAATATCTGTGGAAAACCGAAGAAAATCCCGATTATCGCACACCTCTTGATTTGCAGAAAACCATCGAAAAATCCGCTGACTATTACGATATGAATATAGAGCAGGTAGAAGCCAGCATCGTGATTGCAACCGACGGCATCAATGAACAAAAAAATCATGAATTGGCAGCGCTCGCTTTTGATGCATCCGCAGCCCCAAATCTGGCCAGTCGTTTCTGTAAATTAAGCGAAAAGAAAAATGACAATATCGCCCTCGCTGTGATTCCCGATATTAAACAGGGAAAAGGAAAACCCTGCTTCATCTGCATGAATGACGGGATAGGAAAAAACAGCGCGCAAACCGCCGAAGCGGCAATGGACGCAGCCCTCGACATCGCCCTGCAAAAACAGGAATATATTGATCCGGTGCGCAGCGCACGTCGCGGCTGCTGGACAAGATTACTTGGAGAAAAGAGAAATGATCCATCCCCACATTTTCCGTGAATATGATATTCGCGGCGTCACCACCGATAATTTTACCGCCGAAGTGGTGCGGGCCATTGCACAGGCTTTTGCCGACCGCGCACCGGGCACGGTCGTCATTGCGCGGGACGGGCGCCTGAGCTCCCCTGCCCTTGCCAAAGCGCTGGCCGAGGGGTTGCAGGCGGGCGGCTGCAATGTGGTCGATATCGGCCTTGCGCCCACGCCCATGCTTTATTATGCCGCAACCACCATGAAAGCCGCAGGCGGCGTCATGCTCACCGGCTCGCACAACCCGCCGGACCATAACGGCATGAAATTCATGCTCGGTGGCAAAGCGTTTTACGGCGCGGATATTTTGTCGCTGCGCGACAGGTGTCAGGCGGCAGGTGACAGGTTGCAGGTTAAAAAGGGCGCCTACTCAACACTCAATTTGCATGCAGAGTACCTTGCGGCATTGCTTGCGGCTTATGACGGCACGCGGGAACTGAAAGTCGCGTGGGATGCAGGAAATGGCGCGACCGGCGAGGTGATGGCGGCACTGTGCGAATCCTTGCCCGGCACACACCTCACACTCAATGAAAAAATCGACGGCACGTTCCCCGCGCATCACCCCGATCCGACCGTTCCCAAAAATCTTGCGCAACTTATCGACAAGGTGCGCGAGGAAAAATGCGACCTCGGCATTGCCTTCGATGGCGACGGCGACCGCATCGGCGTGGTCGATAATGAGGGTGAAATCCTCTGGGGCGACCAGCTGCTCATGCTTTACGCCGCCGATATTTTGCAACGGCTTCCGGGCGCCACCATCATCGCCGATGTGAAGGCCAGCGGCGCGCTGTTCGAGGAAGTGGCGCGACTCGGCGGCACACCGCTCATGTGGAAAACCGGGCACTCGCTGATTAAATCCAAAATGGCGGAAACCGGCGCGCCGCTGGCCGGGGAAATGAGCGGCCATATTTTCTTCGCCGATAAATATTACGGGTTTGACGATGCGCTCTATGCCGCAGTCCGTTTGCTCGGTGTAGCCTCCCGCAGCGGCAAAAAACTCTCCGATTTGCGGAAAGCGCTGCCCAGCAAAGTGAATACGCCGGAAATCCGTTTTGAGTGCGACGATGCGCGGAAATTCGCCGTCATCGAGGAAGTCAAAACCCGCCTCCGCGCCGCGCATGCCGATTTTTCCGATGTCGACGGCGTGCGGGTGAATACGCCGGACGGCTGGTGGCTGCTGCGCGCCTCGAATACCCAGCCGATGCTGGTGGCCCGCTGTGAATCCCGTGATCAGGCCGGTTTAACAAGCCTGAAACAGGACTTGCAGAAGCAGCTCGCTTTGAGTAATGTCGCCCTTCCCTAAAGCCCCGCACTTGTTGCGGGGTCTGGTCATTGCGACTCCGGCGAATACGGGGAAAGCAATCCAGATTTAAAACGTTGTCATACCGCCTTACGGCTTCTTGTGACGACTGATTACACCGGACCCCGCAACAAGTGCGGGGCTTATGTCGGAGTGTGGCGCAGCCCGGTAGCGCACTTGCATGGGGTGCAAGGGGTCGAAGGTTCGAATCCTTTCACTCCGACCATCCTACGCCCTGCGGGCTTCGGATGGCGACGCCGTCCTCCGAAGCTCGCGCAGCGAGCGAAGGAGGAAGCCATACGGAACCGCATCTTGGGCGTTGGATGCGCTACGAAGCTTGAGCGTAGCGCAAGCGAAGGAGGGCTTTATGTATTATGTTTACCTGATTAAAAGTCTGAGTCATCCAGACCAAAAATACATTGGTATCACAGAGGACTTAAAGAAGCGTCATCACGATCATAACAATGGCTTTTCCAAACATACCGCTAAGTATATGCCGTGGGAATTGGTTACCTATCATGCTTTCCAAGACAAATATAAAGCTTACGAGTTTGAAAAGTATTTAAAGACAGGCTCCGGAAAAGCCTTCGCATCAAAACGCTTTTGGTAACGGGAAAATAAGGCTATTGTTTCACCTAGTGTTTCTAGGTTCGAATCCTGTGAGAGGGGCATAGTAAAAATGGATATAGTACAATTGATTTCAAACCTTGACATATTATCCTTGGTTATTGGTGCATTTCTCGGCACCATTTTTAGTTTCTGGTACAATCATTTTATGACAAGGCCAAAATTGTTTGTTGCCGGTCAGGGCAGTGGCGGTGGGCACGGCTCAGGTTTTTTTCAAAACCATGTATGCATTGAAAATCGTCCTGGGCTAATGGGGTTTAGACTGGGTAGAACCACAATTTTCGGCAAAAAAATCCTCAGAAATATAGAGTGGGGTTCCCCATTTTACCGAAGTCCTGCCCAAGAGTGCAGAGCATCGCTATATGACAAAAATACCAACGATTTTATTCGCCCACTTTATTGGCGTGATCCAAATAACCACGATTCCATAACACCATCTGTCACATTGAATTGTGGGGAGAAGGCTGAACTCATGCTTTTTTGCAAATTGTATAACGAAAAATTGAAATATTTTGTCTATGAACCTACGGATCACAATAATATTGCCCCCAGAGTTCCTGATGATGAAGTAAAGTTTAATGACACGAGGGAGTTTGTCATCAAAATTAATCACTCTCGGTATAGTAAGCCGATTTTAACATTCAACGTTGGGGTGAAGCGATCACTTAGTGGTTCTCTTGAATTTTCAGCCGCGGGTGGAAGCACAAGCTGCGGATGAACGGCAATCCCAGTTCAAATGCTCTGTTACCATCTCCACAATCTGTGGGATATGCATATACTGCTGCGCTATAGGCATCTGTAAAATCAATGGTCTACGGTCACTGCAGGCTCTGAACCCGTCCACGAGGTTCGACCATTTTTCTCTTAGACAAAATGGGACGGCGTAGCCGCCCGAAGGGTGAGCCGCGTTAAAACGCGGCGAATCAATCCCTCCACTCCTTGTCTACTCCCCCCGCCCCTTGGCGGCCGGGTAAACACCGAGGATGGTGACTTTCCGGCAATAAAAACTCAGCTCTTCCATGGCCCGCTGCACCGGTTTCTGCTGCGGATGGCCTTCAAAGGAGAGAAAGAACTGCGCGGCTTCGTTCTTCGTGCCGCCGGGGATATAGCTTTCCAGCTTCACCACATTCACCCCGTTGGTGGCAAAGCCGCCGAGCGATTTATAGAGCGCCGCCGGGATATTGCGGATGGTGTAAAGCAGCGTGGTGATAACGTGCTCTTTTTCCGGATCAACATCCACCGGCTCACGGGCGATAATCACGAATACCGTGGTGTTGTTATCGGCATCCTGCAAATGCTCCTTCAGGATGCTGAGCTTGTACAGCTCGGCGGCAAGCGGCGAGGCGATCGCGGCTTTGCTCGGATCGTTCCACGCCGCCACATCCTTCGCCGCCGTGGCCGTGTTGGAATAGGTATGGGTGGAAACATTCATTTTCCGAAGATTCTCGCGGCACTGCATCAACGCCTGCGGATGGGAATATACATCCTTGACACCCTCAGGCGTAGCGCCCTTCGGTGCCAGCAGGCAATGCTCGATATGCTGGAAATATTCGCCGACGATATGCAGGTTGCTTTTGGGCAGGAGGTTATGGATTTCCGCCACGCGCCCCGCCTGTGAGTTTTCAATCGGGATCATCCCCAGCTTGGCTTTTCCGGCGGCCACGGCCTCGAACACATCGTCGAAACTGGCGCAGGGCAAGGTTTGCATATAGGGCTGCGCCTGACGGCAGGCGAGGTCGGCATTGGCGCCTTCCACGCCCATGAAAGCGATGGTATTGGCGGGGTCTAGAGTGATTTGACTGGACATAAGGGCTGCTTTTCACTACAATGTTGAGCACGGCAATATAGAGAAAAATCTTATGGATAGCAACATTGTTAATAATGAAACAGTACGCTTGGCCTATCAACTGGCCGGTTTTACCCATCGCCCTGTGGAGCAGGTCATCATGGCGGCGGTGCGTGAAGCTGCAGAAAAACTGATGCCACAAACACAAATTCAGCGCTTCCATCAAGACAGCCCTCTCGAACGTTTAGTACAGCCCGTCTATGATTGGCGGACTCCAGATGATATGCTGTATGATGATCAGGGTATTCCGAAAACTGATAAACCACTGAGTGAGCGGCTTGTGGATGTGCAGAAGTTTTATGCCTCCTTTCCTCTGCTCGATAAACGCTCTGATGAAGAAATTCTCGGGTACGACGAGAATGGATTGCCTCACTGAATGATTTTTGATTCTTCCGCCATTATTGCTATCATAGCCAATGAAGACGAAGCACCTGCGATGCTAAAGGCACTCGATTTAGCGTGGCCTGGTCCCTTTGTAATCGCAGCTCCGACTTTTCTTGAGACATTCATTGTAATGCATGGCAGAAAAAACATTGGAGGAGTAGAGGCATTGGACAAATTCAGGCGCGAAACAGGTCTGTACATAGAATCCTTTCATCCTGTTCTTGCTCGGTTGGCTATTGACGCCTATCAACGCTTTTATCGTCCGCCTGCACGCCTCAATTTCGGTGATTGTTTCAGCTATGCGCTCGCCAAGGCACGTAATGAGCCCTTGCTTTGCAAGGGTGAGGATTTTAGAAATACAGACATACACCTTGTGGAATATTAACAATGCAACCAAACTGGACAACGGAATCCTGGCGCGACTTTCCCATCAAACAGCAACCGCAATATGCCGATAAAACGGCTCTGGCCGCGGTGGAAAGCCAGATGCGCGCCCTGCCCTCGCTCGCCTCGCCGAATGAGACGCGGCAGCTCAAGGCCGAGCTGGCCGATGCCGCCATGGGTAAGGCGTTCCTGCTGCAAGGCGGCGATTGCGCCGAGAGTTTTGCCGAATTCTCCGAGGAAAACCTGAAACGTTATTTCCGCGTCATGCTGCAAATGACGATGGCGCTGATGTATGGCTCCGGCACGCCGGTGGTGAAGGTCGGGCGCATCGCCGGGCAGTTTTCCAAGCCGCGCAGTGAGAACACCGAGAAGAAAGACGGGCTGGAACTGCCCGCTTACCGTGGCGATATGGTGAACGGCATGGAGTTCGAAGAATCGGCGCGCCAGCCCGATCCGAAGCGCCTGCTCAAAGTCTATTACCAGGGCGCGGCAACGCTCAACTTCCTGCGCCAGCTCGCACGCGGCGGCTATGCTTCGCTTGGCCGCATCAACCGCTGGAATATGGAATTCACCGCCAGCTCCGCGCAGGGCAAACGTTTCGAGGAGCTGACCCAGCGCATCAATGAATGCATCGATTTTATCCGCGCCTGCCGCCTGCCCATCGACGAGGTGGAACAATTCTCCGAGGCGAGTTTTTACACCTCGCACGAAGCCTTGCTGCTCGGCTATGAATCGGCGCTCACCAGGCTCGATAAGACCGAGGGAAAATATTACGCCTCCTCCGCGCATATGCTGTGGATCGGCGACCGCACCCGTGATCCGGATGAAGCGCATGTGGAATTCCTGCGCGGCGTGGCCAATCCGATTGCCTTTAAAGTCGGCCCCAGCATGACCAAAGACGGCCTGCTGAAACTCATCGATATTCTAAACCCGGAGAATGAAGCCGGGCGCCTCACCCTTATTTCCCGCATGGGCACGCAAAAAGTGGGCGAGC
>JANRKF010000013.1:0-176341 GCA_033763575.1 Alphaproteobacteria bacterium | reverse complement strand
AGCGAGGTGGCGACTCCGCCCGTCAGCAATCCAGCGGCAAAGTTCTTTGTTGCCATGCCGCCGAGCATTTTGCCGACAAGCCCGTTTGAGTCGATATTCGCAAGCAGGTTTTTAGCGTCTAACATAGATTTCTCCTTTTGTTAGTTAGTGTGAAGGTTGTTTCTCGTCGCGGGTTTTGTAGAGCGACACCAGCACGCCCGCGAGAATGATGGCAAAGGTCACGCCCAGCGAGATACTGGCGGGAAACTTCTCCATATCGAGTGCATCGGCAATGAAAGTTTTGGAGCCGATGAAAATCAGGACCCATGCCAAGGCGGGTTTCAGATATTTGAAGCGGTGGATGATTGCTGCCAGCGCGAAATAAAGCGCCCGCAAACCAAGAATGGCAAAGATGTTGCTAGTATAGACAATATACGGGTCAAGCGTGATTGTGAAAATAGCAGGAACGCTATCCACCGCGAAAATCAAATCCACAAACTCGATTAGAATAAGTGCCACCATAAGTGGCGTCATGTAGATCGCTTTTTTACCTGTGTTTTGATCCACCAGATGCACGGTGAATTTCTGGCCATGCAGTTCGTTTGTCACGCGCATATTGTTTCGCAGGAATTTTAGAAGCAGATTATTCTCGATGCTTGGTAGCTTGTCGCCGATGTAGAGCATCTTGATGCCCGTAGCGATCAGGAATACCGCAAAGATATAAAGAATCCAGCTAAACTCAGACACCAGCGTTGCACCAAGACCAATCATGATGGCGCGGAGTACGATTACTCCAAGAATACCCCAAAAGAGGACGCGGTGCTGATATTTATGCGGAATAGCGAAATAGGTGAATATCAGAGAGATGATAAAGACATTATCCATCGCTAGTGTTTTTTCGACGATGAAACCAGTCAGGTATTCTTTCCCGCTTTGCGCACCCAAGGAGTGCCAAACCCATGCGCCAAAGGCTAGCGCGATGGAAATATAAAACGCACTCAGCCACAGGCTCTCTTTGATGCTTATTTCGCGCTGCTTCCGGTGTAATACACCCAAGTCAAAAGCCAGCAGGACACCCACGATGCCCATGAAGGTAGCCCACATCCAGATGGGCTTACCCATCACGACATCAAGGAGAAATTCCATGTAATCAGTTCCTTATTATTGTTTTTTTCTTTTTTTACCTTGAGCATAGTAACCGTCATCGTCAAACCAGCGGGCGACTTCGTGCTCATTCTTTTCACGGGCGATGTCGAGCAGCTTGTCCAGTTCGCCACGATCCAGCCAAACGCCACGACATTCGGTGCATACGTCGATCAGCACGCCCTCATTCACCACTTCCTTGAAAGGCGCATGGCATACCGGGCAATCAATTGCTGTCATACATTACTCCTTATTCGGTTGAATTTTCTGTAGCCGCTCGGCTTGATCCATGATCCGCTGAGCAGCCGGGCTTAATATCACCATATCGCGAACCTCCATTTTTACCGGTGGTGGTGCGCCCACCACCGGTTGCCTTGGCGCGATACGTCCACCGACTCCGTATCCAATCCCGTAAAAGTTTGGGAACTGGTATCCGGTGTCTGGCGAAATGGCACCTAAAGGCAAAATCATTTTACCCTCCTATAAATGTTGCGCTTTCAGCTGGCGGCAGCGTTCATGCAACAAAGCGATATCATCGCGAATGGATTGCATGGTCGGAAGATGCAGCCTTGCTTCTGCGGTTAACTCTGAAAGCCTATGTAAAATCGCATCTTTCATCCGCCGCAGCTCCTGAATTTCCTCACGCAGCTTTCTTTTCAGAAACCCGCGCATCCTTAGAATTCGGAATTCCATTTGCTTGAGTGTCATCGAAATCCGGTTGATTTCCTGACGGACGGAACGACTGAAACTTTTAATGCATTTCATAAACAAACCTCTTTGTTGTTTTCACGGTAACTTTGACTGTTGATGTCCAGATAATTCTGGCAGGCCTCGACAATCGATGGGTCAATGCCGTTTAGGGCGGTGCCGTGCTGTTGGTATTCTTGCAGGAGCATCGCGCAGTACAAACCGTATGAGTCTTGGTCATTCATAGTACCTACTTGCTGTTGTTAACTTATGGGGAAATATAACAGCTCTGGCTGTAGGAAGTCCGTAGCGACTGGAAGCAAAAGCCGCTGAGAAAGAGTAAGCGTGCATATACGGAATTTTTACAAGGCGGCTACGCAATTCAAGCGCAGTTAAGCTCCAGTCATTACAGCGATTTGGCGGGCTTACCCTCTATATTGATCGGAGCAAAAATGCTCATCAAAACTATTAAAGAGGAAAACTTATGAATGACTACACCACGATAGGCCGCCGCCCGACAAGCATGGCGCAAACCGCGACTTATGATGCGGGTCTCAGAGCTTACATGCTTAACATCTATAATTACATGGCGAGCGGCTTGGTGCTGACGGGGATTGTCGCATTGCTGGCTTCGCAGTCACAGGCGTTCCTTAGCCTAATGTACGTCATGGAAAACGGCGCAATCACTGGCATGAAACCGCTGGCATGGCTGGTGATGCTTGCTCCGCTCGGTATGGCGTTGGCACTGGGCTTTGGCGTGCAGCGCATGAGTAGCGCAGGCGCACAGGTTGCATTCTGGGGATTCGCCGTGGTGATGGGGCTGTCGCTCACCAGCATATTCTTAAGCTACACTGGCACCAGTATTGCTCGCGTATTCTTTATCACTGCCGGCACATTCGGCGCGATGAGCATCTACGGTTACACGACCAAGCGTGATCTGTCCAAATTTGGCTCATTCCTGATTATGGGTGTGATCGGCCTGATTATTGCCTCACTGGTCAACATCTTCCTGCAAAGCTCGGCCTTACAATTTGCTGTGTCCGTAATCGGCGTGTTGGTGTTCACCGGCCTCACTGCCTACGACACGCAGCGGCTCAAGGAAATGTACTACCAGTTCACGCTGGAAGGCGAAGCGATGGCAAAGTCTGTCATCATGGGTGCGCTGACGCTTTACCTCGATTTTATCAACATCTTCGTAAGCCTGATGCAGCTCATCGGCGAGCGCAGATAACCTCATAACCAACAAAGGAGAACCTTATGAATACCGTAAAAATGAAACCACGCGATATAGAGAAAACGTATACTAACGAGCAGTTTGTTGAAAAGCTCCGTAGGCTGGCGGATTGCATCGAGAAAGGTGAGCGGTTCGATATTCAGATCGCCGGTGAACGCATTTACGTTCCCAAGGATGCAATCTTCAATATCGAGCATGAGCGTGAAGGACGCGAAGAAGAAATTGAATTCCAGATCAAATGGAAAAACTGACGGGAGAAAAATCATGTCAAAATCATCAGATGATGGAGGCTTGGATGTCTTTACGCTTAGTGATCGTTCACTCTACCGCTGGCTCGACAGCCAAGACGATGGCTGGAAGGAATTACCAGACGACCGAGAATTTGCGCGGCTGGAATATTCCACCAAGCGCAAACGCCTTTCGCGCATCGGACAACGTCTTCGCTCCCTCATTCCGAAACGGAGGCGCTATGCGTGGCAATCCGTATGAACGAGGCTTCCCTGAAGGTGATCTGTTGAACGCAGAAGCGCGGGCAGTAATTGATGCTGATTTTGAAGAAATAACGGCAGGTCATCAACCCCGCTCATTCATGCAATTAATGAAGGATATGTTTCAATGGATCAAACAGCGACTGCAACGCGCCTGATGGTGTCATCAACAGCAAAGGCGCGTAGTAGTCGCCATCGTTCTACCAGCGATATATTGCATGATGTCGTGGGCTTTCATGGCGAAACGATTAGCATTCGCGATTTATCAGCGCAGCTTGGGGATCGCGGGTTTGGTCTGATGTTGTTGCTGTTTTCGCTGCCCAACACCATTCCACTCCCAATCCCTGGAGTATCAACGCTTACAAGCCTTCCGCTTATATTTTTCTCCGCGCAGCTTTGTTTAGGCAAAGAGCGCATTTGGCTTCCAAGTTGGCTGGCGAATCGGCAGATACCCATGAGCAGCCTCAGGCCGCTCATTCAGAAATCGCTGCCGTGGCTTATGAAGTTAGAGAAACTGATAAAACCAAGGCTCGATAAGATTACCACACGCAGGTTTGAGTGTTTGGCAGGTGGATTAATGCTTATTCTAGCCTTGCTAATCGCGCTTCCTATTCCTCTTGGCAATTTACCACTCGGAATTGCTATGGCTGTTCTGGCGCTCGCTATTACAGAACGCGATGGCATTGTGATGATAACTGGCTGGCTATTCACGATTTTTGCTCTATGTTATTTTGCAGCACTTATCAGTGGGTATGCGTGGGTAATATGGCAACTGGTCAGCGGGCTATTTTAAGCAAAGGAATCTATGGTTTTAGAGAGCGCAATCGAATCGCAGTTAGGCAGCATTATCACCAAAGGTGATACCGTCGGCGCTACCCGAAAATTAACAATAAGCCTTGCAACCACAATAGCCTCCATTCTGGTTACATCATTGCTCGCTTGGGTGCTTGTTTATGCAGGATTTCCATCCCCTGAAACATTAAGCGTTCTATTCGTTATTCCCGTCTTAGCAGCGGCGGTGCTTTATGGGCTTCGTGCCTCCCTGATTGCCGTCGTTTTCTCCGTGCTGGCCTATAATTTTGTGCTGTTGCCACCTGTGTGGCATATCGGCTTATTTGAAGCCGAAAATTTTGCCAAAGCAGGGGTGCTTACTATCGTAGCATTTGTAGCAAGCGCCCTGTCCTTGCGGGTGCGGAAGCTCGCACAGGAAGCCATGCAGCGCGAGCGCATCCTATCAGGCGTGTATGCCTTAAGTCAGGATATGCTGGGAATAGCTAACATTCCCGATATGCGGCATGCCGCTGAAAATAAACTCTCTTCGTTGCTCGGTAGTGAAGTCATCATTACCCTAATGTCGGAAAAAGAAAAGTTGGATCAAGCTGCAAAATTCTGCCTTGAGAACAACACGCCAGCGGGCGCAGGAACCAAGCATTCTACAGATAGCAAAAATCTCTATCTTCCGCTGGCAGCAAAAGATTCAGTGGTTGGCGTGCTATGTATTGCCCCCGATACTACTCAGCGTTTTTCTTCCAAAGTGCTTGCTACATTAGCGGCTCAGGCTGCCAGCGCCCTCGAAAAAGCGCGGCTTGCCGAAGCGGATGCAAAGAAGCAGCGCGATGCCGAGCGCGAGAAGTTTTTGTCTGCACTGCTTTCTTCCGTTTCGCATGATTTCAAAACACCACTGGTAACGGTAATTGGCGCGTTTAGTTCGCTCAAGGAAATGAAACAGGTGCAGGATAATTTCGACAGCCGCGAGATGGTCGCAGGAGGATTGGAAGAAGCTCAAAAACTCAACCGGTTTATTAATAATCTGGTTGAAATCAGCCGCCTTGAATCCGGGTTGGAGGAAATACGCAAAGAACCAGTGGTCTTACGCGATATACTGGCAAGCAGTCTCAAATCCCTACATCCGCTGATCGGCAAACAGCGATTCTCCATTCAAGCGCCGCAGGACTTTCCTATTCTAAAAGTCAATTCAGCACTCATGGAGCTGGTCTTTCTGAACTTACTCGAGAATGCTATTAAATATGGCCCTGCTGATGGGGAGGTGAAAGTCATCGCTTCATTTGATGCAAACGGCGCAACTATCGATATTGATGATGACGGCGAAGGCATTCCCGAATCAGAGCGGGAAGCGATTTTCGTTAAATTTTATCGCTCTAGGCACGGCGACCGTAAAATAGCCGGAACAGGTTTAGGGCTATATATCTGTCGCGGCATTGTAGAAGCGCATGGTGGCAGCATAAGCGCAATTGATCCGCATGATGGCAAGGGTGCTTGCGTTCGCATCCATCTTCCACCATCCGCACTGATACCGATTGATATTGAACAGGAAACAGAAGAAGTTTGAACTATGAGAACGACACAACCTAAAATACTGGTGATAGAGGATGATCCGCAGATACGGAAATTCCTGACCATTACCCTTACATCCCACGACTACGCGGTGATTCCCGCTGAAACGGGCGGCGAAGGCATACGCCTTGCCACATCGGTTAAGCCTGATGCGGTGCTACTCGATTTAGGATTGCCGGATATGGATGGCACAGAGGTAATTGGTAGCCTACGCGAATGGTCAAAGTTACCCATCATCGTGCTTTCAGTGCGTAATCAGGAAGAGGAAAAGGTCAAGGCCTTCGATTTAGGAGCGAACGATTATGTCACCAAACCTTTCGGTACGGCGGAATTGCTGGCGCGTATCCGCGCTGCTTTGCGCGATGCTATCGTAGCGCAGGCAGAAGAAACGGACATCACCATCGGTGATTTGCATATTGATCTGATGAAGCGCGTGGTCAGTCTGCGCGGTGAAAGGATCAAGCTGTCACCCAAAGAATTCAACCTGCTCAAAGTGCTGGCGATGAACGCCGGAAAACTTCTTACGCATAAGCATCTGATGAAAGAAGTGTGGGGCGAAGCCTACACGGACGATAACCAGTATTTACGCATCTACATCGCCCAGCTACGCCAGAAACTCGAAAAAGACCCGGCACGTGACCAGTTCATCATCAACGAACCAGGCATCGGCTACCGACTTGAGGAGCCTACGAAATGAGGAGAAAACATATGTGGTTAGTTATTGCAGGTGTCTTTGCCGTAGGCGCGGCGGCGTGGGGGCCAATTGTGAGCAACGTTGAACAAGCAAAATATGAGGTGGTGGAATCGCATGGCGATATTGAAATACGCGATTACGCTCCAATGATTGTGGCGGAAGCGGAAGTATCGGGCGAGCGCAAAGAAGCAATCAACCAGGGATTCCGCATCATCGCCGATTACATCTTTGGCAATAACGCCCCACAGCAGAAAGTGGCCATGACCGCGCCTGTGATTCAACAATCGTCTGAAAAAATTGCGATGACTGCACCCGTCATCCAACAAGGAGATGGCAGTAGTTGGAAGGTGCGTTTTGTCATGCCCGCGAGCTACACGATGGATACGTTGCCCAAGCCCAACAACGATGCGGTGAAGTTGAAAGAGATTCCGGGCAAGCGTTTCGCGGTGATTCGCTTCTCCGGCATAGGTGACAATGAAAATCTCAAAGAGCATGAGGAGAAGTTGGGGGCTTTTATTGAAGAAAAAAGATTGGAGCCAGTTTCCGTTGCTACCTATGCCTTCTTCAATCCACCTTGGACACTCCCATTCCTGCGGCGCAATGAGGTGATGGTGGAAGTCGCTAAATAACAGGTAAATTATGGAATTTTTGTACCTACTATCACAAAATCTACTGTCACCAGCCATTCTCTTTTTTGCTCTTGGCATCATCGCAGGATTTCTCAAGTCCGACCTTGAAGTTCCTGACAGCATCAGTCGCTACCTTTCGCTCTATCTCATGATGGCTATTGGCTTCAAAGGCGGTGTGGCCATTGCCAATACCCACGACCTGAATGGCGAGGTCATTGGTGCAATAGGTGCCGGTCTTACCATCGGCTTTATACAGCCATTTCTGGGCTATGGCTTGCTCCGGCTCACAACCAAAATTGACAGCCCAACCGCTGCTGCCGTTGCCGCGCATTATGGCTCCATCAGCATGGTAACATTTGCAACCGCTGCTGCATTTCTAAATACGAATGAAGTGATTTACGCGGGATATATTGTAGCAGTGCTCGCGCTGATGGAAGCACCAGCCATTTTGTCGGGTTTATTCATTGCTCACCGCGCTGCGCCGCAAACAAGAACACATGTCAGCGAAGAGAAGCGTTTATCACGCGAGATATTCACCAATGGTGCAATATTGCTGCTCACAGGAGCATTTTTGATCGGATGGATCACGGGACAAAAAGGCATGGACAAGGTGGCAGGATTTTTGGATGCCCCTTTTCAAGGCATTCTCTGCCTGTTCCTGCTCGATATGGGCTTGTTGGTGGCAAGGAACCTGCATCACCTCAAGAGCTTCACATGGCCGCTGGCGCTGTTTGGCATCTACATGCCGCTGATTGGTGCTGGCATCGGCTTATTCACCAGCCGCATGATCGGGCTGGATGTGGGGACTGGCACGCTGTTTACGGTACTTTGTGCCAGCGCATCATACATCGCCGTACCCGCCGCCATGCGCCTTGCACTGCCGGAGGCCAAAGCCGCCATTTATGTGCCAATGAGCCTTGCTATTACCTTTCCCTTCAACGTGACGCTGGGAATTCCGCTATATTTCGCACTGGCAGGGAAGCTATTGCTTGCTCAATAGAGCATTCCCTATTTTCCTCTATTTTCTCTAGTAAGCTCAGAATTTCACACTATAATCAGGCGGATGAAGCCAGATGACATAATCACAATTCGCGAGGTGGCCGACTATTTGAAGATAGCCGAGAAAACCGCCTATAAGCTGGTGTTGGAAGGGATAATCCCTGGCTTCAAAGTGGGCGGATCGTGGCGTTTCAAACGTGATGAGATAGCAAAATGGGTCGAGAAACAGGGTAAGGCAGTGAAGAAAAAACATGGTTGAATCACTAAACTTTGAGTTTTTGAGAAAACATAGGCGAGAGCTTGCCGATCTGGGCGGGTTCGCGGAAACCTATGTCTTCAGTGATCCTTCCAGCAGCCTATTAACCACAAGCCGCCCTACCTAGTGCCGTTCGAAGTGGTAACGCACACCACGGGCTTCTTACGCAAGGGCATAAAATACTCGGAAATGAGCGAGCAGCAACGCCTGGAACTTGAAGATCAGCTCGAGGATGCGACCACAGTGGAGTTTGAAGAAACCGATGTGGATCGGCAGATTTTCAATAAAGATACCAACCGCGCTATCATCCGCAACCTGATGGAAAATGGTATCCGCGATGCCTCTGGCAACCGCCCAGGCAAATCGATTGTTTTTGCGCGCAACCATAACCATGCCATGCTGCTGCAAGAAGTGTTCGATGAAATGTACCCGCAATATGGCGGTCGTTTCTGTCAGGTAATTGACAATTATGATCCGCGTGCCGAGCAGCTGATTGATGATTTCAAAGGCATCGGCTCCAACCCCGATCTTACCATCGCCATTTCGGTCGATATGCTCGACACGGGCATTGATATTCCTGAAGTGGTGAATTTGGTATTTGCTAAGCCCGTCAAATCCTATGTGAAGTTCTGGCAGATGATAGGACGTGGCACGCGCCTATGCGAAAATCTATTCGGGCCAGGCAAGCACAAGCAGGCGTTCCGCATCTTTGACCACTGGAACAATTTTGAATTTTTCGATGAACACTACAAGCCCGTCGAGCCATCCAAGCATAAGTCGCTACTGCAGCGCGTGTTTGAAGCAAAAATTGCACTGGCAGAAGTGGCGTTAGATAAAGGCAATCTTGAGGCGTTTGATCTCGGTATTAAGCAAATGGCGGAAGATATAGCCGCGCTGCCTGAAACTAGCGTGTCCATCAAAGAAAAATGGCGTGAGATAAAATCCATCCAACAGGGGGACACACTCAAGAGCTTTGCGGCGGCAACGCGCAATGCACTGAAGAATGACGTTGCGCCGCTCATGCAATGGCGGGATTCACGCGGTAATGATGAAGCCTACAGCTTTGATCTGCTGGTCACTTCATTGCAGGTGGAAATGCTGCGTGCCTCCGCATCATTCGCGGATTTGAAGGATAAGGTGATCGATGCCGTTTCCGACCTGACCATCAACATCAATCAGGTGCGCGAAAAAATCGACCTGATTAACCGCGTTAAATCCTCTGAGTTTTGGGCAGCACCCACCACCGCATCGCTGGAGAATATACGCTCCGAGCTGCGCGGCATTATGAAGTATCGCCGCACCCAAACAGGTGGGGGTTCATTACCCGCGCCGATTATTGACGTAAAGGAAGATGTAAGCCAGATCGAATCCAATCCCTACCAGCCCAAACTGGAAGGGCTGCAACTGGTGGCATACCGCAAGCGTGTGGAAGAAGTGCTGCAACAGCTATTTAATACCGCACCTGTGCTGCAAAAAATCCGCCGCGCGGAAGCGGTGTCGGAAAAGGATATCGAATCGCTCTGCTCCCTCGTGCTGACGCAACATCCTGATGTGGATTTGCATAAACTGGCCAAATTCTACCCCGAAATGTCGGGCAATCTGGTGGCATTAGTGCGTTCTATCATTGGGCTGGATTCCGAGGCGGTGGGTAGCCGTTTTGAGCAATTCGTGCAGAAACACCCCAGCCTTACCGCAAAACAAACCCAATTCTTGCAGCAGCTCAAAAACCATATCGCCCAGAATGGGGGCATAGAGCTGGATGATCTATATGAACCGCCGTTCACACTCATCGATAGCGATGGGTTTGACGGTGTATTCCCCAATGAATCACTTGCTAATGATTTGATTGCAATCATTACTACCTTCACACCGAACCAATACCAAAAGCAGGCATATCAATGATTACAGGAGAGTTAAAAAGCCAAGTCGACAAACTCTGGACAGAATTTTGGACAGGCGGCATCGCCAATCCGCTCACTGTGATCGAGCAAATCACCTTCCTAATGTTCTCTCGCTTGCTCGACATCAACGAAAGCCGCAATGAGAAGCGCGCGCAGCGCACAGGTAAGGATTTTAAGCCGCTGTTCCGTGGCGATCAGCAACATCTGCGCTGGAGCCGCTTTAAGCAACTTGGCGGCGAAGAAATGCTCGCTGTGGTGCGCGATGGCGTATTCAAACATTTCCGTGAAGATGTCGCCACCCGTTCACGCCTGGGTGATTACATGAAAGACGCGCAATTGATGGTGCAGAAGCCGAGCCTTCTGGTTTCCGCCGTCAACATGATCGAAGCCTTGCCGCTCACCGAGGGCGACACCAAGGGCGATCTGTACGAATACCTGCTCTCCAAGCTCACCACGGCGGGCATCAACGGCCAGTTCCGTACGCCACGCCACATCATCCGCTTGATGGTTGATATGTTGGAGCCAAAACCCACCGAAATCATCGGCGACCCTGCCTGCGGTACGGGTGGGTTTTTGGTCAGCGTCATGCAATATCTGCTGGAAACGCATACCTCCAAACAGGGCATCATCAGCCATGAAGATGGCGGCAAAACCTTCACAGGCGATCAGATTAAGCCCGAAGAATGGGATCACATCCGCAGCAATATGTTCCACGGCTTTGATTTTGACAGCACCATGCTTCGCATCGCCGCCATGAACCTGATGCTGCACGGGGTGGATGAACCTGACATTCATTATCAGGATACGCTTTCCAATAATTTCCCTGAAAAATTCAGCCAGCAAGCGAGCGATTGTTTTGATGTCATCCTCGCCAACCCGCCATTTAAGGGCAGCCTCGATGAGTCGGACGTACATCCGTCCTTAGTGGGCAAGGTGAAAACGAAAAAGACGGAGCTGCTATTCCTCTCGCTCATTCTGCGGATGCTGAAAATCGGCGGACGCTCTGCCACCATCGTGCCAGATGGCGTGCTGTTCGGCTCCAGCAAGGCGCACGCCGCGCTGCGCCAGATGCTGATTGAAGAAAACCAGCTTGAAGCAGTCATCTCGCTGCCGTCAGGCGTGTTCAAGCCCTACGCAGGCGTTTCTACGGCCATTCTGATATTCGCCAAAGGCGGACGTACCGACAACGTGTTTTTCTATGGCGTGGAGCATGATGGCTTCTCTCTGGATGACAAGCGCGACAAGATTGACGCCGATGATCTGCCCGATGTAATCGCTCGCTGGCAGAATCGCAACGCAAAGAAAGACACCGACCGCAAAGGTAAATGCTTCAGTGTGCCAGCCAGCGAAATCAAAGCAAATAATTATGACCTTTCTTTCAGCCGCTACCGTGAAACCGTGCATGCAGAAGTGACGTATGATGCACCGAAAATCATTCTTGGCCGCCTGAAAAAACTGGAAGCCGACATCCAAACCGACCTCACCGAGCTGGAGGCGATGCTGGGATGAGGATGATAAAACTGTCAGATTTTGCAAGCGTCACTGCTGGACAAGGTGCTCCTCAGGATGACTCCGCTTTCGTACAGACGGGGGGGAAGCCATTTATTCGTGCTGGCAGTTTGGATATGCTCTGCTCTGGTAACTCAGAAAATGATTGTGAGCATATTAGCGATGAGGCCGCCCAGAAACATCGTCTAAAAATTTATCCAGAAAACTCTATCCTATTTGCAAAAAGTGGTATGTCGGCAAAAATGGGAAGGGTTTATAGACTTAGGAATCCTGCCTATGTTGTGAGCCACCTTGCGATTATAACCCCTCAAGAAAAGGTTGCTGAACCTAGCTATCTTGAGCATTGGTTCCGTGCTAATCCACCGTCAAATCTTATTAAGGATGAGGCCTACCCATCCATTAGAACTTCTGAAATAGAGCAAATATCTGTCCCCCTCCCAACGCTGGACGAACAAAAGCGCATTGCGGGGATATTGGATAAGGCGGATGCCATCCGCCGCAAACGTGCCGAGAGCCTGAAACTGCTCGACGAACTCCTCCGCGCCACCTTCCTCGACATGTTCGGCGACCCCATCACCAACCCCAAGGGCTGGCCAACTAAGGGGCTGTTGGAACTATTCGATATTACGACAGGGAAATTAGATTCCAATGCTGCCGTACCAGGTGGGGAATATCCCTTTTTTACATGCGCCAGAGAAAGTTTCTGGATTGATAATTATGCCTTTGATAGCGAAGTGCTTTTACTCGCGGGCAATAATGCCAGTGCCGATTATTCGGTGAAGCACTATAAGGGAAAATTTAATGCCTACCAACGCACCTATGTGATGAGCCTGAAAGATCAGCGGAACCATTACAGGCTGTTCAAAATTGCCTTAGAGAGCAGGCTGGGTGAGCTTAAGCGCAGATCAAAAGGAACAAATACAAAATATCTTACGATGGGCATTCTCAAAGAAATAATGCTGCCAGTGCCAGATTATAATTTGCAGAACCAGTTTGATGAAATTGCTCAAAAAGTTGAGGTTGAGTGCCAAAAGTTAAATTCATACGCAAGTGAATCCGACACACTCTTCCACTCCCTCGTCGCCCGCGCCTTTAAGGGGGAGTTGTGACCACTCTCACCTTTCAGCAGGCGTTAGCACAGGCGGATGATAAGAAACATCTGCTGCTGGGCAACGGTTTCAGCATCGCCCTCAAACCCGATATTTTTACCTACGGCTCGCTGTATGAGCATGCGGATTTCTCGGACATTCCCTATGCCGACCAGATTTTTGATGCGCTGAAAACCAAGGATTTTGAGGCCGTCATCCGCATTCTGGTGGATGCGGCAAAGCTGCTGAAAGTGTATGAGGATGTGGATGCCGATGTGGTACAGAAAATCCGTGCGGATGCGGAAATCCTGAAAACCATCTTGGTCAACACCATCGCCTCTCGTCACCCCGACCGCCCCTATGACATCACCGCCGAACAATATGCTCATTGCAGGCAGTTCCTCAGCAATTTCAGCCATATCTATACGCTGAATTACGATGTGCTACTCTATTGGGCATTGATGCAGGATCAGGTTGATGAACTGGATTTATTGCCCGACGATGGCTTCCGCAGCCCTGAAGATGATCACGATGCACCCTATGTCACCTGGCAGGAAGCAGATCAGGCGAAAGTGCATTATCTGCATGGCGCACTACACCTGTTTGACGCTGGCCATGAAATCACCAAATACACATGGCGGCGCACCACACAACCGATCATCGAGCAAATACGCACCGCGTTGAATGAGGGAAAATATCCGCTTTTCGTATCCGAAGGACACAGCAAATTTAAGCAGGAAAGAGTGCTGCATAATGCTTATCTACACAAAGCACTGCGTAGCTTCTCCAACGTGGGTGGTAGCCTGTTTATCTTTGGTCATTCACTGGATAGCAACGATGACCACATCCTGAACGAAATCGTCAAAAATACTAAATTCCGTTCCTTGTTTATTAGTCTTCATGGCAGTGCTAGTGCCACAGACATCAACAAGATTAGAACAAAAGCCACGCTAATGGCGCAGCAACGCGCCACCAAATCCCCACGCAAGCCGCTCGACATTCACTTCTTCAGTGCTGAATCCGCACAGGTGTGGGGATAGGCTACTTCGCCCCCATTTCGTTTTCGCATTCAATAAAGCCCAGTCATTCCGCGCTATTGCGCCCTGATGCGGCGAAACGAAATGCAAATATGTTTTCTGTCGCTGGCGAAATGCTGCGCCTTGCGCCCCCGTATAGGAAAGTCGCAGGAAGTACCTAAGCCGTGGGGGGGGTATGGTGGGTGACTGCACGGATAATTTCATAGATGCTGGTGCAATCACATGGATGTTGTATAGTGGTTAAAAAACCAAACAGCGGCAGCAGCTTATGACATCTACCTCCCACCATCAGGACATTTACGACACCTATTTTGTTGCGTTTTGTTCAGCGCGTGACCGTGTGCATACCTATTCCAAGGGTACTGCCACCAATGTGTTCGGCATAAAGGGCGAAGTTCCCGTCGCATTTGAGCAGTTGGTGGATCGGTTGGTGATAGAGGTGCATGACGCACATCTCGCGCCACTGTCAAACACCGCGCTCATTGCCATTGCGGATTACCTGCACCACCGCGCCACGCTGCATGCCACGCGGCCAGAGGAGCCTGGTTATGGATACAGCAATGATCCTTATGAACCACTGAATCCACGCCTGTTTTCGGATGCAGAAAGCAAGGAAGCAAACAAGCTATCGGATGGCCAACCGCATCTTGTGCTTGCCGTGCTCGCGGTGATGCAGTTCAGCCAGATGTTGCCCGTGTTGCAGAAAAAGGGTGTGAAGGCATTGCGCCTCGCGCAGATATTGCATCTGCAGCAGACGGTGGAACGTTGCCTTGCTAGTACCGAGCAGCATGTGCTGAAGGCTGTGCTTGCTGAGCATGTGTCACCTAGCGAACTGAAAAAGCAGATTGCCGCCGCCGAAAAAGAGCAGCTACGCAAGAAGGCGCAGCATGCGGCAAAGAAAAAGGCCGAGATGCTGTATGGCGATGCCAAGGAGTATGTCCGCAAGCGATATAATGAGGCCAAAGCAAAAAGCACGAAGCTGAATCTTTCGCAGCTATCGCAAAAAATCACCGATGAGCTGGAAGAAAAATTCGGCAGCAAACTCCACCTCGAAAACCCGCAGGATCGCGTCTATCGCTGGCTGCGCGCGCTCAATAAGGGGCTTTCTATATAATTTAGCTCCTGCCTAGCAGAAGTCAGCATCTGCACGGTGGCAGCCAGCTTCCGCCTGGCACCGCTCTCAAAATACACCTCCATCCATGAGATTCTCCGCTGCGTGATGAGCGTTCATCCGCATGCAAGGAGGCACTATGGAAAACACACACAAAACCGAACCGCTGCTCAACCGAAAAGAAGCGGCGGAATATCTGGGTATCAAAGAACACACACTGTCTGTGTGGGCGAGCGAACACCGATATGATCTGCCCTATGTGAAGGTCGGGCGGCTGGTAAAATACCGTCTGTCAGACCTTGCTGCATTCGTTGCCCGTAACACGCGGCAGAAAGGTGGGCAGCATGAATAATGACCGCCCATTTACCAAGCTGCGTGCGTTTGGCTTCAGCGTGTTTCCGCTGCAGGCGCGCAGCAAAAAACCGATTGGCAGCTGGAAGCCATTCCAGAAAACCATCGCCACCGACCGCCGTTGTCAGGAGTGGGATCATGGCAGTTTTAATGTGGCGATTGCCACGGGCAAAGTGTCAGGCTGCTTTGTGCTTGATGTGGACGGCGCGGTTGGAAAGCAGACGCTGCAACGCCTGATCGATGCCCATGGAGCATTGCCAGAAACTATCGGCGTGCAGACGGGCAAAGGGTTCCACTATTATTTTGCCTATCCTGCCGATGAAAATATCACCATCCGTAATCTTGCCAGTCGCAGTGCAGATGGTGGCACGCTGGAGGGACTGGATGTGCGCGGTGACGGTGGCTATGTGGTTGCGCCGCCTTCGATTCATGAAAATGGCTCTGCCTACCAGTGGCTTCGCACACCATGGGAGTGCAAACTGGCAGATGCACCTGACTGGCTGATTGCCATTGTAAAACAACAGCCTGAAGACCAGTCTGTCAAACTGCGTCAAACTGACCGCAAACTGGCGTCAGACTGCGTCCAACTGGATTTTAACGATGCAGAACAAGCACCTGTGCGCTATCTGGAGAAGGCACTGGAGAGCGAGCTTGTCAAACTGCGTGCTGCTGCAGAAGGTTCACGCAATGATGCGCTTAATCTCTCCGCATTCCGTTTGGGGCAGTTGATATCGCGTGGGTTGGACGAATCCACTGCTATTGCACGCCTGACTGCCGTGGCACAAAGCATCGGGCTGGATGATGCAGAAATCACGGCGACGATTCAAAGCGGCATTGAGTCCGGCAGAGCTAATCCAAGAGAAGCCATCGGCCTTGCCGAACGTGCGCGTAAAACAGGCATGGATTTACGCAGTCTGCCGCTTGAGGGAGCAGAATCAACGGATGTGACGGATGCGCTGGAAGTCATCAAATATTTCGGGCGAGGTAATCTGCTGCATGCGCTGAGCAGCCTGTGGCACTGGGACGGATCAGGCGTGTGGCTGCGGCTCGATGATCGCGAGGTCAAGAAAGCCATTCACCGCATTTCCGCGCATAATCCCAAACTCAGCAAGAATATCATATCTTCTATCCTCGACATCCTCAAAACTGAGGTGACTATCCGCGATAGTATTTTTGATGATCAGAAAGACATGGTCATCAACTGTGTGGGCGGCGAGTTATCCCTGATTGGCGGCCAGTGGCAGATTCAACCTGCCAAGCGCGAGTCCTATATGACTACGCAGCTTCCTGTGCCGCATGATGCGAGTGCTGATGCACCGCGCTTTCGCCAGTTCTTAAGCGAGATTTTTGCAGGTGATGCCGATGCGGATGATAAATCACGCGCATTACTCGAGATGATGGGCTATTCGCTACTGCGCTCCTGTGCCTTTGAAAAGTTCGTCATCCTGATCGGTGCGGGCGCAAACGGCAAATCGGTGCTGCTGAAGGTGCTTACTGCATTGTTGGGCTATCGTAATGTCAGTGCCGTCTGCCCATCGCAGTTTGATAATCGTTTCCAACGTGCACATCTGCATGGCAAGCTGGCAAATATCATCAGTGAATTGCCCGAAGGCGGTGAGCTTGCTGATGCGACACTCAAAGCCATCGTCAGTGGCGAAGTGATTACCGCCGAGCATAAACACAAACCGCCGTTTGAGTTCCGCCCATTCTGCACCTGCTGGTTTGGCACGAACCATATGCCCAGCACGCGTGATTTTTCCGATGCGATTTATCGCCGTGCTATCATCCTGCTGTTTAACCGCAAGTTTGAGGGTGCTTCCTGTGATCCGCAGCTTTCAGAAAAGCTGATTGCGGAACTGCCTGGCATTTTCAATATGGCACTGGAGGCCATCGCAGGTGTTATCAGCCGCAAAGCCTTCACCGATCCTGCCTCCAGCATTGAAGCCAAACTGCAATGGCGCATGGAATCCGACCAGGTTGCACAGTTTCTGGAAGAATGCTGTGCACTGTATAAGGATTATGAATGCTCCTCGCAGGAGGTGTACGCGCGGTATCAGTCCTGGGCGAAGGAGGCTGGCAGCCTGCGGCCGCTCAACCGCAAGAACTTCACCAACCGCCTGAAACGCTTCGGGGTGGACACCTACAAAGGCACTGGCGGCAAGCGCATGCTGTATGGCATTCGGCTTCTCGCAGCCTATGAGGGAGGCGCGGCATGAGTGGCGTTAGTGGCGCATTCTCTTACTGCTACCCTTACATCAGCGGACATGTGTGCGTGTGTGTATGGTGTTTTGCAGTAGAAAAACGCGCCACTTGCGCCACTGCCGCCATGGTGGGAGGTGCCTATGGAGATTAATCCGGCACTGCTCGAGAGGGATGCAAACACGCTGTCACAGCCAGAACTGCTCACCCGAATTGCCTACAAAATCCAGCGGAAATACGACTTCACTATCAGCGATGATGAAGCCTATGCTGCAGCTCGCAGCCTGACAGGATTTTACCAGACTCTGCTTGATATAGCCACCGATAAGGGTAATGTTAAGCCATGAAACGCAATATATATCAACTGGATGAACACAGACCCAAAGGCCGCAGAAAAGCGGTGATTCTGGCGCGTGTCTCCACTAAGGAGCAGGAAGAAGGCTATTCCATCGCCGCCCAGAAGCATCGGCTGGAGCAGTATTGCGACCGCAAAGGGCTGGAAGTGATCCGCACCTTTGAGGTGGTGGAATCCTCCACCCAGGGCGACCGTAAGGATTTCATGCGGTTGATTGAGTTCATACGCAAACAGAAGGAATGCCTCGCTCTCGTTGCCGATAAGGTGGACAGGGTGCAGCGTAGTTTCAGGGAATATCCGCTGCTTGATGCGCTGATTCAGGAAGGCAGGCTGGAGCTGCATTTTAACACCGAAGGCTACATCATCCACCGCGAATCCGTATCGCAGGAGCGGTTGATGTGGAGCATCGGCGTGGTGATGGCGCAGTCCTATGTGGATTCCCTGCGCGATAACGTGAAGCGCAGTATCGACCAGAAGCTCCGCATCGGCGAATGCATCGGCACGGCACCGATTGGCTACCTCAATATCCGCGACCAGCGCGGACGCAGCCAGGTGGTGGTTGACCCAGACCGTGCATTGCTGGTGCGCCGTATCTTTCAGGAATATTCAACAGGGCAATATACCCTCGGTGAAATCACCAAAAAGGCGAAGGAATGGGGATTGCGGAATTATCGCGGCAAGCAGATGCCAATGGATAAATCACAAATCCACCGCATGATTCAGAATCCGTTCTATTACGGCGAAATGTGCGTCAAAGGCAGAAACTACCCGCATGTCTATGAACCCATCATCACCAAGGAATTATACGATGCCTGCACCGCCGTGCGGATGGGCTGGCACAAAAAGCCCTTTGCGTATGGTGAGAAGGATTACGTGTTCCGTGGGTTGCTTACCTGCGCCACCACCGGCAAGGTGGTGACGGCGGACACTAAGGTTAAAACCTACGGTAATGGCCGCACAGCGGAATATACCTACCTCATGTGCTGGAATCCTGAAAACCCAGCCAAAAAACTCTGGATACGCGAAGAACAGGTCATGGCGCAGGTGGAGCAGGTATTCAAGTCCATGTCGCCGGATGACGATATTTTTGAGGATGTGGTGGCTTATTCCCGCCAGGCATGCGAGGCGGAGAAAGTGTTCCATAAACGCCAGATTCAGGAACTTCAGCGCGAAAGCGAGGGCATTCAGGCAAAGCTGGACAAGCTGATGGACTTGCTACTCGACGGGGCGATTTCCAAGGAAGAACACGACAGCAAACGCCAGAAATTCAAAGCCCGCCAGATTGAGCTGGCCAACCAGCTAAACAGCTACCACATGGCCGATGACGGCTTCCGCGACGCGGTGGCAGATACGCTCGAACTCGGGCGAAAGGCGCACGATCTCTTCCTTCGTTCGAACAACGCTGGAAAACGCCGACTTCTGGGGTTTGTATTTTCGAACCTGCAACTGAACGGTCAGAAACTGCAGTATTCCTTACGTAAGCCCTTCGACCTGTACGTCAAAGCGGGCAATATCGGAGAATGGCGCACCCGAGACGATTCGAACGTCCGGCCTTTGCCTTCGGAGGGCAACGCTCTATCCAGCTGAGCTACGGGTGCTTCGCCGCACAACTACACCATTTGTGATGGTTGCGAAAGCGGGAATCCAGCGCTTCGCGCTCTTTGCCTTCCGCCTTCGCCGAGGCTACGGCGGACGCGGTCGGAGGGCAACGCTCTATCGCGCTTACGCTACGGGTGCATTAGGAATGGGCAGGATAACCCGGCTGGTGTTAGAGCAAATGAAAAGTTTTATCTATAGCCCTTAACGAAAAGGTAGTCAGCCCTCATCCAGGCTGTCGCCGCCCTTCTCCCAGAGGGAGAAGGTGCTCATTCCCTCTCCCTCCGGGAGAGGGTCAGGGTGAGGGCACTTCGTGCCTAATTTTTTTATGACCAATTTTTCGTTAAGGGCTATAGAACATTTCTCCAATATGCAGCTCGTTGTCATTTATTCTTTGACGCTACATTTAGTTTAGTGTAGAAGTAGTTCATGCAATATGTTGATCGTTTTCACGGTTTTGACTTTTTGCCCGTTGCCAGTAACGACAACGACGATTTACTGGCCATCGACACTCCCGAAAAAAACCTGACCTTCATCCGCAGCCTGAAATATGAAATGCGGGAAGAAAACGCTCATGACGGGCTGCTGCTCCGCTCACGCAAAAAACGTAAATTCTTCCAGGAGATTCTGGACGCCGAATATTACATCCTGCTGCGCTATTTTTCCGCGCAGCCGGACATGGAGCTGCTGCAACGGTTGAAGCGGCATATCCTCGACCACTACCTGTTCCCGAAGATGCGGCCTATTTAGCGTCTTTCAGCGATTTCGCGGCTTCACGCGCTGTTTTCTGCATATCCGGATGCAGCGGCAGCAGGCCCTTGGCGATCAGGTAGCCGTGCTCGCCCACCGCGTCCTTGCTGGTGAGCTGCTTCACAAACTCGGCGATGCCCGGCACCACGCCGATATGCTCGCCTTTGACATAAATGTACAGCGACCGCGCCACCTTGTAGGTGCCGTTTTCGATGGTCTCCGACGTTGGCGCGATGCCCTCCACGGGGTTGCCCTGCACCTTGCCCTTGTTTTCTTCCAGGAAGCTGTAGCCGAAAATTCCAAGCGCATTCTTATTGCTGGCCAGTTTCTGCACGATCACATTGTCGTCCTCGCCGGAATCGATATAGCGCCCATCCTCGCGGATCATGCCGCAGGCTTTCTTGCGTGCCTTCTCATCCGCAATGGCCTTGGCGAAGGCGGCCACTTCCTTGCAGCCCTCATCCATCACCATTTCGACGAAGGCATCGCGGGTGCCGGAGGTGGGGGGAGGGCCGTAGACCTCGATGTCGGAACCCGGCAGCGATTTATCGATATCGCTCCATTTTTTATAAGGGTTGGCGACCAGCGCGCCCTTCGCATCCGGCAACTTGGCGGCCAGCGCCATGAAAATCTGTTTTTTGGTCAGGTTGACCGGCTTGTTGCCGAGCGCGTTCGCGACCACGATGCCGTCATAGCCGATCGGCACCTCGGTGATTTTCACCACGCCGTTTTTCTTGCAATCGGCTTTCTCGGAAGCGGTGATCGCACGCGAGGCGTTGCTGATGTCCGGCGTGGTTTCGCCCACTCCGGCGCAGAACAGCTTGAAGCCGCCGCCGGTGCCGGTCGATTCGACGATCGGGGTTTTGAATTTCCCGCCCTGGCCGAACTGCTCCGCCGCCGCTGAGATGAAGGGGAATACCGTTGAGGAGCCGACGATGCGGATCTGTTCTCTTGCCTGCGCGGCGGTGGCAGAAACGCACAGGGCCATGGCGGCAACCAGGGGGGTGATAAAACGCATGGATTTTTTCCTTCTGTCTTATGAATGCCTGTGGCACTATATAAAGGCAGATGCCTGCGCCGACAAGTCATAGTTTAGGAATTTCCACGGTAATGGTCCCATCGCCCTGTATTTCGGTATGCGATATTCATCAGGAAAATGGTTATTGCCGGGGCTGTTACCGCACCACGGGGGAAATAACCGATTGGCTCACTATGGACGATACACGAAAAAAAGAGGTTCTCGATATGCTTGAAAAGCGAAAACACCTATGCGCCGGACTTTCCGTGTTTGAGGCGGCGGTCGCGCTGATGATGATCGGGCTGATCGTCGCCGTGATTACGGTCGGCAAGGAAATCGTACAGCATGCCGCCGTCCGCAAGCAGATGGTGCAGCTCGACGGCATCGAAGCAGGCATCCAGAATTTCCGTCTCAAATATGGCTGCATGCCCGGCGATTGCCTCGACCCCACCGTCATCAGCGGCTACACCTATAGCGGCAATGGCAACGGCTTCCTCGAAGGCACATGGAACGATGACGAGCATAAAGGATTCTGGCTGCATCTTTCGCTCTCGAAAATGATCGATGATCCGCTGGTCGACCACTCGCAGCTTTCCGGCATGAAAACCGTCGCTGTGGAGATCCATCCGCTCGGCGTCATCAACCCCTTCGGCAGCATGACCTACGCGCAGAATGTGCTGGAGCTGGCTACGACCGCGGTCGAAGGCGCGTTTCAGGTGCGGCAGATTGCCTCCATCGATGAAAAGATCGATGACGGGCTGGCGGCCAGCGGCAATATCCGCAGCTCCGGCTATGGCAGCGGCGCCACCACCATCTATTCCGGCAACCCGACCTTCCCGCTTTCCACCGGCAATAACAGCGGCAGCGATAAATGCATCGCGAGCGGTCTCTATGACGGCAACACCACGCCGTACTGTAATATGATTTATATATTGGAGCGGCAGTAGGGGAGATTAGAAACCCGGAAGTTCGCCGGAATTGCCGGAGTCTCCATGTCTGCCTATAGATTTTTTTTGCTTTGATCTCTCTAAAGTTACTTCGCCGTATTTTTTTTCCTGTTTAGCCAGATATTCGCGGCCTTCCTCGGTGATTTGCAATTGCCCATCATCATCGGCAATCAGCTCCCTGGACTCCAGCGTTAAAAGCGTCGTCTCCATCTCGTCAGGCGTTTGAAGTGGTATAGTCAGATTATGGGAGCCGATGGAGATGCTTGCCCTGTCCATAAAATCGCCCGCACATAGCTTTATCGGTGTTAGCGCCAGCTTTTTGAGTATGAATAACTCCCTTGCAACCCTTTCGACGGGCTTGTTTTTGGGTGCTTCCTCCTGTTTGACAACGGGAGGAGGCGCAGGCGGCTCGGGCGGTGGTGCATCATCTACGACAGGTACGGCCACATACGCAGGCGCTTCGGGTGCTGGCGCATCAGCCGTTGCCACCGCTGGTTCTATCAGCGTATTGACATGGTCTCTTAGTGCCAGCCCCTGAGGGCTCAGGCGGTACTGAGGTGTTTTTCCAGAACGCTTTAATTGCATCTCTTCCAATAAGCCTTGTTGATAAATAAATGTAAATGTAGCAAGCCCACCCTCTCCAAACGTCTGCCGCCTTCCTGCCTCATATCTTAAGCCATTGCCTTCAGGTTGCAAGGCCGGCCAATTTAATACGGAGCTAAAACTGGCAAGTGTCGGTGCCCCAGGCTTTGAGGATGCGTTGATTCTAGTCTCAACTTTTTCCCATATAGCCGGGTCAAGCGGCGGTATTATGATTGGTGGGGTTTCCGGTGGCGGAAATATTTCTTTCAGGGGCGTGCCCGCGGCGATGGCGTTGTTAATCTCCGCAACCAGCCCGCGCAGCACGATGCCGCGTTCATTCAGTGTAAACTTGAAATCCTGTGAATTAAGATTGTACCTTTGAGCGTCAACACACGTATGATCTTTCAATAATTTCCAGATTCTAAAGAGTTCATTGCTGCTGATGCTAATTTTCGGATAGTGGGGCAGCCCTCCGGTTTCCGGCTGCATATTGGGGTGTTGTAACAGGGTGTTCAGATGCCTGAAATTAAGGCGTTGTCTCGGCGAATAGATGGCTGCCCGCAGCGCTTCGCGAAGCTCTTCTTTGAGGGTGTCGTTTTCTATCCCATCACTCATCACTTCGGTCCCAGCATGGTTTCGGGGCGCACCCATTCTTTGAACTGCTCCTCGGTGAGGAGGCCGAGCGCGATGCCCGCCGCCTTCAGCGTCGTGCCTTCCTTATGCGCCTTCTTCGCGATCTTCGCGGCGTTATCATAGCCGATATGGGGGTTGAGCGCGGTCACCAGCATCAGCGAATCGTTCATAAGCTGCGTGATGCGCTCCTTGTTCGCCTCGATGCCGTTCACACAATTCTCGGTGAAGCTCACCGCCGCATCGGCCAGCAAACGAATCGATTGCAGCACGTTATAAATAATCACCGGCTTGAACACGTTCAGCTCAAAATGGCCGTTGCTGCCGCCCACCGTCACCGCCACATGGTTGCCCATCACCTGCGCCGCAACCATGGTCAGCGCCTCGCTCTGGGTAGGGTTCACCTTGCCCGGCATGATCGAGCTGCCCGGCTCGTTTTCGGGGAGTAACAATTCGCCGATGCCGCAGCGCGGGCCGCTTCCGAGCAAACGAATATCGTTGGCGATTTTCATCAGCGATACGGCCAAAGTATTGAGCACTCCCGATGCCTCAACCAACGCGTCATGGGTGGCGAGCGCTTCGAATTTGTTATCGGCAGTGACGAATGGAAAGCCGGTGGTTTTTGCCACTTCGCCAGCGAATGCTTCGGCAAATCCTTTTTTCGCATTAAGCCCGGTACCCACCGCCGTGCCGCCCTGCGCCAGTTCGTAAAGCGCCGGGAGCGCTCCCTGTGCGCGGCGGATGCCATTTTCGATTTGTTTCGCATAGCCGGAAAATTCCTGGCCCAATGTAAGCGGCGTGGCGTCCATCAGGTGTGTGCGGCCGATTTTGATGATGTCTTTGAACTCCACCGACTTCTGCGACAGCGCGAAATGCAGCGTGCGCAGGCTCGGAATCAAGTGATTCTGAATTTCGCAGGCCGCCGCGATATGCATGGCGGTGGGGAAGGAATCGTTGGATGACTGGCCCATATTCACATGATCGTTCGGATGCACCGGCTTCTTGCTGCCCATCTCGCCGCCCATCATTTCGATGGCGCGGTTGGAAATCACCTCGTTCACATTCATGTTGGTTTGCGTGCCCGAACCCGTCTGCCACACCACCAGCGGGAAATGGCCTTCCATTTTGCCATCGATCACTTCCTGCGCTGCGTTGATAATCGCGTCACCGAGCTTTTTATCCAGCACGCCCAAATCCATATTCACCTTGGCCGCCGAACGCTTCAAAATGCCAAACGCTTTAATCAGCGGCGCGGGCATGGTCTCCGTTCCGATTTTGAAATTTTGCAGCGAGCGCTGCGTCTGCGCTCCCCAATAGCGGGTGTTATCCACCTCAATATTGCCAAAAGAATCGGATTCGGTTCTGGTTGATGGTTGTTGGTTGTTGGTTGTTGGCTGGCCCATGAAAAAATCTCCTGATAGATGTTTTTTGTCAGTTCTAAACCAACAACCAACAACTAACAACTAACAACTAGCAACTTAGCAAAGTCACATGCCCCATCTTGCGGCCTTCGTGCGCCTGTGCATTTATCCTTCATTACTCACAGCGTGGCTAAGCTCGGCCAAATAATATTCTGCCTTCCGGTAGATATGTGACGATTGAAAGCGATGAGCCGCATCTTCCGCCATCACGACCGCATTCTGAGCGGAAACGGGGACAGAGTATTTGGTAGTGAAGAAGGAGAGCAGAAAGCCAATATAAAAGGCCGCCATCAGATATTTCATAAACCGCCTGAATTTAATGTTAATTACGCAAATATTAATATATTATTAATATATAATTAACCAAATGTCAAGTAATTTAATTGTATTAATCTATGGGATTATTTGGGTGACATGCCCCATCTTGCGGCCTGCACGCACTTCCTTCTTGCCGTAAATATGAATATGTGCGCCTTGTTTCTTCCATTGCGATACATCATTCACATCCTCGCCGATCAAATTCGTCATCACCACTTTTTTTGCCGTGCGTTCCGGGCGAATGAGCGGCAGGCCCGCTACTGCACGGATGGCCTGCTCGAACTGGCTGACATTGCAGCCGTCCATCGTCCAGTGGCCGGAATTATGCGGGCGAGGGGCAACCTCGTTCATCAACACATCACCCTCATCCGTCACAAATAACTCCACCGCGAGCAACCCCACCACCTCTAATGCATTGGCGAGCTTGGTGGCGATTGCCATGGCCTTCGCCGCCACATCCGCGCCGATATTCGCAGGTGCGGTGGTGGTGTGGAGAATATGGTTCTTGTGCACATTTTCGACCGGCTCGAAACATTGCACTTCACCAGAAATACTGCGCGCAACGATCACCGAAATTTCTTTTTCAAAGGAAATGAAGCCTTCATAGATATAGGTGGCAGGTGACAGGAACAAGGTGTCCGGAAGGCTTTCTATTGCCTTGCTCCTGTCACCGGTCACTTTCCATTGCCCCTTGCCGTCGTAACCCATGGTGCAGGTCTTCAGGATGCCGGGCGTGCCGATTTTTTGAATGGCGGCCTCTAACTCCTGACTGTTGGAAACAGCAGCAAACGGCGCGGTGCCGATTCCCAGCGACCCAGCCAGCGTTTTTTCCCGCACGCGATGTTGTGAAATTTCCAGAACTTCGGGAGAGGGGTGAATGAACCCACTGGATTCCGGCTTCCGCCGTAATGACAACATAGGCGCCACCGGCACATTTTCAAATTCCAATGTGATAACATTCACTGAATCCGCGAATTTTTGCAGGGCAGGGAGGTCGGTATATTCCGCTTTGGTGAAATGCGTGGCCACACTCGCCGCGATGGGATCGGAATCCGGTGCAAAAACATGTGTTGCAAAACCGAGCTTCGCTGCCGCCTCCGCCAGCATTTTACCGAGTTGGCCTGCGCCGAGGATGCCGATGGTTTTCATTTTGTCGGCCCGCCGATGGTTTTATTCGGTGCTGCTTGTTTTACTTCCCCCACCGTGCCTGCGTTTGGTGTAGTCTCAGGCGGAGTTACCGGAATCATATCAGGATATTTTTCGTGATAGGCGGCCCAGAGGCGGGTTTCCAGTGTCGTGCCATCGCCAAGGTCGAGCGTGTACCAGCGATATTGCTCCGGCAGCGGATCGCTATATTTGTGCAACAATGTGGAATAGGCGGTGAGGTCTTCAAGGCTGAGGGGTTGATTTATTGGTAAGGATTCATGGTGTATCATGCGGCGCATGCTGACATCCGGCATGGCAGCACGGCTGAATGTCAAGGCATTCATGCCGGTCAGCACGCGCGCCGTTTGCAGTAGTCGTGGAGCAATAGCGGCGTCTTCAAATGGTGATGGCGGGTTTGCCATGGCCGGTAACCGCGCTGCCAGAAGATCGCGATATTGTTCAGGTTCCATCTCCAGCGCCATGGCAAAGTAGGGTAAAAATTTTGGAGCTATTATGTTGGGTGGCGTTTTATATTGAGGGGTGTGCGGCCTTGTGTAGTTAGATACTGCTGAGGGTGTCATTTTTACGACCTCACCGGCAATATCACGAGGCGCGATTTCCTGATAATTCTGAAATAGTTGGTCCATCACACGGTCAAGATTTTTAGCATCCAGCGGTAGCAGGGATGGGTTATTGACGGAGAATGTATAAAAGTGGGATGCGAGCAGGGCGTTGGCTTTTCTTTTTTCACCATCCACCGGGTCGCATAACATGTGTCCCATAAGTGTTTCCCCAGACCCTAATCCCTTGGGGTCAATGCAACAGAATCGGTTTGTTTCTTGCGCCAACTATCCAGTTTCTTGGCGAGTTTGGCGTCGGACAAAGCGAGGATGGCGGCGGCGAGCAGGGCCGCATTCTTGGCACCCGCCTTGCCGATGGCGAGTGTGCCGACGGGAATACCTCCGGGCATCTGGGCAATCGAAAGAAGGCTATCCAGTCCTTTGAGGGTTTTGCTTTCAACGGGAACACCAAGCACGGGAAGGGGCGTCATGCTCGCGGCCATGCCGGGAAGATGAGCTGCGCCGCCCGCACCGGCGATAATCACTTTGTAACCCGCTTTTTTTGCCCCCTTGGCAAATTCCACCAGCCTATCCGGCGTGCGGTGCGCCGAGACCACCAGCGATTCGTGGCTAATGCCCAATTCCGCCAGCATATCGGCGGCGTGCTGCATCGTCTCCCAGTCGGAGGTGCTGCCCATGATAATCGCAACGTCGGCCATTCAAAAAATCCTTATAAATCATTGGCATTAAAAACTATTCGCTAGCATTACTCCCGCATTCCGTCAAGCAGAAGCGGGGCGACAATCTTCCCAATATCCACATTTTGCTGTATTTTAACCAGATTATTTGGTATAAGTGCCGCAAGAATCGCTAAGCAAAGCGCCAAACAGGGTATCTATGAAGACACAAGAGCTTAATAAGTCCTCCAAGCCTACCGCTAAAGAGAAGTATGCGGCGAAGCATGAGCGCGTTAGCGAGCGGATGGCGATGCTTGGTATCCCGGAAGGGGAAATGACCGAATCGGTGCATCTGGCGGTGTCGGCGCTGCTCGAAAAAATGGACGATACCAACCGCGAGCTGGCCCGCACCAAGGAAACGCTCACGGAGATGGAGCAGCTGGTGGATGTGGATTGCGTGGCGCCGATTCCGAATCGCCGCGCCTTCATGCGCCGCCTCACCTGGGCGATCACCATGCATGAGCGCTACGGCCACCCCTCGACCATCCTGTATTTCGATATCAACGATTTCAAAGGCATCAATGATAATTATGGCCACGCGGCGGGCGATCTTGCCATCCGCCATATTTCGCAGATGCTGTCGCAGGCCATGCGCGAATCGGATTTCCTGGCGCGCATCGGCGGCGATGAATTCGCCATCATCATGTATTACGCCAATGAAGAAGCGGCCAAAAAACGCGGCCAGCTGATCGCCGAAAAACTGGCGGCCACCCCGTTCGTTTTTACAAGCAGGCAGCTGCACATCACCACGGCCTATGGCGTCTATTCCGTGCATAGCGGGGACGATGCCGAATCTTGTTTGGCCGCTGCCGATATGTCGATGTATGTCGATAAGCGCCGCAGTAAATCAAAGGCGCAGGAAGCAAAAAAGTAACGCTTCTTTTTGCCGCATTGCAGCATAGTAGGCCCATGAGAATTGAGAATAATTCTCATCTTTCTTGAGTTCAAAAAAATGGAACTACTTGCTTGTTCTCGTCCGTGAAGTTTGGTAGAGTTCGATTCCGTTTTTAATTATAAACAAAGTTTCTTTCAACATCGCAGGTTATTATGTCTTTATATAGTCGCAGTTTTATGAAATTCTCCTTGGCGCTTGTGGCCGTTATCGCCACCGTGATGCTTGATGCCGCATCTGTCCGCGCTGCCGACAAAATCATCACGGTCGGCACGGCGGGCGTCACCGGCGTGTATTATCCGGCAGGCGGCGCGGTATGCCGCCTCATGAACCGCGGCCGCAAGGAGCATGGCTTCCGCTGCGCCGTGGAGTCCACCGGCGGTTCGATCCATAACCTCGAGGCGATTCGCAAAGGCGATCTCGATGTCGGCGTGGTGCAATCCGACATGTTATATAATGCCTATAACGGCACGGAAATTTTCTCCGATGTCGGTGCCGATCAAAAATTGCGTATCTTGTTCTCGCTGCATCCGGAGCCCTTCACCGTGGTCGCCCGTAAGGACGCCAAGATCATCAATTTCGACGACCTGAAAGGCAAGCGCGTCAGCCTTGGCTCGCCCGGTTCCGGCATGCGCGCAACGATGGAAGACCTGATGAAGAAAGAAGGCTGGACCGAAAAAACATTCTCCAAGGTGGTGGATATCAAGTCGAGCGACCTGTCGAGCGCGCTGTGCGGCAATGAGGTGGACGCCATCATTTATGCCGGCGGCCACCCCAACGGCACCATCCAGCAATTGACCGGCGCCTGCGAGACGCGTCTGGTGAATGTTTCCGGACCGGTGATCGATGAGTTTATCGCCAGCCATCCGTTTTACTCGTACGCAACGATTCCCGGCGGCATGTATAACGGCAACCCGAAGGACGTAAAAACCTTCGGGGTGAAGGCGGTGCTGGTGGCGAACGAAGATTTGGGTGACGATGTGACCTATGAAATGGTGAAGAGCGTATTCGAACGTTTGGACGATTTCAAAACCCTGCATCCTGTATTTGCTACACTCAATGCCGACCGCATGGTGCGCGATACCGACATCACTCCTTACCACGAGGGAGCACTCCGGTATTTCAAGGAAAAAGGTTTGGTTGACTAAGCCTTTGTACTTGGTATAAAAGCCGCTTTCCAAGAATAGATAAAAGCTGGAGAATTCATGTCTTACCCCACACTACAAGCACCTTCGAAGAAGCCCCTTATTAATGAATTATGGTTCCGCGTATTTCTCGGCTTGCTGTTTGGTATTGGGTTCGGTTTTTTTATGGCCGGCGTATCGGCGGATAATTTCCTGAATGCAGACGGCAAGGCCATTGTCACCACCTATATCAAGCCGATCGGCACCATATTTATCAACCTCATCAAAATGGTGGTGGTGCCGCTGATTTTCTTCTCGCTGGTGGCCGGTATCACCGCGATGACCAATGCCGACGCGTTCAAGCGCATCGGCCTTAAATCGGTCGGCGCCTTCCTGATGACCGGCGCGTTTGCCGTGTGCATCGGTCTGGCGTTCGGCCATTTTTTCGAACCGGGCGTTGGTGTGGATTTGAGCTCGCTGAAAAACTCGGCAGAGGCCGCGACTCCGCTGATCGCGCAGAAAGAAGTGAGTCTGATTCAAATTCTGGTGGATATTATCCCTACGAATATCGTGAAGGCCATGGCCGATGACCATATTCTGCAAGTCGTGGTATTCGCGATTTTTATCGGCGTCACCATCAATGCCGTCGGCGATAAGGTATCGCTGCTGCGCGATGTGTGCCAGCAGGCGGCGCAGGTGGTGTTCAAAATGATCGAAACGGTCGTGAAATTCTCGCCTTACGGTGTGTTCGCGCTGACTTCGTGGCTGGTCAGCACGCAAGGGTTCGAGGTGTTGATTGCCCTGCTGAAACTGGTGCTGGTCGTGACCGGCGCGCTGTTCACACAATATATCCTGTTCGGGTTGATGATTCTCGTATTCGCCCGCATCTCGCCGATGCCGTTTTACCGTAAAATGGTCGAGCCGCAGCTCCTCGCCTTTTCCACCAGCTCCAGCAAGGCCACGCTTTCAACGGCGATGCGCGTGGTGAATGAAAAAGTCGGCGTATCGAAAACCAGCACCTCTTTCGTGCTGCCGCTTGGCGCTTCGATCAATATGGACGGCACGGCGATTTATCTCGGCATCTGCGCGCTGTTTTTCTCACAGGCGTTCGGCATCCCGATTGACAACCACCATTACTGCATCCTGATTCTTACCGCCACGCTCGGCTCCATCGGCGCGGCGGGCATTCCCGGCGGCTCGCTCATCATGATGGGCATGGTGCTGACCTCGGTCGGCCTGCCGCTGGAAGGCATCGCGCTGATCGCGGGCGTTGACCGTATCCTCGATATGATGCGCACGACCGTGAATATCACCGGCGATTCGCTCATCACCATGCTGGTCGATAAATCCGAAGGCACGATGGACATGGAACGCTATCATACTTTCCCATAATGTACCGCTCCGCTACTTGAGCGCTTGACTTCTTGGTGCGCTACCGCTCCGCTACTTGAGCGCTTGGTTCGGAATTGACCGTTTCCGTGCACGTCCTGAAGGTTTGCCTATTCGCAATAGGCGCGATTAATGCCCCATACCCCACGGTACACGGCCTATAAACCCTACTCCTGATTTTACCACCCGGCGGAAAGTCTCCCGCCGCCGATAACCCCATAGCCAGGCCATTAATGCTGCTTCCGTTATCTTATTTTTTGATGTGTTTCTCCTCACAATGACGATGGTTGGGGTTTTTATCGCCCCATACACTCATGCTCCCACGCCGAAATGTGTCCCGGAAGGGGGTAAACGCAAAAAAATGCATTTTTTACAAAAAAAATGATAAGTATTTGGAAAATATAATTGCGGTTTACAGGCCGAGCGTTGGTGCTTCCCGATTCCTCGCGCCCATAAAACGGGTGAACGATGCCTTGGCTTCGGGCGACATTTTCTCCGGATGCTTGCCCTCCGTATGTTCCAACACCGCTTTCAACGCCCGTGGGCCGCAGTTGGGGAGATCTATCGATCCGCGTTTTTTTATGGATCGGCAGAAATCACTTTGTACGGCATTGCATCTCTTGAGATCGCTCACCGCACGGATTATATCATTAATATCGCCGCTTGCTTCCAGCGCTTTTTCATTTTCCTCGGGACTCTTGCTTGAAGGCAGTGGAATCGTGGTATGATCTGAGACCAGCACCAGGAAGTCACGTGCATCGTCATTAAGCGAGTCGCCGTGCACATGGTGCATTTCTTTTTTATCGAGAGGAGTATAATAAACTGGTACAGTTTTCTTTGCCTCTTTTTTATTCGGCTTCACGGGGGTTGTGTGGGCATTCATCCATTGATCGAGAGTGGCCGGGTTGGCGCATATGGCCGGATCGATGACATAATCGATCACTTGGCTCCCGTTATGCACTTTTATGGCCGGTGCTATGTGGAAGGCATAAAGTGCTTCCATAAATTCCGGTGGTTGGCCATTCAACTCTTCTTCATTAATTATAGTGTATTGCCCTGGAAATACTGTCTGTGCCACACGCACCGGGTAGTTCGCCAGAAGCTGCGGTTTGATTTCACTCAGGTCGGACACCACAGCCCCCAGGGCGGCAGGATCCACCCCTTGGTGATAAACCATATGCCACAACATCAATTCCTTGCGTTGAATGCAATGTCCCCGATAATTAGAAATAAAGGGAATGGGCTTCCCATCTATTCTGGCATCCATCAAATTCTCAAAAATAATCTTTGCCTGTTCCCGGCTATAGGCAGGGCCTTCGGGGCCCCGGTAGGCAGGTGCGCCAACCTCGCGATCGCCGCCTGAAAAAAGGGGCGGCGGTGGCTTTCTGGCAGGGGGCAAATTGCGATATCCCATGTTACGTCGTCCGCTGGTTGTTGGGGTTTTTGCGGGCATTGGTGATCTGCTCGATGGCGCGCTCGGCAGCGCTTTTATCATCGGCTCTGATCGGATCGCCCACTTTCACGTCGGCCACCGGCATCGATTTGGCCTTCTGTCCGGCACCGCGCAGCGCCGTACCCAGCGATTTGATCGCCGCCATATCCTTGTTGTTGAGTCCCATATAAGGCATGCCTGCCGCCTGTGCCTGCGCCTGTGCCTGTAACTGGGCTTGCAGTTGCGGCGCCTGCATCGCAGTGACCTGCATTGTTTGCATCGGCTGTACAGTAGAAGCGTTTTCCTTCTTGTCCTTGTCGCTTTGATGGGCGAAGCGACCTTGCCCCGCCGCCATGTCATCCGCCATGATGTCGCGGTTGAGCTTGGCCTGTTTCTTGCCGGTCATGCCGGATTTCTGGGCGCGGCGCTTGCGGCGCTTGCCGTGGCCTTGGGTGTGGAGCAGGCTGGCCTCGATCGCTTCCTGCGCCAGCTCGGCATCGCGCTGTTCCTGCTGCTCGGCTTCTTCCATGCCCTCCACCGCCGCTTCCAGCCCGCCTTCCATCGTCTCCAGCAGGCGGTCGGTGGTGCGCTCATGCATATGTTTCCATTCCTGCGGCATCTGTGTGACATCCGCCGATATCTGTTGCGCCTGCGCGATGCTGTTCGGGATATCCTTGGAGGCCATCAGCTTGATGCCGTGCGTCATGCCGCCCACCGCATCGTTCGCGGCCTTGATGCGCGGATCGTTCGCAAGGCCGGGATTCACCGCCAGCGCCTCGGCCAGGATGTTGCGGTAAATCTCCACCATCTCGTCGATTTTTTCGACCAGCGCGGCCTTTTCATCCGGGTTGCCCGCGCTCATCTGTTCTTCGATCGGTTTGTCCGAGAACATCATGCCGCGCAGCTTGCGGAGGATCTCGCGGCCAAGCTCCACCGATTCCTCGCGCTTCGGCTCGGCGAGCGTCGTGACCGAACGAAGTTGCTTTGCGTGCCGGTGGATGCGTTCGCTTGCTTCCAATAAACGATCGATCGCTGTGCGTTCGCCGATCTGCTGGCCGGACATTTTAGACAGCCCCAGCTCCATATGGTCGAGCAGCCGCGCCACCGACTGGGTGCTGCGTTCGTAATAGGATTCCGGCATGGTGTCTATCGCCGAAGCAAGCAGCGCCCGCGCCGGGTTGCCCTCCGGCAAGAGCGTCATCGCATGTTCGGCGATCATCATCGCCGCGCCGCCCGCCGCATCGGCGCCGTCTTTCACCGTTTGCACATGATGCATCGGCGGGCAATGCTGTAGCTGGCTGGCATAAAGATGCACCAGCGCACCGAGCGCCTCGGCTTTCGCGATCTGTTCCGGCGGCGTGCCCGCGCTCAGGAAATCCTGCACATCCACATCCATGCCCTGCAGGTTACGGAGCCAGCGCAGGATGGTGCGGCCATCGTCCACCGACATTGCTTTATCATTCGCGGATAATGCCTCGACCGGCTGGAATTGTTTATTCACCTTGTTGATGAGCGCCAGACTTTCGGTAGCGCGTTTTCCGGCAGCGTCCGGCGCCATGGCAACCGCCGGGGCGGGCGCGGCTCCCCTTGCAATCACGCCAAGGTTTGGAGGAGGCGCCGAAAGTGCCTGCGGGCTGAACGCCGATTGTTCAAGCGGGCGCAATCCCCAATGATTATCCGGCGCGCCGGCGAGGATGCGCAGGCTGTTGATAAGGCCGGACTGCTCCTGCTGCCGTAGCAAAAATTTATACATTTCGGCCGCGCCCACCGCCTCGACATTCGCCACATCGCGGCTGAAGGAATGGACGAACGGGCGCTTCCACCAGACATCGTTGGCCAGCGCCTCCCCAAGCGTTTCCGCAATGGCTTTGAGTGGCGGGATGAATTTCTCATCGCCCTTATCGAAGCCGCCATCGTCGAGATACATGCCGATGACATCGTTGCGGAGCACGGCCAGGTTGGTGCGCAGGCCTTCATATTTGGCGTAGTCGGGGTGATTCGAGTCGGCCAGCGCCGGAAGCCGGAGCTTATCGGCGATGATTTTATCGAAGAAATAACGGTCGGGGTGAAACCCAAGCCGCAGCTCCTTGTTGTACACCAGCTCGGCATGGCCCGCCCAGGTGTTTTCCGCCGGGATGATAAACTTGCCGACATCGGGAAAATAATGCACATCCTCCTGCGCGGCGTGCATGGCGGCCTCGGCCCTGCGCATGCTGCGCATCTCCTCTTCGTTACGCGCTTCCAGAAGATCCTGCGGTTCGGGGAGGTTGGTGAATTCCTGCTCGCTGCGGGGATCGTAGCGGCGGGAATAGGATGCGCTCTCGTTTTCGTTGCCATGGCGGCGGTCGATATCGTCGTCCATGCCGTCGCGGTTGCGGTCACTCGGATTGTAGATGTTGGATCCCTGGTCGGCCATAAGGTGCCATCATGTTAGCTGGTCGCGTTGTCCTGCACTTCGACTTTTTTGCCTTCTTCCGCCGCCGCCGTGCCCAGCGCATAGACACACAGATCCTCGAACGATACGTTATTCTCAATGGCGATTTTGTGGAGGCGCTCGAAACTGTCCATCACGTCCTGCGGGATGGTGCCGCCGCGGATCGACGAGAGCCACCACGCCTGGTTCTGCAGCGGATGCCGCGCCGGGTGCGGCTCCCCGACATAGACATGGAACGGATATTTGGTGCCGCTGAAATCACAGGGAATGGTAAAACGTTTCATCGTATGCTCCAGTTTTATGGTTACAGCATAGCATATTAGCAGGAAAATGTTACCGATTTATTGTGACGTTTGTGTGACACCCGGCTTCATTCTACTCCCGCTGCAAACCTGCTTGCGATGGAGCCTCCTCGGCTCGGTCACGTATGTGGCTAGGGCGTTGATATTATTATGCTTTTATCTTCTTAAAGCCAAAATTATCGGCATAGGCCTTTTTGACCTGCCCGGTGGGGTTGGGCAGCTCCAGATCATAGGAAATGCCGTGCTTTTTGGCGTAGGCGATGGCTGCCTCGGAGCTGGGAAACTGCATGCGGATTTCGCGCACGGTGCCTTCCATGCCCGTCCAGCCCATCAGATTATCGGTGAAATACGGCGTTTCCGGCACAAATTCCAGCAGCCATTCATCCTTGGCCCCGCCTGATTGCATGGCGTTTTTCGTGGGAAGATAAATACGGGCGAGGGGCATAAAACCGACAGGGTGAGGGGTGAGCGCTTCCCGCGCAGGCTAAGATAACTTCACCGCAGTTTCAAGCGGTTCTTTGTTGTGCTGAAATGCTCAATGTTTTATTAATAATTTTTAATATAAATAAATCTTATTGATCTTTGGTTGCTATTCTGATAGGGTTACGCCGACTCATATTTTACAAACAAAGGAGAAAAATATGGCATTTGCTGATAAATTTCCAGGTAAAAGCGCTGAAAACTGGAAAGAGGGGAATCCTGATTGGGTCCCTGCGGTCGAAATATTGAGCACTATGCTTAGCAAAGGCAAAGGGATAGAGATATCGCAGGATGGCGTGACCCCCGTTAATGATTTTAGCGGTGTTTTCAGCCGCGCTGACGATACAAGTCAACCAGCAAAGGTTGGTGGAGATGGAGATGCAGATGGCACGAGTGGGGTGGTGGTCGTTAGATTAAGTTCGAATAACACTGGGGTCTCGAGGAGGCAGGTTGAGGCTGTGGCGGAGTATTTAATGAGTGCCAGCGCCGGCAAATTTAAGTTTGATAGCGCGGAAGAACAACGCGGCACTGCTGTTGGTAGCGGATCCGCTCCTATTACGATTACACTTTATAAAACGGTAGAAAATCCGATGGATTTTATGACAGAATTTAGGGCGCAGTTCACGGATACCGAACAGGGTCGCAATAGTTCTCAGGGTCGCGGTAGTTCTCGTTAAATGTTGTTTGGTGCTTTTGCAACCAGCAAACTTTTGGCGATGAGGTAGAGCACGACGCCGTTTAACAGGTGCCACAATATGTGGGTGCCGATGGGCAGGGCGTCGCACACCGCCATGTCGACGCTGCGGAAGGTGAGCGACACGACGAATATCCCGGCGGCGCGCAGGATGGCGCCGGCGGCGGGGTGGGCGCGAAGTTGCAGCTTCGCCCAGATGAACAGCAGCATCAGCAGGCACGGCACATACATGATCGAGCCGTTCAGGCGGAACGGACCCGGCACTTGTCCGGTCTGCGAGGCAAGTAGCACGAAAATACCGAGCGCCAGCAGGGTTTGCGCCAGAGTGAACGCGAGCAGGCGGCGCAGCAGCATCCACAGGGCGACCAGCACGAAGGTGACGATGGGGATGACATCCGCCATTTCGGTGATGCGGTTGGCGAAGGTGTGAAACAGCGTGCTGCCGGTGCCGACCAGCGCGATGAGTATGATCGGCAGCAGCAGGATTTTTTCCCGGCATCCGCTCTTGCGGTAGAGGCAGTAGGCGCACCAGGCGGCGATAAAAAATGCGGCGTTGGAAATCGCGTTCAGCGGCTCGGCGAAGAACGAGGCGTCCATCCGCTCGCAATAAATATCGATGGGTTCCAGCCAGCTCATCCGCCGCCCGCCACGTCTTTCACCTTGCTCGCGAGTTGCTTGAGCGTGAACGGTTTGGCGAGGAAATTGAAATCGCGCTGCACGCCGTAATTATCGACGAAGGCCTCTTCGGCGTAGCCGGACATGAAAATCACTTTCACGTTCGGGAATTTCGGCATGATTTTTTCGATCATCGATGGGCCGGTCATGCCGGGCATGATGACGTCGGTGACGATCAGCTCGACCTTGCCTCCATGCTCTTCCATGAGTTCCAGTGCGGTTTCCGCGCAATCGGCCTCGATAATTTTATAGCCTTTGTTGGAAAGCGCCCGCGCCGCGAATGTGCGTACCGGCATCTCGTCTTCCACCAGCAGGATCGTGCAGTCGCCGGTTAAATCCTGATGCGTTTCCTTCTGCACCACTTCCTGTTCCTGCGCTTTGGCGGCAGCTTCTTCCTCGGCGCTTACGGCGGGGAAATAAAGCTGGAAATTAGTGCCGACATCTTCGGTGCTTTCGACAAATACATAGCCGCCGCTCTGCTTGATGATGCCGTAAACGGTGGAGAGCCCAAGGCCGGTGCCGGAGCCGACTTCCTTGGTGGAAAAGAACGGCTCGAAGATTTTTTGGATAATATGTCTCGGTATGCCGGTGCCGGTATCAATCACCTCGACCAGCACATATTCGCCTGCCGGTAATTTGGTGTCCTCGTCGGACGGGGCGATGACATTGGCGGGCAGGACATGGTCTTTGCCGATGGTGACCTGCGAGGTGCGGATGGTGAGCGTGCCACCGCCCTTCATCGCGTCACGCGCATTCACCGCGAGGTTGATGAGCACCTGCTCGAGCTGCCCCTGGTCGGCGCGGATGTTGCTGATGTCGCGACCATAGAACATTTTCAGCTCGATATTCTCACCGATGAGCCGCCGCACGAGGTTTGAAAGCTCGGCCAGCACATCGGTCAACTCAAGAATTTTCGGCTGCAAGGTCTGCCGGCGCGAGAAGGCGAGCAGCTGCCGCACGAGGTTCGCTGCACGGTTGGCATTCTGCTTGATCTGCATGATGTCGGCGAACGACTGGTCGCCCGCCGGGTGACGCATCAGCAGCAGGTCGCAAAAGCCGATCATGGCTGTGAGCAGGTTGTTGAAATCATGCGCGACGCCGCCCGCAAGCTGGCCCACCGCCTGCATTTTCTGTGAGTGGGCGAAGCGCAGCTCCAGCTGTTTCTGCTCGGTAATGTTGATGAGGTGCAGCAATATATGCTCATCGCTGAACGGGCTGGCATAACAGGACACGATCATCTCGACATTGTTCGGCAGGTGCAGTTCGAACACCACTGGCTCCTCGGACATCTGCCCGGTGATGAACTGTGTGAGCTGCTGCTTCGCCTCCGCCATTTTCTCTTTGGTGAAGAGCGTTTCCATATAGACCGGCAGGCTGCCCGCGAGCGTTTGCTGGGTCAGGATGTGGAACGCCTCGTTGCCGAAAAGCAGCGCGCCTGCGCGGTCGATGAGTGTCATCGGGATCGGCGAACGGGCGATGAACTGGTCGAGAATATTATCGGTCGGTTGTGTCATGATACCTTGCTAGAACCCCTTCGGCGTCTCGTCCAGCGGATTATCGTCGTTGTAGAGATGCACCACGGCGGTGCAGCCCATCAGCTGCCCGGACTCGTTATGAATCGCACGCTGGTTGAGGAAGGCCTTGAGGAATCCGCCGACTTTTTTCTCGAGCTGCACCGTGCCCTCGAAATCGGCCGGTTCGGCGGACATGCCGGGATTGCGCCCCGCCGGGATGAGGTGATCGACGTTCAGGTTGCGGGTGATGACCTCGCCTTCGCCATAGCCCAGCCATTCTTCCAACAGCGGATTGCAATAGACCAGGCTGCCGTTGGGCGAGCTGATATAGACGCCCATTTTCATGCTTTCCATCACGTGCGAAAACAACGTAACCGACGATTTGCTGAACATGCCCGCGCCGCCGCCTCCGGCAAAATTGCTATTACGGTCTTCGATATATTCCCGCCCGCGCAGCATGGTGAACCCGGCGGGCCGCATGATCGGCTCTACCGAAAGGACGATGTGATGCACAACGCCCTGCGCGTCGGTGATGTCGAAAATAACTTTTTCGTAGGTGCCTTTATCCAGCGCGGAAAGCACGCGGTCGCAGTCTATCTGGTCCACTTTCCCGTGGCGCAGCAGCATATCCACCGTGCGGGTGGAGCTTTGGACGATCTCCGGAAACAGGCGCTGGAACGAGCGGTCGAGATAGACGATGAAGCCGTCGCGCTTGATGATGAGGCAGAATTTGTTGTGCAGCCCCATCGCCGAGGCAAAGAGCGCGTTCTGGAATTCGGTGACCAGCAGCATGTCGCGGCTGCGCATGAGCTGGATGATGATATACCAGCCAAGGATGGCGAAAAGGGCGAGCAGCGTGACGATGAGCTGCACCACGTCATGCACCGATACGGTGATGCTGACGGCAATCAAAAAGGCGCTGGCAAAGATGATGAGGATCTGGGTGAAGCTTGGCACGCGGCTGCGGACGACGAAATCCCGCGCCCCCGTCGCATCCAACCCCATGTCAATGTAACGTGTTGCCATGCCTAATCTTTAAGGAAATCACGCCCCGGATACAACTGGTTTTTTGGTTTCTGCGCAGAAAATATATTAACAACCGGCTGAATTCTCTGTTTTTTCTCTAATTCCGCCCGGAATGTGGCGGGTCATCACACAATATTCATAAAACTGTCACATAATTACTTTATATAAATGGGTTATAATGACCCTGTAAGTAAAACACGACGCATCGAGCGGAGAGGTTATGAATGAAGTGATGTTCAACATTGCGGTCGCGGGAGATGACGGTGACGTCACCGTGCATAAATTCGCTATGGATATGAAACAGGGCGGGGCGCTACGCTATGCCACAGTGTTCCCCGCCGTTTATTCCCCGGATTCCAAAGAAACACGTCGTTTTGAGGACGCCGAGCAGGAGCAGAAAATCAGCATGATGTCGCAGGCGGCGTTCAATAAATTAATGGCGGATATGCAGGGCGCGCAGCAGGCGGAGGAGCAGTGGGCGACGCGTGAAAAAGGCGCCATGCCGCAATTGCCGGAAGAAAATATTTTTGCCGATTTCAATCCAATGCGTCGTGAGCGCTCGCAATATCTTGACGCCGAGCACACGGCGGCGGCGGATCACGGCATGCAACGCGCAGCTTGCTGGGGCAAGCTTTTGCAAGTGGTGGAAAAAAATGCCATCACTGAGCCGGAGCTGGATGCCGTTGCGCAAGGCGGAAATTTCCCCGCCACGAGAGAGGAAAATCCTGATCGCGTCCGAATCAATCGTGCCGTCAGTGGTTTCCGGCAAAATATCGAATCGGAACTTAGGCTTGAGGAAATGGAACGTAATGTCGCCCTGCGCGCCAGCACTTCGCACCTGACCGGCACGCAGTATCACGGACATGATATCCATGATCCACGGGTAATGGCGCGACTAACCAATCACGATACGCTGCCGGGGTTGCGTGAAGATTTGGAACAGGAAAAACTCCGTGGTTGGGCGCGCAGCAATCCCGGCGGCAATGTGTGGTTGGAACGTGCAAGAAAAATGGAGATACTTAACCAGCGCGACCGTATGGGCATGACCAGCTACCAGGATTCGGGGGCGGGTTTTAGCAGCCCCCTTGCGCCGGCAGACCGCGCGGCGCGTTACGAGCATGCGATGCATTCGGTCACACAGCGTCATCATGCATCTTATCAGGCTGCCAGCGAAGCGCTTGAAAATCCTGATGTGATGACGAATACCGGCACTGCACTTAACAGCCCGTTCTTTGCTCCGCCACCGAAGCTGCACATCGTCGGCTGGGATGAAGCAACTCGTACGGTAGTGCTGGGTGCGCCGGTGATTAATGGCAAGCCGCTGGTGCATGTTGGTAAAGTCAGCAATAAATTAAGGCCGGTGGAGGAATATCCGGGGCGCTTCTCCATGCAATTGCCGGAGGGTATGCAGTTGTCGGATGCGCAGATAGAGAGAATGAACAAAAGGGTTATATATCCCGGTGATAATAGCCAGAGGGCGCTGCAAGATCATTTTGCTCAGATAAAATATGAACAGTTCACCGCTTCCAATGACCCCCTGGACACGGATGTGAAAGCACTGGCGGCCAACGCCGTGAATTTTAAGGGGCAGGGTGCAACAAAGATGGATACGAACCCGGATGGCGTTCAAGTGCCGGGCATTCCCATGGATAATGGCGGACGTTTCCTTAGCTAACCACTACATCCGCCGACCCTTCAGCTTATAGACGTAGGAGATGATTTTCGCCACTGCTTCATAGTGGACGAGCGGGATTTCCTCCTCCAGCTCGGCGGATGCGAATAGCGCACGGGCGAGCGGCGGATTCTGTATCACCGGTATATCATGTTCCTCCGCCACTTCCTTGATTTTCAGCGCTATCAGATCCTGCCCCTTGGCCACCACCACCGGCGCTTTATGCTCCTTGGGCCGATAGGAAAGCGCGATGGCGAAGTGGGTCGGGTTGGTAATCACCACATCGGATTTCGGCACCTGTCCCATCATGCGCTGCTTGGCTTTTTCCTGCCGGAGCGCCCGCAGCCGTTGCTTGATGATCGGATCGCCCTCGCTCTGCTTATATTCGTCTTTGATTTCCTGCTTGGTCATGCGCAGCGATTTCATGTGGTGCAATCGTTGATAGACCAGATCGAACAGCGCGATGAAAAACATGGCGATGGCCACACCCGTTGCCACCTGCGTGGCGAGCTTGGCGAGGAACAGCAGAATACCTTCGGCGCTGTGGTTGGAGAGTTCTCTCAGGTGCGAAAGCTCCGGGTACACCGCCATGAAGGCGACGATGCTCACGATGCTGATCTTGACGATATTTTTGATAAACTCGACCAGGGTGCGCATCGAGAAAATCTTTTTAAGCCCCGCCACCGGCGATATTTTGCTGAATTTCGGCTTGATGCTTTCGGCGGAAATCACGATGCCGTTTTGCAAGAATCCGGCGGCGAGCGCCACGATCACCGAGCCGATCAGCGGCACCGCCAACACCATGATCCCGCCGAAGGCCAGATCGCGCAAGATGATGCTCACCCCGGTTTTATCGACGGCGATGGTGTCGACATTGAGAATGTAATGTTCGAGCAGGTTGCGGGTGTCGCGCAATATGCCGGGTGAATAATTCGCGATGATTAAGGCCAGCAGAAACAGCATGAGGAAGTGCCCCAGCTCCCGCGAGAACGGCACATTACCTTTCTCGAACGCCTCCTGCAATTTCTTGGAGGTTGGTTCTTCGGTCTTCTGGTCCTTATCCTGATCTCCGCCCTCAGCCATGTATATCTCGGTTTCTAGGTCTCTAGGTTACTTGGTCTCTATGTTACCTGGTTTCTGATTGCTTACCAAGAGACTAAGCAACCTAGCAACCAAGACTCCTTTACTGCCCCACAAACTGTGAGATGCCGTCGCGGAAATAATCCATATACCACATCATAATGCTGCTCCACGCCACCATCAGCACGAAAAAGCTGAGTATTAGCTGCGGCGGCAGCAGGATGAAAAACACCTGCAGGCTCGGCATCAGCCGCCCGGTGATACCGCCCGCGAGATAGACCACCAGCCCAATGACGATATGGGGGGCGGCGATCTGCAGCGAAATCAGGAACGAGCTGTTCACGATCTTCGCCGCCTGCCAGGTGAAATCCTCGACATTCGGAAACTGCCCGACCGGGAAAATCTGGTAGCTGTCCATCAGCGCCTGCAACATCAGATGATGCATGTTGGTGGCGAACAGCAGCGCCATCGCGGTGATGCCGAGCAGGTTGCCGAGGCTGGAGGCCTGGCCGCCGGCAATCGTTACGTCCTGCACCAGCGCCGAGGCCAGCCCGGCCTGGTAGGCGATGATCATACCGGCGGTGCTGATCGCAGCCAGCATCAGGCGGCCCAGCATCCCGAAGAAAATACCGGTGAGAATTTCCGCCATCATGATGGTCATCAGCGTGAATACGTGGCTGGGCGGGGCGGGGAAATCGGGCAGCGCCGGGGTGAGCACCAGGCTAAACATCAGCGCCAGCAGCAGCCGCACACGCGCACTCACAAATGCTTCGCCGAAACCGGGAAGAATCATCAACGCCGTGCCCACCCGGCAGAAAATCAGCAGGAAGGTGAATATTTCGGAGACAAGGAAATCATTGAGGGTCATCGGAAGGTGGTTGCTGGGTTGCTGAGTTTCTAGGTTGCTAGGTGTAGCAATGTAATCCTTACCAAGAAACCTAGCAACCCAGAAACCTGGCAACCATTTTATTCAATATGCACGATTTTTTCGGTGAGGCGGTGGGTGAAATCGGTGAGGTGCTGCAGCATGAAGGGCATGGTGAAGCCGAGCACGACCAGCATGGTGAGGATTTTTGGAACGAAGGTGAGCGTTTGTTCCTGAATCTGGGTGAGGGCCTGAAAGAGCGAAACGATCAGGCCCACGATCAGCGATGTCAGCATCACCGGTGAGGCGATCACGATCAGCACATAAATGGCGTCACGGCCAATATCGATGATTTCGGTGGGTTCCATGGCGGTTGATGGTTGGTGGTTGATAGTTGGTGGTGTAGCAGGGTTTTATTTTTCCAACAACCAACAACTATCAACTATAGCTTAGAGCGTTCCAGCCAGTAATCAGGGGCGCGGCTTGTATGTGCAACCGCGACGACAAGAATCTCATCGGCAAGCACCTCAAAGATCACAGCATAGCGAAAAGTTCGCAGCAATGCCCTGCGAAATGGAACATATGACTCAAAAATTTCAATCGCAGGGTAGGCAAGGGGCATCTCGGCAATTGCCGATAAGGTGAATTCCAGATCCTCGAGAAAGCGGTGGCCGAGAAGACGGGAATGCCGGTTGAGATAGTGCCGGGCTGATTCAATTTCGGCGGTGGCATCCGCAACGATGCGAATCACTGCACGTTCTCAGTCGCCTGACGTGTGCGTAATTCGGCCATGACGTCCCCCGCCGGGTGTGCATCCATCTTTCCCGCTTTATAGGCGTGCGAGCGCCGTTCAAGTTCCGCGAGAAAAGCCGCGCCGCTTATACCGTTCCCCGCGTCCACTGCCGCAGGAATTTGGTCCGCAAGGTGATCTTCCAGCGCAAGCACCAGATAAGCCTGATCGGCCGGCGTCAAAGCCATGGCTTGCTGCAAAATAGTATCGCGTGTATGCATAAAACCTCTAGGGCCATGATGCCATATTTTCGAGCGCTAGTCGAGCATTTATATCGGCATGCGGATGATGTCCTGATAGGCGGAGATGGCGCGATCGCGGATGGTGACGATGGTGTTGAGCGCCATTTCTGCATTGGCGATGGCGGTGACGAGATCGGTGATGTCGCCCTTGCCGGTGAGTGCCTCCATCTTCGCGCCCTCGGCGCTTTTCTGGGTATTCACGACATCGTCGAGCTGGCTTTCGAGCAGCTGCGAAAAGCTGGGGCCGCCGGTGGGATTCTCGGTGCTTTCCATCGCCCCGCCGCCACTGCCGAGCTTGAGCTGGTTGTTGTAGGCGTTCAGTGCGGATAACATATTGACCATAATCTTCCCCTAATTTCCCCTGCTATTACCGTAAGAGATCAAGCGTGCGCGCCACCATTGCCTTGGAAACCTCGACCACGCCGAGATTGGCTTCATAGGCGCGCCGCGCCTCTTTCATATCGATTGTTTCGATGATGGTGTTGACGTTGGGATAGAGCACATACCCTTCCGCATCGGCGGCGGGGTGGTAGGGCTCGAATTTTTTATTGAAATCAGAGTTATCGGTGCCGCGCTTGGCGACCCGCACCGTTTCAATACCCAGCTCCTTATCCAGCACATTCTGGAATACCACGGTCTTGCGGCGATAAGGCTCGCCCCCGGGCGTGGTTGCCGTGGAATCGGCGTTGGCGATATTTTCCGCGACGACGCGCAGGCGATCTCCCTGGGCGCGCATGCCGGCGGCGGCTATTTTAAGTGAATCGGTCAGTTGCATTCTCTACTCCTTATCCGCCACTCGATTTGCCGATCGCAATCCGGAACAGCTCCATCGATTTTTTATAAATTCCCAGCGTCTTCTGATATTCCGCCTGGTTTTCCGCCACGCGCATCACCTCTTCCTCGATCACCACGTTGTTGCCGATGGGGTTCAGCTCGTAGGTGTTTTCGCGGTTGCGGATGTTGCCGCTCATGCCGCCTTTGCCCATGCCGGGGCGCATATGCATCGGACTGGTTACGCTCATCGAAGAGGCGGAGCCTGTTTTTCCCATCATTGATGCGAAATCCGGCGCCGCCATGGCCTGCGCCCGGTAGCCCGGCGTATCGGCATTGGCGACGTTCCGCGCCAGCACCGACTGGTTGGCCGCATGGTATTTCAGCTTGCTTTGCATCATGTTAAAGAGGGGAATGCCGGTAAAATCCACTGTAATATCCTATCCTTGGGCCGATTTTTTTAATTATTTATAAGTAGGAATTATTTTCCCACATTAGCATAATTTTTGTTCCACTTCCAGACAAAATTTGCTTTTATCTGATAAAGATGTATTCAAAACTTGTGCCAACATAGCGCATCATGAGGATCCGCAGAGAATGTTATATTTAAGCCGCAAGATCGGTGAGTCGATCATCATCAATAATAATATCGAGCTGACCGTGATGGAAGTGCGCGGAAAATCAGTGAAACTCGGGTTCGTGTTTCCCAAGGAGGCAAGCATCCTGCGCAAAGAGCTGCACGAAAAAATCATGGAGCAGAATATTGCGGCGGCCACCTCGGGCGATGTTGATTTCGGCGATGTCGATTTCGATCTGGATCTGGATGGGCTGGGCGTCAAGCCGGACCGCAAGTAATGGCCGGGTTCGACAGGGACAAGCTGGCGGTGGCGCTTAAATATGAGCGTGAGAAGCAGAGCGCGCCGGTGATCGCCGCCAAGGGCAAGGGCTATATGGCGCAGCAGATCATCGAGCTGGCCAAGCGCTATAATATCGAAATCCGCCAGGACCGCGACCTCGTGCATATGCTGGAAAAACTCGACATCGACACGCCGATTCCGCTGGAGGCCTATGCGGCGGTTGCGGAAATTCTCGCCTATGTGTATCGTGCGAACGACAGCCTCAAAAGGAAGCATTCATGACAGAAATCGCCCCGCTTTTTACCGAGATGGAGCAGTATATCGCCGCCAGCCGCGCCACGGTGGCCGCCGGTGAGGAGCTGGAGATGCATAAACTGGATGAACGCATCGGCCAGCTTTGCGACATGATAGAGGCGCTCTCGAATGATGACCGCCGGACCTATGAAAGCCGCCTGCAGGAGCTGCTTTCCAACCTCAATGCGCTCGGCAATGAAATGCGCGAGCAATCAGGGAATGTGGCTGAAATTCCTAAGCACCGCAATGCCAGCGTTGCCTACCAGACCGCCGATTCGCGGGATAATTTCGGCAAGCGGGATAAAGAATAATGGACATCGTCGATCCTATCCGTGTGCTGCTGTCTTTTGTGCTGGTGGTCGCCCTCATTGGGCTTTCGGCGCTGGCCATGCGTTTTGTGCTGCGGCGCAATCCTGGCTGGGCGCTGCACAAGGGCGGCGGCAGATTGCAAATTATCGAGTCGAAAATGATCGATGCACGGCGCAGGCTGGTGCTTATCAAGCGCGACGAACAGGAACATTTGCTGCTGCTCTCGCCGCAGAGTGAATTACTGATTGAGCGGGTGGAGAAAAAAAATGTTTAATGTACGTCATTGCGAGCCGCAGGCGAAGCAATCCAGCCATCAGAAAATTGGGTTGCTTCGTCGGCTATGCCTCCTCGCAATGACGATAACCTTGTTTATGCACACTGATAATGCCTTTGCCCAGTCGATGAATATCGACCTCGGGAACACCACCAGCGGCGGCGCGACCGGGCGGCTGATCCAGCTCATTATCGTGATGACGGTCATCAGCCTTGCGCCTTCGATCCTGGTGATGATGACCTCGTTCATGCGTATCATCATCGTGCTCTCCATGCTGCGAAGCGCGCTCGGCCTGCAACAGACGCCGCCCAACCAGGTGCTCATTTCGTTGGCGCTGTTCCTTACTTTGTTCATCATGGCGCCGGTGTTTCAGGCGTCGTATGAGCAGGGCGTGCAGCCGTTGCTGGAAGAGCGCATTGACGAGAAAGAGGCGCTGGAAAAAATCGGCGCGCCGTTTCATGCCTTCATGCTGGCGCATGTGCGGGCGCAGGATTTGAAACTGTTTGTCGATATGTCGCCGGGCCTCACCATCGAAACGCCTGCCGATACGCCCTACCGCGTGCTCATTCCCGGCTTCATGATTAGTGAGCTGAAACGCGCTTTCGAGATCGGTTTCCTGCTGTTTATCCCGTTCATCATCATCGATATGCTGGTGGCCTCCATCCTGATGGCGATGGGGATGATGATGCTGCCGCCGGTGGTGATCTCGCTGCCGTTCAAGATTATTTTCTTTGTGCTGATCGACGGCTGGTATATGCTGGCGGGGAGCCTTATTAAGAGCTTCGGGACGGTTTAACTTTAAGGAGGCTTCCGCGAAAGTCTGCTGACTTTCGCATGAAGCTGGCTCAAGGCTGGTTCGCGCTGCTGCGCTCACATAACGGTTCAGGTGCGGAGGTTTATATGCTCTACGAAAAACATATCGATTCACCGGTGGGCACGCTTCGTATTGTCGCATCCGACAAGGGGTTGCGCTATGTCGGATTTGAAGGGGCGGATGGTAAATATGCGGCGCTGGATGGCGAGGCAGAACCTTCCGAAACGCACATCATGCTGGTGCGGGCGGAAAAACAGCTGGCTGAATATTTCGCCGGGAAACGCAGCGCATTCGACCTGCCGCTGGAGCTGAAAGGCACCGTCTTCCAAATTAATGCATGGCGGGCCCTGCAAAAGATTCCGCACGGCGAAACGCGCTCCTACGGCGAGCAGGCAGCCAGCATGGGTGACGTGAAGAAAGCCCGCGCCGTGGGCATGGCCAATAACCGCAACCCCATTTCCATCATCATCCCCTGCCACCGTGTGATCGGCAGCACCGGCGCGCTGGTCGGCTATGGCGGCGGCCTAAAACGCAAGGAATGGCTGCTTGCGCTGGAGGCTGCGGTCACCCAAAGAAAATCAGCCTGATAAGAGATATGGTTGTTACAGCAAGTATCGACCAGCCCGTCTACGCTCTACGAGCTACGCCGGGCACTGCTTCGCCCAAGATGTCGGCCTCCACGTGGCTGCGCCACGCGTAGCCCGTCAGGGCGAAGCGTGGTGGGCGGTAGAGGACTCGAACCTCCGACCTCTACCATGTCAAGGTAGCGCTCTAACCAGCTGAGCTAACCGCCCGTTTATATTTCCTGCCACAGCGCATGCTGGTTAGAGCGTTTCCGCTCAAGCGCCGCAGGGCTGGCCAGCTGAGCTAACCGCCCGTTTATATTCACTCACCAAAAAACAACGTATTAACCAGTTGTTGGTGGATGGTTGTTAGTGTAGATAGGCGCAGACTGTCAACCGATAACTGTTAAGTGCCCGTAGCTCAGTTGGATAGAGCGGCAGCCTTCTAAGCTGCAGGTCGGGGGTTCGAATCCCTCCGGGCACGCCACCTTACCCATCCCCACAGTCATTACACCCATATTCTCCACCTGCTCCAGAAAGCGCTCTTTCAGCGCCGGGGATGGGCAAGGGAAGGCAACAACCATACCAGAATGGTGCCAATCGCTGCATGGAACTATCCGCCGTAAATAGCATGGCGCAGGGCGGCCCTGTATCATTCCATGCGCCTAGCGGCGGCGTGAATGCCTTGGCTTATCATTTCCTTGAGCGCGGCGGTGATGCTCTCCGAGACCACCTCCTGGCTGTAGCGGGTTTTGACCTTGGCGAAGCCGTTTGCCGCCAGTTTTTCACACAGCACCGGGTCTTTCAGCAATTTTTCCATCGCGTCGGCGAGTTGTTCGGCGTTGCCTTTTTCAACAATCAGCGCATCGTAATTCGGAGTAATGATGTCCTTCGGGCCTTCGCTGTTGCTGGAAATAATCGGCGCGCCGTGGGCAAATGCTTCCAGCAGCACGATGCCGAACGGTTCGTGCAGCGACGGCAGGCAGAACACATCGATGCTGCCGTAAAATGCCCGGCGGTCTTCGACCCAGCCGATAAATTCCAACACATCCTCCAGCCCTTTTCCTGTCGCGAGCCGGCGGAGCGCCGATTCTTCTTCGCCGCTGCCGCCCAGCAACGCTTTGAAGGGGATGCCGCGTGATTTCAATATCGCCAGCGCCTCGATATAGACATCGAAGCCTTTTTTCTTCACAAACCGTCCCATCGTGCCGATGATGGGTGGGGTGTTGCGGCGGTGGCGCTGCGGCAATTCGCTCACCCTCACCATGTTGGGGATATGGAAGATCTTTTCCCGTGGGATGCCTTGTGCGGCCAGCGTGTCCATTAAATCATAGGTGGTGGTGAAGGCGGCATCGGCCCGGTTATAGCGGCGGGTGGAATAGTTATTCACCACACCGGCCAGCGGGAAGCTGCGGTTCTTAAGTGCGAAGCTGCTCATCCCCATGGCGCGGTTGGCATGCGCAATCACCGCGTCGGGCGCGAGTTTTTTAATCAGGCGGCGAAGGCGCCACCACGCCACCATGTCATATTCGCTCACATTGAAAAGCGGCTCGGTGGTAATGCCGCGCGCGCGCATCTGCGTTTCCGTCCAGCCGCCGGGGTAGACGATGGCGGTGACGCGGTGGCCGATGTCGCGCAGACCTTCGCAATAATCGACCGCCGCCTGTTCGATGCCGCCGCCGGTTTTTGCTAACATGATGTTGACGATATGCATCAATCTGCATCCAAATCTGTTGTAGCGTTTTTTATGCTTATAGCGTATGCACAGCCTATGCTTCTAGGGAAATCGTCAGCCTGCCAACAACTTCTTGCAACCGATAAATTTCAGGCGCGGCTGGTGTTTGCGGCGCTTTATCTATTGCTGCTTTTGCCGCTCGCGATGATCTATTCGCGGGTGGCGGCGGATATTATCGGGGTTGGGCTTGGCGTGCTGTTGCTGGTGTGGAGCTTTCGTGCGCGCAACTGGTCGTGGTTGCGTGAACCGCCGGTGGTAATTGCGCTTATCTTATGGGCTTATTCGGTGCTGGTAGTTTCGCCGTTTGCCCTCGATCCGGGCGTTTCTTTTGCCCGCGCCGGGTGGATTCGTTTTATCCTGCTTTTCGCCGCGATTGCCTATTGGCTTTCGAGCTATCACGAGGAGCTGCGCAAGATTGCGGCGGTCATGTTGGGTATATTGCTGCTTGCCGGTGCCGATGCGCTTTACCAGTATTGCACGGGATTTTCGCTCGCCGGGGTGCCTTATGAGCAGGACAGGCTCACCGGGCCTTTCAAAAAAGTCGTGATCGGCATCTATTTGGCGAAGCTGGCGATGCCGGTGTTTGGCATTTTATTGTACAGTGCGTGGAAGGCGCATCAGAAAAAGCGACTGGCATTTCTGGCGCTGGCGCTGGTTTATTGTTTCGGTGTCGTGCTTTTGAGTAACGAGCGCACGGCGACCTTCACCCTGGCCCTTGGCATAGTGTTGGTGGGCGGTGGAGTGGCCTTTTCCTTCCGGCAGGCGCGGCTGGCCTTCACACTGTCGCTGGTGGCGTTCGCCGCATTGATCGCGGTTTCCTACCAGTCGCTGCCGTCGGTGCAAAAACGTGTGCAGGAGACGGAATTCGTCCTGCAGGAATTTTCACAGAGCGATTACGGCCAGTTATGGAAAGCCTCGTTTCTTTTATGGCAGGAGCACCCCATTATCGGTGTCGGGATGATGAATTTCCGCCTTGCCTGCCCGACATTGCTGGATGAAGGGAGGGTGATTTTCTGCAGCACCCACTCGCATAATATTTATCTGGAAATGCTCTCGGAATATGGGGGCATCGGGCTGCTGTTGATGCTATTGCTGGTGACGAGCTTGGTGATGGCGGTCGTGAAGTCCAATATGCCGCCGCCCCGCGAGCGCTGTATCCTTACTTTTTTTGCCGCCGCCGGGCTGCTTATCAATTTTTTCCCGCTTGTGCCGACGCAAAGTTTCTTCTCTAATTGGCCGGCGCTGCTGGCATGGCAATCGATCGCCTGGTCCATTGCCATCACACGCGCCCAAAAAGAGGTGAGTCATGTCTAAATCCCTTCCGATTTCCTGTTTTATCATCGCCCGGAATGAAGGCGACCGGATTGCGCGCACCATCGGCAGCGTGGCGGGCTGGGTCGATGAAATCATCGTGATCGATAGCGGTAGCAGCGACGATACGGTGGCGGTGTGCGAGCGGCTGGGTGCGCGGGTGATTTTTCACGCATGGCCCGGCTATGGCCTGCAAAAACGCTTTGGCGAGGAGCAGTGCAGGAATAATTGGTTGCTCAACCTGGATGCCGATGAGGAGGTGACGCCGGCGCTGGCGAGCGAGATCGCGGCGCTTTTTAGCGGCGATGCACCCTCGCTTGCCGGATTTCACCTGAAGGTGCGCGACTTGCTGCCGGGTGAGGAATCGCTATCGCATTTTTCCTACACCAACCTGTGCTTGCGGCTTTATGACAAGCGATGGGCGCGTTTCTCCGATAGCCCGGTGCATGATTCGGTGATCGTGGAAGAGGGTGGCACGCAAATATTAGAGTTTCCGGTGCTGCACCGTTCCTTCCGTTCGCTCGCGCATATGGTGGAGAAAATCAACAGCTACAGCAGCGCACAGGCGGCGGCCATGCAGCACAAAAAAATGCTTCTCCCGCATCTGCGCCTGCTTATCGAATTGCCGCTGGCCTTCGTGAAAATATACTGCTTTCGCGGCTACGCTATGCGCGGCTGGCGGGGCTTCGCCTATTCGGTGGTCTATGCCTTCGGGCGTTTCCTCCGTGTTGCGAAATATCTGGAATCGTCGCGTTAAGCGGCTTCGTCGAGTTCCGGCAGCATGCCGAGCGCCCGGCGGTAGGTATCGAGAATGGTTTCCTGCTCTTCCAGCTCGCTGGCATCAAGTTTGCGCAGCTTGATGATCTGGCGGATGGCTTTCACATCGAAGCCGCTGCCCTTGGCTTCGGCGAACACATCGCGGATATCGGCGCTGATGCCGGTTTTTTCTTCTTCGAGGCGCTCGACGCGGCCGATGATGGATTTCAGTTGATCGACAGCGACGCCGCCAACGCGATTAGGTTTCTTGCTCATGGTTGTTACTCCGTTCGATAATTGGGGGAGCCTATGTAGAAACGCTTTATGGGCAATGGCAAGCAGAAATTTGCAGCTACTCCATTTTGAGGCCGCCATCCTTCGGGGTTATCCCCAGCTTAAAGAGCACCTGCTGGGTGGGGTCCTGTGCCGCCTCCGCCTCTACTTTCGGCTGCACCTCAGCGATCATTTTTTTTAGCGTATCTTCAAGCTTTGCATAATCATTCGTATGGAACTGCAGCGAGCAATGACAGTCATCGCCCTGATAAAAACTATCTATCCCAAATTCACCTCTTGGCACGACGTTATGGGATTTTTCAATAAAACCCGCGGTTTCTGCTATGTGCCGCAGGAATTTTTCGAGCCGCAAACTTGCAATGAGCTTGGAATATTCCGGCTTTTCGGAATCTGCCTCTCCCAACCAATCACCTGACAGGCGTATACCAAGATTAATGATTCCGCCACCTCTATCATTAAGATAGTTTTCGGCTGGTTCAGCGAGGAGATGCATTGTAGCGGCACTTGCATAACTTACCCCCCCTTCCGGATATCCGCATTGATGGGTGGTTGAGGTGGAGAATTCCGCCCTGCGTGGAAAGCTGACAAAGCCTGGCTCCAGTAAATTTGCAAACTTTGCGGTGCGGTAGTTTGTTGGCCGTCCGTCCGGAAAGTGTCCATCGTCTTGCTCCAGCATCACCCTGCGCTGCTCATGCACATCTTTGGGCATTTCCCGAAGCGTGTATAGCATGGCCTCCAGAAAATATTTACGCACACGGGCCGGAAAATCATCCGCAGACATGACTTCTTCAAGATGCCGTTGCTGCCAATCGACCATTGGATTACGCCCCTTTACTAATCACCCATATTTTTTTTGCAGCTTGTCGAACGTCGACTGCATGACAATATGATATTTTTGGATACGCGCATATATTTCGTTGGCGAGCTTCTGCCGATAGGTATGCGATGTCAGGTTGCGGTCATCCAGCATTGCCAGCCAGACATCCTCCTCATCAATCAGCCCATAGCCATAGGCCTTCACCATAATCTGCTTCGGGGTGAGAGTATCCTCCACTTTTTCCGTTTGCAGGATTTTTCGCAGCAGCTTCCACGTCGTTTCAATGGAAAATTCAAATCGCTGGATAGTGCCGTCAATCATCAGCGAGCCGCTCGGAGCGCCCGCCGATTGCTCCAGAGCCTCGCCCAACCGGGCGATAGCACTGCCTGCATTCTCAAAAGCAGCCGCCAGCATTTCATTCATAACGATGTTCCCTGCGTTTCGATTTTTTGACGAAGCGCTTCCTCCGCTTCGTCCAGATTCACGCAGTCAATCTCAAGCAATGTATCCGCAGTCTCAATGATATCCATGACCTTGCGCCAATCCTCCGCAGTATTGGCGCGTAATTTCACCGCAATGTCAATATCCGAACGTTCCCGGTGGTCGGTGCGGGCACGCGAACCAAACAGATAAAGCGACTCAACGCATGGTAACGACTTCAGGCGCATGATAAATTCATAAGAATGAATATCTGCGCCCATGGTCTACGCTGCCTTGCTCAGTCCGGCGCTTGCCTCGGCCCATGCCCAGTCGAGCCATGGGGTGAGGGTTTCGATGTCCTTGGTTTCCACCGTAGCGCCGCCCCAGATACGCAGGCCCGCCGGTGCGTCTCGATAGGCGCCGATATCATAGGCCACGCCTTCTTTTTCCAGCAGCGAGGCCAGTTTCTTGGCAAGCTCGGCTTGCGCGTCGGGTGCGAGTTTCTGATAGGCCGGGTCGACGATTTTCAGGCAGATGGAAGTGCAGCTGCGGGTGGCTTTATCTTCGGCCAGGAAATCCACCCACGCGGTTTTCTCCACCCATGCGGCGAGTGCGGCAAGGTTGGCTTCCGAGCGTTTCACCAGCCCGCTGATGCCGCCTGCCGAGGCCGCCCAGCTCAGGCCATCCAGCGCATCTTCCACGCAGAGCATGGACGGGGTGTTGATGGTTTCGCCCTTGAAAATACCCTCGATGAGTTTACCGCCCCCACCTTCCTTATTAGGTTTGGTCAGTTGGAAGATTTTGGGCATCGGCCATGCCGGGGTGTATTCCTCCAGGCGTTTTACGGCGCGTGGGGAAAGCGCGATCATGCCGTGCGCGCCTTCACCACCCAATACTTTCTGCCAGCTCCATGTCACCACGTCGAGCTTGTTCCATGCGATGTTCATGGCGAAGACGGCGCTGGTGGCATCGCAGATGACGAGGCCTTCGCGGTCGTCGGCAATCCAATCGGCATTGGGCACGCGCACGCCGCTGGTGGTGCCGTTCCAGGTGAAGATCGCATCACGCGATTTATTGTATTTGCCGAGGTCGGGCAGCTTGCCGTAGCCCGCCTCGTAAATATTGAGGTCGGTGAGTTTCAGTTGTTTTTTGCAGTCGGATGCCCAGGTGGAACCGAAGCTTTCCCACGCGAATACATCCACCCCGCGGCTGCCCAGCAGCGACCACATGGCCATCTCAATCGCGCCGGTGTCGGAGGCGGGGACGATGCCCAGCACCCAATCTTCCGGCATGCCGAGGATGGCTTTGCTCTGGTCGATGACTGCGGCGAGTTTGTTTTTCCCGATTTTAGCGCGGTGCGAGCGGCCAAGCGCGGCGTCTTTCAGCGCATCGACGCTCCAGCCGGGACGCTTGGCGCATGGGCCGGAGGAAAAACAGGGATTATTGGGTTTGGTAGTAGGTTTCATGAGGCAGGCCATTGGTTAGCGGTTGAAATTGCCGCCACTTTTAGCTGCTAGCCACGGATTGTCAACTCACAGATGGTTGCAATGGCTCACCGTTCTGTTCTGCTCTTCTTTCGATGATGCGTTGATAGTGCCCACTCTGTTCTGCAAGCTGGACCTTTTCAGCTGCTCTCCTGCCCGGATTTGTTCGGTCGCTACGAGTGAGTTCTAATGTTTTTATGTAGTGTGCAATTTGTTGTAGTTGATGTTCTGTAACGTGAATTTCATAGTGATCAGGAGGCGCGTCTTTTACCTCCGGATCATCAGCATAAACTCCTGCTTTAAAAACGTCCGTAATTATTTCAGCCGCGATTAACGTATCAAAAAGCGTTTGGTAGCGCTTTGCTTCCTCTTCGTTGTTACCGATGTTATAACAATACACATCACCAATGATTTGATCGGGTGTATTCATTTTAGCCAGTCGGTGGAGTATCGTCAGTTCTCCATCATCAAGCACCGTATCGGTATTGGACATATTTTTTATCATAAAAACTCACAATATTAAAATATTGTTAACTAATATCACAAACGGTACGGCAAAGCAAGCGCAAATCTTCGGGTTCGCTTAAGCGGTGGTTGCCGCCCTCAATCAGGGCGAGTTGTATTCTTGTATTGTCATTCTGCGAGCCGGAAGGCTGCGCAGAATCCATGGATACTGTGCTCCCACGTTGTGGGCCGCAGGATGACGATTTTAACCTTTCAACCAGCAAATGGGCGATTTCCACCGGCACATCCTCATCCCTTGTGCCGTGTAGCAGGTGGATGGGAATATCCTCCCCCTGTAGGGGGGAGGTTAGGAGGGGGGCATTATTTTCTCCATCCGAGCGTGGATGCCTCCACCCCCCTATGTCCAGTGGCTTCGGGGGGCGCAGCCCCGACCCTCCCCCTAACTTGTCCCGCCGCAGCGCTTGCGCGCAGGCGGATGGGGAGGGAGTAATAAGCAGGTGCGACCGCGCCTCCTCAATCAGCCTGCGGGTGATGGGGTAGGGCGCTTCACCATAGCAGGATGGCGCGTAAAACACCCCCTTTTCCAGCAATTCCTGCTGCTGGGCGGCGGCGAGCTTCTGCCAGATCAGCCGTTCGGTGAAATCCGGCGCGGCGGAAATGCCGATGAGGGCTTTGATGCGTTCGGGCCTTTCCATCGCCGCGAGCAGGGCCAGCCATGCGCCCATGCTGGAGCCCACCAGCACCACCGGCCCTTCGGTTAGTTCGTCCAGCACCGCCAGCGTATCGCGTTTCCACTGGCCGATGGTGCCGTCCATGAAATCGCCGCCGGACTGGCCATGGCCGGAATAATCGAAGCGGATGAAGGATTGCCCGCGTGCGGCGCAATGGGTGGAAAGCGTTTCGGCCTTGGTGCCCGCCATGTCCGACATGAAGCCGGTGCAGAACATCACCGTGGGGCCGCTGCCTTCCTGTGTGCGGTAGGCGAGCGGATGGGCGGGGGTTTCAAGAAATTCAGCCATCATTCAGCCATCATAATGATAACGGCATTGCACGATGATAATGTTGCCGTCATCGATAGTATAAACCAGCCTGTGCTCATCGGTGATGCGCCGCGACCAGAAACCGGAAAACTCATAGGCGAGGGGTTCGGGCTTGCCGATACCCTCGAATGGGGAGCGCTGGATGTCTTTGAGGAGGTGGTTGATTTTTTTGAGCACCTGCTTGTCATAAACCTGCCATTCGACATATTGCTGCCACGCCTTGGGATGGAAGCAGACATTCATGCAGGCAATAATTTATGCTTCTTGTATTTTCCCTTGCGCACGTCTTCCACCGCCGCACGCAGGAATTTTGCATTCGCGGGGCTTCGCAACAGATACATCGTCTCCTCCATGGAATTATAGCTGTCGAGCGACATCATCACCACAGGCTTTGCGCCGCGCTGGCGGGTGATGATGATCGGCGTCGAATCGTCATAGGTTTTATCCATGAGTTGCTTCAAATTCGCACGCGCTTCCGTGTAGTTGACCACTTCCATAGCATCTCCAATATGTACAATTATTTGTACCATTATACGTACGTTAATAATGCATGTCAAGCCTATCCATGCCCCTCTTGCACTTGATGGGGGGAGGTGTATATGTACCCCATGCACGATAAAAAGCCCCCTGTCATTCTGCAAGTGCTGCCCGCTCTTTCCAGCGGCGGGGTAGAGCGCGGTACGGTGGAAATCGCCCGTGCCATCCAGCAGGCGGGCGGACGGGCGCTGGTCGCCTCCAGCGGCGGCAAGATGATGTATCAGCTGTTTCGCCTTGGCGCCGAGCATATCACCCTGCCGCTCGATAGCAAAAACCCCTTCACCGTGTGGCGCAATGCGCGTGCGCTGGTGGGCATCATCCGCGAGCATGGGGTGGATATCGTGCATGCCAGAAGCCGTGCGCCGGCATGGTGCGCGTGGCTTGCGGCTTATAAGACCGGCTGCCGTTTCGTCACCACCTTCCATGGCACCTACGGCATCCAGAACCGTTTCAAGCACCGCTATAACAGCGTGATGGTGAAGGGCGAGCGGGTGATCGCCATTTCCAATTTCATCGCCGAGCATATCAAGGCGAATTATGCGGTCGATCCGGCCAATATCCGCATCATCCATCGCGGGGTGGATCTGAATTTATTCACCCCCGATTTATTTTCGCACCAGCGGATGGACGCGCTGATCAAGGAATGGCGGCTGCCGATGGAGCTGCCGGTGATTTTATTTCCCGGCCGCATCACCCGCTGGAAAGGGCAGGACGTGTTCCTGCGCGCACTCGCCGCGCTGCCGCACCGTCATTTCTTCGCGGTGATTTTAGGCGACGATAAAAAAGGCGGGAGCTATCGCGGCGAGCTGGAGTCGCTCATCACCGAGCTGGGGCTGGAGGAGCATGTGCGCTTTGCCGAGCATACGCAGCATATCACCGAGGCCTATATGCTGGCGCGGGTGGTGGTTGCCACATCGATTGAGCCGGAGGCGTTTGGCCGCGTGGTGCTGGAAGCGCAGGCGATGGGCAAGCCGGTGATCGCCACCAGCCACGGCGGGCCTCAGGAAACGGTGATTCACGGGGAAACAGGTCTTCTGGTGCCGCCGGGTGATGTGGGGGCGCTCGCCGCCGCGATCGAGAACGTGATGGGGCTGGATGAAACGATGCAGCAGCACATCGCCCGCGATGCGCGCAAGCAGGCGGAGCGTTTTTCACTCGATACCATGTGTGAGAAAACGCTGGCGGTGTATGAGGAGCTTTTATAGCTGCTTCCGCGATTTGCTCCTGCAAATCGCATGAAGCTTGCTCATGGCTGGTTCGCGCCTGCTGCGCTCTCATCACCGACCGAATAATAGCTTGTACCTAAAAACGGTAGCCCACGCCGACGCCGACCAGCCATGGGTTGATGTCAACATCGGCGCGAACGGCACCGCCGTTGATCTTCACGTCGGAATTGATCCATATCTTTTTGATATCGATATTGAGCATCCAGCGTTCGTCGATCATGTAATCCATGCCGACTTGCAGAGCCGGGCCGAAGCTGTTGTCATACTCGATATCGGCGATGGAGGAGCCTGCCGCTTTTTCCTTGTAAAAAATAGTGTAGTTTGCACCCGCGCCGACATATGGCTTCCACGCCCCGAAATCGGTGAAGTGATATTGCGCGGTGAGCGTCGGCGGCAGCAGCCATGCATTACCGAGATCAAGATTTCCAGAGCTGGTATTTTGCGCGCTGACATCGTGCGGGGTGGTGGCGAGGACCAGCTCCATCGCGATGTTGGGCGTAATAAAATAGCTGATATCGACTTCCGGCACGAGAGAGTTCTCGATATCGATCGAGCTGCCGGTGACGGCGCCGGTGATGTCCGCATCCTCCTGAGGCAACACGCCGACGGCGCGGGCGCGGACGACCCAGTCTCCGGCCTCGGTGGCGCAAGCGGAGGATGTATTGATAGCGGTCACAAGCAGCAGGCCAAGAAGATACGGTAATTTCATAAAGACTCCATGATGGGTGGACGACCAGATGTTTCTACCTCGCTTCGTTTAAAATGAAATAAACAGAAAACGCATTTTCTGTCTTTGTTCGGGACAAATAGAAAAAGGCTGGTGTTTTCAAAGGATTTTTTATATAGTGACTTCACAAAAAATGGAGGCACCGATGAAAATAATTGCTCTTGTATTGCTCTCTGGTGTATTACTCGCCTCTTGCAGCAACGCGCCGCCGGAGCTGAAAAGCCCGTGCGTCGGCGGCGAAGGCTCCCCGTGCGACCGTCGCGCTCCGGCTAATCAGGTGTGATGATTACTTAGGCTTTTGCACAATGACGGAATACCAGCCCAGCCCGTCATATTCCTGGTAACCGATGGTCTTGGCGAAGGCGACCAGCGATTTGTTATCGTCGAAATAAAATCCTTTTTGCTGCCCACCGGCTTTGAGCGGGAAGGGGGTAAGCAGCCCCTCATGGTCAGAAGCGGCAATAATGCGCAGGTTATGATCGAGCAGCATGACGCGGGAACGCGTCCACTCCTCGCTGCTTAGGTTAGGCTCGCTTTCGACGATGACGCGGGCTTGTTCCTCCCAGTCGAAGAACACGCCGAGCGCGCCCACCGCTTTGCCATCCACTTTGCCGCCTTCACGCACAGCCGTGGCATAGACCGCAACCAGCTTATTATTATGCATCGGGTCGCGGAAAATATCGTCGACGATATATTCATCGCCGCTGCTGGTGGCCAGCGCACGCTTCACCCAATTCACATTCGACATATCGGTGCCGATGACTTTGCCATAAATATCCGGCTGCGAGCAGGCGATCGCCTTACCGTCGGTGCCTACCAGCACGAGGTTCATATAGACGGAATAAAAACGATTGATGAGGCCGAGTCGGTAGGTGGCGTGGTCAACATCCTTGGGGTCGAGCGATTCGAGGCAGCGGTAGAGCGCATCGTCGGTCGCCCACCAGCGCACATCCGCCGTGCGCTCATATAAATTACGCACGATCAGCTGCACCAGCGTTTGCGACATTTCCGACAGGCGGCTATATTCCTTGTCGTCAAATTGTTTTTGCAGCACGCTCGTCTGCGCCTGAATTTCCTTGATGACCAGCGTGCGCAGTTCTTTGGAATTGCTTGCGGCCTGTGTGGCGAGGCTTTTTACCTCGCCGGCGACCACGGCAAAGCCTTTGCCCGCTTCACCCGCGCGTGCGGCTTCGATGGTGGCGTTGAGCGCCAGCAGGTTTGTCTGCCCGGCGATGGTCTCGCTGGTCTTCGCGAATTTTTCAATCCGGTTTTGGATATTATTGATAATCGTCGCTATGCTTACGTCATTCATAACATCTCGCCCTCAACTGTTTGTTCGTGATGTCCTGCGTGCGGCGCACCTTCGTGGGTGACGCTCTTTCCTTTGTCCTAAAATAAGACTGCTAATTTTATATTAATGCAATCGCTTTATTTCGGTGCCGTCGCGGCGAAAGATGGGCGCATTTTCATTTCATCCGCCCACTGTGCCAGCGCGGCATGTTTGCTGCGCCAGCCGAGATGCGGCAGGCGGAAATCGACATAAAGCAATGCGATGGCGAGGTTTAGCGTGCCGAGTGTGAGCGGTGTGGTGAAATCGAGATTCGCCGAAGAAATTTTTTCGATGGTGCGCAGCAGCGCCTTTTCCTTGCGCTGGGTCACGCTCTCTAATTGTTTCTCCGGCGGGCGGCGGCCTTCGATGACGCACATCACCGCCGCATCCATCATGCCGTGGGCCATTTCCGCAAGCGCCATGATGCAGAGCCGCGCCCCGCTATCGTCGGTGAGGAGTTTCGGCGCGGCTGAGGGTAGGCCGTCCAGATATTCGCAGATGAGCTGGCTGTCGCACAGATGCAGCCCGTCGTCCGTCACCAGCGCCGGCACCGTGCCGAGCGGGTTCACCGCGAGCAGCTCCGGCGGGTTTTCCATGGCATTCACTTCGATCTGCTCGATGCCCTCCAATTTCTTTTCAGCGATAATGATGCGGCATTTGCGCGCATAGGGGGAATTGGGGGAGTAGTACAAGCTCCGCCGTATGGCGGAGTCAGGCTTATCTGTATTAGACATCAGCGATTTCCTTCCAGTTGACCAGCCCCCGCAACGTGCTCTTGCTTATGCGGGGAAGCGAAGTAGTTTCGCCTGTATCACGCTGGGGATTTTAGTGATCTCGGCGAGGAGGTCCACTGAAATATCCTGATCGACCTCGACCAGTGCGATGGCTTCGGTGCCCGCCTCGTTGCGGCCAAGATGGAAGTAGGCGATGTTGATATTCGACTTGCCGAGGAGCGAGCCGAGTGTGCCGATGAAGCCCGGTTTATCGTCGTTATTCACATACAGCATGCGCGTGCCGAGGCCCGCTTCGAGCTTGATGCCGTTCACTTCGACGATGCGCGGATGCCCGGCAAACAGCGTGCCCGCTACGGTGCGCGTGCGCTTGTCGGTGGTAACGGTGACGCGCACCAGCGTCGAATAATCGCCGGCGCGTTCGTGGCTGGTGGTGGAAACCTCGACGCCGCGTTCTTTGGCGATGATCGGCGCGTTCACCATATTCACCCCTTCGATGAGCGGCGACAGCAGGCCTTTCAGCAGCACGGCGGTCAGCGGTTTGGTGTTGAGCAGGCTGGCCTTGCCGTCATATTCGATTTCGATTTTTTTCAGGCCGTGCTCGGTGAGCTGTCCGGCGAAACCGCCAAGCTGGTCGGCCAGCGTGATATAGGGGGCAAGCGCTTTCGCATCTTCCGCCGACATGGACGGAATGTTGAGCGCGTTGGTGATGGCGCCGCTGGTAAGGTAGTCGGCCATTTGTTCGGCGACCTGCACCGCGACATTCTCCTGCGCTTCGTTGGTGGAGGCGCCGAGATGCGGCGTGCAGACCACGTTCGCCATGCCAAACAACGCGTTCGATTTTGCCGGCTCTTCCTCGAACACGTCGAGCGCCACGCCGGCCACCTGGCCGGATTCCAGCGCCTCTTTCAGGTCGGCTTCATTAACCAGCCCGCCGCGCGCGCAATTGATGATGCGCACGCCTTTTTTGCACATGGCCAGCGTGTTTTTATTCAAAATATTTTTGGTGGTTTCGGTCAGCGGCGTGTGCAGCGTGATGAAATCGGCGCGTTCCAGCAGCGTATCGAGCTCGACCTTTTCCAGGTTCATCGCTTCGGCGCGTTCTTTGGAGAGGAACGGGTCATAGGCGATCACTTTCATTTTCAGGCCTTGTGCGCGGTCGGCGACGATGCCGCCGATATTGCCGCAGCCGATGAGGCCGAGCGTTTTACCCGAAAGCTCGACACCCATGAATTTATTTTTCTCCCATTTTCCCGCGTGGGTGCTGGCGTTCGCTTCGGGGATCTGGCGGGCGAGCGACATCATCAGCGCGATCGCATGTTCGGCGGTCGTCACCGAATTGCCGAAGGGCGTGTTCATCACCACCACACCGGCAGCGGTCGCCGCCGGAACGTCCACGTTATCGACGCCGATACCGGCGCGGCCCACCACTTTGAGCTTCTTCGCCACGGCGAGCACCTCTTTGGTGATTTTGGTGGCAGAGCGCACCGCGATGCCTTCGTAATCACCGGCTATTTTCAATAGCTCTTCCGGGGCGAGGCCGGTTTTTACATCGGTCTCGACGCCTTTTTTCTTGAAGACGTCGATGGCTTGCGAGGATAGTTTGTCGGCGATGAGGACTTTAGGCATAGTGATTCTCCTTACTTTTTCTTGGGGAAAATGGTTGATAAAAAATGGTGGTCGTTTCTTTCTTTTGTCACCCCGCACTTGTTGCGGGGGCTAGGGTTATTCAGTATGTGGCACGAGATCCCTGATATTAGGTTTTCTTACTGCTCATTTCATTCACAGAGAAAACCAAATTCAGGGATGACAGGCATCTAAGGCAGCAAGCTGCCAAGATGGCTGTCACTTTGGCCCCACAAGCATGACAATCTGCTTGCCTTCGCTTTTCGGGGCCTGTTCGATTTTGGCGATCTCGGCGAGCTGTTCCTGCACGCGGTCGAGCAGCTGGTAACCGATGTTCATGTGATCCATCTCGCGGCCACGGAAACGCATGGAAATACGCACCTTGTCGCCATCTTCGAGGAATTCCACCACATGGCGCATTTTGATCTCGAGATCGTGCTTGTCGATGGTCGGGCGCAGCTTGATTTCCTTGACCTGGATTACCTTCTGCTTGCGGCGGGCCTCGTGCGCTTTTTTCTGCACTTCGTATTTATATTTGCCGTAATCGAGGATTTTGCATACGGGTGGGTTCGCGTTCGGCGATACTTCCACCAGGTCCAGCCCTGCGGCCTCGGCCATGCGCAGCGCTTCGGGGACGGCGACAACGCCTACCATGTTGCCATTGTGATCCACCAACCTTACCGACGGGGCATGAATTTGGCGGTTGATGCGCGGTTCGTCAGCTTTGCTCATAAACGAGCGTGTACCAGATAGTTCAAACGGTCCTCCAGAAGTTGTTTTTAAAAAATATTCGGGCTGCCTGTATGGTTGATTACCAAGCAAAAATCAAGGGGTTTTATGGGATTAGTGCGAAGGAAAAAATGCGGTGGGGAAGCCGCCGTCTTCTGTTAGCATTTCAGCTAAAGCACCCGCTTTTGCAATACGTCGACGGTCTTCTACTTTAATACGATGGCCTTTTTCTAAAGGGCGTTTATCAGGCTCTGTCGAGATTATAGGTTGTTCCACCCCTGGCATTCTCGACATTTGTATCAGTTGATTAAAAATGTTCTGGTAGCCGTGAGTATCGAGGCTGCGGTCGAACACTATGATGGTAGAGGCTGTAGAAGGGTTGGTTGACATAGTTGTCTGAATGTGAATGCTCGCGAAAGAATCCAAAATAATTGCTGTATGATTGTCTGTGCGTGGAGTGATTTCTAATGTTCTAAGCCCGGCCCTTCCAAGATTTACCCCCACAATCGGAAAATTTGAATCTTGTGCAGCATATTCATTCAGCGCGGCGGCCAATTCACCAAGCGTCGTAATCTGTTCGGGGTCTGCCATGCGCACCCTTTTTCTATTGTTTAACAATGATACATTATTGCATGATTTTTATCGGTTTTTCAACAACAAGTTGTGTCAGGAGCCTATAAAAAACCCCGCCGCGTGGTGGCGGCAGGGTTTTTTACTCATCTAACCAAAAATGAAATGCGTTAGAGCGGCACTAGGCAACCGTCTTCAGCGTTTTGCTGAGTTGCTCGGAGGCCTGGGCCACGCGCTCATTGATCGGCTCCAGCGCTTCGCTGGAATATTCGAAGAACAGGTTCGACAGGCGGGAAGTCTGCGCGAAGCCGCTGTCCATGGCTTTTTTCAGCATGCGGTTCTGCAGTTCCATCATATCGTTGATGGTGCGGCATGCGAAAAGTTCTTTCGACATTTCGACATTGTCGGTGAAGGTTTTGTTGGCGTATTCCATCATCTCGCTGCTCACGTCTTTCGCCAGCGCGGCGGCCACGTTGCCGCATTCCACGGCAGCTTCGAGGTTATCACGCGAGGTACTGATGGTTTCATACAGCGCCTTGGTCACGGCGTCGGCGGATTTGGCGAGCTGCTGCGCGCCGTCGCGGCTCATGGCGAGGATTTTATCCTGTGCTTTTTGTGCTTCCCCGGCGCTCTGGCTCAGGAAATCCTTGGCAGCGCGGCTGCCGATTTTCACTACATTCTCCGCCGAGCTGCGGGTGGATTCCACTGCGGAATAAGTGCTCTTTGCCGCTTTATTAGCTGCGCTGGAAGCGAGTTTAGCGGCGGTGCTCGATGTTTTCTTTGCTTGAGTCATGACATTCTCCATGAAGTCTGTGTGTTATTTATATTGCAATGCAGCAACGGAAACTATGTAGTTCCTCGCGGGTAAAAAGTCAAGATTTTATCAATTGAAAGAATAAGAAAAAATACACGCCCGCGACAAAACAGGTTTACAGCGCCATGGTAAAACATTATCTTGATGGTGCTGCCCTATGCAACTACTATGGATGGTGTGGTTATTGAACAAAAAAGGATGGGGGTGAGATGCGTTTGCGGGGTCTGGGGGTGGCGTTATGCGTGTTTTTATTGGCCTTTGCTGCGCCTGTTTCGGTGATAGACGCCCACGCTAAAAGCAACGCCACCAGCAGCGCGACCTCCTCCGGGAAATCCACAAAAGCCAAGGCAAAATCGAGCAGCAAAAAGAAAACTTCTTCCACTAAGAAGCGCCTCAAAAAACGCTACGGCGCTCGCCCATCCGCTCCCAGCGCCGATAAATTCGCGGCCGTCGTGGTGGATGCCTCGACCGGGCAGGTGCTCTACGAAAAGAATGCGGGTGATTTGCGTTACCCGGCCTCGCTTACCAAAATGATGACCCTGTATCTTACGTTCGATGCCCTGAAACGCGGCAAGCTCAGGCTGAACCAGAAATTGCCCGTTTCGGCCAAGGCGGCGGGGCAGCCACAGACCAATATCAACCTCAGCGAGGGAGACTGGCTGACCGTGGAAGAGGCGATTGAGGCGCTGGTGGTGCGTTCCGGTAACGATGCGTCGGTGGTTCTGGCGGAGAAGCTGGGCGGCACGGTCTGGAGCTTCGCGCAGATGATGACGCAGAAGGCCCGCGAGCTCGGCATGCGCGATACGGTGTTCCGCAATCCCAACGGCCTGCCGGATAACGGGCAATATACCAACGCGTTCGATATGGCGCGGCTGGGTATTGCGCTCCGCCGCGATTTTCCGGAATATTACCCTTATTTCAAGACCGAGCGCTTCGATTTTCGTGGGGTGACATACACGACCCACAACCGCGTAATGCTTCGCTATAACGGGGCCGACGGCATTAAAACCGGCTATATCCGGGCGTCGGGTTTCAACCTGGTGACGTCGGTGAAAAAGAGCGGCTATAATATCGTTGCGGTCATCATGGGTGGTCCCAGCGGCACGGTTCGCGACGATATGATGATCAATATGCTTGACCGCACGTTCGCCGAGCTTGCGAGCAAGCGGCAGAGCAGTATGGCGCAAACTTCGCACAATCTCAATCTGGCACAGGCGCGGGCGTTCTAAGGCACGGCAGGCCGCCGCAGAAACGTATAAAATTGTATCTATAATTTACATTAAGTTAGTAGCTTGTCGGTAGAATGAAATCCTATGGACGCAACCCACTCACCCGAAGAACGGCGCATCACCCTCCGGCTTCTCTCCTATTGGGAGAAAAGGCGCGGCACGCGTGGGATGCCGTCCGAGGCAGAGATGAGCCCGGCGGATATTGCGGATCTGTGGCCCTACTGCTTCATCGCGCATGTGAAAGACATCGGTAAGGAGGGGTATCACTTTTCCTATCTCGGCAAGGCGATTGAAGATGTCTATCGCGAGGGAATGGAGCAGATGGAAGACTCCCTTTTTCCCGACATGGACAGCCTCGCCAATGGCTATAAGCAGGTCATCAGCACCCGTAAGCCGCTGGTCAGCGAGGGCGAGATCACCAACCCGCATGGCGACCACTTCAAATTCCGCCAGGTGCTGCTGCCGCTTGGTGACGGCGGCGCGGTGCAGGCCGTGTTCGGCGGCATGCGTTTCCTGCGGATCGTCACTTACCGTTGAACTATTGTATTGTCCTCAAGTAAATCAGCAGCGAACATAAAATGTCCGTGCTGTTGGGGTTGTAAACGGCGGTGTCCTGCTCCGCTTCCGCGTCGACGATAGCGGCGAAAGTGGTGCCGTCGACTGCGCAGCCCAGGGAATAACTCTTTGGTCCGAACGTTTTCCAGAAACCGCTGCCCGGCTTGCCGTCGTCAGCCTTGCGGTCGAGGCCAAGCGCCTCCTGCGGCGTCAAGATCGGCCAGGCGGGGTAGGAAGCTCCGATCCTTTCGGGATCGATGACCCCGATATTGATGGCGGTTGCCAAAGAGTTGGGCCACCAGTTGACCGGAGGGGTGGGAATAGCGGTGGAGATGAAATATGCCTGGGCCGGGCTGATGCGGCCAGCGGGGCAGTTTTCTCCAATGACGCAGGTAGCATAATCGTCGGCAACGCCGGTATAGGCGCCACGAATCAACTCGGCATTGACAAGGTGCTGCCAGGCATAAAATTGTTCCCGCGGCGGCACCTGGCTTGGGCCGCCAAGATTGATGGCCGAATCACCATTGCCATTGCAGGTTTCGGTGCCGGTGCCGACGGTGCCGGCGGCGCAGCCGGGATTGGTGCCCCAGAAGTCGGTGGCGTTGGTCATATCGCCGGGAATGGCGTTATATTTCACTTTGAAGGTGAGGATGGCGGACTGGAACATGTCGATATCGGTGAGCACGCTGCGTAACTGCGCTTGCTTGACCAGCGTCTGGCCCACTACGACGCCACCGATCAGCAGGCCGATGATGGTGAGCACAATCGACAACTCCAACAAGCTGAAGCCGTGCCTGCGCTGGTTCCCACAAGCACCACCCATCCCTGCAACTGCTAAGAATTTATACATTCACCTATATGTTTTTTCGGCACCAAACCTATCTTGCCATTATACTACAAAATCTTTATTCTTCAAGAGCTTTATTGGTGATGAAGATCAATATTTCACGCTGCAACCATAGGATTGGGTGGAGGTGGTTTCAGGGGTTTTCCCGGCCACGAGAGCATCCACCGCCGCGACGACGTAGTTATTCGCGCCGGCGATATCCTCGGGGTTCGGGGTCGCTTTATCATCGATGGCACCGGCATAGGCGAGGATGCCCTTTTTATCGACTACGAACATATGCGGCGTGGTTTTGGCTGCATAAAGATGACCGATTTCACCCTTGGCATCGAGCAGGTACTCGCTCGGCACGGCTTTCTGTTCGGCGATGAGGGTTTTGGCGCTTCCGGCATCGACATAGCCCTGATTACCCTCCGCACCCGAATTCACCGAAAGCCACACAACATCCTTGGCTTTGGTCTCGGCCTGAAGTTTCTGCATAGCGCCCGCGCCATAGAATTTTTTCACGAACGGGCAGCCCGGATTGGTCCATTCCAGCACCACGATCTTGTCTTTGTAATCGGAAAGTTTCACGCTTTTCCCGGAGGCGGTGGTGGCGGTGAAATCCGGCGCAGCGCTGCCGACCTGCGCGGCGGCGAAGGCATTGTGGGCAGCAAAGAATGCAATCAGTGTGAGGGCATATTTTATCATGGTGTTTCTCCTTTTACAGTATCGATGACAAGTGATTCGGTGAGGATTTGCGGCAGCACCACCGGCTCACCGGAAGGCGGGAAATAAACATAGAGCGGAACGCCGTTATAGCCAAATCTTTTGAGGAACTGGGTGATGGCGTCGTTGCGGTTGGTCCAGTCGGCGACCATCAGCGCGGTGTTGGTTTCAGCGAAGGCGGCTTGTGCGGCGGGAGTCATAATCGCCGTGCGCGCATTCACCTGGCAGGTCAGGCACCATGCGGCGGTGACATCGACGAATACCGGCTGGCCGGTATCGCGCAGCGCCTGCAATCGCTCTTCGGAAAAATCCATGTGATTAAGTGGCGGCGGCGCATTCTGCACCATCGCCAGCGCATTGACACCATTATAAAGCGCGGCGGCCAGCAACAGCAGGATGGAGATGCGGCACAGGGGCGAGGCATCGCGGCAGCGTCCCTTGAGCCAGATGATGAAGCTGATGGCGAGTATCGTCACCAGCGTGATGAGCAGGCCTTTCGAGCCGGCCTGCTGCACAATGACCCAGAGCAGCCAGATGACGCTTGCGAACATCGGAAATGCCATGAATTGCTTGAAGCTCTCCATCCACGCGCCGGGTTTTGGAAGATAGGCGACCAGCCTCGGGTGAATGGCGATCAACAGGAACGGCAAGGCCAGCCCCAGCCCGATGGACAGGAAAATAATCATCGACATCCACGGCGCGAGTGTGAGGGTTGCGCCGACCGCGGTGGCCATGAAGGGGGCGGTGCAGGGGGTGGCAACCGCAGTGGCGAGCACGCCGGTTGCGAAGCTGCCGCGTAAACCGTGTTGCGGCGTATCGGAAAGCGCACTACCGAACAGCACCGGCAGGTCGAACATGCCCGCGAAATTCAGCCCGACGACAAACAGGAGGATGCAGAGGAATCCGACAAACGGCGCCGACTGCATCTGGAATCCCCAGCCGATCGATTGCCCGGCCATTTGCAGGCTGATGAGGATCGCGGCGATGATTGCAAATGATGCCAGCACGCCGAACGTATAGGCGAGTGCCTGCTTCACCACCACGCGGCGGTTATGCCCTGATTTCTTGGCGATGGCGAGGGCCTTGAGCGAGAGCACCGGCAGCACGCATGGCATCAGGTTTAAAATCAGCCCGCCGATGATGGCGAATAAAATCAGCCCGAAGAAGCCTTTCGCGGGCGGGGCAGGAGGTGGCGCGCTGGCCGTCTGGGCATCGCTGGCCACGGGAAGGGCAGTCGGTGCAAAAGACGTGAATTTATCGATCGCCAGCTCGACATCATACATGCCGGTCTTGCTTTCAAGATAGCCGGTGAGGGTGGCGGGTGCGGTCGCTTCCCCATTGAGCGGCACGAACAGTACATGGCCTTTCATCTGCTGGGGCGCAGCATACGCCACATGGTTCTGTTCACGCGGGAAGAAATAGATGTGGCCATCGGCAGCGATTTCCTCCGGCAGCATGATCTCAAGCCCGTCGGGCGCGACCTTGGTCGGCAGCGGAATATCCAGTTTTTTGGGAATGGCTCTTAGTTCTTTTTCGAGGTCCTCGTGATACTGGCTTTGCTTGCTTTCCTTGGCGACAGGAAGGGTGAGCGAAAATTCCGCACTCTCCGGCACGCAGATTTTCTCGCATACCAGCCACTCGGCCTTCACTTTGATCGGGAATTCTTCTCCCTTGTAAATATCCGGCACGCGGATTTTGGTCGGCAGCAGCACATCGCCTTTATAGCCGTAGACGGCGAGCGTATCCTCGGGGATGCGGCTGGGCAACGGCCACAGGATGCCGCTATGGTTGGTATCTTCCGGCAGGGTCCAGGTGAGGGTGGTGGGAATGCCGGCATCGCCCGGATTCTGCCAGTAGGTATGCCATCCCGCCTTCGGTTGCAGCAGCAGGCCAACTATAATTTCATCGCCGGGCTTCACCGCCTCGTGCGAAACCAGGATCGTGGCATCGGTGTTGTCGTTATGCACCGATAGCTGCTCGGCGAACGCAGCGCTCGATGTCAGGAAAAGCGAAAATAACACGGCCAGTAAACGCATAACTACCTCAGCTGTATGGTATCAGGAAGCGGCACGTTGCTCCATATAAATTAAAAATTCACTAAAAGCCCGGGCGCGGTGGCTGATCGCCTGTTTTGTATTCGCCTCCAGCTCGGCGAAGGTTACATCATATCCTTCCGGAATGAAAACAGGATCGTAACCGAAGCCGTTTTTGCCGCGTGGGGGGAAGGTGAGGGTGCCGTGGGCGCGTCCTTCGAAATGGATGCATTCGCCGCCGGGAAAGGCAAGTGCCAGCGCGCAGGCGAAATAGGCCGGGCTGGAGGCTGGCGCACCGGCAGCGTCCAGCTCTTTTTCGATGCGATCAAATGCCGTATTGAAGTTTTTATCCGGCCCGGCCCAGCGTGCGGAGTAAATGCCCGGCGCACCGCCCAAGGCCGGGATCACCAGGCCGGAATCATCGGCAAGGGCAGGCAGGCCGGACGCAAGCATGGAATATCGCGCTTTGAGTTCGGCGTTTTCGGCAAAGGTCGCGCCCGTTTCTTCCGGCTCGGGAATGCCAAGCTGCCCGGCGGATTTCACCGCGATGCCCAGCGGCGCCAGCAGTGATTCAAACTCGCGGAGCTTCCCGGCGTTGTGGGTGGCGATGACCAGTTCACGAATCATAAATATATTCTGTCACTCCCGCGTAGGCGGGAGTCGATTCGCTTATAAAAACAATTTATTCTTTGCGAGTGGATTCCCGCCTTCGCGGGAATGACAAATGAGACACTCATTTTCCAATCGCCTTGCTCTGCGCGCTCGCCAGTTGCCGGATGCCTTTTTTGGCGAGTTTGTAGAGCGCGGCGAATTCCTTGTCGGTGACGGGGGAATCCTCGGCGGTGCATTGGATTTCGACGATTTTTCCATCGGCAGTCAGCACGAAATTCGCATCCATGGTCGCCGAGGAATCTTCGATATAGTCGAGGTCGAGCACGGCGTGGCCGTTATAAATCCCGCAGGAGACGGCGGCGAGCTGGTTGGTGACCGGTGAGGATTTAAGGATGCCACGGGCGATGAGCGTGTCGATGGCAAGGGTGAGAGCGACATAGCCGCCGGTGATGGCGGCGGTGCGGGTGCCGCCGTCGGCTTCAATGACGTCGCAATCGATGAGAATCTGCCGTTCGCCGAGCGCTTTCAAATCCACCACCGAACGCAAGCTGCGGCCAATGAGCCGCTGGATTTCCTGCGTGCGGCCCGATTGTTTTCCCTTGGCCGCTTCACGCGGCATGCGGCTTTCGGTTGAGCGCGGGAGCATGCCGTATTCCGCCGTCACCCAGCCTTTCCCGGTGTTTTTCAGGAAGGGCGGCGGCTTGTCCTCCACGGTGGCGGTGCAGAGTACGCGGGTGCCGCCGCAGCTGATGAGGCAGGAGCCTTCGGCATAACGGCTGACATTAGGCTCGATTTTCAGCTTGCGTAATTCGTTCGGCTTCCGCTGGGATGGGCGCATGATTTTTTCCTTTTTTGCAATATGGCCGCAGGCTAGGCGAGTTGGCGCGAGAGTCAATTGCAAATCAATGATAATTTATTTACTGGATATTAATACATAGTACATTAGACTGGCTCCATCGGTTTATTATGGGGGACGTATGATTGCGCCAGTGGACAAAGCTGATAAGCATCAATTTATTCAAGTAATAAAACGGGACGATTTACCCGCGAATGTGCTGGTGTTGAAAATAATTCCGCGCAAGCTCATGGATTATCTGCCGGCAGGAAAACTTCCTCTGTTGCAAGAGGACGCCGAACATTTTGGCGGACAACTTAATGAAGCTCTGGCAGCGATGCTGGCTATTACAGAGCCGTCTGCAAGCGCAGTGGAAAAAATACAAAAAGAGGGCACGCCACCTCTCGTGGTGCTCGACTTTTCGCAAGTAGGAGATGTGAATAGCGCCATTTTAGCCCCCATCATTGCCGCAAATACTAATATCCGTAAGCCTGCAGTAGGAGGTGAAATCGAAATGGTGGCAATCGGTCAGAATTTTGATAGAAAATTAACCGAAATGCATTTGCAATCAGTTATCAACGCAACCACCGATTCCCTCGATGATTGGGCGAAGAAATTCAAAACGCCCGGCACTCCTCCCATGGGCGGTTAAAGGCCGGCGAGTGCGCTGCTCTCTGTTTCTATCTGTGGCTGCAGTGTCTCCATGAATTCTTTTTTGGGCAAACCCGGCGGGATGGGCGGCAGGAAGCTGATGATGATTTTCCCGGGTGTTTTGAAAAACGCATCCTTACCCCAGCACAGGCCGGAATTGAGCGCGACCGGGATGGTCGGCACGCCGAGCTGGCTATAGAGCGCGATCACGCCCGGGTGGTAGTCCGGCGCGTCGCCGGGTTTTTTGCGGGTGCCTTCGGGGAAAATCACGATGGTGCGGCCCTCGCTGATGCGTGCCTTCGCGTCGCGCAGCATCTGTTTCATGGCGCTGGCGCTGCCGGAGCGGTCGATGGCGATCATGCCCATCCGCCACAGATACCAACCCCAGCCGGGAATGCGCAGCAGCTCACGTTTCAGCACATAGCACGGCGCGTCGAGCAGCACCAAAAAAATAATCGTATCCCACGCCGATTGATGCTTGGAGGCATAGATCACCGGCTGGTTGGTGAGGTGCTCGCGGCCACGCACTTCGTGGGTGATGCCGAGTATGGTTTTCGCCAGCCACAATGCCCCCCGCGCCCACGGCTTGCCCGCGCTTTTCGGCGATATCAGGAAGAGCGGCGCAAACAATACCGAGGTAACGAACGCCCAGGCGGTAAACAGAATATTGAACAGCAGCGAGCGCAGGAAAATCATTGCGCCCTCCCCATTAGGGGGAGGGTTGGGGCTGCGTCCCCCGAAGCCACTGGGCGTAGGGGGGTGGGGGCATCCACGGGAGGCGGAATAAATAATGCCCCCCTCCTGGCCTCCCCCCTACTGGGGGAGGAATATGAGCGCAGGAGAATCATGCGGCTTCATCGCTTGTGCTGATGACATAATGCCGGATTTGCGCGGCGATCAGCTTGTGGAATTCGGCGAGCACGATATTGCGGATCTCGGCATCTCTGATCCATGTAAAATCAATGTAGTTTTGGGTTTTGACCGGGGCCGGGATGAGGATGACATTGCCGGGAAGCTCGGTGGAAAACTCCATCAGCGCCCGTGGCATATGGTAATCGGCGGTGACCAGCAGCACCGATTTCAGGTGGTGTTTTTTGATCCAGTCGGTGCTTTCCCTGGCGTTGCCGATGGTGTTGGCCGCCTCGCGGCCCAGCGTGATGCGGCCCAGCGTATTGCCGTTTAATATCGCCTGCGCGGCATCGGGAGCCTTGACCAGCAGGTCGGCAAGCGGCACCTGCTTGCCGACGCCGCTGATGAAGAGCAGCCTGCCGCGATTTTGTCCGAATAATTCGAGGCCATATTCGATGCGTCCGCCGCCGCCGGTCAGCACCACGATGCCATCGGCGCGGGCATTTTCTTCCAGCGCATACTGGTTGATGTAGAAAGCGAACCCGGCGACCGCGAGCGCCCACACCGCCACCAGCATCAGGGTGCAGAACAGCGTGCGGAACATTGTGAGCATCAGAGGATTTCCCTTAGCTGGCCCAGCACCGAAACCCGCGTGGTATAACGCACGACCAGCGCGCAGCCGAGCGGCATCAGCAGCACCAGCGCGATATGCGGCTGGGAAAAAGCGAAGCTTGGCAGCACTGGCGCCTTGATGGCGGCAACGCAGAGGCCGAGGCCCCAATAGGCGAATGCCGCCGCCGCCGTACCGATGGCCGCGGCCCTCAGGCCGATCTTGAAATGCTCATGCTGGAACTGGCGGGCGATATAGCCGTCTTCCGCGCCCATGGCATGCAGCAGGTCCACCGTGCGCTGGTGCAGGTGCAGCGAGGCGCGGGCGGAAAACACGATCATCAGCGTCATCGCGCCCAGAATGGTCGCCACCAGCGTCACCGCCAGCCCTTGCAGGATGCGGATGAAGGTGGCGAATACCTCCGCCCAGCTATTATGGGTATCGAGTTCGATGGTCGGTTCGATGTCGGAAAGGGCTTTTTGCAGCGATTTTTCATCCAGCGGCGCGGCGTCTTCTTTCAGGGTGACGTCAAGCACCACCGGCAGCGCCATATCGAGCAGCGCGTCGCCGTTGCCGATCCATGGCACCAGCAGCTCGCGCAGGTTGCTTTCGCTCACCTGCTTCACCTCGGCGATGGATTTTTCCTTGCCGAGGACGGCTTTGACCCTGGCGGTTTTATCATCGAGATTTTCGAGCGCGCCGGGCAGGATGACCGAAATATTCGCGGTGTAATCCTCGCGGTGGTCGCCGACCCAGCCGCCGAGCGCCAGCACCAGCGACAGCAGGAAGGTGGCGAGCGCCACCATGATGCCGATATGCCATGGCAGGAAGCGGTGGGCGTCGTCTTTGGCGAAGGTGAAATCGGATTTCATGGAGCAAGTATTATCCGATTCATGATACGTATCAAATCATTATTTGTGATGAGAGCGTAGTAGCGCGAGCCAGTCTTGCGATAATTCACGAGATTCAGTGGGATTTTTTCAGGTCGCGGTAAAAATTCTCATGGCTGCCCAGTGAAATTAAACGCAATGTAAGGCGCTCATGGGTATAAGTGTATGATAATAAGGTTAGCTGTTTTAACATATAAAATTTATAGACTCGTACCCCGTCAAGGTCTCCTTTCTTTGCTACGCCTATCGAAGGATTATGCATTATGTCCTGAATTGCCTTTTCAGCGTATGCACGTTGATTGGCGCGCAACTTCTTCATTGCTTTGGCAAAATAAGAAGTTTGTTCGAGGATCATTTTTTGCGTTTTGGTTTAGAAAATTCAAATGGAGTAATGTCGTCATCCTCTAATGCAAGCAAAAGCTCCTGAATGAATTCGTAGGGCAAATCCGGATTTTCCTCGACGATTTTTCCAATGCGCGACCAATATTCGATTTGTTTGGGCACGGAGCGGCTGAACACCGCTGCATAGCGCTTGGCATCGTTCACCAGATCATCGGAAAGTTTGATAGTTGTCATAAAGTCATACTACTGCAAAAGGCAACCTTTTGCAACCTTTTAATTCACTTTAACTGCAAGCATAAGTTTTTTTATTAAAGAATTTTTAAAATTTATAATTTATATAGATTGATAAATAAACGGCGAGGATTCAAATCGATTTTTTTAGGGGGGCAGCGTATGGCGAATAGAGATGATAAAACGGTTGTTATCAATTTCAAAGGGGCGGTTGTTAATATTGCGGTGGACACAGTAATGGTCCCTAGGCCTAGAACGTCTGACAGTAATTTTGGTACGCGCATAGATATGAAAATTGACAGCGTCGGCGACACGGTGAATACTTTTCTTCCAGCAAGTAAACTAAAGGTAGCCAATGCTAGAAGCGCTGAGATTGCGGAATTAATAAAAAAAGAATTTGTCGATCGCGGATTTGACACGGTTCAAGATGTTTATGGGGGAAAGTTAAGGCTCAGCACGGTCATTCCGGGAGCCGTTCCAGGTGTTCCACATGCCGAGGCCGTGGTTAAGAGTGAGGGTTTCTATACTCGCCTATGCAAAATGGCGGAGGACGGTAGGCTTGGTGATAAGCCTGAAATTCCTGAGAATTGGGAAGAAATATTGAAAGCCGCCAAGGATCGCTTTGTTTTTTCTCGTATCAGTGAATTATACAGGGGTGAAAAAAAGTTGCGCCCCGCTTTTTTTCAGGCCTTAATTCAAACCGGCGATGCGGATGCCGCCTCGGAAATGGCTGCAAGCATCAACCATGCGATCGTAACACATCAGGTGCCGGGAGCTGTTGCTAGAACGCGAGGGGCGGAAGTTTTTGTGGATGTCGTGGACGAAAGCAAGCTCGTTAAACTGATGGGTGCTTTAGGTATGGAGTACGAAACATATGGTGAGTGGCCGCCACATGAGTCCATGCCATCCTACGACAGGTTGGCGGATCAAGCCTTGATGGATGCTGCTAGTAGGGCATCAGGTCCGTTACCCGGATAAATCTGGGTGCGCTGCGCGGTAATGACAGGCTACGCGCTGGTATCCAGCTTTTTTTCATCGCTGGCGGCCTTGGTGACGGCGACCATGGCCGGTTTCAGCAGGCGGTCATGCATGATGTATCCGGCCTGCACCACCTGGATCACCGTGTTCGGTTCGGTGCCGGGCTGCTCCACCTGCACCACCGCCTGATGCAGGTTATGGTCGAATTTTTCGCCCATCGGGTTGATGCGTTTGATGCCGTGGCGCTCGAAAATGCCGGTCAGTTCGGCGACCGTCATGTCCAGCCCGTCGCCAACGGTTTTCAGCAATTCGTCGCCTGCGCGTTTTTCAGGGGTGATGCTTTCGGCGGCGCGTTTTACATTTTCCAGCACGCCCACCATGTCGCGGGCGAAGCTGGCAGCGGCGTAGCGGGCAGTTTCCTGCTGGTCGCGCTCGGCACGCTTGCGGATGTTTTCGGTTTCGGCGGCAGCGCGCACCCACTGGTCTTTCATCTGGGCCAGTTTTTCTTCCAGATCGGCGATCTGCGCGGCTGTTGCGGCTTCGGCAGCAATATCCTGCGTTTCGGTTGCAGGTTCCTGCGGGTCTTCGGCTATCGGTTTTTCATTATTCCTGGTCATGGCTCTTTTCTTCGGTTGAAAATTATTTAGCTAAGGGAATGTGGTACGTTATTCAAAAATTTCAATATTTATGTTGCAAAAAAAACATTTCTGTTTAAGCAAACCTCATTGGCGCGAATTCATAGGGAGTATCATGTGAGCATTGATTTAGGAAATAAACGGGTTTGCGTGGGGTGTGGAGCCAAGTTTTACGATTTAGGCAAGAATCCCGCCAAGTGCCCGAAATGCGCCACCATCAACGACAGCACCATTGCCCATCGCAAGCGCGGGCGGGCAAAAGCGGTGGTCACCGGGGATGCCGACGATCCCCTGCTCAAGGAAAAAGCCAAGATGGAGCTGCGCCAGGCCAAGGCAAAAAAGCCGGTCAAGGAGATTGAGGGCGTCGATCTGGATGCGTTCGAGGATATCGAGCCGATCGCCGGCGATGACGATATCGAGGAGATCGAGGAAGACGAAATGGAGACGCTCGAAAGCCTCGAAGAGCTTGATGAGGGCGGCGATGATGATGAGGAAGAAGAAATAGAAGGCGAAGTCCTGATCGATAGCATCGACGAAGACGAAGAAGAAGAGGATGAGGACGAGGATGAAGACGAGCGTCCCGCGAAGAAATCCTCTGCCAAAACCGCCAAGAAAGCGCCTGCGAAAAAAGCCCCGGCCAAAAAACCGACTAAGAAGCGCTGACTTTCCGGAGTTCCACGATTTCCCGCGCCCGCTGGAAAATCTCGCTGGCGTCGGCGGCGGAGGAATCGATGATAATCGCATCGTCGGCGGGTACTAACGGCGCGGCTGCGCGGTTCTGGTCGCGTTCGTCACGCTCGCGCAGGTCTTCCAGCACCGAATCGAACACCACCTCTATTCCTTCGCCGGAAAGCTCCCGGTGACGGCGCTTGGCGCGGGCGAACAAGGTGGCGGTGATGAAGAATTTGATCGGCGCGTCGGGGCAGACCACCGTGCCGATATCCCGGCCATCGAGCACCGCGCCGTTGGGGGTCTTAGCAAATTCCCGCTGGTAATCGAGCAGCGCCTGCCGCACTTCCGGGAAGGCGGAAACGATGGATGCCGCTTTCCCGATACGTTCCTGCCGCAGGCGGGGGTTGCTTAAATCATTGGTATCGATGGAGCGGGCGGCTTTGAGCGCGGCTTCCTTGTCGTTCGGGTCCTTGTCGCTATAGACCAGTTTCAGCCCGACGGCGCGATACAGGCTGCCGGTATCGAGATAGGCCATGCCGAAATGCTCGGCGAGGCGGCGGGCGAGGGTGCCTTTGCCGGAGGCGGCGGGGCCGTCGATGGTGATGACTAGCGGTACCCGGTACTCGGTACTCGGTACTCGGTCGGTGGCAATCGAGGCGCCCAGCCCGTTCATCAGCGATATGAAATTCGGGAAGCTGGTGTTGATGGCGCTGGCATCGTCGATGATGACGGGTTCTTTGCTCGCCATACCCATCACCAGGAATGACATGGCGATGCGGTGGTCGAGGCGGGTGGCGATGGTGGTGCCGCCCTTGGGCACCCCGCCGGTGACATAAAGCGTATCGCCCTCGGCGCGGGCGGTAACACCGCAGCCGGTGAGGCTTTCGGTGATGGCATTCAGCCGGTCGCTTTCCTTCACCCGCAGTTCGGAAAGCCCGTGCATTACGCTCTCGCCCTTGGCAAAGGCCGCCGCCACCGCCAATATTGGGTATTCATCGATCATGGAGGGCGCGCGTTCGGCGGGCACATTTACCGCCTTCAGCGCGCTATAACGCACCCGGATATCCGCCAGTTTTTCGCCGCCGAGCGTGCGTTCATTCTCGTAGGAAAGATCCGCGCCCATTTCCTTTAAGGTTGTAAACAGGCCGGTGCGCAGCGGGTTCATGCAGATATTGCGCACGATGACATTCGATCCGGGCACGATCAGCGCCGCCACCAGCAGGAACGCAGCGGAGGAGGGATCGCCCGGCACTTCGATGTCGCGATTTTTTGCGGTTTGTTTTGGCCGTCCGGTCAGGGTGATGTTGGTGCCGTCTTTGGTCTGCCCACGCGTGATGGGGATATCGAAATATTCCAACATGTTTTCGGTGTGGTCACGGGTGGCATGCGGTTCGATGACGGTGGTGGTGCCGGGTGTATTGAGCGCGGCGAGGATAATCGCCGATTTCACCTGTGCCGAGGCCACCGGCAGCGTGTAGCTGATGGCGTTGGGGGTGTCGGTGCCCTTCACCGAAAGCGGCAGCCTGCCGCCGCTATGGGTGGTGATTTGCGCGCCGACCTGCTCCAGCGGGGTGATGACGCGGGCCATCGGCCGCGAACGCAGCGAATCGTCGCCGGTGAAGAAGCTGGTGAACGGGTAGGGGGTGACGAGGCCCATCAGCAGGCGGGTGCTGGTGCCGGAATTGCCCATATCCAGCACGCCCTGCGGTTCCTGCAGGCCGCCGATGCCCACGCCTTCGACGCGCCACTGGCTACCATTTTTCTCGATATTTACTCCCATGCTTTTGAGCGCGGCGGCGGTATTCATCACGTCTTCGCCTTCGAGCAGGCCGGAGATGGTGGTGAGCCCGAGCGCCTGCGAGGCCAGCATCAGCGCGCGGTGCGAGATGGATTTGTCGCCCGCGACATGCACGTCGCCGCAAAGGGGCTGGGAGGCGGAAGAAGTGGCGGTCATGCTATTCCTGTTGTTGTGGGGCGATTTTACGGGGGCAATAAGCCGGAACATTCTGCACGCCTGCGATATCCGGGCAGAGGAAGCCGCGTATGGTGATGATGATGCTGAAAATCACGGCGAGGATCAGCAATGCGAACATGGTCCAGGCTGTGCTGGTGAAAACGCGGCTGCTTAAGTAGAGCATGATGCGCGTTCTCAGCGGGTCTTCCTCGGTGGCACTGGCTTTAAAGCTTTTTGGGATGGCTTTGCGGGCGACCGTAGGGCCGGCGAGCAGGGCATCCTCATCTTTGGGCAGTACTGGTGTTTTTGGCCGAGGGGAGGTCATGACGGGGGATTGGGTGGCTTCCGGCGCGGCGGATTTCGCTGCAGGAGCGTTGCTTGCCGTCGATTTCTCCGGCGGCAACAGCAGCGTCAGCTGGCGGCCATGCGCGGTGTTGATGAAGGAGAGGCTATAGTTTCCGGCATTTTCAGTGCTGTCGAGCAGGTTTTTGATCTGCTTAAACAGGGTGGCGGAGCCAAGAATAGCGGCGATTTTATCGGCGCAGGCGGCAAGCGAGGCATTCTGCACATAGAGCTTATTTCCGGCATTTGCATCGGCGAAATATTTGACGTCGGCATTGCACGCCACCAGCAGATCGTAGGCCAGCTTGGCGTCTTTCCCGTCGGTGAGCGTATACACGGTTTGCTGGGCGTTCTGCTGGCTCCTGGCCACCGTTTTGCACAGCATGTTCAGAAGTGATTCAAGGGTTTCGGTCATGTTCTATTTATCGTATAATATATATTATGGAAAATAATGGTGTGTCTAAGGCGTTATCAAGCATTTTTCGTATGTATCTTTAATCCACGCTTGTTTATATTCGCCATACTCGGTTTGAATGGGCATCATGGTAGCAGAGTCATCAATTGCGCTTAATAAGTTTCTAATTTTGGCGTCTTGTCTTGCGCTGCTTATAAAAAGATCAAACGCACGGTCAAATGCATCGCTGATATCCTGCATTCTAACCATACTGGGCTGTTCTAATTTCTCGAGTTGCCTGAGAAAACAAGTCTTCCCGATGAATTGTATCCGGTGCACTAAAGTCCCTATATTGTCGCCATCTTTCGTTTGTTCTTCGTGAGCTTCAATTGCGGCTCTCAGGGCGCTCATAAATACTGCAAATTCGCTCTTATTAAGTGCTGCTGGCAGTCCGGCGTACTCCGCGTATCCCATATATCCTTCTCCAGCCCAGTTTCTATAAGTTTATGGTCAGTCCATCATAGCCCGGTTCGACGCCTGCTGGCAATGATGCTTTTAGGGTGTCGTAGTCGAAATCATGGCTCATATGGGTGAGGATGGCGCGCTTCGGTTTGGCCCGCGCAATCCATGAAAGCGTGAGTTCCAGATGGGCATGGCTGTAGGACGGCTCGGGACGCAGACAATCTACAATCCAGACATCGAGGCCGGAAAGCGCGTCAAAACTGGCGTCATCGATGGCATCGCAATCGGTCGAATAAGCAAAATTTCCAATACGATAGCCATAGGTCTTCGACTTGCCGTGACCCAGCCTGAAAAACCCTATTTCGGTATCAAAAAGCGGAAAACTGCCCACATCCTTATCCACAACCGTGTGCGGCATCAGGCATGGCCGGTACCAGAGGTTTTCCGGTTTGGCCTGAAAGGCGTAAGAAAAGCGTTTTTGCAGCATTTCCAGCGTTTTCGCATCGCCGTAAATCGGTAGAGGACCTCCCGATAAGTAGTTGAAAGAGCGGAGATCATCGAGGCCGTGGGTGTGATCGGCATGATCATGGGTATAGAGCACGGCATCGAGATTGGTCATGCCTTCCCGGAGCGCCTGCTGGCGGAGGTCCGGCGAGCTGTCGATCAGCAGGTTCTTGCCGTTTATTTCTATCCACAGCGAGACGCGGGTGCGGTTGTTTTTAGGGTCTTTGGAAGTGCAGACCGGGCAATCGCACCCGATGAACGGCACCCCCGCCGAGCTGCCACAGCCTAGCATGGTCACTCTAAGGGTCATTATAATGCTCCGTTCTCGTCATTGCGAGCGACCACCGGGAGCGCGGCAATCCATGCCCCCGCTTGTTGAGAGATGGATTGCTTCGTTGGCGTTGCCTCCTCGCAATGACGTGTCTTCATGCCGCCGCCCTGTCAAATAGCCGGAAGAAGTTCTCGGTGGTGATGCGGGCGCACTCCTCCTCGGAAATGCCTTTAATGCCCGCCAGAATGCGGTTGGTATGGACCACATGGGCCGGTTCGTTGCGTTTTCCGCGAAATGGGATGGGGGCGAGGAACGGCGCATCGGTTTCCACCAGCAGCCGATCCAGCGGAACATCGCGGATAGCCTCATGCAGGGGGGCAGCGTTCTTGAAAGAGATAATTCCGGAAAGGGAGATGTAAAATCCTAATTCCACTGCTTTATCAGCAAGTTGTTTTGAAGAGGTAAAGCAGTGAAGGACTCCGCGTATATTTCCCTTTGGAATTTCTGTGGATAATATCTCTGCCGTATCGTCATCGGCATCGCGGGTGTGGAGTATTAGCGGAACGCCGGTTTCACGAGCTGCTATAATATGTTGATATAGTGATTTTTTCTGGTGTTCGCGGTCGGTGGTTTCGTAGTGGTAATCCAGCCCCGTCTCCCCGATGCCGATCACTTTTTTGCGTGAACATTGCTCGATAAGCCATTTTGAATCAACGATTTCTTCCTTACCGGAATCATTCGGATGCACTCCCACGGAGCAAAAAACTCCCTCGTTTGCTTCGGCAATGGCGTAAACTTCCTCGAATTCGGCGACTTCGGTGCAGATGGTCTGCATGACCCCAACCCCCGCCTCCCTCGCCCGTTTGATGACGTCCGGAAGGTCGGTTTTATAGTCCGGGAAGTTCAGGTGGCAATGGGAGTCAACCAGCATCACACCGCGCCCCCCACGCGAGGGAATACGCCACTCGGGGGGGGGAGAGGCGTGCCCGGTTTCAGGGCGAATTCGGCACTCAAATGCTTGAACCCCCTCTCGGCAGGGGGCACGGCCAACTGATCAAGAATCTTAGCGGCAGAGGTGGGTATTACTGGCCAAAGTAAAATTGCTATTTTACGAATAGATTCAGCTAAGGAGAAAAGGACAGCTTCCATCTCTTCTAGCTTACTCTCTTTTTTAAATGTCCAAGGCGCGTATTTATCAATGTACTCATTTGCCTCAGATGACCATTTAATTATATTTCCAAGATATTTATCAAATTGGCAGTGGCTTACTTGATCTGCAATTGTTTCAAAATCAATACCACGGATTCCTACAGCAGATGCAGATACCCCGCCGCTATCATATAACTGAGCTAAAGATTCAAGTTTTGCAGTCTCTTCTTTTGTTAATTTAGCATATTCCCCGAGCGGAAGAGCTAAGGCTCTTTCCACTGCTTTTTTTATGTCGTCTGGATTGCTGCCCCAACTTTTACTCCAATTTGGCACTTTCCCATCACAATTCTTGGCAATCATCGACAGCGTGCGCTGACAGAGGTTGCCGATATTGTTGGCCAGCTCGCTGTTAATGACCGTAATCATGCGCTCGCGGCTGAAATTGCCGTCGTTTCCGAAGGGCACTTCGCGCATCAGGAACCAGCGGGTCTGGTCGAGGCCGAATTCGGCGACGAGATCGGCGGGCGCGATGGCATTTCCCAGCGATTTGCTCATTTTTTCGCCCTCGATCGTCCACCAGCCATGCGCGAAGACCTGTTTCGGCAGTGGCAAATCGGCGGCCATCAGGAAGGCCGGCCAGTATACCGCGTGGAAGCGGATGATGTCCTTCCCCACCATGTGCAGGCTGGCCGGCCAGAAGGCCATTTCCGGGGTGTTTTCGGGGTAGCCGAGCGCCGAGAGATAGTTGGTGAGCGCATCCAGCCAGACATACATGATGTGTACTCCCTCCCCCCTATTGGGGGAGGTGATTGGCACTGGAATACCCCAGCTAAAGGTGGTGCGGCTGATGGATAAATCCCGAAGGCCTCCCTTCACGAAGCTGATGATCTCGTTGCGGCGGGAATCGGGCTGGATGAAGCCGGGGTTGGCCTCGTAAAACGCCAGCAACTTGTCCTGAAACTCCGAGAGCGTGAAGAAATAGCTCGGCTCCTCCACCCACTCGACATCCGCGCCCGTGGGGGCTTTGCCGTTCACCAATTCGGATTCGGCATAGTAGGCTTCGTCGCGCACGGCATACCACCCGGCATAGGAACCCAGCGTGATGAAGCCTTGATCCGCCATTTTTTTCCATAATGCCTGCGCGGCTTTTTTATGGCGCGGCTCGGTGGTGCGGATGAAATCGTCGTTGCTGATATTCATGAGCTGCGCCATGTCCCGGAAATGTTGCGAGTTCGCATCGGCCATGGCTTGTGGGGAGATACCCTGTGCGGCTGCGGATTTTTCGACCTTTTGCCCATGCTCGTCCGTACCCGTCAGAAATCGGACGTTTTCGCCGGAAAGGCGCTTGAAACGGGCCAGCACGTCGCACGCCACCGAGGTATAGGCATGGCCGATATGCGGGCGGTCGTTCACATAATAAATCGGGGTGGTAATGTAGTAATGGCTCATGCGGAACGTGCGGTGGGTTGGAGGTTGGGCAGGCTGTGGAAGAAACTGATGACCGCCGATTTATAGTCAAGGTGCCGCGCTTCGCAAGTGGCGAATGTCTGGCTGGTCTGTTGCCAGCCTTCCGCCCAATGGCTGCTGCCGGTAATGTGCGCCTGCCTTGCCATCCAGTGGAGCGCCAGCCGCGAGAAAAGCTGCCAGTTGGCGTGCTGCTTGCCGCTGCCGACCTGTTCGGCCATGGCGAGCACCCGCTCATGCGCGATGCGCGGCAACCCGGCAAAAATCAGCTCCATCTGGTCCTGCATGTCGAGCGCTTCCTGCTCGTGGAGGGTAAGCGCGAGGCCGGGGGCATAATCGCTGAGTTCGCCGAGCCGCCGGCCATGTTCGCGGCTGAGGTCGGGCAGCGCATGGCGCATCACCTCGGTAAAATCGTCTTCGGAAAGCGGGGCCACACGGGTGGTGCGGCAGCGCGAGCGGATGGTCGGCAGCAGGCGGCTGGCCTGATGGGCAACCAGGATCAGCACGCTGTTGGGCGGCGGCTCCTCCAGAATTTTCAGGATGGAATTGGCGGCGCTCATATTCATCGCGTCGGCGCCGTCGATAATCACCACCCGCCACGCGCCCTCGCCTGCGGTGAGCGACAGGAATTCGGCGATCTTGCGGGTCTGCTCCACCGGAATATCCTTGGCGAATTCCTCTTTTTTCTCGTCGTAAGGGCGGGAAATCACCAGCAGGTCCGGGTGCGATCCGGCCCGGATGCGGGCTTCCACCCCCACCCCCTCGCCCAGCAGTTTTTGGGCAAGCGCGAAGGCGAGCGTGGCCTTGCCGATACCTTGCGGGCCGCAAAGCAAAATGCCGTGAGCGAGCGTGCCCGCCGCGATCTCGCGCTCAAGCTGGGAAAGCACCACGGCGGCATGGCCGCGCAGAGGGGTGGAAAGAGACAAAACAGACATCAGGTTCAAACCGCCATTCACAAACGAAAAGAGGGGCTAAAACTAGCCCCTCTTTTCATGATGTACAAGGGTTTAAAGCGGTCAGCCTCAGCGTGGGCGAGCAGGACCGCTGTTGCCAGTCCCGCGCTCATTCGGAGTGGATGGCGCTTCGACTACGGGTTGGGTGTTGTCCATGATGCGCTGTATGCCGGCGAGATTATAACCCTGATAGGCTTCTGCCGAGTTATTGCGTTTTGCAAATTCATCCAGAAATTTTCTCAGATCCTCGTAATCGAATTCTCCATCCTGATTGAGGTCGCGGTGAGCGCCAACACGGCCATCGACCATATCCGCCCGTAATGCATTGAGCGCATTTTTTAGGTCCTCATTACCACGAGAACCTCTGCCAACCCATTGGTCCATCGCGCGTTGCATCCGCATGTCTTCCGTGCGGTCTGCTTGAGCTGCTTCTGATTTTGCTGCTGCGGCGGCGGCTTCGGCTTCCCTTTTCTGCATTTGCGGGATCATCTCTTTCAGATCATCCACCGCCTTTTCCGACAATTGGAAGCGGCCATTCTTGCGAGTGCCTTCGGCCAGCAGAAGCTGGAGATCGGCGGAGCTGATTCCGCTTGTGCCGTCTAATTTGGCCAGTTCCGTATTGAATCCTGTAATGGCTTCCCCAAGTTCGGTCGCATCGATGATTTTTGCATTTTCCAGCCCATCATCATTTTCACCGGTCACGTTGGTGTTTATGGAGTCGGACGCTTTCTTGGCGTTGCTAACCTGCAGTGCTGGGTTGATGGCGCGCATACGATCCAGCTGCCGTTGGTAGAGGCCACCTTTCTCGCGGTCGCCGTTCGCGGCATCCACTTCGTTTTGCAGCGCCTGGGCGATTTCGCCCACTTCCTTGGCGCTTCTGCTATCCATGTATTCCTGTAATTCCTGATCGCTCATGGCTTTCAGGGCCTTGGCAAGGTCACGCGCCTGGGTGGAATCGCTGGTGTTGCTGCCAGCCCCCACCTTGGTTTGCAGTTTCTGCAGTTCGAGCAGGCGCGTCTGGTTGACGCTCGGCGCGCCCTCGGCATCGGTTTTCCCCTTCTCGTCCGTAATCGCCTTATTGATCACTTCTTTGAGTTTTGTGCGATCTTGCTCGGAGAGCACGGCGAGCCGTTCATCCATATCCGTCTCTTTGATGGATGTAAGTTTTGCTTCCAGCGCGCCCGTTAATTTACCATGGGTCTTTAGTTCGTAGGAAATGGCATCGACATCGTTCACCTTTCTGGCTTCCAGTTTGATGCCTGAGACTTCCTTGACGGCATCGGCCTTTCCGTCGATTGCCTTGATTTCCTCGCGGATCGCCGCAACCCTTGCAGCTTCTTCCTTGCTGATCGAGGCGTTGTTTTCCGTCAGGTCTTTCAGCTCGCTGTTCAGGCGCTCTTTTTGCAGCAATTGCTCGCTGATATTCTCCTGCAGGTGCGATACGAGATTTTCGCGGGCGGCTTTGATAAGGTCTTTATCGGCCAGTTCGCTCGGCAGCATGCCTTCCGGTGCTTCCAGACCCATCCGCTCCAGATCGGCACGGGTGATTTTGTCGATATTCTCATCCGTGATTTTGGTAATCAGCGCAGGCGCCGGAGTTGCAGGTGCAGCCTCGGCTGGGGGTACGGCCGCCGCAGTTGGTGTGGTTACTACTGGCACCACCACTGCAGGTGCAGGCGGCATGGCTGCATTGGCGGCGGGAGCGAATCCCATGCCTGCCGCTTGGGCGGCAGTGACGGTAGCCGGTTGCGGTTTAATCGAGGTTGCAATTCCCTTAGGAGCCAGCGGCGGCAAAGGAGATGGCGGTAATTCTTCCGCCGCTGGAGTCTTGGGCGCTGGAGATGAAGGTGGAATGCCATCCGGTATCATCGCATTATTTGCGGCTATTTCTACGGGGGCAAGCGCGGAGACAGGTTGTTGTGACTGCTCATGCTCGGTCATCTGGGTAAGCAGTGTGTCCTGATGCGCTTTTACGCTGGCATCATTGGTAAGGAGCGCATAGCGGAAGCCCGTACTCTGTACGGTTTTCGCTTGGGACGTTTGCACAATCGGCAGTTGATTTTCCGAGAGCACGCCGGCGCGTTTGGTCACTTCTGCCATACCGGCTTCGAAGGCTGCGTTGGCGGCATCCAGGTCAGCTTGGAGCTGTGGCGATGTCCTTACGTTGTTTTTATTGTTTTCGAGCTGTGCCTGTGTGCTGTTAAGGCGAGCGGCCAGCTTCGGCATCTCATCCAGTAATTCTGCGTTATTCAATTCATCAAATTTGGGCAATGCGGGCGTAAGCGGCTCCGGCAATGCCGGTGCTGGCGGGCCTTCTGCACGTTCTGCAGCGGCTGTCAGTTTTCTCGCCATATCTACTTGGATGTCCGCAAGCTCTTCTCTGGTAGGAGATGGCACGGTCGATTCATACGGTTTTTTGAAAAACCCTGCCACGGCCTCGCGGGCGCGGGTGGCGGCATCGGTGATGATGGCGGCCCCTGCCGTTTTTGTTTGTGCCTCAAGCTGTGCGGCGGCTTCTTGGGCGTCTTTTGTATTTGCTACGGGCTGTTTTCGTTCTTCCCCCGTATCCATTTTTGCGTTACTTGCTTCGCTTGCCACAGAGGTTGAAGTTGGGGCTTTCGGTGACCCAGGCACAGGCGGGCCTTTTTGTCCTTCGGCATTTGCAATCGATCCGAGCGCGGAGATAGGTTCGCCGGCCTCGGGTGGTTCGATCACGGGGCCAGGTCCTTTTGGTGTCTGCAGCGGCGGTGCATCGGCGGGAGGTGATTCAGGCGATGAATACAAGCTGTTTGTTGCTTGTGCAATAGCAAGTCGGATTGCATTCGCCCGCGCCAATTCCTCAGCCGCTGCTTTCGCTTCTTCCTCGCGGGCTCTTGCGGCGCGGTCTTCTTCCTCCCGCGCATCCGCCGGGGCGTCGTCCTTTTTGTCTGCTGACGTATTTGCGGGTGTAAGCGCGTCTGCTGCCATGCTGTCATTGTTGGTTGGTTCTTCGCTCATAACATTCTCCTGCTCATTCGATTTGCGGGTTCTCTATTCACCCTCATACTAGTCCAATTATAGCGTGGCGTGTGTTACAGTTCGGTGAATCCTGTGCGACAAAATTGTGACATTCGGAAATAAAATGATTTAAAGTTATTAATTTATTAATAACTTATTTATAAAGAACCTTCGCCGGTGGCGTGCGGAATCGGCGGCGGAGGTGTAAAAAGACTTGACATGGGTGCCCTCCTGCGCTGCCATGCAGGCCGATTTAACAGGGAGAAACATTATGGCCGGAAGCGTGAATAAAGTGATTTTAATTGGCAATCTGGGGCGTGATCCCGAAATCCGCAGCACGCAGGATGGCCGCGAGATCGCCAACCTCAACATCGCCACCTCGGAGAGCTGGAAGGACAAAAATACCGGCGAGCGCAAGGAAAAGACCGAGTGGCACCGCGTGGTCATTTTCAACGATAACCTGGTGAAGGTGGTCAAAAACTACCTGAAAAAAGGCGCGAAAGTCTATCTCGAAGGCGCGCTCCAGACCCGCAAATATACCGATAAAGACGGCGCGGAGAAATATTCCACGGAAGTGGTGCTGCAGGGCTTTAACGGCGTGCTCACCATGCTCGACGGCAAGCGCGATGACAGCGGCAGCAGCGGCGATTACGGCGCGAGCCAAAGCTACAACTCGCCTTCCGCTGCGCCTGCCTCGAAGCCGGTCGCTGAACTGATGGATGATGAGATTCCTTTTTAGCCAAGCCCCGCATTTATTGCGGGGTCCGGCTACAAAAAAACCCACCGTTCGATACGGTGGGTTTTTTAATGCCTTATAAGAAGACCAGACCCCGCAACAAGTGCGGGGCTTTAGTCGTTCTTATCGGTATTCTTGCGGGCGAGCTTGCGGGCACGACGCTGTGATTCCGCCGCCTCGCGAACGCGGGCTTCGGAAGGTTTTTCATAGTGACGGCGCATTTTCATCTCGCGGAAAAGCCCCTCGCGCTGCATTTTCTTTTTCAATGCGCGCAGAGCCTGATCAACGTTATTATCACGAACTACAACTTCAACCAAAACAGTAACCCCCCTTCGGAATTTCCTGGTCTTTCCCTGTCTGCGGCGGAAAACTGCCGCGTCATGGCGGTGCTCGAATCCGCATGTAGCCCATCTACATTTGCGTTTCTCTGCTCCGGCATTCCTTGCATTTTTCTCGCCGCAGCGGGAAATATACAGGAAATTGCATAAAGACGAACTACCAGTCTAACATTCTAAAATGCATGTGTAAACGGGTTTCTGCCCCGCCAGCGCGGCGGGCGAAAAGGCAAAGAAAACCCCCGCAAACCATGGGTTTAGCGGGGGGTGGGAAAAACTTTAAAGGAGTATTTATACGCCGAGCACTTTGTTGCGCCCGCCCATCTGGCCGATCCATCCGGCAACGGCCACTTCCGGCACGCCGATGAAGACTTTGCTCCAGCCATTCTGGCGTTCAGGATCACCCGACATGATGTCGCTGCCGCCCTCGATGATGCGGCGGAAACCGTCGATACCGCCGAGCGCCATCAGGCCAGTCTGCACCATGCCCATCGGGCCGCTTTTGAATACCGCCTTGGTTTTGGCGCCAAATTTCTCGGTGGGGCTGAGTTTTTCGTATTCTACTTCGGTCATGATGCCTTTGGAGGCGGCCTGCACCCCACCCGGAGTGACCTTGGAAGCGGTTTTACCCGTCCATTCGCCCATACCGGTTTTGGTGCTGACTTCTGTTTTTATCTCGCCGTTTATATGTTCAGAGGCGCTGGTCAGGTGTTTTTGTACGACCTCATGCCGTTCTTTTGCAGCATCTCTGATAGCGTCATAGCGCTGTTCAACACGCTCTATGGCTTTTTCTCGAATGCCTTTGATTTGACCCTCTTTTAAATCCTTTACTTCAACCGCCTTGCCAGATTTATTTCTACCCGCCAAACTTACCCCATCTTCATCGATGCGATATTGTCCATGGTCGGTTTCAATCAACAGGGATTTTTTCAGCTCTTCATCCAGAATGATTTTACGAGCGCCTCTTTTGCCTTTGTGGTCGATAGAGTCGAGAGCATCGGTGATCTCACGTTGGCGATCTTCCAATTTATACATTTTTTTCGCATGAGCATCATCAAGGCCCTTTGCGTATTTATCGATACTTTCGCGAGCGTCATAAATTTCCCGCTGCGCTTTTTTACCGAGCACCTCAAGCTTCTTGTCAATTGCGCCAATTTCCTTGGTTTTTGATGGATCGCGCTCCAGCAGGCGCTCTTTATCCCGATGTAACTTGTCAATCTCACCCTTGATGTCATCCAAGGCAGATTTTCTACGAAGCTCGACCTTGGCATCACCATATTTGTCTTCGGTGATACGGACGTGTTTTCCAACCGACTCGTCGAAGCTCTCCTTGTCAAAGCCCATGTCATCGGCAAAATTCTTGATGCCCATGCGTTTGTATCTCTCGGTCATGGCTTCTTCAAATTCACGTGGTTTGCGTGTTAAATCCCAGTCTACCTCTTTTTTAGCGGCTGCGGGGTCTACGCCAAGTTCTTCTGCAAGTGCAGTACGTGCTTGGCTTTCGGCGAGTTTGCCAAAGGCTTCAGCGGCGGCAGCGGGATTCTTAGAAGCAAATTTCTTGAGTGCAGCTTCTTGGGCGCCGGTCAGTGAATCGAGCAGCGTGGAGTTTTCCACCGCCGCTTCCATAATTTTGGCGAATGATTTTTTGCCAAGCCCTTTTTCAAATAAGGCTGCAAGTTCTTCTGCTGATATAGCCATAACGTTCTCCTCGTTTCTAGTGTTGTTACCTGCAGGGGGTGGTTGCTCCTGCCTTACTTAAAATCCAATATAGCAAAATAATAGCGTTTGTGTGTTACAGTTTGATGAAGATTGCGTGTCGGTTATGTGAAGGTGGCGGGGGGGTGGGGGGTGTTATAATTATCTTGTTGTATTTTATAGATATCCCCCTCCCCTTGAGGGAGGGGTTGGGGGAGGGGTGGTTGCTACCTATTTCAGTTTCTCATTTATTCCGCCACCCCCCACCCTTCCCTCCCCCTCAAGGGGGGAGGGTTATTGCTGAAACAATTCCATTTCGGCGCGGCGGCGTTTTTCCAGCCCGGCGAGGCGTTTTCCACCCCCATAGACCCAGCGGGAAAATTGGTTGGTGGTTGATGGTTGGTGGTTGGTGGTGTTCAGTAAGCGCAACAACGTCGATTTTGCAAACGCCCCCACCCCTATATTATAGGTGAGCGAGCATAGCGCATCGAACTGGTTCTGGGTGAGCGGAGCCACGACCAGCCGGTTGATGGCGGCCTCGACGGGGGCCAGATCCGCAAGCAGAAGTTTTTCGGCTTCTTTTATTGTCACCGGACCCCGCAATAAATGCGGGGCTAGGACATGCCCGTAGCCGATGGTCAGCTTCCCCGCCGGGCATAGATAAGGAGTGGCCGAGAACCCCTCGAACCGCTTGATGAGGAGGAGGCCGTTCTCGGATATTTTCATAACAATTCCATTTTAGTGCGCATGTAATCGATATCCTTCTCGATCCGGGCGACGCGTGTATCGAGCTGCGCCGCCCATACGAGAGCCGCGCCGAGCTGTAGCGCGATCGCCAGCACCATGCCCAGCGGCACGCGCCGGTCGAGCCGCCAGCCGCGCTCCTGAATGATGTAACTCATGCCGCCGTGTCCCCCGATAAGATATATTCCGCCGCCGTGCCGCCGGAATTGCTCACCACTTCCAGCGTGCATACGGCATAAAGACCAGCGCTTTTGGTGTGGCTGCTGCGGTTGCGGCGGGTGGCGCCGGAGTCTGGGGTGAACGTCACCTGCCCCGCCCCGTATTGAATTACGCGGCATTTGAAACCGACATAGAGGTCGTTCGGCAAAGTGAACGCCACGGCGCTGGCATTGGTGAAGGTGATGGTTTTGCCCACATAGCTGCTGTCGAGCGTGTGCGCGGTGCCGGCAAGCGCGGTATAAATATAAATCGCCTGCGAGAACCATGAGCTGCCGTTATAGAGGTAAAACACGTCTTCATCCTGCACGAAGAGCTGTATCCCCTCCCCCGGCGTGATGAATTTCCAGCCGGCGTTGTAAAAAGCCAGCTTGTCGTCCTGCCCGGCCCATGCGCCGGTCGCGGAAGCCGCGACAATATAAAGGTCACCTTCGCCCGGCGAGCCCGGCGGAGTGGCGGTGGTGCGGCTTTTGGCGCCGGTGTTCAATAGCGCGTCGATGCGGGTGAGCGCCGCGTTCACGGTCACTTCTTTTTGCGCCTGCGATTGCTCGACAAGCGTGATGGCAATATGGGAGGTGGTGGTCATGGTGAAGTCCTTTCTGGTTAAATGGTTGCCGTGCCCGCCGTGCCGCGCCCGACTATGGCGGAGAGCTGGGTGATGCGCACATCGATGGAAGCCTGCGGGCTGCCGAAATCGGCGGTCTGGCTGGCGGCAGAGTAGCTGGCGGTGGTGGTGGCGGTGGAAATGGTTCGCACCACATCGCTGCCGTCCATAATGTCGATTTCGTAGGCTTCGGAGGATTCGGAAAGCGGCGCGTCCACCCCGTCCATCCACCCGCCGCCCACGCGGGTGCGGCGCACCCAGCCGATCGTCAGGTTGCCGCCGCCGTCACGCGTGCCGGTGAGATGCACCGGGCTGTAGGGTTTATACCCCAGCCCGGTATAGGTATAATCCTCGGCGGGTGCGGCGGCCAGCGTGCCCCCATACGTCACCGCCTTGTAGGAGCGTGCAAGGCCCACGATCTGCTGGCTGCCCGACACCTTGGCGAGCGTCGAATCCAGCAGCACGAAGCGTTCGCCTGCCGCATGCGTGCCCACCGCCCATTCCGTGCCGAGCCTGCCGCGCAGCAAGCCCGACAATTCGTAAGTGTTATCGCCGACCAGCGTGGCATTTTTGAACTGGATGATTTCGCTGCCGAGGAGTGCTGCATTGGCGCCGTTTAACACCGCGAGTGCGCTCACCGATTGCAGGCTGGTGTTGCCGATCAGCAGGACGGTGACGCTGTTCGCATCGTCGAAGACGGCGGTGGTGCCGGAGGGGAGCGCGGTGGAGGCGGTGCCGATGGCGCTGGCCGAGGTGGCATCCACCAGCCGCGTGTAATTCGCGCCATCATCGTCGGAGCGGTAAATGGCCGCCCCGTTCCAGCCTGCCGATTTCCCGGTGGCGGCAATACGCAGGAAGGCCTGCGTTTCATTGTCGCCGGGCAGCGCCGGGATGTCGAGCAATTCCAGTTCCGTCTCCGGCAGGGTGGCATTATCGGTATCGGCGAGGATACCCTCCCCCGGTATCTGATAAAAATCATAGGCCGCGATATCTTCCGCCACCGCCGACACTTCGATGCCGCCGGAAACCAGCCGCATGGTGAGGATACGCATGGTGTGGGCAACGCCCGACGCATTCACGGTAATCACATCGGCCGGCTCCAGCGCCGCATATTTTGGCGGCAGCGTGAACTCGAACGACACCCGCGAAAGCCACGCCGTATAGAGCGTAATATCGGCGATGTTTTTGGCGGTCTGGTCGCTCATCACCAGCGGCAAATCGAGCGTGTTGATGTCCTTCGATTCGGTGACCTGGCGCTCGCCATATTGAGTAGCGGTCTGGTAGCCGGTCAGTCGGCTTAAATACATGACGTTCACCCGCTTGGGCAGCTCCACCTCCTGCATGCGCCTGAGCGTGAAGCTGTTGTTGCTGCCGGAGCGTTCCTGCATCACCAGATCATCCTCCTCGATGGTGAGGATGCTCTCGCCGCCGCGTGGGATGAATTTCAGGATGTAATCGCTTTCCGCCGCATCGAAAAAGAATGCCGATTGCAGCGCTTCGATGCAGCTGCGGAGCGACTGCTGGCGGCCGATCACATACCCCTCCACGGGTATATTGACGGAGGCGACGTCGATGAGCGTTTCGTCCAGCCCGGCGCGGGCGCAGAGGTCGGAAACGATGGCCGAGACATTCGAGATGCCGAGCTTGCCCTGCACCCAGTGGCCGGTTTTCCACGCCGCACCGTCGCTCCAGATGCTGGTGAGGTCGGGCCAGTATGGGAAAGGCCGCGCATCCCAGGTCCAGAGGAATATCTGTTCGACGATGGAAGAACCCTTCCATTCCTCAAGCGTCGCCATGAGGGCGGCGCGCTGGGCGCGGATATCGACGCGGCCTTTGGAGAAATAAGGGAAGGCTCTGCCGCTGCTGCTCGGATCGTAAAACACGTTCGGCTGGTTGGTGCAGGCATCGACGCTCGGATACCCCACCTCGGTAAACCAGATTTTTTTCATGCCGGCGGTCCAGCCGGTGGTGGACATGTCGGGATTGACGTGGGTATTATTGTAGAACCACGCGATATTTTTCCATGCGAATTCCGGATCGAGCGCCACTTCGGTGGTACGTTCCGGGTCGGAATAATAAAAATCATAGCCCTCGCCGGAGGTCCAGCCATCGCGGATTTCATCGATATCATACAGGCTGGCCTGCACGTTGCTTAAGGGGAAATAGGCGTCGATGCCGACCACGTCGATGCTGGAAGAGGCCCAGAGCGGATCAAGGTTATACCAGCCGTCGTCGGTGTGGTGATATTCCGACCAGTCGGCGGCGTAGGTGACGGTGACACTGCCGCCGAGCGCGGTTTTTACCGTGCCTGCAAGGCTTACCAGTGCCGATACCGCCGGATACACCCCGGGGGTACTTGTAACGCTGGTGAGGCCTTTGAGTTCCGAGCCTATGATGAAGGCGTCGACCTTGCCGGCAAGCAGGCCGACATAGTGATTGATGAAGGCGTTATAGCCGTTCGCTTTGGTGAAGAAGTCTGCGACATCGGCGCTGCTGCCGGTCAGCTCCCCGCGCCACGGTTTGCCGATGATATCCATGAACAGCAGCGGGTAAAACGCGACCTTGAGGCCACGCGAGCGAATTTCTTCGACAAAGCGCACGATGCTTGCATCGTCCGGCGTGCCGCCATATTGGGGCGCGCCGTCTATCTGGGTGATGAGGCGGGCGGTGCTCCTCGTGAATCCCGCGACCGACCATTCCGCAGGCGAAATGATCGCATCCGCCTGAAATTCCACGCCGGGGGTAATGAGGCAGGTGCCGGCGTCCATGGTATCGCCGAACCAGCTTGCCACCACCGATACCCATTCGATATTCGGGCAGGTCGCCTGCAGTTGGTCGAGCGCGAGCAGCGCATTGGCCGCGCCCGTGGGGTTATGCATGTTGATTTTCATCTGGTTGCCTTGCTGCACCCACTGGCCGTCCACTTCCGCTCCGGAAATTTTCGTGTCGACCTGCGTGTCATAGACGAATTCCCCGGCGCCCGGAATCATCACCATGCCGGTGATTTCATTTTCCAGCGTGTCGCCGTTATAATCCGGCGCGAGCGATTTTTTCCTGATCTCGAAAGTGAAATTCGGAATGCGGTTGCCGAAATCCGAAAGTGGGAAATCCTCGAACACGACATAGGCCATGCCGCGATAGGCCGGGGTTTTATCGGCGCCTTCGATGGAAGCGATCAGCGAATCGGCATCCTGCGTTTCGCTGCCCATATACCTGCGGGTGGTATATTGCGAAAGGTCGAGCTGCTTGGCATCGGCCCAGATGCGGTGGATTTCGTCGATTTCGCCCTCGCAAATGGCAACCGCGAGCGTCACCGAATAGCTGTAGCTGGTGGTGCTCTGCGATACGCGCCCGCCGCCGCCCTTGCCGCCTCCGCCCGCCGAGCTGGTGCTGGTGGAGGCGGTCTCCCGGATCGGTTGCGACCAGATGATATTGCCGCCGAGGCGCACGCTGCCATAGACGATCGGGATCATTTTCCCGTAGGCGGAGCTTTGCACGGCGAGATCAGCGAGCCGCGAGCCGCGCACACTGAATTTGGTGCTGCCGCCGAATAATTTGCTGTCGATGAGGCTGCCTGCGGTGCGGCCGACCAGCCGCCCGAGTGCCGCGCCAAACGGCGTGCCGGTGGATGCGCCGACGGCAGTGCCCGCCGCGCTTAGAAGAATAGATGCCATGATGATAATGTCCGGTTAGGGGTGAATATGTGGAAGGCGGAACGCCGCCGTCATTTTTTCCTGCCAATACCCGTCGAGGGTATGTTCGACCACGGCGCGTGCCGGGGCATAGGCGTGGATCAGATTGGTTGGTCGTTGATGGTTGCTGGTTGGTGGTGAAGCAAGGATACCCATATGCTGCGGCGCCCCGTCGATGGTGAAAAGCGCGATGTCGGCGGGTTTGATACCCGTGATGGGTATCGGTATGAGAAGCATTTCAAAGCGCTGCCGCAATGCGTCCGTATCCGGCTGGTGGGAATAGCCGCGCTCGTCGAACGCGGCGAACGGCTTGCCGTTTTTCCCACGTAGATCAAGCTCTGCCGCCACGCACACCAGCAGCCCCAGGCAATCGATGCCGCCCTTGTGGCTGCCGGTTTTTTTGAGCCTGCCCTGATGGGAAAAGCGCGTGCCGATATAGCTCCGCGCACAGGCGATGATGTGTTTTTGTTGGGTTAACATAAAGATAGATGTTTGACTTTTGGAGTACGATTAAATAAAATTTTCTTGCGTGATTCAGGCTCAGAGATATGGAGAAAAAAATGGCAGATGATCAAAAACCCGCTGTTCAAAAGGTTTCGCTAACCGAGACAGCAGATAAATTCAGAAAAAAAGCCCGCAATGATGGAGGGATAGAAAAAAACCAGATATTTGTGGCTCCCCCCGTTTTATCGGCAGGGAAAACAAAGTATTTAGTCTTTTTGCCTAAAACTGTTGATCCTGTTGATTTTCTTGAGGGTAAAATGGGTTTTACTACAGAACAAACCGAGCAAGTGCAGGCAGCGGATGCCGATAGGGTTGCCTTAAGTTTTGCTACGATTGACAGATTGGTGCCGAATGGTTCCGATATGGTGGAAGCATTGCTGGGAAGTGAGATTCGTAAGCTAACAAATCATGACGCTACAATGATTGAGCGCTATACAGATGACGGTAAAGGTGAATTTCTGGTGCCTGCATCGAGGGACAATAGCAGATTATTTTCAACTATTCCCGCATCAGAAATTATTCGGGTTCCTTCCGATAAGCAAATACTCTATATTCCGATGGAGGTGATGCATAAAGTAGTTGGATCCTGGAAAAACGTTGGGGGCGACCTACCACCACCTCCGAGATAATCACTCCGCCGCGGGTTCTCCCTGATTTTTTTCCGGCCGGAAATGGGTGCGCATGGCGGGCCTTGCGAAAAGTGGGCGCTGCCCCATGGATTTTGCATACGACCATACCAATCCCGCCATCACGATGATCGACATGCCGAACACCCAGATAAAAGCGGCGATGGTGGTGTTGCCGTAAATCCCGATGAAGGTGGCGGAGACGAACACCGCGACCGCGATCAGGAACCCCAGCGTCTGCCCCAGCATCGACGAGAATTTATGAATTTGCAACGCCAGCAGCTCCCACTCATGGCGGTGTTTCTGCTCGTTTTCAAACATGCCGAGGATCATTTTCGCCGAGCCCTCGACCACGTAATTATAACTCTCCAGCACCTCCGGATGCGGCAGGATTTCGACCGTGCGGTTCTGCACGCGCTCGCGGCCCGCCGCCTTCGGGTCCCGGTATCCGCCGGTTTTATAGGGCTTGTCGGTGTAATTCGGCTCATCCGCCATGGCGTTCGTCCTTCAGTTTTCCCATCACGCTTTCAATGTCGCCGGCGATTTTGAGCCAGTCGCCGCGCAACGCTTCGCCTGAATTGCGGTGGGGATAGCGGTATAATAGCGGCGCGCCGGTCAGCCGTAGCACCGTGAAAATACCATGGGTAAAGTTACGCATGATCTGCATGGGGCGACCCTAGCGCGGATGGGTTAAAGATTGGTGAATTACCATTCCGAGCGTGTGCCCGCCGTCTCCAGCATGCGGTCGACGCCCGGAACATGCGGTTCGCCACGGAAATTCGCCACATTGTTGAAGCGCAAAAAACAGGTGCCGATGGTCTTGTCGCAGCCCTTGACGAGCGAATAGCTGTCGCTGGCGGCGAGACTGTAGGGCAGCGGCAGCACGAAGCTTAGGATGCCGCCGGTGCCAGCGCGGTAAATATATTCCTTCACCTCGATCGAAATGCCATCATTCGCCCCTGAGGTGAAGGTGATTTTCCCGCCGGTGAAAATGGCGCTGGTTTCGCTGCGCGAGCTATCGGTGAAGCCGAGACGCGAGGCGCCTGAGGTGACCGTGCCGGTCACGGTGTGGGAGCCCAGGCTTACCTTGCAGCGCGAATCGCCCAGCGCGGCGCGGCAGGAGGGCGAGAAATATTCGCCGATATCCTGCGAGAGCAACTGCGAAAGCCCCCTCACCTCGGCCACGAAATGCTGGCGGGTGAGCGATACTTCACCGAGCCAGCCGCGCCGCATTTTGAGGATGCCCTGCGCGGTATCGGCGGTGTTGATCTGGAAAATTTCGATTTCCGCGAAGTCGTAGAGCCCGGCCAGTATATCGGCCTCTAAAATACTCTCCGCCGCGAGCATGCCCTCGACATCGAGGTTATCGACCTGCAGATTGGCCGAATTCGCCACCGCACTCGGCGAAAACCCGGTGGCGGCCTTGTAGGTAAGCGATTCATAGGCGATGTCGCGGTCGTGGTCGGTGAAGCCCATGACGGTCGCATCGCGGCGGGTGAGCTTCCAGCAGGTGGCAAGCGTCGTCACCTCACCCGCGATATGCTGGCTGAGTTCATTGGAGATGGTTTTCATAGGGTTGTCCTTTTTGTGTCATTCCCGCGAAGGCGGGAATCCCCCTGCCCCTTCGCTCAAGTGGTGAAAGAGATCCCCGCCTGCGCGGGAATGACGCTAATCTTGGTTCGCGATATGCGCGGCGAGTGGGGAGGAGATGGTTTTCATAGAATTTTCTCGCGAAAGCAGGAGCTCATTGTGTGATGAGGTATGAATTGTGATTTTAAAGGCAGAAAATAAAACGATTATCAGGAGATACGGTCAACGTTCCCTGAGAAATAATGTCCATGCCTATAATAATTTCAAATTCGCTATTATCACAACATTCCATCACCTCCTTGCCTTTATCAAGGCGCATTATACCGCCAAATGGTAATCCCAAGTCCACCATATAAATATTGGTGTCAATGGTATGGCTAGCAGAACGCATCGGCAATTTACCTATCGGACTTAATGATAATGCTTGAACGACATGCGCAGTAATACAAGTACGATTCGCTCCCGTATCAATCAGCGCTCGGAAATTTTGCAGCTTCGCATGAGCCTGTCCACTAGTGGGAGCTACTGCAACATCGATAATGGCTTGTAAACTATTGTTGAGTACACCAGTTAGGCATGGCATGCGAATAATAACCCAGATCAGAGATTGAATCAGTCACCTTCTGAACGGAAAACAAGCCATCTTCAAAAATTTTACTTCCCGCTGAGAAAGCATCTTTTGCCGTGTCAAAATACTCTACTACATCTCCATTCCGCATGAGTGCGTATTGATTAGCGTGAACACCGATAATCGCAGGTAAAAGGCGCTTAAACGCCTCATAATTGCTATCGACAGCTTCTTGCTTAGGATTCTTTGTAGCCATAAGGGTACTCCTACTATCAGTAATGTTTATATAATACAACTATTTTCTTACAATGGCAAAATCATTATAAATATTAAATAATAGATATATCTTAACCAAATATATCTATTTATATTATCATATTCAATGGTTTGATGTATCACACCCTCACTTCCACCAGCGGAATGTCGCTGATGCTGGAAAGGCCGTAGCTGTCGAGCGAGGCGGAGAGCCGGTCGGTATCGAAGCGCACCGGCACGTCGAAATCGAAGGTGGCGGTAATGGCGACGCCGCCTGCGGGGGCGCTGCTGAAGGTGACGATGCCGGTGGTGGTGGAAAGCGAATAGCCGGTTGTCTGCAATACCCCGGCGAGGTATATGGACGCGCTGCCCGAGACCGGCTTGGTAACGGTGCGGCTATCGGTGATGCTGCCGCTCGTATAGTTTTTCACCAGCTGGAACTGGGTGGTGCTGCCGTCGCCCGTGCCGATCAGCTGCCCGGTCGCCTGGTAATCCGTCCAGTCCTTGAAGCGGAAACCGTCGGCCCGGCCTTTGCGGGCGCGGAAGAAGGCGATCAGCGCATCGAGCTGCTCCTGCGTGCGGACGCCGTAGGCGACGTTGTAACGCGCCCGCGCCGCTGCCCAGTTGATGTTGCGCTGCTCATACCCCCCCTGGGTAATGATGATGTCGGTGGAATATTCCGGCCCGCCTGCGGAACCAAAAGATATGTCCGTAGGAAAGCGTGTTTCGATAAACGCCATGTGATGACTCCAAAAAATACGATGAAAATAAAAGTGAAATTGCGGCAGCGGATGCGGCCTGCGAGTAGATTAAACGCCGAGCTGGTTTGCTTTGGGCGTGGGAAGATGGGTATTCGGATTGGCTTGCGCCATGTCCTGCGGTTCCTGCGATTGCTGGAATTGCATCGTCTCGTGGTTGGCGATCAGCATGCCGATATGCCCGGTTTTTTCGCCATTGAGCAAATCCACCCCGGCGACCTGCTGCTGGTTGACGAGCTGTGCGAACTGTTCGGAAATGGTGACCTGCGGCGAGGTGCTGAGCGCGCCCACACCCGCCCGCAGGGCCGCGTCGTTCTCCACCATGGCCATGCGCAGCGCCTCCCGCCCTTCGTCGCTGGCCAGCAGGCGGATCAGGTCTTTTTCATTTTTGACGCGCAGGCGTTTCGGCAATGTCGCCATCACGTCTTTTCGTGAACGCTCATCCGGCATATTCATCACCAGCGCCACGAACGCCGTTTCCGGCGTCATTTGTTTCTGCTGTCCGAGATTTTGCAGGTTGGCGGCAAAATCGAGGAATGTATTATAGTCGCTGGGAAAAAACTGGTTCTTGATATAATTCCCGCCGATCGAACCGACCGCGCCAATGGTGAGTCCGGCCAGCATCCCCAGGAATCCACCGGGCAGGCCGAAGACCATACCGGCGAGGCCAAGCGCTACCGCACCGCCGGTGATGGCCGCGACAAAACCCATGGCGCGGTCGCCATAGACTTCCGGCAATTCCTCTTTGATATATTTGCGGAAGGCGGGGCTTCCGGCTTTCAGCGTCCGCGTATCCTCGCCCATCATGCTGGTGGCCGCCTGGATATTCCGGTGCAGCTCGACATCCGCCGCATAGAGATCCACCGCAAGTCCGGCGGGCGCGGCCATATGGCCCAGCGTATTGGTGGCAAGCTGCGCGGCCAGCACCTCGTTATCGGTGCCAAGCCCGGTCAGTCCCCTATCCTGCATCTCTTGTTTTTTATCGTTCACAATCCGGTCTTCCCGTTAATTGAGTGATGGCGAAGGCGGCGTCATCTCCGCCAGCTGCGCCTGTTCATGCAGGCGGCTGGTGAAGTTGCCCACCGGCTGCGGAAATTTTTCCGCCGCCACCGTGCGCGCTTTATTTTTCAGGCGATCGACGTGCGAAACTTGAGGCTGGCTGTCGACGATCGCCTCCATCCGCGCTTTCATCTCGCCGTTATAGACTTTCCGCAGCACTTCCGCCGGAGATACATGCTGCCCGGCATATTCCTTGGCGATCTCCGAAGCCATGCGTTTGCCGCGGGAACCATGATCGCGCAGCTCCTTGCTGGAAAGCAGCAGGAATTCGGCGTACGCTTCCGCCGGAATCTCCTGCCCGGCGTTGTAGGCGGCGCGCAGGCCGGAATAGACAGGCAGCGGCGAATGCCCGAAGACGCCTTCCGCCACGGTGTTGATGAGTTCCGGTGCCTGGAACATCAACATACTCGACATGAACCCCAGGCGGTTGGAAAAGGCCATGGCGATGTTGATACCGAGATTGGCCATCGCCGCCAGCATGTGCGTGCCGTCGGTTTGCAGCAACTGCGTGCGAAGGGCCGCCACCGGCTTGGAGACATTGCCAAGCAGCACGCCCGCCGCCGACACTTTCTTGCCGGTGAGATCGTGTTCCAGCTCTTCCATCGCCTGTACCATGCCGGAGAATTCGCGGGCGACGCCATACATCTGCAGCCCGCCCATGGCGATGAAGGAGCTGCTGAGCGTTGCATGCATCAGCGAGGATTGCTTGATTTGCGTGGGCAGCGATTTGATATTTTCCGCTTTGAGCGAACCGAGCAGCGGCAGTTTCGACATCGTGCCCAGCGGCACGGACGCCACCCCGGCCAGCGTATTCGAGGCCTTGCTGACATTCGCGCTGATATGGGTGGGAATATGTTTGGCCGCGAAGGCTTCCACGGTGGTTTCGTTCAGGTAATCCAGCGGCTTCATGATGGTTCTTGATGCGCCCTTCGCTCCCACCAGCCCCAGGCCACCCGCCAATGTCGGAACAACCATCTGCCCGCCGAGGCCCAGCACCATGCCGGTCATGCCGGTGACGCTGCCGAGTGTGCCCGCCGCCGCATCCAACCCGCCGATGACGGTGTTGCCGAGCGCTTCCAGCTCCGTGGGTTTATGTTTTTCATCCGAGCGCGGGCGCAATGCCGCCGCGCCCAGACCCGCCGCCGCCGCACCCGCCACCAGATAAGCCGGATCGATCTCTCCTTCGCCTGCCGGTTTTGCCGGGGATGCAACGGGGGCAAATTCGTCGCTGCGTGAATATCCCGATGAGTATGACGATGATTTGGATTTTGCCGCCGGTGCGGGTGGCGTTTCGATTGCAGGTGCGGGCGCTTTTTTCTGGCCCGGACGATACAGGTATTTTTCCATCCAGTCCTGGGCTTTTTCCGAAGCCTGCCCAGCTTTGCGGACAAGCGTATCCGGGCGCGCCTCGGCCACCGTCTCCCCGATCGAATCCAATCGATTTACAGGCTTCATCGGTCTTATCTTTGGTGATCCTACCATAATCCACACTTCTCCACCCTTTAAATATAGCCTATCCGGGCAAGGGGTTACATGGGTTTTGTATTAAGATTATGTGACAGCCTCAAATAGAGAGCGTAGATGGCTGCGCGTGCGCTTCCTGGCTTTGCGCGGCATAGCGCTCGGCATGGCTTTCAACGGGCTGTTTTTTCTCTATAATTTTCGCATGGGCCGGGGTGCGCGCCTCGGCAGGGTTTTCTTTTTCCGCGATTTCCGCCGCCGTCACCGCCGCCTGCGCTACCAGCGGATAGCGGGCCATCACCTTTTCCAGTGATTTTCCCTGGGCGATCTGCTCGGCGGCGATATCCACCTCCTTCACGCCATATTGGTTGGCGATCTCGACGTAGATGCGCGAGAGCTTGATGTGATCGGGGTCGATTTTCTGCGTGCCGAGCAGGTGGATGAATTTCGAGAAGCCGAAACGCGCTTCTTCGTGCGGCACTTCGTTGCGGTATTTTTCATTCAGCAGCTCGGCCATCCGGTCGAACAGCTCCATCGCTTCATCCCATTTCTCCGTGCCGCGCAGCGACAGGAAGGATTCGTTTTTATCGTGGACGGCGTGGCGCTCATAGATGTTGAGGAGGTCGGTGCCGACAAAGCGGTCGGAGAAATGCTCAAGGTGGTTGATCTTGGCGTTGATGAGCGATTGCAGCGCCTCGAACGGTGTCTGCTTGCGGTTGAGCACGTCGCTGAGCAGATAGGCGGCATTGGCGCTCACCCCTAAATCCACGCCCAGTTCGCCGTCATTGATTTTGGTGCTGAAGCCCTTTTCCAGCCCCTCGACGCCCTGCTTGAAACCGGGCATGAAAGGCAGGAAAAACGCCATATTCACGCCAACACGGCGCAAATTGAACCATACATAATTACGCATGGTCTGCTGCACCATGCTGTTTTTACTGTTCCACAAATCCATGAACCCTATATTTTCGGGGTCTTTCCCCATCTCCCAGCCGACCGCTTCCGAGAAGATGGCCTTGATGTCGCTATAGGTTTTGTTGGCGTAGAAACCCGTCATCCCCATCAGGATGCTGCCGGTCACCGCGGAATAAGCATGTTGCTGATTGTAGGAGACATCTGCCTGTGTTTTGAAGAAATTGCGGGAAAATATTTTCGGCAGGTAACGAAGTCCCAGCGCGGCTACCGCACCCGACCAGTAGGACGAGCGGAACTGGTCGAGCGGGCGCAGCGGAATGGTGTTGCTGCTTTGTATGGCGATGTCGTCCGGATGGGCGATCTCCTGATATTGATTTTTTTTCTTCTGATCGTGCGCAGATGGTTCCATGACTAGGCCCCCTGCTCAAAATGTGACGCGCCCGCGTCACGCCGGGCGTGATCGAGCGGCGATTTCGGATGTTTATGCTTATGCGCGTGGCCGTGCTCATCGTGCTTGCCGAGCATCGGTTTTTCGTGTTCCTCCGGCGGCATCTCCTGCCCATGCTCGTCCGCATGTTGGCTCCCATGCTCATCGCGGGGCGCGGTTCTTTCTTCTTTTTTCTGTTTCGCCGCCTCGATAATAGACTCGAGTTTTTTCGCTTCGCCGACACGCTCTGTCCACACCATCGCGTTACCGGCCAGTTGTTCGTTCAGGCCCTCAGCGGCGACCACCGTGATGATTTCATTTTTGCTATCGACCAGCTGCTCCAGCGCTTCCCGGTTGCCCTGCAGGATGCTGTCGTTGAGTTTTTTAATCTGCTCGATTTCCTTGGTCGAGACGCCATGCTCCTTGAGCATTTCCTCATCCATCGCGGCGATGTGGAGGATGGCGGCGGCAACCTGATCATGGAGATGCTCCCGCGCACTCTTGCGCAAATCGCGGATTTCCTCTTTCGAAATTCCCGCTTCTTTGAGCACTTCCGCCGGAAGAATCGATGCCATGAAGCCTTTCTCCGGCCCTGCGGGCATGTCCGCCAGCGTTTTCTTTATCGCTTCTTTCACATGGGCGTGGTCGGCGGCAAAGCGGCCAAGGAATTCTTTCTCCGAGGTTTCGCTGCCGGCGATCAACTGCGTGCAGCACATATCGTCCAGGGTTTTCTGGATCGATGCTTCGCTGCGGAATGTCTTGGTTTTGTGCTTGTGCTCGATAATCATATCCTCGCCGGCGAGCTTCACCAGCGACAGCGGATCGAGCTTGCCCGATGCGATATGTTCGGCAACCGGCCTGATCGAATCCTTGAGGCGCTCAAGCAGCCCGCCGGAGAAGCGCGTATTCCCGCCGCCGATTTCTTCCTCGACTTTCTGGAAGATTTCGATGACCTGTTCCTGCACCCACTCGACACTCTGCTTGCCCTGCATATGTTCTTTGAGGCCAAGGATCAGCTTGTAGGATGACGCCTGCCCACGCTGCTTTTTCTGCGCCTCGGCCATGCTGCTCTGGATCCCCTGCCCCGCCGCCGACAAGGCCGGGGCGGCAAAGAAGAGCTGGTTTAAGAGCATGTTGTCGGTCGGTTTATCTGGGGAATGCCCGTCACTGCCTTTAGCTGTTTTGGTCCTGAGCGCTTTTTCCTCTTCCTTGATGTGGTTCAGCGCTTCCTGCCATACGTTCCTATCGAACCATTCGCGCAGTTTCCGTTCGCGTTGGTCACTGGTCTGGTAGTCCTTGTTGTAACCACCATAGCCCTCCGGGGCATTGGGATTGGCGTTTTGCTGGTCGAGCAGTTTATAGACGTCCTTCGCCCGGGTTTTTTTGAAAACTTTATATTGTTCCTCGTGCAGCTTTTCCTGTTCGAGCTGGAGGTTGATTTTGCTGGTCACGCTCTCCAGGCGTTTTTTCACGACATCGTCCACCGCCGAGCTGACCGCATTGCCGCCGCCGAATTCCGCCGCACGCTTGGCGGCGGTGTTGTGCTGCATCTGCATCCCCCACACCACCTGCGGGATCAGCGCCATCAGGCTGGGGAGTATCAGTGTCAGCCGCTCGGTATAGCGCTCGGAGGCTTCATGCAGCGCGCCACTTACCACCTTGTTGTGCTGGTAGTCCGCGCTCGTGGCCTCGCACACCGATTTCAATTCGCCGTGCAGCTTGAATATTTCCTGCCCGTAATTGGCATTGGCGCTTACGAATTTCCCGATCGGGTTGGCGAGGATGATCCCCCAGCGCGCAATCAGTTCGGCGGTGAGCGCAGTGCCGTGCGCACTTTCCGCCGTCGCCTTGAAATTATTGGCGGCGATTTTTCTGGTGTGCTGGTAGACGACATCGGCGACCATGCCGCTGAACGGGGTAATCAACGTATCGATCGCGACGTTGATGGCGGGCGCCAGCGTTTTAGGAACTTCCACGCCGAAGACGTTATATTTCCCGTCCTCATCGGCGGTCAATTGCAGGCCTTTGGCTAATTCTTTCTGATTTTTTTCGTAGGTCTGCTCCCCCAGCTTTTTCGCCTGGTCGAGAGTCATGCCGGGTGGGGCGTTATGATTACCGTAATTGTCCATATCCCTAACGTGCTACGATTTGCCAGCGGGCGGAACGCATGTTCCACCTGCTTGCATTGTACCAATTTTCACCCCTCCACCCTAGGCTATTTTTATGACATTTTGGTTACAATTTAAAGGTTTCTGCCGCCAATTCGCTGGATGGCGCTGGCCAGGTCGGCCATGAACTGTCCGCTCGAAGCGGGAAAACGATTGGTTTTCTCTAGGGTTGGGTTGAAGACGGTGCGGGAATCCGGCAAATCCCGCCCGGAAAGCAGCCCGCCCAGCCGGGCAAGGCTCCCGGCAATGAGTCTGCCTGTAGATGTTCTCCGGCCAGATATACCAGATATAGCATTCAAAGATCGCGCATGACGGGAAAGAATACCCTCGAAACGCACCACTGCCTGCTCGATATCGGCCAGCGCGGCGTCGATGGCCTGCGTATTTTGTAAATCATTGGAAAATGTTACATTGTCTGTCATAAAACTCCTTCAAAAAACCCCCTCAAAGGGAAAATGGAAAAATGCTGGGCAAAAAGCTGAACGGGCTGGTGGCGGTATGCGTGGCGGCGATCATCATCGGCGCGCTTTTCAGCATGCTGCGCACCAAAGAGCAAAACCACGAGCTTGCAGGCCGGATCACCGCCCTGCAGGCTGAAAATGCCATGCTGGCCAATGAACGCGATACGCTGAAGGCGAAAACCGCCGAAAAAATCGAGTGCGATCCCCCGCCCGCCCTGCCGCCCGTCGGGCCGCAAAGCGAGCTGCAATCGGTGCTCGACCCCGCGCCTCAAGGGCAAGGCGATACCCAGGCCGCTATCGACACGCTCAAAAAACGTTACGAAGATATTCTTGTGACCTATTTCGTGCTGCGGCAATGCGCGAAAATACAACCCGCCGATTACCATATCATCATCTCGGCGCTGGCGCAGGAAATGGCCTCGGTGAACGCGCCCGGCCGGTTGCAATACGATATTCTGACTTCGGCGCAGGGCTCGTATAAGGAATTATATGCTAGCGGCACCTGCGACGCCGCCATCATCGACCCGCTGCAAACCCGCTACCAGACCTTCATCGACGGCATCGCCGGGGAATTTCTACCTCGTTAATTCAGGCCTCGTTCAGGAGCGCCCGGAAAATAAGGGTGCCGCGATAGGTCAGCCCGTCATCCTGCAACACGATATTGCTGGATAAAAAACGCAGCGAGCGCAGCGTTTGCCCGCTCACCGTGAGGTCAGCGCTATTAAGCAGCGTGACGATGCGCTCCATGATGGCGGAAGCCTGCTTGCGGCCCGCCTCGCGGCTGTAAATACGCAGGGTGACCTGCTGCTCGGTGCCCTGTTTTTCGGCATTGGAAAAATCGCGGATGGCGGCTTCTCCTATGGTTACAAAGGGATAGGCCGTGCCTTGCGGCACATGGTCGAAAATCCCCGAAACCAGTGCCATCAGGGTCGTATCCCCGGTGAGCTGCTGGTATAAACTTTGCTGAAGTGAAAATTGGCTGAAATATGTCATAAAACTGTCACAATAAAATGTTAAGGTGTTTGCATGGAAACGGTTGATGGCATAGCCGGAAACGGCGATGAAAACGCGTTGCAGGCCACGCGCATGGCGCAGACCTTTGTCGAGGTGTATCAGGTCACGCTGATACGCATCGAGCAGCATCTGGACCATGTGATCGAAGAAGCCGGCGACCCGTATGCCGAGGGCTATAAACCGTGGCAGAAAGCGGTTCACGACCTGGTGCATGGCACTTTCCTGCTTTCCAAGGAAGCCGCGAAACCCGACAAGGAATTACTCGGCGAGGCGCTGCAGGTTTTCTCCATGGATAGCTCGGTGTATTTCCTCGACGAAATCTGCAGTACCATCGGCATCCGCACCGAACGCGAGTGGCACGCCAAATTCCGCGCCCATGTGCATCTGCTGATGACGGCGCTCAACCTGTCGCCTGGCCGCTTGCCTGCGATGGGCGTCAATTATATGGCCACGCCCTCCTCGGCGTAAACATCGAGTATCCGTTTCCTCTCATCGACATTGCGAAGCGCACGGATATTGAACAGCCGCTCGTCATAGGAAAAACGCATGTCGGTGGTAATGTTGTGGTTGTAACGCAGGCGGAACACATGAGTGGAACTGGCGGAGAGTTGCCCGGCGGAAAATTTCTCGCCGCCGCGCAGGCGGCTGATTCCCGCCCATAATGTCGCTATCGTTTCCCATGCGTCCGTATACCCCCCCGCCCCATCTGTGGTTTGGATTTTGCGCTCAAGGAACACCTTGTGGCGCAGACTGGCATTGAACATTTTCATAGGGCCAGCTCCCGAAACGGCGTGTAAAACGGCAGCACGCTGTCGGGAATCGGCGCCAGCGTCATTTCGCTGTCGAGCATGGCGGCGATATGTTGCAGCATGCCGAGCTTGATCGGTTTCGGAAGCTGGCTGCCGGAGCCGTACCCTGCGACATAGGTGATGTCGATGCGATGGCCGCTGATGATGTTGTCCACCACGATCGCATCCTGTGTCACCGAGAGCAGGTAGGCGGTGGTGGGGATGGTGAGCGGAACCCCGTCCACGGTCGTCGTCACCACCGAAGTGATGGACTGGACCGGACCCATCGGCAGGCGGATCGTGCCGGTAATGGCGTCCTCGAAAGATACCTTCCAGCCCTGGGTGATGAGTGACCGCCTGAGCCATTGCTCGGCCAGCGAACGGGCGGTGACGATCATATCGTTGATGCGGGAATCGTCGTCATTATGCGGAATCCGCAAGAATTCCTTTGTTTCCTGAAGGGTTAGCGGCTCGGCGGTGGGGGGCGTCACCCGCACCAGCCCGCGATGGCGGAAATGGGTCATAAAACTCCTTATTTTCGGTTGTATGGGTTGGTGATTTCACAGAATTGTCACATTTCTGGATGTAAAATTTGCTATACTTAGAAGGTATAAATAGGAGAAGTGTGTCTGCAATGAGTGACGGCAGTAACAATAACTGGGTTAAAAAGAGCTGGACCAAGTCGTCCCAGATGCTCATTGCCGATATGGTGGGTAACGCGACGGAGATCATTTTCCTGCGCTACCAGGAGCCTTTCGACAAAGCGTTCCCCTTCCTGAAATCCGCGTTCAAGACCGCGATGTATACCCCGGTCAAGATGCTGCAAAAGCCGATCGAATGGGCAATCGATAATCTCGCCGGCAGTATCGAGGGCGAGGAAGGGCGCGAACTCCGGCATCACCAGACAGAGGAGCAGAGGCTCGATGGTTTGCTTAACAGCGGATATCACTACTCGGCGGCGCTTGCGGTCGGTTGGGGCAGCCTGGTGCTGGCGGAAAAAGGCTTAAGCCGCGCCACGGGCACCAAGGAACTTCCCGGCAGGATGTGGACGCGCCTCGATCTGCCCGTGCATCTGGGCACGGCATGGTTCCTCGGCACCAGCGCCATGCAGCCGGTGACCGGAAGTATCAAGGATACCACCAAGAACATCATGAAGGCCGCCGGATGGAGCGAAGAGAAGGCCGAGCAGGATTCCCGTTTCGCCATTGCCTATATCCTCCCCAACTACCTTACGTTGATACCCACCGCGGGTATGATGGCGGGGCTATACAAGGCGGAGAGCAAGGGCGTGCTCATAGATAAAGGGCAAAAGAGTTTGTTTGGAACGCCGGAACATCATTTCGAATTCACCGGGAAAAAAGCCGCCCCCGGGGAATTGGGCGGCATGACCGAGGGTATGCTCAAGATCGCCAAAGGCCTGGGGATTATCCACGATCCCGCCGCAGCAAAAGCCGTCGCCCATTAGAGCGCTTCCCATTTAGCCTTGTGCGTTCCCCGGCCTTCGCCGGGGCTAAAGGTTTCGGTCTCGGCTGCCTAGCACAAGACTAAAGCGGAAGCACTCTATAAATGATTGGGTGTAATGAGGATGGAGAATTATTCGGCGTCGCCGTCTTTTTTGTTTTTCGACGCGGCCTGAACGATGCCGGAAATATTGCTGGCGATATCATGGGCGCCTTTGGAGCCTTCGATATCCATCATCGAATCATGATTGAAGCCATATTCCTGCGTCATCTTGGTTTTGACTTCGTCCGACGGCTCGCCTTCGCCCGCCTCCAGTATCATCCCGTAATCTTCCGGGAAGAACGTGCCGGATTTCTGCGCTTCCATGAAGCCTTCGAGCTTGTCGGCGCGAACAGCGACATAGGCATACATCTTCCCGCCATCGGGGCTTTCACCACGAATCAGAAGAATGCACACCGTTTTTTCTGCAATGATCTGCTCAGATGTCGTCAGCTTACCCACAAATTCCTCACTCTCCCGTAGTCTCAATAGTTTAACCTATCACCTGACATTAGGTCAAGTGACTTAAAAAACCATTAAAGAAGGAAATAATACGAGAAAAAGTGAGAATATGGCCCGCGTTTTTGGGGGCGGGTGTGGCTTTTTTGCCATAGAGAAGGGAGGGGAATTGGCGAACTGAAGAATTGAAGAACTGGAGAATTTCCCCAATTCCTCATTTCCCCAACTCCCCAATTCCACTTTCTGTTGCTAGTTCACCGGGGCATAGGCAGGCGTGCCGCGCAGCCCGTTTTCTAATAATCGATTTCTGTGGCTGAGTGTTTACGAGGGGCATATCCAAACATATTGAATCCAGACATTTTATGTCGCACTACAACATTGTGGTTGCGACCACACAACTTGAGCATTTGATTTCGAGATTTCAAATGATTTGAAAAATGTAAAAACCAATATGCACGATTGCTTTTTGGGGAAACGATAAAATATGGAACGCAATAGCGCACACCACAAAGCCGAATAAGGCGACACAGTAACTTATGTTTAGTCATTAAACGCCATTCGGTTATTTTTGTTTTATATGCCGAACGGTTTTTAAGTCTATTTAGTTTTACTATGTCTTCACGAGGCAATAAACGACCGCTGGGATCAATGTTGTGTACGCATTTGTAATATTGCTTGCGATGAGCCATATAATTGACCAGCGCATCTGCCGCAAATGTAAACAACACCTCAGCGCTTGGATGGCGGGTGAATATTTGTTTAATAAGCGACAAAGGTATATCCTTATAACCATATTGATCCAATAAAAAGAATGCGCGCCCACCGCGTGAGCGAACAATTTCCATTAGTCCTGCGAAAAGATTGGAAAAAGATCCGTGCAGTAAGAAAACGCGTTCACCAATCAGGTCGCCGTATCCTTTTTTATGCAATTGCGAGCGTAAAAAAGATAGAGCATCATTGTCTCTATCAATAAAATAATACGCTGCATCAATGCAAAATTTTTTGGTGCGTTTTTTGCGTATCTTTCTTTCCATTCGATGGACGGTCTCAAGAAAAATAAAAGGAGAACCGGCACATAATTTATCTGTTTCCGCATGGCGATATATGCCGCCACCAGCAAATCCATCAACGATAGTAAGCCTAAGGCGTGCCATTCGAGAATGGGCGGTCAACCGTTCAATATGGTGTTCAAGATATGTTTTTATTACCTCGTGCTTTGCAATGCTATGGAGTTGTAAAAGCGGTGGTTTGCGTGGATTAGACCAGTCATAAAAATGGTGCGGCACGGCATCATTCCTGTCCCTTTCTCGATTTTCTAATAACTAAAAAATTGTTAAGATTAATATTTTAGCGCCAGATCCATTTGCGTATCTGAAGGAGTCGCAGCCCAGATTCTTCCTTGAAATTCACGGCCATTAGCGGATTTGGAGCGCTTAACTCCATCCGCACCCCACGCGCCCCATTGTTTGAAGAAAAAGGCAGCGCCATTTTTAGAACATTGGTTGGCAATATGCCCTATCCATGCTTCTTGCATCGGACGCGCTTTTGCACCCGATTCTCCGCCAACAATCACCCATTGAATGCCTTGAAGATTAAATTCTCCAAGATCTTCCAGCAACGGTTCAATAGAAAGAAAGCGTGTGGAGGCATTGATACGTCGTAAAATGTCAATACGGGGAAGCCCATATTTTCTGTCTTCTACTGACACACCAAGCCATGCGTTGACAGGCACCATGCGCGTTTTAAAATAATTTTCCATGTGTTCCGGGCGTTTTGTCAGAATTTGATACGTATGCTGTGGCGTTTGACGAATGATGGCAAATACCTGATCGAGATAAGCAAACGGAATCTCTTCATGAAATAAATCGCTCATGGAATTGACAAAATAGGTGGTCGATTTTTTACGCGCAAGCGGCTGTTTCAGGCGATCGGGATGGAGTTGTAGTTTAAAGCCTTGTTCGTATCCCGCAGCGCCCATCGCCTGCAGCCTGTTCGCCATTACTTCCGCATAACAATATTTACATCCAGGTGAAATTTTCGTGCAACCCGTTGTCGGATTCCACGTCATTTCCGTCCATTCAATATTTGTTTTGGTCGACATAAGACATGTCATAGCATGTATGGGAAGAATGTCATATTCCTAGTTTATCCCCGCGAAGGCGGGGATCCTGTAGAAGCTACGATGTGTGGCGACCACAAGATCCCCGGTCGCGCCTTCGGCTTGCCGGGGATGTAAACTAATTCACCGGGGCATAGGCAGGCGTGCCGCGCAGGGCGATGATCGCGAGCGGGGTGCCGTTGCTATGGGTGCCGGTCGGGGTGGCCACGGCGCGCAGGTAACGTTTCGCCCCATTATAGCCGAAGCCGTAAACCGTGCCGTCCTCACTGCCGGAATCGATCACCACGGTCGCCGCCGTGTTGTTGAGTTCGGCGAGCGTGACATCCGAATAGCTCGAATCGTCGTCGCTGTGGGTGAGTTTCAGCGTCCAGTACACCGAGCCGGACAAGGTATCGCCCGACTGCCCGACGGCAAACAGAAGATTCGCGCTGTCATAGCCCTGAAGGTCGACGGTGGTGGAGGTTCTGGTGGTGGTGGCGGTCGCAGGGTCAAGATGCTGCGTCACCAGTATATTGCGGTAAAGGTCTCTCATAAAATTTTCTCCGAAATGATAATCCCCGCCGAATGGCGGGGTCCGGTGTTTTTTAAGTACCAGACCCCGCAACAAGTGCGGGGATTAGGTTAAGCAAGCTTCAACAGCTTGATGGCTTCAAAATTGATGACATCGCCGCCGACGCGCTTGGTGGCGTAGAATTTCACGAACGGTTTTTCTGTGAACGGATCGCGCAGGATGCTGATGCCACGGCGATCAACAATCTGGTACGCCGCCTTGAAATCACCCACCGCGACCGAAAGCGAATCCGCCGCCGCCGTCGGCATGTCGGACGCCATCATCACCGGTACCCCCATGAGGGTATCCGGCGCACCGGCCGCAAGGCCCGGCTGCCACAGATATTGGTTGGTGGTCGCCTCTTTCAGGAGACGCACCGCCTGCACGGTCGCCCGGTTCATCATGAAGCTGGCGTTGCGGGTATAGGCATCTTTCAGCGCATAAAATACTTTGATGAGGCCGTCGGCAGTGACCGATCCGCTGGTGCCGGAATCGATCTGCTCGATCTGGTTCCAGTCGGTGCCCGCCGCGTAGGTGAGGATACCGCGTGGCTGGCCCGAACCGTTGCCGCTGATGAAGGACGTATTTTCCTTGCGGGCGAAGATGTCGGAAATTTTATCGGCAAGCCATGCTTCGATATCGATCGCGGCATCGTCTACCAGCTTCTGCGTCGCCTTCGGCTGTGCATAAAGTTCATGGGTCGGGATGTTGCGCTTGGCGATTTGCGGCGTATTGGTTTCCGAAATGGCGCCGGTTTCCGAAGTCCACCCCGCCGAGGCCTGGTCGTGGTCGTCGATCAGTTCCAGCGAATCGGAGGTGATGGTTTCCACCGAAGCGACCTGGCGCATCGGCGAAGTTTCATACACCGATTTCACGATCTTGCCGCTCATGGTCGGCGTCACCAGGTAACCGCCATCGGGATCGGAACCGACCGAAAGTGTCTTGGTCGAAAGCTGCTCTAAACCCGCATCCATGCCTTTACGCAGGTAATTGCGGAAGGCCTTGCTGTATTCGCTATACCCGGCATGGGTATGTTTGGTTTCCAGCTCGGCGCCCAGTTCCGGACGCGCATAGGCCGTCTCGATGGTGTCGAGACGCGATTTGTAGTTGTCGAGCGCACGGCTGATATTGTTCAGGTGCTCGTTATAGAGGCCGTCGGCAGAGCCTTTGGTCTCGATCTCACGCAGGCGCGCATCGTTCACATGCTTGAATTCTTCCCATGCATGTCCCAGGTGCGAGACGCGTTCAGTGATTTCAGAAATAGTCATATTTCATTCCTTTGTTGGTTGATAAAATTCCCTCCTATTGCCGTCGCATTACGTCGTCAGGCGGCGGACTCGGTATCGGTCACGTACTCTCATGTACGCTCCCTCCACCTCGCCTTGCCTTCCTAGTACTGCTTGGCACTAATCGGGAATGAGTTGGTAAAAAAAAGTTGGTTGGTGGTTTGGTTAATCGTAAACGCTGTTGCGTTTACCGATGCGTACCACCTCGACAATCAGCCGTTGTTGCTGAAGGTCGCAGATGATGCGGTATTTGCCCACGCGGTAACGCCACAGGCCGGAAAATTCACCGACCAGCGCTTTACCGAATAATGTGGGGTCGTCACTCTCGATGACGCGTTCAAGATACTTCACGATGGCTTGCTGCGTGTGCCGGTCGAGCTTGGCGAACTGCTTGTCCGCCTTTGCCGTAAACTCAACCTGCCACGCCATTATTTAAGCTTGTATTTGCGTTTGACCGCCGCAAGCGAAAGATTCCGCTTCGGATCATGCGATTTCCGGTCGCGCATGACCGCTACATAATCCTCCAGATCTTCCAGGTAGTCGGCGAGCGCCTCGCGGATAAGGTAGCCCTTGCTGCGATCAAGCTGGCCGGCAAAACGCTCCAGCTTTTTCTTCATCGCCGCCGGTGCCTGAAAGGATAACGTTTCCATAGTTAATAGATCCTATTATAATTCAATAAGACCTATTATAACCTATTAAAAACGCAACGTCAAGATGGCCTTGTCGAGAGCGTCTTGCAGGGCGATCATCTCTGTTCCTCCCCCATTGAGGGGGGAGGGAGTGCCCTTCACCACCGTCACTTTCGCGGCGTCGTTGGCGGGAAAGGTGACGAGGCTGATCTCAAAGAGATCGACCGCCGCCAGATACCGTACCCCGGTATCCCCGTCGATACGGTAGCGCACCGGCGAATAGCCAATGGAGAGGCCCGAAACCGCACCCGCCTTGAGCAGCGCGTGCGCCTCCCTCGCCTGTTGCACATCGAGCAGCAACCGCCCCTCGACATACAGCCCGAACGCGTCCTCGAAAATATGGTCGAAGATGCCAATCGGCTCGTCCTGCTGATGTTGCCATAGCAGCTTGATCGCGCCGGGGCCGTTTTTAAGCGCTCCTGCGAACGCGCCCTTCATGATGATATCCTTCTGGTTATCAACGATGTCGAACACGCTGGCATAGCCCGCGAAACGGCCGTCGGCGCCCATGGATTTTACCTGTAAGGCAAACGCCATTCGTTTGCGCTCCCGCATGGAAGCGCTAATCTTTTTGTAGGTCATTGGTAGTTCCTCGTGATTATCCCCGCACTTGTTGCGGGGTCTGGTAGTTGGTTATTCCGAACAGGGGGTAGGGAATTTTTGTAAGGTCCACTCACCGAAACATCGGTGATGACCGGACCCCGCAATAAATGCGGGGATTAAGGCAACATCCTTCTCAGGACGCCGTCCTTATGGTAGAAATGGTGCAGCAGGGCCGCACCCGCATGCAGGCAGAACAGCACGAGGAGGATGTTGCCGGTCGCTTCGTGACGCTCTTTCATGCTCTCCGCCAGCGCTTTGTCGGGCGCCACCAGATCGGGCAGCGTGAACAACCCATATACCGATACGGGGTATCCCGCCGCCGAGCTCATCACCCAGCCGCTCATCGGCATCAAGATCATGCAGAGATACAGCCCATATTTCACCGCGCTCGCCGCCGCTTTTTGCGCTTTGCCGACATGCGGAGGCAAACCCGGTTTTTTATTGGCCGCACGCCACGTAAATGCCAGAACCGCCAGCGCCAGCACCATGATGCCGGTGGATTTATGCAGGAAATAAATCTGGAATTTAGTGGGTGAATTTTCCATATCGCCCATCAGGCTGCCAACGATCCACAGCGTAATGATGCACGCCGCAATCAGCCAGTGAAACAACTTCGCTAGCCAGCCGAAAGAATCGGAAGTGTTTTTGAGGGCCATAGGAAATACGCTCGTTTAAACTTCACCGACGATACTTCATTCCTTTCATTCTCGCAATTGACTTATGCTAGGGTGATTATGGATCATCGGGTCACGCCCGAGGATTGGCGGGCGGATAGCCGACGGCGGCGCGTTTTTCATCGTCGGTGAGGAAGGATGCTTTTTCGACGCGGTCCCAGATCGCCTGGTTGCGGATGGCGAGCGGCAAAATGTCATCGGTATTCGGCACCAGCTCCAGCCCCTCGCCGAACAGCGGCAGCAGCCAGTGGTTGAGCGACTCGGCGGTGCTGGCCGCAAGCGGCAATATCGTCTGCTCCCAGAGCGACACCCGCGCCTCCTGCAAATTATTATAGGTGCTGTCGCCGGGAATGCCGAGCAGCTGCGGCGGCACGCCGAACGCCAGCGCAATATCCCGCGCACTGGCATTTTTGCTGGCGATGAAATCCATGTCTTTCGGCGAAAGGCTCATCTCTTTCCACTCCAGCCCGCCTTCGAGCAACAGCGGCCGCCCGGCATTGATGCTGCCGGAAAACTGCTCGTCGATCTGAATTTTCATGCGATTATATTGCTCCTCGGAAAGCACGCCGCCGCCATTTTCCCCGCGCACCACCAGCGCCCCCGAAGGACGCGCCCCATTCTGCATGAGCGACTGGTTCCACGTGCTCGCCTGGTTATGCTGGTCGATGCTGTAGGCCGCCGCCTCGATGGGCGAGAGGCCATACCAGTCGTTGGTCGGATGGAACGTTTTGAGATGCAGTATGCGCGAACGGCCCGTGAGGCGGTCCACCGGAAAATCGGCGGTTTTTTCATCCACGGTGTAACGATACGCCGCAGGCATGGCATTTTTCCCGGCGATGATCTGCATGCGGTCGGGCCGCAGGAGATACAGCTCACGCGGGGCCTCGCCGGAAGGCATCACCGCCTGTATGAAGGCATTTCCCGAAATCATTTTATAGTGATAAAGCGCCTGCAGAAAATCATTGAACGACTGCGTCGGGTTCGGGCGCGAAAGCAGCGATAACACTGGATGCGTCATGATCTCGCGCTTGCCGTTGCGGTTTTTCTGGTAGAGGATGTAGGGAATCGTCGCCGCCGCCGACGCCACCATGCCGATCGCACGATAGGCCACCACGTTCTTCGCATAGGCCTCCTGCGAAAACTGAAAATAGTCGCGTGGCGTCCATACCGGCTGGCCGGGCATCACCATGTAGGAACGCATGAGACTACCCGCGAGATAAGATGGGTGCGATTTTTTGGCAGCGGCTTTTGTCGTGGATTTGCGGAAAAGTTTCATGCGTCCCCCCTGAGGTTGAAATTGGAAATTGAAAAATGAAATGGAAAAATAAAAAAACGGATGCGTCGGAAGCGGCAGTGATTCGTCACACTTCTTCGAGCTTACATTTATAGATTTGCCGAGAAGAATGTGTCACGGAAGGGGGGAAATGCATTTTTTTTGAAAAAAATGACAAGCGATTGTATTGCAATATTTATTTATGCGTTTTTTCGTGAAATCCGCTGCGTTCGCATCACCCGCAAACAAAAAACCGGCCTATGAATGCCGGTTTTTCGCCTCTGGGAATAAACTTTTGTATTTTTTAGAGCGCCATGCCTTGCGTTTTATCGAGATCAAAACCTTTCAGGTCTCTGCCAATCACATCGAGATGGTGTGCAGTGTTGTTGCATTTATTGGGATCGACGCCACGGTTTTCCATAGTTGCCGAAAATCTTTGCTGGATGTCTTCAGGAGTGATTTTCATGGCCGTTCCCTATTATGCTGATTTTTTACTGTTACGTTGATGGTCTTTCACCAGACCCTCTGCCATTTCGAGCGCGATACCACGGATATGCGCAGGCTGAATGAGCATACCTTCATTATTGCGCACGCCATCGCACATGGCGGCAATATGCGGGCGGATTTTATCGGCGACCGCCATAATCATGTTGCCGATGCTTTGATGTTGCGGCTGGTTGCGCACGACGCGCACACCGCCCGACGAAGATGCGGAGGAATCATCGGCCTCGGATTGCTTGGCCTTGTCCACCCATTCGTTGATATTATCTGTTGTCATAACCCTGTACCTTTTATTCTTATGTTAGCCCCGTTGCGGCCGGTCCGTTTCTTATTAACTATTGTGCCGTTATTAAGTAAAATAACACAGCGAATTTAATAATAGGTAAACATGAAATGGCGCGAATTTAAGCCATTGAATCATTATAAATCAATCTATTGAGCCGTTTAAATGCGGCGCATGCTTAATCTATCGAACGAAGATTTCCGCAGAAAATCGAGATATTGGGTCAGCGCATCGACCTGATCGTCGTGTTTTCCGTGCGGAAACTCTAAAATCTCCTGCTCGAAGGCCGCCAGCCACGGCGCGTTATGCGGCAGCGACAGCCGCCCCGCTTCAATCATCGCCGACACCGCCGCAAAGCGCGTGACCTTGTTCGCACTGCTTTGCACCGCCACCAGCGGCAGCGAGGTTTCGCGCTTCAAATCCTGCAAAAGCTGCTGGCCGCTGGCCTTGTCTTCCACCAGTATCGCATGTGGTTTGAATTTCTCCGCCAGCTCGCGCACGCGCCGCTTCAACTCCGGATATTCCAGCCGCTCGACCCGCGCATCGATGAGATGCGCGACGTTGCCGCTTTCCACAAAGGTGAGGCACACGCTCGCATCGTGATGGTTCTCGGCCTTGATCGCCGTATCCCAGCTCTGCACGATGCGCTCATGGTGCCTTTCCTCACCACCCCCCACCCTGCCCTCCCCCTCAAGGGGGGAGGGAATATTGTGACGGCGAAGCCACGGGCGCTTCAGCATGCCGCCCTCCTCCGGCAAGGGCTGCTGCTGGTATTGCGCCGAGAACGCCTGCGCGCCCAGCTCGATCTTCGCCCGTTCGATGAGCGCCGTATCCTCCCGCGCCGGGTGCAGCGCCTCTTTCTCCCCGCGATTTTTCGTTACGCTACCGAAATGAAAATAATCCGTTCCGGTGGCGATCGCCGGCAGCGATAATAGAGTGAATCCGCCCTTCTCCAGCAGGTGCGCGGTGAGGTCGTCCATATGCAGCCGCTGCATGACCAGCACGATCACCCCACGCTTCTTATCGTTGAGGCGCGTGGAAAACGTATGGTCGTACCAGCGCTTGACCTGCGCCCGCGCCGCCGCGCTCATCGCCTGGGACGGGTTCATCGGATCGTCGATGATGAGGAAATTTCCACCCTCGCCCGTGGCCGTGCCGCCGACGCTGGTGGCAAAGCGAAAGCCGCGCCGCGTCGTCATGAATTTATGTTTTTCATTCTGGTCGCGGGCGATCCGCGTATCCGGAAACAAACGCTGATACCACGCGCTCGTCACCACCTGACGGCAATCGAGCGAATGGCGGATGGCGAGTTGCGCCGAATAGCTCGCCGCCATGATGCGCGCACTCGGATCATGCCCCAGAATCCACGCCGGCCACGCAATGCTCACGCACTGGCTTTTGAGCGCACGCGGCGGCATGTTGATGATGAGCCTTGTGAGCTTGCCCAGACGCGCCGCCTCCAGATGCTCGGCAATCAGATCGATATGCCAGTTCTTCTGGAAATGCGCGTCGGGATCGGCGGTGAGCAGGGTTCTTCCGATAAAATGCCTGAAATGTTTCCGCGTTTTTTCATCGAGCGCGGCGGCGAGCTCCTCATCAAAATCACGCATCGTAATCCTCCCGGCGCAGCAGCTCGCGAAAAAGTTCCCGCTCGCGCTCGTCGAGCGGCGGCGGCTTATTCGGCTGGCGCTCCGGCTGCGACGGACGGTATTTCTCGATCTTAAGCTCGGTATCGGCGATGTCGCCCAGCGTGTCGGTGGCGGGTTTATCTTTGCCCCACATACGCATATGGCGATGAATAAGGATGTTGCGCTGTGCGTTGCGCTCACGCTCCTCCACCGACCATTTTGGATCATTTGCTTTTTGGGCGTCTTGCTGGTTTCCGGGCGTGATCTTGTTATCGCAAGGCAGCCCCTCGGTGATCATCTTGAACGCCTCCTCCAGGATGATGCGATTCAGGAACCGGATAAAATCAATATTGTCGAAATTTTGTTGGTTGTTTTGTTTGTCGTTGCTCATGTTTTTCCTCCCAATATTCAAGGATATTGCTGTTCGCGTGTGTCACGGAAGGGGGTAACATGCATTTTTCTGAATATTTTTTTGCAGGTTGCATTGCCGCACTGCAAAAAATCTGCATGACCGCGCAGCATTTTTGATGTATAACAAACGCATGAGCGATTCCTCCAGCGGCCTCGGCCAACTCCGCAAACGCACCGTAGACAGCCTCCTTCGCACCTGGGAAGAGGTGCGCGAAACCGCGTTCCATGTCTTTTCCAGCGATATACGGCCCGGCGTGCCCAAAGAAGATGAAGGCGAATTGCGGGCGCGGATGATGCTCTGCCTCGACTCGCCCGGCGGCGAAGTGACGGCGCGGGCCAACACCGCAGCCCTTGGGCGGATTTACCTGAGCCTTAATGAATCCGGCCGCAAGAAATTTCTTACCATGCTGGCCGGTGATTTTGACATGAACCATGAATCGCTGCTGAAGCTTTCGCACAAATACACCATCGCCAAACCCGACGAAAAACTGGCGCTGGAAGTGGCCATGCGCGAGGCGCTCGCCACCCCGCGCAGCACCATCCTGCGGCAGTTCACCGCCCTGCCCGACGGCTTCAAGTTCCTGGTGAATATGCGCGCCGACCTGCTGCCGCTGCTTGGAAATGACGCCAAGCTCAAAGCCCTCGAATTCGACCTGAAACAGATTCTTGCAAGCTGGTTCGACGTGGCGCTGCTCGACCTCGTGGAGATTTCGTGGAACTCGCCCGCCGTCATTCTTGAGAAGCTGATTGAATATGAGGCAGTGCATCGCGTCGCCTCGTGGGAGGATTTGAAAAACCGCCTCGACGCCGACCGCCGCGTCTTCGCCTTTTTCCACCATAAAATGCCCGCCGAGCCGCTGATCTTCGTGCATGTGGCGCTGGTCTCCGGCATGAGCGACAATGTGCAGAAGCTGCTCGACGAGAAATCGCCGGTCTTCGATACGAAAGAAGCCGACACCGCCATTTTCTACTCGATCTCCAACGCGCAGAAAGGCCTTGCCGGTATCAGCTTCGGTAATTTCCTGATTAAGCGCGTGGTCGAAAAACTCTCCGCCGAAATGAAAAATATCAAAACCTACGCCACCCTCTCCCCGGTGCCGGGACTGCGCGCATGGCTCGACCCGCTGATCGTCGCCGGGCCGGGAGATTTGCTGGGCAAAGACGACATCGCCAAACTCAAGGAGCTGGACGGCGACTGGGCCAAAGACGCCAAAAAAGCCGAGAAAATGAAGCCGCTGCTGCTGAAACTCTGCGCCCATTACCTGCTGAAGGAAAAGAAACATAAGCGCCCGCTCGACCCGGTGGCGAATTTCCACCTGTTCAACGGCGCCCGCCTGGAGCGGCTGAACTGGCTGGGCGATAGCTCGGCCAAGGGCATGAAGCAATCGGCGGGCATCATGGCCAATTATTATTACAAGCTCGACGAGATCGACGAAAACCACGAAGCCTTCGCAGAGAGCGGGAAAATCGCCGCCAGCCGGGCTGTGAAGGGATTGTTGTAGTCGTCCCCGCCTCCGAGCGGGGATCCAGAGCCTATCCACCGCCTGAGCAAGCTGCCCTAGACCCCCGATCAAGTCGGGGGTGACATGAGCCAGCCGGGGCGTGAAGGGGTTGCTTTAAGGCAGCGGCGGCAGGCGCTCAGGCCCGCTCATCGGGTCGGTGCGCGATACCCAGTTTTGTTCGTGCCGCGCTGTGTATTCCGTTTCAGGATGCTCCGCCATGAATTGCTGCACCATGGCGATGATCGATTCGCGCTTGAGAAGACGTGCATTGGCCTCGATATCAATGGCCGAGGTCGCATTTGGAATATGCGGATGCTCACGATGGTAAGCCTGCAATTTATCCAGATAGGTCTGGTGACCACGGTCGCGCCGGTACGGATCCACGCCGCGCTCCAGCAATTCCTTGATCATGGAGGGATTGGGCGGGCCTTTAAGCGTCGCATGCAGGAGGCTGCCGCCGCCTTCACTCTCAGGAAGTTCCAGCGCTACCACCGCTGCCGGTTCACGATCGGCCAGCCATAGGAACAGTCGATCATTAAAAACGGCGGTGACGCCGCCATTGCCGTCGCAGCTCTGGGCCAATAGCGGCCAGTGGTGGCTGGAAAGCGTCGTCACACTGTCCGCCCGCCAGCCTTGCTGCTGCATGATGCGCCCGGCCTCCTCGTTATCATTGTTATGCACCGCGATGAGAAGCCGCGCATAGGCCGCCGCCTCGGCAGCGGACTGCTCGGTGTTATCCGCAATCGCTTGAAGCCGCCCTATATGCCCTGAGGCAAACGCTTGCTGCGCAGGCAAATCCCCCCATTCACGTAAGCTTGGTACAGGAGTGGTCGTGGTCACAGCGGCGGGTGGAGGCACCATCAAATCGCGGGCCTGGCTAAGCGGTAATATGTTGAGTTCTTCAAGCGCCATGTCCCCTCCCAAGTATATTTTGGGGTTTTCTTTTCCATCGGCCATAGGAACTTCAGGATTGCCGCTTAGAATGGCGAGATTGGTAAAATAAATTTCCTGTGAATTATCTCTATACTCTCTTGCTCTTATATAATCTACTTTGTCGCCGATTATCAAAGCAACGTTGGAGCCATAGATCAGGCCGATCGGCGGCGCCTCGCCCGCCTGCAAAAGATTGCGCATGCTCATATAGCGCTTCATATCCACCGCATCGGCAATAATCGGAACGATATTGCCCTCTTGCACCAGCCGGTAAATATGCTGAAAATTCTCGTCGCTGCCGAGCCAACTCGATGGGCGTTTGAGGTCTTTTCGCATTTCTGCGGCAAACAACTCCGGATCATATCCTGTGAAATAGCCATCGTTTAGATAATTGGGTTGATTGTAGCGCAGCAAAAGCTCCGGCACGCGATGACGATCGCCATCCGATTCCGCAACACATTCAATAATGCTGCGCCATAGATTGCGCTGATAAGGATCGATGCCCGCCAAAATAGCACCGGAGAAACGGCCATTGGCCACACTATCCAGCGTAATCACCCCGCCCGCGACGCCAAAAAACAGGGTCGGTTCAAATTCTGCGCGGCGGGCGGCAAGTTGTGCTAAATATGGTTCTTGGTAGTTATTATCCAGCGGGTGATAATACGCTCCGGAACCTTTCCTTCCAAGGCTATGATACGCACCATCCTTGTAAATTCTCCAAAGATAATCATCACCTTCCCATTGATAGAATTGGTCGTCCCACTGCACGTCGGGTATCACGCTGTCCGAGTATGGAAACAGCACCTGCAAGCTGCCCTCGGCGCGGCTTGCATATTCCGGCAGTATACGCTGCGATTGCAGCGGCGTGAGGATTTCTTGAAGCGAAGCCAATGCTGGGATTCCGTGTGTGATCGCGCCATTATGCAGCGGTTAATATAGCTTTATCAAGTAAAACATCTTGCATGGAGTGCCGCCAAGGGCTATTCGTAAAAGAAAAAGGGGGGCGATATGGCCGACAAACCGCAAAATGTGCAGGATGTATTCCTCAACACGGTGCGTAAAAAACGCGTGCCCGTTACCGTATTCCTCGCCAACGGCGTGAAGCTGCAGGGCAATATCACCAGCTTCGATAATTTCTCGCTGCTGCTGCGCCGCGGCCCGCAGGTGCAGCTGGTGTATAAACATACCATCGCCACCGTGGTGCCGAGCGCCACTGTCACATTGCAGGATGAAGAAGGCGTGGAAGAAGCGCTGGCGTCGGAAGCGTAAAAACGAAAATCAGAGGATGCACCCGGCGTGAGCGACCCCAAACCGAGCAATTTGTATACTATTAAGATTGGCAGTCAGGCTATCCAACTGGTTACGTATTACCAAAACAATGCGCAACTTTGTCTTGTGTCATCGCCGGCGCTTCCGGATAAGGAAATGGAAGACATTGCGAAGCTTGTTCGATTGCGGCTCTTTGAATCCGGGGTTATGGCAGATGCTATCAGTGGTGGCGATGGTATCCGGATGATTACCGCAGCGCCGCCTCAGCAAAAAAACGTCGATAACAAGTTGATGTTTGATTCCGCCGTCAAGGTGTTGGGAGAATTGAAGGAATATGTAGAAGCCAAAAAAATACAGATGGCTGATGCGGTATCGGATATGTTGCTGGATATTTTTATCCAAGTAATGGCTAAAGAGGCAGCCGAGCTTGAGAAACTTCCAATGCATGCTGTATTTCTCGGAGACGACGATGAGCCATCAACGCAAGTGGGCGGAGTCGCTCGCCGTGTTCCCGTTCGGGGCCTCAATAATGATTATATCGAGGGTCTGGTGATGGAGGAATTACGAGAAAAAGTCCGGGGGAACACAGTACGTGGTGAGGATATGGGAGAAAATAGAGCGCAGCATATCGCCGACCGCGTGATGCAGCTATACGAAAGCGGCGTGAAGCTCGATCGAAGCAAGCGCGGTACGGAGAAAAAGGATAAGCTGCTTGATAATCCACTCTATCTGATCATCTCCGATGAGCTAAACGGCGTGCCGATGGATCAGATAACCCATGTGGATCGTGACAAGGCAATCGAAAATATCTTCGAGGCGGTGGAAAAACTCTATCTCGAACATGGTGGCCCCGGCCCCGCCCGCTCGCCCAATTAATCTCCCGCTTGTGTTTGGCGGCGGGTTGGGTTATGTCTGGCGCCGTCGAATCCTAAACTGCCATCCCGAGCAACGCCGAGGGATCCTAGGATTCCTCCACTGCGGTCGGAATGACAAGGATACATTATGAAAAATAATATCAAGAAAGTGGTGCTTGCCTATTCCGGCGGGCTGGATACATCGATCATCCTGCGCTGGTTGCAGGAGCAATATGGCTGCGAGGTGGTAACGTTCACGGCGGATTTGGGCCAGGGCGAAGAAATTGAACCCGCCCGCGCCAAAGCCAAAATGATGGGCGCGAAAGAAATCTTTATCGAGGACCTGCGCGAGGAATTCGTGCGGGATTTCGTGTTCCCCATGTTTCGCGCCAACGCGCTGTATGAGGGCGTCTATTTGCTTGGAACTTCCATCGCCAGGCCGCTGATTTCCAAGCGCCAGATCGAAATTGCTAAGGAAACCGGGGCGGATGCGGTCGCCCACGGCGCCACCGGCAAAGGCAACGATCAGGTGCGGTTTGAGCTGGGCTATTACGGCCTGAATCCGGATATTAAAGTCATCGCCCCGTGGCGTGAATGGGATTTAACCAGCCGCACCAAGCTCATTGAATACGCGGAAAAACACCAGATCCCCATCGCCAAGGATAAGCGCGGCGAAGCCCCCTACTCCACCGACGCCAACCTGCTGCATATTTCCTATGAGGGCAAAGTGCTGGAAGACCCGTGGGTGGCCCCGCATGAGGATATGTTCACGCGCTCGGTGGCGCCGGAGCAAGCGCCCGATAAGGCCGAATTCATCGAGGTGGAATTTGCGCGGGGCGACGCGGTGGGCGTGAATGGCCAGAAATTATCGCCCGCTATGCTGCTTACCAGGCTCAATGAGCTGGGCGGCAAGCACGGCATTGGGCGGCTGGATTTGGTCGAAAACCGATATGTCGGCATGAAAAGCCGCGGCGTGTATGAAACACCGGGCGGTACCATCCTGCTCGCGGCGCATCGCGGGATTGAAAGCATCACACTCGACCGCGGCGCCATGCATTTGAAAGATGAGATGATGCCCCGCTACGCCGAGCTGATTTATAACGGCTACTGGTGGTCGCCGGAGCGCAAAATGCTGCAAGCGCTGATTGATGAATCGCAGAAAAATGTGGAAGGCACGGTGCGGCTGAAGCTGTTTAAGGGTAGCGTGAGCGTGGATGGCCGCAAATCCGCCAAATCGCTTTATTCCGAAAAACATGTGACGTTTGAGGACGACGCCGGGGCCTATGACCAGAAAGACGCCGCCGGATTCATCAAGCTGAATGCGCTCAGGCTGCGGTTGCTAAAATCATGAACCTTACGTCAACGTTCGAATGGGATGAGGCGAAAAATCTGATAAATCAACAGAAACATGGCCTTTCTTTCGAGCTTGCAGTGCAAATGTTTAAAGAATCCAAGATGGTGATACAGCGGAGTAGCTTGAGCGGTAATGATGACGAGCGCTGGCTTGCAACGGGTTTGATCGGCGGAAAACTCGCTACGGCGGTCTTTACATATCGCAGGAAATCGCTTAGAATTATCTCTCTAAGGAGTACTCGAAATGCAGAAAAAAGAGAATATCGTAAGATATACCATGGATGAGGTATTAGAAAAAATCGCCAGGGAAAATATCAAGCCCGGCGAAAAATTCTACACGATGACCGATGCGGAAATTGAACGTCTGGCCGATGAGGAAGACGCCGAATTTGTGCGAGAGGATGCCGCGCCGCGCCGGAAAATAATCGTGCATCTGGACGGTGATCTGGTCGAGTATATGCATTCTCATCATCTCAATGTCGATAATTCGGTCAATGCCGCGCTCCGGCAATATGTGAGCGCTGTCGAAAACCGCCCGGCCTGATGTGCTAAGATTAAGGCTGCTGGGGCGGCAAAAAACAAACGGGGTGAATATATGACAGTACCAACAAGCAAAGCAAAAAAATATGTGATGGGTATTGATATCGGCGGCACCAAAATTGCCTCGGCATTGTACGAGGTGGACAATAGCCGTATCAAGCAAGAACCCGCCAAAATCTTTGGAGTGGTCGAGACAGGCGGCCGCCTTCCGGCTGACCATGCCGCGCAAATAGCGGGTTTGATAAAGGAAGCCAGGCGATGGGCGCGAGAAGGTGCGTTGGTGGCGGTAGGTGTCGGCGCTCCCGGACGCTTCAGGGCCGATGGCACGTTGATGCCCGGCAGCAGTCCGAATGTCGGCCCGACCACGGATGCTTTTGACAATGTGAATTTACAGGCGATTTATGCCGAGGCGTTAAACGATACCCCCCTGCCCGTTTTTGTCGCCAACGATGGGCACACCATGGCAGCGGGACTGGTGGAGAGTATCAAAACCGCTCCCGACGGCACGACATATACCGACCAATCCGGCGCATCGATGGAAAAAAGGGATTTTGCCAACAAGCTGGTCGGTTATATCGGCATCGGCACCGGCATCGGTAACGCCTTCGTGCAAACGAATGAGCGTGGAGACCAGAAAAATTTCGTCACTGACGGGGAAATCGGCGAATTTCGCGTCGGGATAGACGATGAAGACTGGGAGTATCTGCATCAGTGCCTCGCAGCAGCAGATATAGTGCCTGTGGAGTTTCCGGAAGAGCGTGAAGTGCGTGCGGAAGATTTGTTCAGCGGCCCGGTGATTAAAGCGCTCGCCGGTATGGGTGAGCAGGATAATTATCCCGACCCGCCGACAGAGGCAGTGGAAAAGGCCCTCAAATTTGCCGGAAAATACCTGGCGCGAACCATCGGGCTGGTGAAATCCGGCGTATCACGCGACGTCAATCCCGCCAATGGCTGGAGCGATGATTACAAGGCCGCCGCCAAGCCCGCCACTATTTTCCTGATTAGCGGCGGCACCGGGCAATTGCCGGTAATCGGCGAAAAACTTATTCAATATGCCGGCGAGGAAATGCGTAGTAATCCAGAATTGCAGGCGAGTTGCGGGGATGTGCGGCTGGTGCGGATGCAAAGCAAAGACGCCGCAATCCGCGCTGCTGCCTCGCTGGTGCCCGCCGCTATTTTATCACCGGCATCCGGCATAGGCTCTCCGTGATAGGGTGATGCAGGCGTTACTTCTCGTTGGTGCAGCAGTGATGTCATTGCGCGGAGCGTAAGCGACAAAGCAATCTATTTTCAGGTCGCTGGATTGCTTCGCATGCGCTCGCAATGACGGGACCCCGCAATAAATGCGGGGATTATACCCCCGCCTACCGCCTGCCGCCGCGGATGACGGGCGCGCCGCCGCCACCGCCGCCGACACCGGCTGCGCGCAGGGCGCGTGACTGGCGCAGCGCCTCACGCGCCGCCTTGCTCTGATAGCCGAACAGCCCGAGGATCCATTTGGTGATGCCGGTGAGATGGTTCGCACCGCTGCCGGTGCCTAACATGCGCACGCCGCGCTGGCCCCACATGCCGCTGCTGCCGGCGCCGCCCCAGACGTCGGTGTTCATGGTGCCGTGCACGTTATCGGCCAGCGTGCCGTGGACGTTGTTGCTGAACGTCCCCCAGGCGTTGTTGCTGACCGCGCCCCAGGCGGTGACGTTGAAATTCTGCGGGAAGCCCGACTGGTGAAGATGCTCGTCGTAGCCGTGCACGCCGTAATCCCCGTGCGCCGCGCCGCCATATATGCCGCCGCCATGCATCGCCGCCTGCGCCGACACGCCCTGCACGTTCACCACGTTCGGATCGGTGAACATGCCGTGGACGTTGCTGAGCGACGCCTGTTGTGCCTGCATCAGCCGTTGTTTGATGAAATACGGGCTGTGCTTGTTGATCGCCTGCTCGATGAGCAGCTTGGTCATATAGGATTTCGGTTTGTATTTGCCGATGCTCCAGCCGCTGTTGAGCGACATCGCGCCGTTCTTGGTGTTGACCTTGCCGACCATGTTCCCGGCGATATCGAAGATCTGGCCCTTCTTGTCGATATGGCCGTTGGAAAAATGCTGCGGCTGCACGATGACCATCTTGCGGAGTTTTTTCTGCTCCTTGGCCGCCTTCTTCATCGCCATTTCCTTGAGCGCGTGCTCGGCGCGCTCGGACATCTTACGCTGCGACACCATCTTCCCCGAGGCGGAGAAACCGTCCTGGTTCATGGCCTTCAACGCCTTTTCCTTGGCTTCTTCCTGCTTGCGCTTGAAAATGATCTTATAGCGCAGCTCGGCGGGCAGCTTGCCCTTCTTCTGCATTTCGAGCTGCAAAATTTCCTTGGCCACAGAATGCTTGCTTGATTCCCGGCTGCCGCTAAAGTGTCGTATGGTGCTCATGGGACTCATTATACGGTAATTTTCATGCAAAAGCTAGGCGCTTCGCGCAGATTTCTTCAAACTGTCACAATTCTGCTATCTCTGCTTTTCCTAGGGTTTCCGGCGCAGGCGAAGGACATCGCCTTCTCCACCTCAATGATTGAAATCGGCAAACACCACTTCACCATTGAACTGGCGACCAGCAATGTGCAGCTCGAACATGGGCTGATGTTCCGCAATTATCTCGCGCCCGACCACGGCATGCTGTTCGTCTACCACCAGCCTACCCTCGCCCGCATGTGGATGAAAAACACCCTGATCCCGCTCGATATGATCTTCATCGACGCCAAGGGCAGGATCGTCACTATCGAACACAATACCACGCCCGAATCGCCCGCCATCATAAGCTCGCCGGAGCCGGTGAAAGCGGTGCTTGAACTGGCCGCCGGAACCGCCGAAAAAAAACACATCAAAGTCGGAGATAAGGTCAAACATGCGGTATTTGTTTCTCATCCTGTGCGCTAGTTTCTGCTGCACCGAAAGCGCCCAGGCGCAGGGGCTGGCCACCTTCGCCTATCAGCGCGGCACGCTGCAGCTTCTGCGCGCCCACCCCCCGGCGGCCCCCGCCCTGCCTTGGGAAGGCGAGGACGCGACAGCGCAACCCACCAATCCGCTGGTGCAGGTCGAGGTCGATATCCGCCCGGCCGACAGCCTCTACCGGCAGGAGGGCTGGGTGAATATGGGCAGCCTGAGCGGCTTAAACGGCATGTTTTTCCTGTTCAACCCGCCGCAGCCCGCCCCGATCGCCCCGATGAAATATTACCAGCCGCTCGATGTGCTGTGGATCGACGAGAACGGAAAAATCACCTCCATCGCGCCGCTGCTCAACCTTTCCGAGCTAAGCGAACCGCTGGCCGATTCCAAGCCCAGCAAGGCGATTCTGCTGCTGGCAGGCGGTGTGACCGACGCGCAGTCGATCCGTCCCGGCGATAAAATCGTGAGCAGCGAGTTCTTCGCGCCGCCGCCCAAGGTGCTCACCGCGCCGTAGCGTGAATGCCCGCACGGCCTTGATATATGCCCCGAATATGCCCCGCTGGGGTATTTAATAAATAAACCCTTTCTTTTCCCTTAAGATTGTGATAATGTGCGACTTGTTTTAATGAAAAACAACCATATTTTGTGGGTGTTTATTTAAAACTCTACTAAATCTAGTTTTTAACTTTGTGGCTCAATCCTCAAAAAAATGGACGCCACGCAACGGAAAGTTGGGAAACATGGCCAAAGCACAACCTAAAAAAATAGCAAAAAAGATCGTCGCTAAAAAAACGGCTGCTAAAACTACGAAAAAAACATCGGTGAAGAAAGTGGCCAAAAAAGCCGCGGCTAAAAAAGCACCGGTCAAAAAAAACAGCGCCAGGAAAGTGCTTGCTAAGAAAATTGTCAAAAAACTGCCGGTGAAAAAAGCCGCAGTGAAGAAGGTTGTCGCTAAAAAAGCGCCTGCGAAAAAACCGGTGGCTAAAGCGGTTGTGAAGCCTGCGGCAAAAAAACTTCCGGTCGCGAAGGTCGCTGTGGCCAAACGCCCGGCCCCGAAATCCAACCGCAAAGTGCCGGTGGTATTCCCGGTGCAAACCGCGAAAGAGCAGAAAGCGCTCTATAAGGTCGGCAATTATGTGGTGTATCCCACGCACGGCGTCGGCAAAATCATCGCCGAGGAAACGCAGATGATCGGCGATATCGAGCTGCGCCTGCTCGTCATCAATTTTGAAAAAGATAAGATGACCCTGCGCGTGCCGATGCAACGGGCTTCTGCTGCGGGCCTCCGCCCGATCAGCGGCAGCGACAAAATGAAGGAAGTCTACGCCTCGCTGAAAAGCAAAGCGAAAATTTCCCGCGGCATGTGGTCGCGCCGCGCCCAGGAGTATGAAACAAAAATCAACTCCGGCAACATCATCCTCATCTCGGAAGTGGTGCGCGACCTGCACCAGAACGTTGACCAGTCCGAGCGTTCTTACTCCGAGCGGATGATTTATGAAAACGCGCTTGGCCGCCTCGTCGGTGAAGTGGCCGCTGCCGAAGGCACCGATACCAAGGCCGCCTACGACAAGCTGATGAAGCTGCTGCGCGCCAAAGTGGCCGCTGCCGCCGCACTCAAAGAAGCGGCGTGAGTTCAACACGCTAACGATAAAAGGGAGGCCTCACCGCCTCCCTTTTATTTTATGGAGGATATGACGGAAATGGATGCTTTAAAAATTTACGACGCAATTTTAGATGCAGTGGATAGGACAGGGTTTGCAATGAACTTGTCTTCAGTCAGTTTTGACCAAAGTACAAAAAAAATTAGTGTTTTACTTAAAATCGTGGATGGTGGTCGGGTTGACGGCATGAATATTAAATTTGAGGGAGAGCCGCGGAGTAAAAATGCTCCGGTGTTTGATTTGAACGTGACTATTTCTGGTAAGGGCCTGCAAAATGAAATCTATAGGACCTCCGTTGGCGAGGGCGGAGAACCCATAGCGCAAGTGCTGGATTATGTGTTCGGGCGCGTTGCAGGCCAGGTGAAAGAGAAGCCGGAGGTAGGCAATGTTCCCGGCTCGGTTGTAGCTGAGAACACGACCCCTGCCACGCCAGCCGCTGGGGTTGTAAAAGCCTAACCCAGCCTTCATCAAATTGTCATATTTCTTGCGGGAATTTATGATAATATGGACGCAAAGGATGGATTTATGGCTGAAACACTGATTCTCAAGACCAACCAGACACCCACCTATTTCAATAAGGATGCCGCCATCGGCCTATTGATTCCCGGCATTGGGATTATTGGCGCTGTGGTCGGCGCGTTCATCGGCAAAGACCGTATGGAAAAAGAAGCCGCCGTCGGAAAGCCGGTCGGTGAGCCGACGTTCTGGAATAAAGACGCGCTGCTCGGCGGGCTGCTCGGACAGGCGTTGGGGGCTATCGCTATGCTTGCGGTCGTCGCGGCGGCACCCTTTATGCCGGTGATCGCGCCTGCAGTGGCCGAGGGCGCCGGATTGCTGCTTGCCGCCGGCGGATTGGCCGGATTGGTGACGGGCGTTTTCCTCGGCGGCGATGCCGGGAAAGAGCGCATGCTGCAGGAATATACCATGGCCGCCGTGCAATCGCATGAACAGGCAGGCCGCAGCCACGCACAGGAACCGCAACAGGCGATGGCCGAAGAAAAAGGCCATACGAAAAACCACGCGCAGGAGATTATCGCCGCCCGCCAGCGCGACGCCGCCGAGATGATTCAGCGCTAGGCGGCTTTCCCGGCTTTCTTTTTTGAAAGCAGCGGCGCGATATATTTCCCGGTGATGGAGCTTTTGCTTTTGGCCACCTCTTCCGGTGTGCCGGACGCCACGATTTTGCCGCCTTTATTGCCGCCGCCGGGGCCGATGTCGATAATGTGGTCGGCGGTCTTGATGACGTCGAGATTATGTTCGATGACGACCACCGTGTTACCCGCATCCACCAGCTTGTGGAGCACGACCAGCAGCTTCCTGATGTCGTCGGAATGCAGCCCCGTCGTCGGCTCGTCGAGGATGTAGAGCGTGCGGCCGGTGGCGCGTTTGGAGAGTTCCTTGGCGAGCTTGATGCGCTGCGCCTCGCCGCCGGAGAGTGTCGTCGCCGACTGGCCGATGGCGATGTAACCCAGCCCCACCTCCTGCATGGCGAGCAACTTTTCGCGCACGCTCGGCTGGGCGGAGAAGAAGCTGGCGCCCTCATCCACCGTCATTTTCAGCACATCGGAAATCGATTTGTCCTTGTATTTCACATCGAGCGTTTCGCGGTTATAGCGCGCCCCGTGGCAGACATCGCATTTCACATAGACGTCCGGCAGGAAGTGCATCTCGATTTTTATCATGCCGTCGCCCTGGCAGGCTTCGCAGCGCCCACCCTTGACGTTGAAGGAAAAACGCCCGGCCTCGTAGCCCCTCGCCTTGGCTTCCGGCAGCGCCGCAAACCAATCGCGGATGGGCGTGAAGGCACCCGTATAGGTGGCGGGATTGCTGCGCGGCGTGCGCCCGATCGGCGACTGATCGATCTCGATCACCTTGTCGATGAATTCAAGGCCGGTGATGGAATCATGCGGTTCCGGGTTGGCGCGTGATCCGTGCAGATGCTTGGCCACAGCGCGATACAGCGTCTCGATCACCAGCGTCGATTTGCCGCCGCCGGAGACGCCGGTCACCGCCGTGAAGGTGCCGAGCGGAATTTCAGCGGTGATATTCTGCAGGTTATTGCCCCGCGCATTTTTAATCACGATCCGTTTATTTTTCGATGCGGTGCGACGTTGTTCCGGAACCGGAATAAATTTCGTGCCGGAGAGATATTGCCCGGTGAGGCTTTTTTTATCCTTGGCGACATGGGCGGGCGTGCCCTCTGACACGACGATTCCGCCATGCACCCCGGCGCCGGGACCCATATCGATGAGATGGTCGGCGGCGCGCATCGTATCCTCGTCATGCTCGACCACGATCACCGTGTTGCCGAGTTCACGCAGGTGTTTAAGGGTGGTGAGCAAGCGCTCGTTATCCGATTGATGCAGGCCGATGGAGGGCTCATCCAGCACATAAAGAACGCCCGATAATCCGCTGCCAATCTGGGATGCAAGGCGGATGCGCTGCGACTCGCCGCCGGATAATGTGCCCGATTCACGCGCCAGCGTGAGGTATTCCAGCCCGACATTCATCAGGAATTGCAGCCGCTCACGGGTTTCCTTCAGCACCTTCTGCGCGATGCTCTGCTGTTTTTTGGAAAGTTTTTTCTCCAGCTTTTCAAACCATTCATGCGCAACATCGATCGGCATTTCGGTGATCTCGCCGATATGCTTGCCGCCGACCTTGACGCAGAGCGCTTCCGGCTTCAGGCGCGAACCTCCGCAGTCCTCGCATTTATGCTCGCTTTTATATTTCGCCAGCTCCTCGCGCATCCAGTCGGATTCGGTTTCCTTCCAGCGGCGCTCAAGGTTGGTGACGACCCCTTCATAGGGCTTGTTGGCGATGTAGCTGCGGGCGCCATCGGTATATTGAATCCGCACCGGCTCGTCACCGGAGCCATAGAGAATCATCTCCTGAATCTTTTTCGATAAACCGGAAAACGGCGTGTAGAGGCTGAATTTATAATGCGCCGCCAACCCTTCGAGCGTCTGCATGTAATATTTGCTGGTGCTGTTCGCCCATGGCGCAATGGCCCGGTCAGAGAGCGAGAGCGCCGTATCCGGCACCACCAGGTCGGGATCGAAAAACATCTGCGTGCCCAGCCCGTCGCAGGTCTGGCAGGCGCCGTAAGGGCTGTTGAACGAAAAGAGGCGCGGCTCGATTTCCGACAAGGTGAAGCCGGAGACCGGGCAGGCGAATTTGCTGGACATGGTGAAGCTGGTCTTTAGTCCCTGGTCCCTGGTCTTTGGTGATTTTTTACCATCGACCAAAGACGAAAGACCATCTGTCACCTCCACTTCGATCAGCCCCTCGCCCAATCCCAGTGCCGTTTCCAGCGAATCCGCCAAACGGTTGCCGAGTTCTTTGTTCACGACAAGGCGATCCACCACCACCTTGATTTCATGCTTTTTGTTTTTGTCGAGCGTCGGCAGCTCATCCATTTCGTAAATCTCACCGTCGATCTTTACGCGGGTGAACCCCTTCTTGCGCAAGGCCTCCAGCTCCTTGGCGTAGCTGCCCTTATGGCCACGCGCAATCGGCGCCATCAGGTAAATCTTCGTGCCCTCCGGCAGCTCCATGATGCGGTCGGTCATCTGCGAGACGGTCTGGCTCTCAATCGGCAGGCCGGTCGCCGGGGAATAGGGAATGCCCGCCCGCGCATACAGCAGCCGCAGATGGTCGTAAATCTCGGTGACGGTGCCCACCGTGGAGCGCGGATTGCGCGAGGTGGTCTTCTGGTCGATCGCAATCGCAGGCGAAAGCCCGTCGATGCTCTCGACATCCGGCTTGTCCTGAATGTTCAGGAACTGCCGCGCATAGGCCGAAAGCGACTCGACATAGCGGCGCTGGCCCTCGGCGTAAATCGTATCGAACGCAAGGCTGGACTTGCCCGAACCGGACGGCCCGGTAATCACCACCAGCCGGTTCTTCGGAATCTCCACGTCGATATTCTTGAGGTTGTGCTCCTTCGCACCACGCACGATAATATGGGAATCTTTCATAATCCTCTCAGTAGGTTATCAAGCCGCCGCCTGTCGCCCAATTGTCATAAATTACGCACGGCCTGCGCCGCGCCGCTGTGTTATTCTGAAGCTGTAAAAAGGTGGGCCATTATTCAGCAAACGAGGGGATATGTCTAGGGATAATCGCGACCCGATGGCACACAACGCATACGCGTAAGCGGCGCCACAATGATGCGGTTTTTTAGCGCGATATCACCAAGCGCAAGTGTATCAAACAGAGTAGTCATATTTTCTCCGTCAGGTTAGAGTATTCTGGTGATGTGAAGCGAGACCCAGTATGGGAGCCATCGCAATAATTTTAGAAATAGAGTGAAGCGTTTTGGAAAATGAATTTCAAATGCATTTGACTGCAAACCTGCGGCAATTTCTTGCGCAGCGCGTTCGGGCGTAATAATCATTGGCATCTTAAACTCATTTTTTTCAGTCAGGGGTGTGCGAACAAACCCCGGGCTGATGAGTTTTACATTGATATGCAGGGGACACTCGGCGTGGAGGCTTTCGGCAAGGTTAGCAACCGCTGCTTTAGTCGCACTATAAGGCTGCCCATCTGGTAGACCGATATAACCCGCTACACTGCCGCACAGCGCGATTTGCCCATGTGTTTGTTCTTTAAGAATTGGCAGCACTGCATGAATCACATGGAATGCGCCCAGAATATTTACCTCAATCATATTACGGGTGATGGTGAGATCAAGCGCCCCTAGCTGCATCGGTGTGTAGGCCGCCGACATGAAAATCACCCGATCAATATGCCCAACGGCTGCTCGAATAGCTTGGGCTGTGCGGGTCATCATATCGCTATCTGTCACATCCAGAGGAAAGACCAGCGGCGAACCCGCAAGCTCAGTTTTGAGCTGCTCCAACTCGTCCATTCGCCGCGCGGAAATCACCACGTTCGCGCCAGCGTTTGCCAGTTCAAAGGCAAGTGCTTTGCCGATGCCACTGCTGGCGCCGATAATCCAGATCACTTCATTCTTAAAGTTAGCCTTTTTCATGGTTTTTGTTTTTGCATGAAGATGGTGAGTTCGGTGACGGTGATGCCGAATTTTTTAAGATAAGAACGGTTGATGAGCACACCGTCGTTCATCTGCCACATCCAGTCATCGAAGCGGATGCGGTAGGTGGTGTCACCCACTGGCAAATCCATCACATAATTCCAACGTGCGGCATTGCCCTCCACTGCACCCGTTGCTTTATCCAAAATATCGGCGGCGGTGCCTTCATACGTGCCATCAGCCAGTTTATTAATCGTCCACACACGTTCTTGTTTTTTGCCATCGTAGTAGGTGAACTTTTCTGTGAGTGTGCCTGTATCGCCATCCCATTTACCAACCATTTCAATATCGAACTGGCTGACCACGCGCCCACGCCAATCCTGCACGATGCCCCACGCCTTAATCGAACCATTAAAATACTCTTTAATATCAACCTTGGGGGTTGTTCCTTTGTAATAATCCAGCGTATTTCCAGCGCAGCTACTGAGCATGATGGCGACTCCGATCAGGGTTATTTTTCGTAAGAATGTCATAAGAATATCCTTCTGGTTGAATGAAAAAGCGATACATCAGATACGCCGCAGCTAGTTTTATGACGCACGGAATCAGTGCATAGGCCACGCTGAGGCTTAATAATGCGGACGATGAGTTAGACGATGCGGGTATAAATCCTACAAAATCAAGCAATGGAAAGGCTATAGCCGAAGCCATCGCCAGCGCTGCTTTTGAAAGCAAGGTGAGGACAGAGAATTGTGTAGCAGTGCTGTCTTGCGCGCTGCTCTGGTGGATGTTATCGGCAAGAATTGAAGGCGGCAGCGCGAGGTCAGCACCGAGCGCAATGCCAGAAATCAGGCAGATTACTCCGTACGCAACCACATCATCTTCGCTTAAGAAAAATGCCCAAATGAAGCTAGCAATTGCGAGCAATGTTGAAAAAAGCCATGCACGATATTTACCGTGTTCTTCAGCAAGACGTTTCCACAAAGCCATAGCAAGCGCGCCGGAGAGGAAATAGAGCAAAAGAAATAGACCCAGATAGCTTTCTGCATTCAACCGATCACGCACAAAAAAGATCACGAGTATCGCCGGAATGCTGGAAGCCAGAACGCTTAAGCCATAGACGAAAAACAGTTGCCGTGTTTTTGTGGGCAGCGCACGAAGTGTTTGAAATATGCTAGGCTGAGCTTTAGAGGCGCGCTGGAAAGCGGAAAGATTTTTAGTAAACCAGCGATAAAAAAATGCTAAAGCAAACAACATAATTACAAAAAGAATGACGCTGAACGCGGCATAAACCTGCACTGCAGGCAGCGTTGCTTTAAGCAGCGGCGGAAGGCTTACAGCAAGTAGCAATCCAATAAGGCCGAAGGCTTCGCGCATACCACTGATGCGGGTTTGATCGGGGCTATGATTTGTCCATAGCGCACCGAGCATGGCGAGATTGATGTTTAAGACACTAAACGCAGTCACGGCGCATGCCATAGAAACAGTAAACCAAGTGACTGCGTGTTCACTGGAAGGATGAAACAGTGCAAAAACACTGCCCACCAGCACTGCCGCGCTTATCAGCATGATGATGAAGGATTTATGCGAAAAGCGATCGCTTAAACTGCCAATCAATGGGTCTTGCACCGCGTCAAATAAGCGAAGTGCAAGCAACACCACACCAAGAACCGTCAGTGAAACACCGTGCTCAGCCGCGTAAAAATCGGGGGCGAGTATATAAAGTGGAAAGCCCGCAAAGGCGATGGGCAATGCCAGAAAACCATACTGCACCAGGGCCATTTTCTGAATGGCTGTAGAGGTCATGACTGCCCCAACAACGCTCTGCGTAAAGTCGGTTCGGAAGTATTTTCATTCAGCCAGATGCCGAAGAAATGCTTGCCGAATAGTGGGTCATTAATAGTGCCGATGCGTTTTCCGCTATGGTAAAAATCAGTGGTTTCCTTATCGGTAAATAACGCGGTCAGCTCTGTTCCATTTTTCACGTTTGGCAAAATATCAAGCATCTGCTTGTGCCAGTCTTCAAGCATTTCTTGATCTGAGAAACCTTGCTTCTTTATCTCTGCGATAGAGCGGTCGGCAATATCACCCCCTTCGATTTCGCGGAAATAGCGGATGGAAAGTGCATAGGGTTTCTCTGGGTGCCACTGGCCATTTGGCGCATAAAGCGTGGCATCATATACGTCCCAAAACACGACTGAAAGCCTGCCTTCACCCACTTTCTTTGCGTTCGGAATCTGCTGCATTGCTATTTCAGATGCAATAGCGAGTGGAGCAAAGAAGAACGCAAGAATCATAATGAACGCACTATGCCGCATGCTGCAACTCCATCTGTATGACATCGGTGCGCCCGACATTAAAACTGGCGATGCAGCAGGTGAGGTAAAACCGCCACATGCGAATAAATGCATTGTCAAAACCCAGATTTTTTACATCGACAAGCTTTGCCTCAAAGTTATGTAGCCAGTGTTTAAGGGTTAGCTCGTAGTCTTTGCCAAACTGATGAGAATCTGTAAGTCGCAAGCCTGCCTTATTCGCTTCCTGCTCGAATCGTGTCGGAGATGGCAACATTCCACCTGGGAAGATATAAGTGCGGATCATATCGCCGCCACGACGATAGCTCTCAAAATACTCGTCTTTGATGGTGATGGTCTGGATGATAGCCTTGCCTTTGTTAGCGAGTAATTCCTTCAGTTTGTCAAAATAGGACGGCCAGTATTTTTCGCCCACTGCCTCGAACATTTCGATAGAGACAATATTATCGTATTTTCCTTGCTGAATACGGTAATCTTCGAGTGCGATAGTTGCATTTTTACCCACGCGTTGCTGTGCGTAATCATATTGTGATTTAGAAATAGTGAGCCCTTTCAGATCATAATTATTCTTACAGAGTGCCCGCTCGGCAAATCCGCCCCAGCCACAGCCCACTTCCAGCAATGAACCTGAATTAGGTAGCCTGCTCAAGATGCGGTCGTATTTATTATGCTGCGCAGCGACAAGATTTTGTTCAGGCGATTCAAACAATGCTGCTGAGTAGGTCATGGTGTCATCGAGCCAGAGTTTGTAAAAATCATTACCCAAATCGTAATGCGCGTGAATATTCTTCTTACTGCCGCTCATGGTATTGCGCGTAAATAGATAAGAAATACGGGCAGCGATACGACCAAAAATGCCGCCGTAAATATAGCTACCCAGAGCTTTTTCGTTTTGCAAACCCATGGTCATGAGCGCGACGAGATCACTGCTATCCCACCAACCGTCGCTGTAGGCTTCCGCAAATCCCGCGTCACCTTTGCTCGCAAATTGACGGATGACGCGCCAGTCATGCAGGTGAAGATTTGCATGTGCACCCGGCTGCTTGCCGTAGAAAGAATATTGCCTACCATCCGGCGTGGTAACATGCATCGCCCCAAACTCGATGTGTTCGAGGGATTTCAGGAATTGCATGGTGATGTTTTTTTCTAGCATAACTTCTCTTATTGTCTCCTTTCCAACAGGTTATTTGCCCACGCCTTACCTTTTGTAAGGTCGCACGTTGCGCTTATTGTTTCATCGCGCTGTGATGGCTTCACAATATAGCGTATCCCTTTACTCATCAGCTTTACAGCCTGCCAGTGAATCAAGGTGATAACCTTGAATGTCACTAGTGGGTGCGACCAGAAGGCGTGGCGGAGTGAAGTAGCATTCAGCCGCGTCAATTTACCCGTGAGCGTGGTGATGAGCTGTTTATTGTTTTCCTTATCATAATAATCAATCCAGATGCCGAGCTGCTCACCGGCAAGAGCAAAGCGAAATTTATAATTCCCTTCCCGCGGCAGAAACGGCGAGACATGAAAGAGTTTGTCGGCACTCAGCCATTCATCCGGCGAAATAGGCGCATGATCGGCGCGAGCGCACAGATAGCTGTGCTGTTCGCTAAAAGTGTTATGCACTTCGCATATCACCGCGCGCAATTTACGCTCATCATCCAGGCAGAGAAAGAAACTCACCGGGTTGAAGACATAGCCAAGCACACGCGGCATGGTGACAAGCGTGATATATTGCACATTATCACCGATGCCATAATCGACAAGAATATTTCGCGCCCATGCCTGGCTACTGCTCCCATCACGCGCGCCATGGTCTTTTTCATGAAACGAAAGCAATCGGCTTGGGAGCTTTGGCGCAGGCAGTGGCAATGCGAGATAATACACACCGTAGGTGAATTGATTGATCTTCGGAAATAGCCGCTTATGCATTACCTTAGCGGTGTAAATCTGGGGAGCTATATCCATGCAGGTTCAATCCCCATTTGTTTTACCATCTCCACTGCGCTCCGCAACCCATCTTCATGAAAGCCATAACGCTGATATGCACCGCAAAACCACAGCCTGTCAACACCCTGAATGGTTGGAATTTCCGCCTGTGCACGAATCGCCGCTTCATCAAATAGCGGATGCTCGAAATTTGCTGCATCATGCACCAGCTCTTTTGCTGGCTCGCGGCTGGGGTTTAGCGTTACGATCATTGGTGTTTGGGTCGGTAGCGGTTGCAAATTGTTCATCCAGTAGCTTAAAGAAACATAAGGTTTATCGTCGGTTTTTGCATCTGATAAATAGACCCAGCTTGCCCATGCACTCTTGTTTCTTGGCATAAAACTGACATCACTATGCAGTACCATGCGGTTGGGTTGGTATCTGAATTGCCCAAGTATACGCGCCTCATCGGCAGAAGGGTTTTGTAGCATGGCCAGTGCCTGATCCGCATGGCAGGCAAACACGACCTGATCGAACAATGTGCTTCCACCCTGCGTGTCATGCACCATCACACCATCTGGCACCCGTTTAACCTCGGTTGCGCCACAATTAAGCCTAATACGGTCTTCGTAAGGCGCGGTGAGTCTTGCGATGTATTCCTTGCTGCCACCTTGTATGGTGTACCATTGCGGCTGGTCATTCACCGATAACAGTCCATGATTTTCAAAGAACCTCAGGAAGCTGCTGGCCGGGAAATCAAGCATCTGCGCAAGCGGTGTGCTCCAGATACAAGCCCCCATCGGCACGATGAAATAGTTGCGATACCAACTCCCCATGCCGAGCGCATCAAGGCATGCGCCAAGCGAAATAAAAGGATCTTTTTCGAGATATGACCTCGCCTGTTTATTAAAACGCCACACATCACAAACCATGCCCCAAAATTGAGGCCTCAGCAGGTTGCGTTTTTGCGCAAAAATATTGCTTAGGTGTTGTGTGCCATATTCCAGCCAGCCGTCCTCAATGCTCGCGCCAAACGACATATCGCTTTTGGCAATCGGCACTTCGTAATGCTCAAACAGTTTGGTGAGCAAGGGGTAATTGCGCTTATTAAACACAATAAAACCGGTATCGACAGGAATGCTGCCATCTGCCGTCGACACATTGACTGTACGGCTATGCCCGCCAATACGTTCATTTTTTTCATATAAGACAATCTCATGGTGCGGATGCAGAATCGATGCAGCCCCCATGCCGGATATGCCGGTGCCAATAATCGCAATGCGTTGTTTCGTCAAATGATTTGCCATGTGGTGCGCCTCCCCAGCATTTTTTATAAAAAAATGCGCGAATAAGTAATGGCCGAAAGACTACAAAACATGGCGGTATTGTGCAACGCTCAAGAATAGCTGGATCTTCTGCTGCTCTATTATTTAAGTGCACATGATGATGCCATGTTCTCGCCGCATATAGGTTTACGACTTCCTTATTCATCAACGGATAAACTGCATCGCTTCATGATGCTGGTGAGCCTAGCGTTGTTAGACTGGCCTCATTCCATATGAGCGCACTCACCGTGAACCAAATAAATGGAGAATTTTATGCAACTTAATGAAAAACAAATGCATGAATGTATGCAACATTGCTGGGAGGCGCGTCACGAATGCCAGAGTGTGCTGTTCAATCATTGTATTGAAGTGGGGGGTGCGCATGTTGCCGCTGAACATGTGCGTATCATAGCCGATTGTATTCAGGCTTGTCAGACTGCAGCTGATTTTATGGTTCGTGGTTCACAGTTTTCCGCTTCCGAATGTGCTACTTGTGCCGAAATATGTGAGGCCTGTGCTGAATCTTGTGCGCGTATTGAGGGCGAAGAAATGAAGCAATGTGCTGAAATATGTCGCAGGTGTGCTGAAAGCTGCCGAAAAATGAGTGAAATACAAAACGCAGCATAACAAGACGATGTGTCGATTACATGACCTAATAAGGCAGTGACCGCACGAGATTAAATTATGCACTCAAGCAACTAATTTAATGTAGGTTCGACTGTCTCAAGTGCACTACCCTACCAAAACAAGCTATAATCGCTATATATCAATGATATAGTTGTTCGAACAATGGCGGAAGAGGTGAGATTCGAACTCACGGAGGCGTTGCCACCTCGGCAGTTTTCAAGGCGGTTTTTCACCATTTATTACAGCTGGTTACAAAACACTGCGACAGCCTCACCGTCACATTTTTAGATTATGCGTTTTGTGCGCGATTGTCAAAATTTGTGAGGTTTTGCGCCCGAGTGTCCCACCAGTGTCCCATAGAGCCGTTTGCGGGACAGTTGGTTTGAATGCCAAACTTGCGGTTCGTATCAAGGAAATGTGCGAGTTGTTCCAAGCAACGCCGATTTTGTGAATACCGATGTGTAGTCCTTCACTTTACCGCCTCGGCATTTTTGAGGAAATAATACACGCCGTTAGGGTCTTTATCTGCCAGTTCCAGCGTGCCTTTGAGGGTGATTTCATCCCATGAGAAAGCTATAGGCTTTTTGGTGCGGACTTCGACCACCAGTGACGGTGGAATGTGATAATGAAACGGGCAGGATGGCGGAAACGGACCAATCAAAAAATTGGCCTGTTTTTCGGATTGCTCCAGCGGGAACATGAAGCCATAGAGCGTTACTTCCTTGCCGTTTAATTCTTTCATCTTATCGGTAAAGATGGGCGTCACCTCGAACGAATACCCACCTCCCGGAAACGTGACCTTCTTCTGCTTTTCTTTCGTCTCCAGAAAAATGTCCCACGGCAGCGCATCGCCCTTCACTTTGGGAAGTGGTGGCATCTTCGGAATGGAATCCGGCGCATCCTGCACCGTTAGCGCCAGTGCTGGGCTTGCCAGAAGCAACAGGAAAACCAGCAACAGGCGGCGCATATTATCCCCTCGCCAGCGTGCGACTGACATCCACGCGGTACGCCGCCAGTGCTGGAAGCAGTGCGACCAAAAGCCCTGCAACGAACAACCCAACCGCAACAGAAATTTCTGCCGTGAGGAAGTGAAGTGGCGCAAAGCCAATATCTTTCAAGCCATGAGCCAGCATAGGTAGTGCCGCCAGCGTCAGATGACTCATCAGCAAGCCGCCAATAATACCCGCAGCCAGCAATAGTCCCGCTTCAATCAGGATTTGTTTGACGAGCGTTCCTCTGGATGCACCCATCACACGCATCAACGCCGCATCATATTTACGTTCCTGCATTGACTGATAGATCGCAACCAGCATACCGATCACCGCGCTTGCCATCAGCAATGCACCAAAGAATTTAAGCGTGTCCAGCCCCATGCCAAGCAGCGAGAGTAACCGTGCCGTTTCAAAAGCTGGGCTTGCGGCCTGCATAGAGGTGCCACGGTTGATTTCACGCGGCAGCGACATGGCGGCTATCTTGCTGTTAAAGGTGATGAGCAGTGCCGTGATCTCGTCGCTGGCTTCGATGTCATTCCCATGCTTCTCATGCTTATTTTCATCGTGATCTGCATGTTTCTCATGCTCATGTTCGTCATGATGTTCGTGTTCTTCGTGCGCTTCCTCTTTATGCTCGCCGTGGTGTTGATGCGCCTCGCTACCATGCACTTTCCACACGCTTTCTACAGGTGTAATAATCAGGCGATCAAGCACTGTACCAGTTGGTTTCAGCACGCCAACCACGTGATACGGCGTATCGGCATGCACATCATCACTTTCCGTTAGACCGTGGCTTCCGGCAAAACTCGCATTCATCTTAAGCCCTGTTTCAGCCGCCACGCGTGCGCCCACCACTGCCTGCATGGGCTTCGTGAACACTTCACCTTCAGCGAGTTCGGCCTGATAATGCTTGATGTAGCTGGCTTCTGTGCCTACAATTCTAAAACCGCGATAGCTGTCACCCAATGCCAGCGGAATCGCTTGTTTTATCTGCTTGTGTTTGCGTAAGTTCTCAGCCTCGGTAATGGGAATATTTCCGGTGGGAATATCTATGTGGTAGATGGAGGATAGAATCAGTTGCAGCGGGCTGCCTTTCGCGCCCACGACAAGATCAAAACCACGCGCATCCCGCGAGAGCCGCTCTTCTGCTTGATGATTAAAATGCAGCAACAGTGAAATCGTCGCGACGCCAAGCGCAAGTAGCACCACAAGCAGCGTGCTGGTAAGCGTACGGGCGCGGATGTAAGAGAGGCTTAAGGTGAAAAGATTCATGCTGCCTGCCTCACATTATTTTGTAATTCAAGTCGGTGCACAAAGCGGGTTTTAATGCGCCCATCGTGCGTTGCAATCACCAGTGTTGCGCCGCATTCTTTGGCTTGCGCTTCCAGCAGATTCAGGGTTTCCTCGCAATGCGCGTCATCCAGTGCGCTTGTTGGCTCATCCGCTAAAATCCATTTCGGTTTATTTACTACCGCGCGTGCAATCGCCACACGCTGCGCCTGACCAACGCTCAGCTGGTGCGGATAGCGTTCGGCTTTATCCGCAAGCCCTAGCTTGTCGAGCAAATGGGCAATCCGTGCATCATCGGCAGGCAAACTAGCCATCGTGCGTGCCAGCCGCAAATTATCTCGCACAGTGAGAGCCTTCACCAGATGGAGCGTCTGAAACACCATGCCGATATTGCGTCCGCGCCAGCTATCCAGTGCTGCACCAGAAAGTGCGGCCATATTCTGGCCATCGATTTCTATCGTCCCGCTGCTCGGCGTTAGCAACCCTGCTAATAGGTGCAACAGTGTCGTTTTACCACTGCCGGAAGCGCCAAGCATCAGCGCGTGCTGGCCTTTTTCCACCTTCCAGTTAAGCGTATCCAGAATGGTTGCGCCCCCAATATGATAAGAAAGATTTTTGATTTCTATCATGCCGCCTCCACGCAGTTTTCGCAGGTGACAGGAAGTTCCACAACGGCTGATTTACTAAGGTTCACATGTAGTTTACGGAGTTTGGTCAGGTGGTGGATCACTGCATGGTCATGTAATTCATCCACCCGCTTGCAGCCCTTACACACGGTAAGCACCGATACATCATGGTGATGATCCGCTGTACACGCGCAAGCCACAAACGCATTCAACTCATTAATTTTATGCGCGGAGCCGTTTTTCATCAACGTTTCCAGCGCACGGTAGACAATTGGGGAGCTTTTAATCCCGAACTTTTTCACTTTTTCTAAAATAGCATAGGCGCTCATCGGCTGCCCGCTCTTCTGCAAGCAGCTTAAGACCAGCGCATCTGCTGGTTTAGGAAGGGTGGAAGGTCTAGCCATTGGGTTGCTCCATCAAAATAGGTTTGTTACACTACAACAAACTTCTTTACATGCAACTGGTTTCTCATTAAAAACCTACGTTTGTTACATTACAACAAATAAGGCCAATGTCTAAACAACACAAGATTTCTCTGCTACTCACGCTGCTTTTTGCACTGATGCTGATGACGCTCGGGCTGTATATGCTCACGCTTGCTGATATTGTTCGGTTTCGGCAGTGGCCGTATTATATGCTGCCACGAGGCGAGGTCATCATCGCAGTCGGCACACTGCTTGCGGTGTTTTGTAAACAGTTCAGTCACTATCTGCTGTGGCTAGGAAACAAGCTATATCGCGTGATTGCAGCACTAATGATCTTTGCACTAATAGGCGCAGACGGGTTGCTGCATGTATTTAGCATTCCGCATGTGGAAGGGTGGTGGTTATCCCTTGCCAGCAGCTTGATCGCGGCAAGCGGCATTAGCGCATGGGTTGAGAAATATAAAAAGCGTCACAGCCATGAATAATCCTACCATAGAGCAATCAGAGCAGCGCAAAACCGAGCAGCAGCGGGCGGAAGACATTGCGTACACCATCAATCACTCGCTCTATTGCACGCTCACTGATTTTCTAAACCCGCCGATCAATGCGGCAACGGATGGGTGGCTACGCTGGCTGATTCCTGGCTGCGGGCATGACCATAGCAAGGATGGCGGTCACCACCACCATCACGACCACGATCATCATCATGAGCATGGGGCAAGCTGCAAACACCATCATCACGAAGCCCCAAAAACACGCTGGGAAAAAGTAAAGGCCGCAAGCAAACAGGCATTCTCGAAAGAGCGTTTTGTTCAATATGCCAAGGGCGAGTTCATCGGTGATTTCGGTGCTGTGCCGTTGACCATTGGCGTGCAGCGCATGTTCCCGAATTTCATGAACGGCGTTCGCAAGCTCTGCGAACCGATCATGCGTCCGCTTTTTAAGTGGGGCGTGGAGCGCGACAATAAAGACTGGGCAAAGAAACACAACGTGGCCGCTGATTCGCAGGAATACAAGGATCACGCATCAAAAGTGTATGAATATGAAATGAGCCACTTCCCGCAGGCAGTGGTGTGGACGGGCTTTTCACTCGGCCTCAACACCGGCTATCAAATGTGGGCGGATAAAAGCCCGATTCCATTCAGCCAAAAATTCCTCCTCAAAAGCACCTCCGTGCTTTCCGGCATATTGGTGACCGCAGGTGTCGTGGTTGCCGCCCGTGCCCTTGCACCCAATAAAATGCACTCCTTCGATACATGGACAGGAGAGAAAGCCATCCTCCCAGCCACCAAAGCCGTGGGCAAGCTATTCGGTGTAAAAGAGGAAGATGTCGAGCGCATGGTGGAAAAGGATCACCAGATCCGTCAGGCCAGTTGGTCAGAAAGAACCCAAACAAAAGACTCTGAGCAAAGTGTAACGCTATAGCATGCTGTATATGTTCTTCGCCTGCACGCTATGAAATCTGAAATGCTATGTATTTTTTTCGATATTCTAACTAAACAGCCTTGACCTCAGCTGCCAGTAGCTTATCCGATAGAGAATGAAACGCGAGATTGCCCAAGTCATTACCTTCCAACGCGACCAGCTCTATGATGAAATCTGGTCGGTGCCCATCCTCCAGCTGGCGAAACAATATGGCCTCTCGGATGTCGGCCTCGCCAAAATCTGCACCAAGATGAAAATCCCGCGCCCGCCGCGTGGCTACTGGGCGAAACGCTCGTACGGCCAACCGACCATCAAGCCCATCCTGCGCCCAGCGCCTGCCGATAGGTGCGGAGAACATCGGCGATTTCAAGATAGCTATGATCTTCATTGTCTGCCGCCGTCAACATGCTCATGGCAGACAAGAAAGGAATGCGCGTTGCACTCTGCCGGTCGAAGCGACTTACTATCAGCACGGGCTTACCATCAACTTTCTCGATTCGTCGGCCAGCAACTGTGATACCTGCGCGCTCTGCTAAATCGAGCGCAACAACCTCCCATAGCGGCACCTGCCATAAATCATCGGCTTGGGGAAACTTAGCGATTGCTAGACTTCCATCACGGTCGATCACTGAAGCTTTAGGCGGCGATGAACTTGATTTTATCCAGCTTACCACCGGCGATACGAATCGCATACCAGCTAAGGGCGATGCGGAAATCAGGGATTATATCAAGCTCCGCAAGACACGCCCATTCGTCGTGAAAGAGCAAGGCTATCTTGTTCCACAGAAAAGCATCTTCAACAAAGTTATTGGCGATAGCCATTTGGAACTGCGTTTTGCAAGCTTCTTAGAGGATTGCAAAGACGTAGTTTCCTATGCAAAAAACTATTTTGCCGTGAATTTCAAGCTGGACTACATCAATGCTGACGGCGACATCTCAAACTACTATCCCGACTTTCTGGTAAAAAAATCCCCGACTGAGATTTATGTCGTGGAAACCAAGGGGCTTGAGGATTTAGACGTGCCTCTAAAAACCAAACGCCTGAAGCAGTGGTGCGAGGACGTGAATAAATCATCTGCAACCATAAAGTATGATTTTGTATATGTGGATGAGGAGAGCTTTGATAAGTACAAACCCGCTTCTTTTGAAGCGTTGGTTCAGCAATTCAGGGAGTATAAGGACTAGGCTAGTCGCCGCAACCACTCCTCAAGCCTTCGCGTCGCCATCACGTCATCAAAGTTGTAGGTGAGGATGTCTTTTTTCATCTGCTCACGGCGGCCTTTCAGGGGTTCGATCAGGTAATTGACGTATTGCACGACCGACCATTGCGAGCCGGATTCGTCATCCTGCCACTGGAAATTCACCAGCCCCTCGTTTTTACAGATAGGTTTCAGGCCATAGCCCATTACCGGCAGCACCAGCGCTTCTTTGATCGGCTTCTGGATGTCAAACAGCGGTGAGTCATCGCCCAGCAGCCACGCCACCGTGGGGTGTTCTTCCATGTCGTAACGCTTGGCATACCGCTTGATGTTGGTGACCTCGTAATTCGAGAAATGGCAGAGGATAAGATCGGGATACTCCGCACTCAGCCGCGCCACCACGTCGAGGAATGCAAGCCAGCCTTGCTGATCCTGCTCGAACCCATCCGTCCACACATATTCGAAGCTCTGGCCGTTATAAGGCGGCTTGAGCAACCCCCAGAGATACACATGGTCTTCGCCTGAGTCGTTGAGCGGATTGGCCTCGATGTCAAAATGCACCCAAGTGCCGGTGGGTAGATGAATATCGCCGATGCGGTGTGTCTCATGCGTGAAATAAGATTTCGCCTGCAGTACCGCTCGCAGTTTCTTATCCGTGCCTTTGAGGTAAGGTACATCGGCAATCGCTTCGGGATCACTATCGGCCAGCTGGTGGATGGTGGTGATGCCCTGCGCTTCCAAATGCGGCGCGTTGCGCGAATCAATGCCATAGACCAGCGTCAGCTCCTGCTTGGCCTCGAACTCGGGCTTGCAGATGCCGACATAGCTGCAGAGCGAGCATTTGCTGTGGCTGTAGCGTGCAGGTGGTTTGGTGGGCTGCGCGAGGATCTGGCGCATATCACTCAGGAATTCATCAGCCAGCTTATTGGCATCATCGCCGATCTCGCTGGTGGTGCCGTTGCCGTGAATCACCAGCGCAGGCAGCGTACTGCCCAGCATTTTACGATACACGGCCAGCTGAATCTGGATTTCATCCTTATCGCCAGTGCGGGCGAGCTTGGCATCTGCCGCCTGATATTCGCCCGACGGCGTGCGGATCAGAAAATCAGGATCACCGACAATCCCGAGTGCATCATCCACCAGTTTCGGCTGATAGATAATCTCCACCCCAGCCTCCATCAGCGCCTTCGTATGTTCCGGCGAAACAGCCTCCACCACCTGATGTTCATTTTCCATCTGGCGTTTGACGTTCCACTCATGGCGCATACCAAGCGTCATGATCAGCTGGTCAAACGGGTTCGCCTCCACCTGTTCCATGCCAGGCGGTGAGTTATTATCGAACCATACACGTCGGCTGCATGATAACCATGACCGCGCATCGCTGGGCTTGATGTGTTTTGGTGTGGCTGTACCTACCATTTATAATCAGTCTTTACAAAAGTGCCTATTCTCCCAAAACATGTCTGTCCCTGCTTATTTTTATGCTCTCCCAATGTGCCGTCATAGGTGCTTTTTCGGAAAGTTTTGCCGCACACGGTGCAGCGGAACACATGCTTTGTGTTGCTTGACGTTTTGATCTTGGCGGGCTTGGGTGCCGCAAATCCCTTCGCGGATTTAGGGCGTAATGGACTGTTCATTTTCGGTGCAGCAAAAGCGGAGCGTTGCGTGAGCGGAGCAGAAAGCAGGCCTGTCGGCGTTAATTCTATCGTATAGCGCGGCGTAAATACCTGCGAGGTGATGGTAGCACCTCTAATGCGATCCACCCTGTATGTTCTGTCACCACCATCAGCATGACGCACCGCGTGCAGCAATATGTTGTTATCGCTGGTGCGGCGTAAGGAATATGCCTCAATCAGTCGCTTCTTACGGTTACCGTTCTCATCCTCATATTCTAAATCCACGCACAGCCTGTTGCTGGCTGCAAAACGGATAACCTCAATATGATTGGCAATTCTTGCAGGTACAGGTAGCCCGCCCACGGGTGAGCGTAGCACGGATTCACCAACCTTCATCGGATATGCCGCCAGATGCGTCCGTGCAGCTGCGCCATTTAACCAATTAAAGAACGTTTCCAATGCATCCCAGAAACTTTGTGCCGGAGGTAAAAAAGGCAGCTGGTGGGAAAGCATCGTTTCCCAATCCGCGAACAATTCATCGCGGTGTGACAACAGCGTGGCCAAACTAGGAATAGCAATGTTTTTGAAGGCGCATTTTTGCTTTAACACATCCATAATCACGGATGCCGTGACTTGGAAATCATCGTTGCGGAACAGGTTTATCACATCATACAAATCTCTCGGTCGTGCCCGCTCGCCCAATGCCCGCACTTTTTCGCCGAACACTTCTTCAAAGGAATAGCAATGAACGTTAATGCCATCGCCAGGAAAATCGCTATAGGGATGGGCAACTGGCCTTAATGCTGGTGGCAGCACCAATTTCTCATCTGCGGTTAGGTCGAGCTTAATGCGCGGCAAGTCTCCCGATTTTGGCGCTATCGGACCACGATAAGCAATTCGCCCTTGTCCTGCGCGACTGCCTCTATCGGTGTCCCATACGTCAAATCGTAGTTTATCCGCAGGGAGCTCTACACCCGTTTCATCGTACAGCCACTCTGAAAGCGCAGAGAAACGCCCGATTAGGAAATCTGAATTTAAGTGATCAGTGGATTTTATGGTAAAATCGAGATCCTCAGAAAAACGGTATGTCTCGAAGTAGCATTTTTTAAGGCAAGTTCCGCCTTTGAACACCCAAGCGTTATGCAATTCTTCATCACGCGCAATGCCCGCCAAAATCCAGCCAAGCACATAATCTTTTTCCACCACTTGTGGGCGCAAGCCAAGTTCGCTGGCCAGTTCAAGAATTTCTTCGCGGCGAATCATGCTCTATCACCTTCCAGCCAATTTTCTGGCACCAGCAAACGCCAGCGACTGATTAGCCTTGGGCAGTTAAGCGCGGGGTCAAGTTTTGCATTTCCTTGGGTTAACTGTTCGCGGAGAGTATTGAGCACTGATTCATCTGAGCCAATTCTCTCTAACAAAAAGCCGAGGCGCTTCAGGACAGCGCCATTATTCTGCTGCAGCGCTGTTTTTATCAATGCTGCTACATCTGCTTTATCACGCTGCAGATATATTTTTAGACAGTCTGAGATATGGCGGATTCCACCACCGATTTCTGGTGTATCCAACATATCGATGATTGTTTTTTCTGGGCTGGAGATAAAAACCTTCGTTTGCTCTCTCCACACAGGCTTCAGATCAAACAATTTTTCTGGTTTGATTTGCCTTGTAACGAAAGTGATGCCTTGAATAACTTCCTCTTTCTCACGAACCTGTTTTGTAGTGAATACACATATTCCCCGAAAAATTTGCTCTGTAAGTTCCCAATATTCGGCAGCACTCCATCCGCCTATGTAGGCATCTCCGAATAAGTCAGGAATTAGAACCCAAGGATCTTCCACCACCTGTTCGCCGCCGCCAGATGCAATCGAAATGGGGGTGTACATGCCTCTCTTGATTCGCCGTAGCCACCCCTGTTGCGACCAGAGAGAAAGACGCCTGCTTGCCGCGACATTATCAATATCCAAAGCAGCGGCGGCATCTTCTATTGAGATGACGCTGCCAGCAGCTTGAACTACCTTGGCCAAATAAGCCTTGGAGCTTAATTCTATCTGGTTAACGAGCATGATATATTCTACCTGTAGAAAACTTTGTTTTTAGTTGTTATCTACGGATACAATATACTAACTAATGCCTATTTGCAAGGCGCATAGTATATTCTATATGTAATAAACTAGATTTTTACGAGTTTTCTGCATATAGAATATACTAATATTATCTAACCACCTGTACTTCCATCAAAAAGACTATTGATTGCAGCTGCCAGCTTGTTATCCCCTTGAGACAGTAACCAGCTGTTTTTTATGGAGGAAATATGCAGCAAATGATGGACAAGGCCGAACAGATTGCGGCGCTGAATGATCGGTTCCGGCAGACGTTCTGGGGTGGCAAGGTGATGATGACACAGGGGGTGCAGGAACTGCCCGATACCACACGCGAGAAATTATTCCGTGCCGTTTCGGAATTTGATGACTTCACCGATGACAACGATCCACACCGCGAACATGATTTCGGTCGGATTATGTTCGGATCGTGCACGTTTTTCTGGAAAATCGACTATTACGACCACACTTTGTGCTTCGGCGCGGATGACCCCTCCGACAACCACAACACCACACGAGTGCTGACAATCATGCTCGCCAGCGAATACTGATTTCGCTGCGTAGTTTGCACCACCCCGCATTTCGCTTTTTGGGCGGGTGCGTATCAGCTGGAAGCCCAGCAAATCCAACATTTCATCCCAATACTTGCGAAACGAAATGAATATCTGGACGCTGAATCTAGCGAAATGGCGCGCCTATATGCGCATCAGGATACCATGGCTGCATCGGGATTTTACTCATAAGCAAATCTCCCATGCGCTCGAGGTGGCGAGCAATTATATCCAGCCCGCGCAGCAACCTGTCTGAATTTAGCGTTTTGCATTTTGCTCCTCCATCCATGCGAAGAACGCGGCTTCGTCAATCAGCACGCGCCGACCGCAGCGGCGGATGACTTTTTCAAAGCCGTTCTTTTTCGCAAAAAAGATGAGATGACGCATCCCGCCGACGGGTGGCCATTGATGGTATTCATTCCACTTCGTGACGGGGATGAGGCGCGTTTGCTGCTTGGGTGAATCGTTCGTGTCCATAGGTGTTGCTCCGTAGTGTGTTGCGTAAAACCCAGCAATATTGCTGGATACGGAGCAGTGTATTGATCTATGTGATCAGTAATATCCCTTCCACAACAGCATTGCGAGGAGCAGGTATTATTATTGAGTTAAATCTTTGCCTTACGGGGTCTTCCGCGCTTCTTTTCTGGTGCACGGGGATCTACTTCTGCTACCCATTTGATGACGGTTTCAAGTTTGTACCGCTTATCGAGAATGCGTACAACGACTTCTTTTAAGAATGGTGACTCATAACATATCTGTTCGTACATATTTCCTCCTGTTATAGGATCAGGATTACATTGGCTCATGTGATGCTTAACTGGAAGTGGGAATATTATATTTCATTTTTTGCCACCTGTTGTTTTGAACTGTCCCAGAATTGTCCCATGGACGTTTTTGGCATTCGAACTGGGTGGTGGCGGAAGCTGTGAGATTCGAACTCACGGAGGAGTTGCCCCCTCGGCAGTTTTCAAGACTGCTGCCTTAAACCACTCGGCCAAGCTTCCATATCGCTACCCAAATCCGGGTTAAAAAATCACTCCAACTTCACCGGTTTTCAAGACCGGTTCCTTAAACCACTCGGACACCCTTCCATACCTTTGGCACTAGTTTTCAAGACTGCTGCCTTAAACCACTCGGCCACTCTTCCACATAAAATTTGCCTTTCGGCGTTAAAAAATCACGCCAACCTACGACTGTTTTGACACTTGGCCTACTGGCTTCGTGCCCTTTGGATCAAGACTTCCGCCTTCGCTAAGGCTTCGGGGGGCGCAGCGGCCACTCCCTTATTCCACTGCCCGCAGCACGATGTGCTATCATTCTTTGCAAATAATGTAAACCGGCATCACTTGCCTTCATCGGCGCGGGCAAGCTTGCGGTAGCGGCGCATGCTGAAATAAATCGACACAATATAGGCGATACCAAACACTGAAATCATCAGCCACGGCTCGATGATGAGCAGCACCATCAGGAAGCTCGCTCCGATCATGAACGGCAGGATATGCTCGTGCGGGATGCGAAGGTTTTTTCCGGCAAATGTCGGCAGGCGGCTGGCCATCAGCGCTCCTACCATCACCACATGCACCGCCACCAGCGCCGGCGTCAGCTGAAGCTCTTCACCTATTTGCAGGAAAAAGATCATCGGCAGCAGGCATAAAATCCCGCCCGCCGGTGACGGCACGCCGGTGAAAAACTGGTTGCTCCATGGATATTTGGGCGTGTTGGTGAGCGCGGTGTTGAACCGCGCAAGCCGCAGCGCCGCGCAAATGACGTAAAACAGCGTGACCGCCCAGCCGATGCCGCGAATATCATGCAGCAGCCAGATATACATCACCAGCGCTGGGGCGACGCCGAAACACACAAAATCGGAAAGCGAATCAAGCTGCGCGCCGAACTCGCTGGTCGCACCGAGCAGCCGCGCCACCCGCCCGTCCATGCCGTCGATGATCGCCGCCGCGATGATGAACGCCACCGCCAGCTCCCAGCGCTCGCCGATGGCAAAACGAATCGCCGACAGCCCGCAGCACATGCCCGCCAGCGTAATCATGTTCGGGAAAATCCGGCTGATCGGCTGTTCGCGCAGGCGCGGTTTGTGTGGGGTGGGCATGGGGGTTAGTTGTCGCGTGAACGATCGATGGCTGCGGGGTCAGCCGGAGAAAAAAGTTGTTCTGCCGTCCACCTGCCAAGCGGCTTGGGTGGAGAAAAAGATGCATCGGGAGGTACTACCTCAGAACTTGGTGTTTGCTGAAAAAAACGAGCATGGAGAGCGACGATCTGTTTGAGGGATTCCAACGCAGGATAACGTGGAATCAGCTCATCCAGATCCGGCAGATTGCCGTCCAGGTCGAGTTGTTGGGTGTTAGCTATTTCATATAAGGCTTGTCTGGTATTTTCCCAATCTTTGTCACATTTCTCAAGCGCTACATTTATCATAGATACGTACTCAGACTCCGCATGCACCGCTGCATAGGTGAACAGATCGTGCTTCATTATCATTATTTTTTCTATCCATGTACCTTGATGCATATCAATGCTTGTTCCCTACCCTTGCATCTTCGCGGCTTTTCAGGTCGGCGATGATGGTCTCGCCGCCGACGGAGCGCTGGCCTTCGATCACCATCGGAATGGCGCTCACCGGCAGGTAGATGTCAACGCGGCTGCCGAAACGGATGATGCCGAAACGCTCGCCGGTGCGCACCGATTCGCCCTCATGCAAATCGCATAAAATGCGCCGCGCCACCAGCCCGGCAATCTGCACCACGCCATATTTGTCGCCATCCGGCATGGTGACGGTGATTTCCTGACGCTCGTTTTCTTCGCTCGCCTTATCGAGCGACGCGTTGAAAAAACGGCCCGGATGGTAATGCATCTTGGTGACACTTCCTTCCATCGGAATACGATTCACATGCACGTCGAAAACATTCAGAAAAATGCTGATGCGCACACGCTCCTCGCTTCCCAGCATCATCTCCGCCGGTGGCACCACATTCGTGATTTTTTGCACCACGCCATCGGCCGGGCTCACCATCAGCCCTTCGCGGATCGGCGTGACCCGCACCGGATCGCGGAAGAAATACAGGCACCAGCCGGTCGCAATCAGGCCGATCCACAGGAATGCGGTAGAAAGCAGGCCGAGGACCAGTGTGGTCACGGCAAAAATGGCGACAAACATCCAGCCCGCCGGGTGAATCGGCACCAGTACCGCTTTGATGGTTTCGAGTAGATGGTTATCCTGATTGCTCATAATGGCTCACTGTTAAATTGAAAAAGAGGAAAAAACTATACAGCAAAAGCAGCGCGATGCAAACACTGGTTGCAGCACGGCAATGCGCCGGGAAATAGCGGTAATAGCGAGATAAAACGATTAACGTTTGCTGAACTGGAAGGAACGGCGGGCTTTTTTATGGCCGTATTTCTTACGTTCAACCACGCGGCTGTCGCGGGTGAGGAAGCCGCCCTTGCGCAGTGCGCTGTGGTAGGTTTCATCATGCAGGTCAAGCGCACGGCTGATGCCGAGGCGAACCGCACCGGCCTGGCCGGAAAGGCCGCCGCCTTCAACGGTGCATTCGATATCATAGTTGCCAATGCGATCAATGGTCGCGAAAGGCTGGTTGATGATCATGCGCAGCACCGGGCGCGCAAAATATACTTCGAGGTCGCGGCCATTCACGGTGATTTTACCGGAACCCTGTTTCAGCCACACACGCGCCACCGACGATTTACGGCGACCGGTGCCATAAGCCAGCGCAACATTTTTGCTTTTGGCCGCCTTAGGCGCTTTTGGTTTTGCCGCAACAGGTGCCTTGGGGGCCGCTTTCGCCTTTGGGGCGGCAGCTTTAGCAGGAGCTTTGGTCGCAGCGGTTTTCGCAGGTGCTTTTTTCTCAGTGGCCATGGTCTCTATCTCTTGTTTTTAGGATTCTTTTTCGCGAAGTCATATATTTCAGGATTTTGTGCGATATGCGGATGCTCGGCACCGGCATAGACACGCAGCTTGGCAAACTGGTCACGCGCCAGCGGGCTGTCTTTCGGCAACATGCGCTCAACGGCTTTTTCCAGCACGCGGGAAGGATAGGCGCTGTTCAAAATGAATTCCGGCGTTGCGCTTTTCACGCCGCCTGGGTGGCCGGTATGGCGGTAATACACCTTGTCGGTGAGTTTTTTGCCGGTGATTTTCACCTTGTCGGCATTGATAACCACCACATTGTCACCCGTATCGATATGCGGGGTGAAGATGGTTTTATGTTTGCCGCGCAGCAATTTCGCCACTTCCGAAGCAAGACGGCCAAGGACCACGCCTTCAGCGTCGATCACAAGCCATTTCTTAGTTACTTCCTTAGGCTTAGCAGAATAGGTTGACATAGCGTACTCAAGTTTTCCAGTTAAAATTCGGTCTTTTGGGATGCGCAAGCTAATTCAAGAGAGTTATGAAGTCAACAGCAAAAAACAGTATTTTTATAGGAAATTACGGGCGGGTCGCCGCCTGCAATTCCGCGATGGCGTCGGTGAGCGCAACCAGCTCCTGCTGTTCGCTGCCGAGCTTGCGGATATTGACCATGCCGCCCTCGGCCTCTTTCGCCCCGACAACGAAGATGAGCGGGACTTTCTGGAGGCTATGCTCGCGGATTTTATAGTTGATCTTCTCGTTGCGGTCGTCCAGCTCGGCGCGGATTCCGGCGGCTTTGAGCCTGGCCAGCACCTCTCCGGCATAAGGAATGGCGGCATCGGTAATGGTCGCGACCACCACCTGCACAGGCGCGAGCCACAGCGGGAATTTGCCCGAATATTCCTCGATCAATATGCCGATAAACCGTTCAAGCGAGCCAAGAATGGCACGGTGGAGCATGACCGGGCGGCGCTTGTTGCCGTCCTCGGCGATATAGTTGGCGTCCAGCCGCTCCGGCAGCACGAAATCCACCTGCAGCGTGCCACACTGCCAATCGCGCCCGATGGCGTCACGCAGCACGAATTCCAGCTTCGGGCCGTAAAAAGCGCCCTCGCCGGGGTTGAGCGTATATTCCAGCCCCGCCGCCATGACCGCTTCCTTGAGCGCGGCCTCGGCCTTGTCCCATGTTTCATCGCTGCCCGCCCGCACCGGCGGCCTGTCGGAAAATTTCACCTGCACCTCGGTAAACCCGAACGCCTTGTAAACCTCCATCAGCAACTCGCAGAAGGCGATGGTCTCCGACGTGATCTGGTCTTCGGTGCAGAAAATATGCGCATCATCCTGCGTGAAGCCGCGAATGCGCATGATGCCGTGCATACTGCCGCTCGATTCATTGCGGTGGCAGGTGCCGAATTCGGCCATGCGTAATGGGAGGTCGCGGTAGCTTTTGAGGCCTTGGCGGAAAATCTGCACGTGGCAGGGGCAGTTCATCGGCTTCACGGCGAGGAATTTATCTTCATCGCTCGGCGCCACAAACATATTTTCGCGGAATTTTTCCCAGTGGCCGCTGGCTTCCCACAGGCTGCGATCCACAAGAATTGGCGTTTTCACTTCGATATAGCCCTTCGCGCGGATTTTATCGCGGATGAAATTTTCCAGGATACGGTAAATCGTCCAGCCTTTATCGTGCCAGAAAATCATGCCCGGCGAATGCTCCTCGATGTGGAATAAATCCAGCTCCCGCCCTAGTTTCCTGTGGTCGCGCTTATCGGCCTCTTCGAGTTGCAGCAGATATTGTTTCAGCTCTTTCTCGGTGGCGAACTGCACGCCGTAAATACGGGTGAGCTGTTTGTTTTTAGCATCACCCCGCCAATAGGCCCCGGCCACGCGCATGAGCTTGAAGGCAGGCGAAAGATGCGAAAAATTCGGCACGTGCGGGCCACGGCAAAGGTCAATAAACGCCCCCTCGCCCTCACCCTGCCGGTAGAGCGAAATTTTACCCTCCTCGGTGGTGTCATCGGCGGGCGCATTAAAAATGATGTCGGCTTTATAAGGCTCGCCGCGCGACTCGAATAATTTAATGGCGTCCTCGCGGCTCCACATTTCGCGGGTGACCGGCTTGCCCTCGGACATGATCTCGCGCATGCGCGCTTCGATCTTCGGTAAATCGCCCTCGGAAATCGGCGACGGCGCTTCGACGTCGTAATAAAAACCGTTCTCCACCGTTGGCCCGATGGCGAGCTTTGTGCCGGGATAAAGCTCTTTCACGGCGCGGGCCAGCACCTGCGCGGTGGTGGTGTGGCGCAATATGTCCAGCCCCTCCGGCTGTTTCGGCGTGAGTATCTCCACCTTCGCATCGTTTTCGATCGGCAGGTATAAATCGCGCTGCACGCCATCGACCTTCATGGCAAGCGCCGCCTTGGCCAGCCCCGCGCCAATCGACGCGGCAAGCTCCGCGCCGGTCACGGGTTTATCGAAGGAACGGGTGGAGCCATCGGGAAGGGTGATAATGGGCATATAGGCCTTTACTTATTGAAAGAACAGGATGTTAGCCATTACCCCCGCCCCGGTCAAGCGAATGATGCGCCCGCCGTTCGCATGCCGTGCAGAAATCCGCGCATCGTATCGTCCAGTTCCGGCACGTCGAGCAGGAAGGAATCATGCCCCTTGTCGGATTCGATGTCGGCATAGCTGACATCCGCCGCCACCGCATTCAACGCCCGCACCAGATTGCGGCTTTCCACCGAAGAATAGAGCCAGTCGCTGGTGAACGACACCACGAGGAAACGAATCTTTGTGCCCGCGAACACCTCGGAAATACTCCGCCGCCCGCCCTGCGTGAGATCGAAATAGCTGGCCGCCCGCGTGAGGTATAAATAGGAATTGGCATCGAAGCGCTCGACAAAACTCAGGCCCTGATGGCGTAAATAGCTTTCCACCCGGAAATCGGCGTCGAAACCATAGGTAAAATCGTCGCGATCCTGCAGATGGCGGCCAAATTTTTCCTGCAATGTCGCCTGCGAAAGATAGGTGACATGCGCCGCCATCCGCGCTACCGCAAGCCCCTTGCTCGGATATTTTTTCTCCGCGAGGTAATTGCCGCCCTCCCAGTCGGGATCGGCCATGATCGCTTGGCGGCCAATTTCATGGAAGGCGATATTCTGCGCCGATTGCTTGGTGGCCGTCGCCAGCACCGCCGCCGAGGCCAGCCGCGCCGGATAACGCACCGCCCATTCCAGTACCTGCATGCCGCCCATCGACCCGCCGACGGCGCAAAAAAGCCTGTCGATGCCGAGATGGTCGAGCAGCAGCGCCTGCGTCTTCACCATGTCGGCGATGGTGATGAAGGGAAAGGAAAGCCCATACGCCCTGCCCGTTTCCGGATCGATTTCCTTCGGCCCGAAACTGCCCATGCAGCCGCCGATCATGTTGACGCAGATGACAAAAAACTGGTCGGTGTCGATCGGCCTGCCGGGGCCGACCATGCGTTCCCACCAGCCCGGCTTGCCGGTGACCGGATGCGGCCCTGCGACATACTGATCGCCGGTCAGCGCATGACAGACCAGGATCGCATTCGATTTATCGGCGTTCAGTTTCCCGTAGGTCTGGTAGGCAATCGGAATGTTGGATACCTCCCTGCCGGACTCCAGCACCAGCGGCGCGAGCGCGGCAAGGCGCACGACCTCGCCAATCTGCACCGCAGTATAATTCGAGCCAAAATAAGAGGTTACTTGCATTGCCCCACTCTACAGGGATAAAATCCATCGTGCAAATGCTAATGATTTTGTAAGGATATTGTGGCATTATTTATGTTTCCTGGATAAGTATTATGCACGCGGGGAGCCATATTATATGGATGATAAAGCAGCACTTGAAAGAGAAGCCAGACGTATTTTAGATGCGGTTACCCAGCCGCGTGCCCCGGAATCAAAAGGTGAAGATGCCGAGCCAAGCCTGCTTTCCAGCGTGCTCGGATTGGCGCGGCTTCGCTGTAGTGAATTAGGTAATACAGTCTTGGAGCGCCCGGAAAATTCGGAGATCGAAGGTTATTGGTTTTATATCATCCGGGAACTTGAAATGGTAGAGCGCTATTTACAAGATATACGCGCTCCTGAAGGGCGTATTGCGACGGTGGCCGACCCTTTTTCTTCCGGTACGAGTGACGCTTCCACCCCATTAGGAAAACTCACCGGATTCTTGAAAAATCAATTCACGCGTGTTGAGAGGGATGCAAGCCTGATTGCAAACAGGGAAATGAGAAGTTTGATTGGCCAGCTCTCGCAGCTGGATGATGTAACGCAGCAGCTTTACGCGGCGCGGAAGGAAGATGTTGGGCATACTTTGGGCATACTTCCAGAAATGATGCTTTAAGGATGCCAGCTCGCCCCCGCTAATCAGTTCCTGCACACTCTATACTTCCCCCTTGCTGCGGCGGGGCAATTGCATTATCGTTTCCGCCCTATGACCGACGAACTGGAAACCTATCGCCGTGAGATTGACCGTCTCGACGAACAGCTGGCCGAATTGCTGAAAGCGCGGCTCGGTATTGTCAAAAAAGTCGGCACTTATAAAGAGCGTAACGGCAGCCCGCCCTGCCCCATCCGCCCCGGCCGCGAGGCGACCATGCTCCGCCGCATCGCCACGCTTTTCGCCGGATCGGATTTTGCACCGGCTGCCGCCGCGCAGCTCTGGCGCACCATCATCGGCACCTCGACCGCGCTTGAAGCCAGGCTCAGCATTTCCATCTACGCGCCCGGCGAAAACCGCGATTTATTCTGGCTGGCGCGGGAATATTTCGGACCCGCCGCGATCCTCACCCGGCAGCCGCATGTCAAGCGCGTGATTGGCGATGTGATGGACGGCACGGCGGCGGTAGGCATCATCCCGCCCCTGTCGTTCGAGCCGGAAAGCCATTGGTGGAGCCACATGCTCGCCGGTAATGGTGACAGCCCGAAAATTTTCGCGCACCTGCCGTTTGTTTATCACGGCGAAGATCCAAAACATTTCCCCTCGGCGTTGGCCTTTGCGAAACTCGCACCGGAAGATTCCGGCGACGATGTGTCGTTATTTGTATTACAGGCCGATCACAATGTGAGCCAGCACCGGCTGCAAACGGCGTTCGGCAGCGCCAAGCTGAGCGTGAACTGGGTGGCCATCTGCTCGCTTTCGCCCGACCAGCGGCATCATATCGTCGAAATCAAGGGCTTTGTCACGCCGGAGCATGCGGGCTTTAAATCTTTCCTTGCCGGGCTTGGCGATGCCATCCAGCAGGCGCATTTCCTCGGCGCTTACGCCGTGCCGTTTACCATCGAAGAAAAAAAAGAAGAAAAAATATGACGCAGGACAAACCGATACCCAAGCCGGGTATCATGAACATCGCCCCCTATGTCGGCGGCAAATCGAAGGGTGCTGAAGGCGTGCGCGTGGTGAAGCTCTCCTCGAATGAAACGCCGCTCGGTCCCAGCCCGAAAGCCAAAGCCGCCTATATCAAAGCGGCGGAAACATTGTATCGTTATCCCGATGGCAGCGCGGCCAGGCTGCGCGAGGCCATTGCCGAAATGACGCAGCTGCCGGCAGGGCAAATCGTGTGCGGCGCCGGATCGGACGAGCTGATCGGCATGCTGGTGCATGCTTACGCTGGCCCCGGCGACGAGGTGCTGATCTCCGAGCACGGCTTCCTGATGTATGAAATCTACGCGCAGGCGGTGGGCGCTGAGGTGGTCAAAGCGAAGGAGCAAAACCTGCGCAGCGATGTCGATGCGCTGCTTGCCGCCGTCACCGAAAGAACAAAAATCGTGTTTATCGCGAACCCCAACAACCCGACCGGAAGCTATATCAATAGTGGTGAATTGGCAAGGCTGCAGGCCGGTTTGCCGCCGCATGTGATGCTTGCGATCGATGGCGCTTATGCCGAATATCCGAACGTGCCGGATTATTCCGACGGCAGCGAACTGGTCGCCGCGCATGACAATGTGGTGATGCTGCGCACCTTCTCTAAAATTTACGGCCTTTCGGCGCTGCGGATCGGCTGGTGCTATGCGCCGCCCGCTATCGCCGATGCGCTGAACCGCGTGCGCGGCCCGTTCAACCTCTCCACCCCGGCGATCGAAGCCGGTGTCGCGGCCATCGAAGATGTCGCCTATACCGCCGCTGCCCGTGCTTTCAATTTGCGCGAACTGGCCAAGCTGGAATCGGCGATTCGCGCCCTCGGACTCACCGTGCATCCAAGCGTCGCCAATTTCGTGCTGGTCGAATTTCCCGGCGGCCCTGCCTCGACCAAAGCCGCAGCCAGCTTCCTCATGGAGCGCGGCCTGATCGTGCGCGAAGTCGGCAATTACGGCCTGCCGCAATGCTTGCGGATCACGGTCGGGCTGGAAGAAGACAACCAGGCGGTGATCGAAGCACTCGCCGCCTTTCAGGCCCCATGAACAGCCTGTTCAAAAAAATCACCATCATCGGCCTGGGGCTGATCGGAAGCTCCATTGCCCGCGCCGTGCGTGAGGGGCAGCTCGCCTCGGTCATCGTCGGCGTCGATAGCAACGAAACCGCGCTCGTCTACGCCCAGAAACACGGCTTCGTCGACCAGACGAGCCGCGACGCCACCCACCTGATCGCCGGCAGCGACGTCGTCATCATCGCCACGCCAACGCCGCTGTTGGTCGACATCTGCCGCCGCATTGCGCCGCATCTCAGCCCCGGCACGCTGGTGATGGATACCGGCTCGGTGAAGGCCGCGCCGCTGGCGGTTATGACCGGGCAGCTGCCGTCGCATGCACTCATCGTTCCCGCCCATCCGATTGCCGGCAGCGAGCAATCCGGCGTCACCGCCGGACGTGCCGACCTGCTGCTAAAAAAACGTGTAATCATCACTCCGGAGGTGCCGCTTACCCATGAGCAGCTAACGCTGGTCAACCGCTTCTGGGAGGCGCTGGGAGCGCGTGTGGAGGCGATGCCCGCCGCCATGCACGATACCATATACGGGTATGTCTCCCACCTGCCGCAATTGCTGGCATTTGCCGCTGCCCCGGTAGTGGCTGCGGATGAAGGGGAGCTTTCCGGCAATGAATCACTCACCCGCTTCCTGCGTATCGCCAACTCCAGCCATGATTTGTGGGATGATATTTTTTCCTTGAACCGCGACGTGCTGCTGGCCGCCATCGACCGCTATCTCGACGTCGTCACCCATATCCGCAAGGAACTTTCCAGCGCCCCCGCCGATACCGAAAGCGCCATCAGCAGCAGCGCCCGGATTTCATTCTTCCCGCGCATCGTAAGCGCCTGCCTGATTACCACGGTGATGGAGGCGGAGAAAAACGCGGGCGTGCCGTTTGTGCGCTTCTCCGGCAGCGGCTTCGCCGATTTCACCGCGCCCGCCACCACCGACCCGGAAGGCGAGCTGGAGCATATCTCCAGCCATTACGCGCAGATCGGCGAGCTGCTCGATGCCTTCATCACCCGGCTTCAGGCGCTACGCAAAACGCTTGAATAAATCGACCAGCTCGGTGTGGGTCGGCGCGTAGAAGTGATAGGGGATTTCCTGAAAATGCGTGGGCGTGAAGTTGCCGTGTTCTTTCGGCGTCGGCCCGTAAAGGATCGCCGTGCAGCCTGTATTCATCGCGCATTCAAGGTCGATGTCGCTATCGCCGATGAACCACACATGCCCCCCAGGGGTATGCTCGCTCCCGGCGAACGCCAGCTCGACCGGATCGCGAAACGGCTTGTCACGCGCCGCATCGTCGGCGCCGACGATGTTGCGGAAGTAATGATCCCAGCCCAGATGCGTCACCTCCTGCCGTAAATTCGGCCCCTTCTTATTGCTGACCACCACGTTGTACAGCCCGGCCTCCTTGATGAGCGCGAGCAATGCTTCTGCGCCTTCCAGCGCTTCAAGCTTAAGCAAATGGTTGTTGCGGTATTGCTGCTGGTAAAACGCGCCTGCCTTTTCCCAGTCCGGCCCAAAAATTTCCGGGAAGGAATCGCGCATGGATTTCCGCACGCGCTGCTTGGTCATATCGAAGGTCCAGAGCGGCTTGCCCATCTCGGCGAAGGTGGCGTTGAGCGCGGCGTGGATGATCGGCCAGGTATTGACCAGCGTGTTGTCCCAATCGAAAATAACAGCGGAAGGCTTCGGCAGATTCATTCGAATATTTTTCCCGTCTGGGCCAGGATATGCGCGTTATAAAGCGCCATCAATTTCTGCGTAACCGGCCCCGGCTTGCCTTTGCCGATGACGATGTCATCAAGCCTGACCAGCGGCAGCACATTAGCGCTGGTAGAGGTGATGAAGGCCTCTGCCGCATATTTCACATCGCTCACGGTGAAGGCTTTTTCGACGACCTTGATGTCGTTCGCGCGCGCCAGTTTCAGCACCACATCGCGGGTGACGCCGCCCAATATATGGGTGTCGGCGGGATGGGTGACGATCTCATTCTTGGCACCCACGATATAGGCATTCGACACCGAGCCTTCGCTGACCTTGTCGTCTTCCATCACCAGCCACGCCTCGCGCACGCCGTGCTTGCTCGCTTCCTGTTTGGCGATGACATTGGCGAGCAGCGAGACGCTCTTGATGTCGCGGCGATACCAGCGGTGATCGGGATGGGTGATTGCCTGCACGCCGTTTTTAATTTCCTGCGGCTTCGGCGTCTTCGGCCCGCACACGGTGATGGAAAGCGCCGGTTTGGTGTGTTTCGGAAACGGATGATCGCGCCGCGCCACCCCACGCGTCACCTGCAAATATACCCCCCCATCGTCCCGGCCATTGCGGTCGATCAGCTCGCGGATGACGATCGCAAGCGCCGCCATCGACATCGGTGGCGCAATCTGCAACTCGCGCAGGCTGCGCTCCAGGCGCTTGAAATGCAGCGAGGCATCGAGCAGCGTGCGGTTGTAAAACGCAAAATATTCATAGATGCCGTCGGCGAACTGGTAGCCGCGATCTTCAATATGCACCATCGCTTCCGAGTGCAGTAAATAGGCCCCGTTTACATAGCTTATCCGCGCCATACCGAATTATCCCTCTCCCAGATCGGCGATGCCGCCGCTTAAAAATTCGCGTGGATGGTAGCCGAAGTCGCGCTCGGCGTCATCATGAAAGAAGACCATGTCCTCGTTCATCCGGTACGCCACATCGCGGTTCATAAGCGGCTTGCGCAGCAGCAGCCCGGCAAGGCCCAGTATGGACGGCAGGAGCGTCGTGCCAACGATTTTCGGGGATATTTTCATCACCGCGAACAGGCGCAGGATCATCTCGCGATAGGTGAGGATTTCACCGCCGCTCAGGTTGTACATCTTATCCGCCGCGCTTGCGGAATGCATGGCCTGCAGCGCGCCAATCGCAATATCCTCCGCATGCACCGGCTGCCTGCGCCCTACCGCCGGGGGGTATACCGGCACGAACCCGAATTTGCGGATAAAACGCGCTAGCGAGGTGATGTTCTTGTCGATGCCGATGCCGTAGATCATGGTTGGGCGCAGGATCGTCCATGCGATGCCCAGCTCGCCGCATACCCTTGGGATTTCCTGCTCGGCCCGCGTGTGCTTGTCGACGATGTCTTTCTCTATGCCGTTGCGCGAGCGGGCCTTGGAGAAAACCGAGGTCGAGCCGATGGCCACGATGCGCTTGATTTCCGAGGCCGCCAGCACCGGCACCACCTTCGCCAGGTGCCATTGCGGCGCGCAGTGAATGGCGGCGTCGGCCAGATAGCCGTCGAGCGAAAAATCCGCCGCCGTCAGATCTTTTTGCAGCCATTTGAGCAGCGGATGATAAAAAGGCAGCGGCGCATGGCGGCTCACCGCAAGCACGGCGATACCGGCGGCGAGCAGATGCCGCACCACCTCGACACCGACCTGGCTGGTTGCGCCCGTGACCAGGATGGTTTTCCCGGCGAGCGACCCGGCATGCTGGCGGGTGGTGAGGCTGCCGGCCAGCACCCGCAATTTGCGTCTGGCTATCACATTCCCGGTTTTCTGCGCGCCAAAATAACGGCGCAGGAAATAGCGCAGCCATATACCCCCCCCCAGTATCTGCAATACCCCGGGCAACATGCTATCGGCAAAATGTTTTTCAAAATAATAGATAAAGCTTTTGGCCTTATGCCACTCGATTTTCCCCCGGCCAGTCTCGCCGCTGGTGGAGAGCAGGTGCGCCACTTTCACCATCGGCACACAGACGATGCGTTTGCCCGCCCTGGCGACGCGCATGCATAAATCGAGGTCTTCGACATGCAGGAAAAATTTCTCATCCATCCCGCCAAGCACGTCGTAATCGGCCTTGCGGATACACATGCACGCCCCGGAAATGGCCTGCACATCGTGCGTTCCCTGCGGCATCGGCGTGCGGTTGAAATTAAGTTTACGCAGGCCCAGCATCTCTCCCAGCGCCGATCCCGGCGTGAGCAACGCCCGCCGCCCGCCGCGCTGTTCGCTGCCATCGGGATTCACCAGATGCACGCCCGCAAGCATCGTGTTCGGCAGCGCGCTCATCTCGCGCATGAGGGTAGCAAGCGCATCCGGCGGCAGCAGGCAATCAGGATTGAGCAGCAGCAGGTATTCGCCGGTCGCACGCTCTGAGCCAAGGTTGCACGCCGCCGCAAAACCGATATTGCCATGGCCGCTTACGATCACCAGCCTCGGCTCCATCAGCGCCTGCTGCTGCAATTTGGCGATGACATCCGGCGGGTTGCCGTTATCCACCACCACGATATTCGCGAGCCCTTCCTGCTGGAGCGCCGAGGCAATCGCGGCGTAGAGCACCCAGCCGGTGTGGTAGCTCACGATGACGACGCTGGCGCTGCTCATGCCTCCCTCCACTCAGGCGGGTTTTTGCGATAGTCTGCAAAACTTTGCTGGTTTTCATCGCGCGCGGAAATGGCCGGGTTTTTGATCGGCCAGTCGATGGCGATCTCCGGGTCGTCGTAACGGATGCCGCCCTCTCCCGCCGGGTGATAGAGGCCGGAGACTTTGTAGAGCATGTCGACCGGCTCGTCGCCCAGCACGCAGAATCCATGGGCGAATCCGCTGGGAATCCAGAACAGCACGCCGTTTTCGCCGGTAAGCTCCACTGCATGATGCTTGCCGAAGGTCGGTGAATCCGGGCGGATATCCACCGCGACATCCCACGCACGGCCCCGCGTGACGCCCACCAGCTTGCCCTGCGGCGGCGTATGCTGGTAATGCAGCCCGCGCAAAATGCCCGGCGCGGAACGCGAATGATTATCCTGCGCGAAATTGGTGGGAAGGCCCGCGGCCGCAAACCGCGCCGCATGAAAACGCTCGACGAAAAAACCGCGTGCATCCCCCATCACATCCAGCGTGATGATTTTCAATCCCTCAATGTCGCAGCCTGATACTTTCATAGCATTCTTTTAGGGCGTCCTCCCAATGCGGCAACCTCACGCCGAACGTTGTTTCTGCCTTGGTGCAATCCAGCCGTGAATTCAGCGGGCGCAACGCCTCCGTCGGATATTCGCACGTGGGTATCGGTTGAAGCTGCCTGCATTTAATGCCTGATTCATGCCCACTTGCAAGCCCTAAAATCGCCCGCGCAAATCCATACCAGCTGGTTTCACTGCCGCCGCAGAGATGATAGATTCCCGATGGGAAATGCTCGGTTTTTTTCGCCGCTTCCAGCGCGGCAAGCGTGGCACGCGCCAGGTGTGGCGCATAGGTCGGCGCACCCGCCTGGTCGGCGACTATTTTCAGCTCTTCACGTTCCATAAAAAGACGGCGCATGGTGGTGAAAAAATTTTTCCCACTCGCATCGTACACCCATGACGTGCGGACAATAAGATGCTCCGCGCCCGATTCCGTGATGAGCCGCTCGCCCCGCAGTTTGCTTTCGCCATAGACCGAAAGCGGCGCGGTCGCTTCTTCTTCCGTGTGTGGCTTCGTGCCGCTGCCGTCGAAGACGTAATCGGTGGAGTAATGCACGAGCGTCACGTCATGCGTTTTGCACCAGCCCGCCAGCTCGCCCACTGCATTGCCGTTGATGCGCATGGCAAGCTCCGGCTCGCTCTCCGCCTTGTCAACCTGCGTGTAGGCGGCGGCATTGATGATGGTGCTGAAATCATGCTGCTGGAAAAGCACCGTAAGCCGGTCGGTAAAATCGGGCTGGGTAAGATTGATCTCCTGCGAATCGAAAGCGACTTCGCCGCTTCCCAGCAACTTCGCCAGCGCGCCGCCGACCTGCCCGTTTTTGCCGAGGACGAGGATCATCCCGCCCCCACCAGCTGCCGCAAATAATGGCCATAATCATTATTGCCGTAAGCCTTGGCCAGCGCTGAAAATTCAGCAGCGCTGATGAAGCCGCGTGCCAGCGCGATTTCTTCCAAACAGGCAATTTTCAAGCCTTGGCGCGCTTCGATGGTTTGCACGAACTGGCTGGCCGCGAGCAATGAATCCGGCGTGCCGGTATCGAGCCACGCGGTGCCGCGTCCCATCACCTCGACCATGAGTTCGCCCTGCCTGAGATACGCCTCATTCACCGCCGTGATTTCCAGCTCGCCACGCGCCGAAGGCTTCATATTTTTAGAAATTTCGACCACTTTGTTGTCGTAAAAATATAAACCCGTCACCGCGTAATTCGATTTCGGGTTTTTCGGTTTTTCTTCGATGGAAAGCGCCTTGCCCGAAGCATCCATCTCGACCACGCCATAACGCTCCGGGTCGCTCACGCGGTAAGCAAATACTTTCGCGCCGCTGGTAAGGGCGGCGGCGTTTTGCACGCTGTCATCAATCGCCGAGCCGTAAAAGATATTATCGCCAAGAATGAGGCAGACCGGGTCACTCCCGATAAATTCTTCTCCCAGCACGAAGGCCTGCGCGATGCCTTCCGGCTTCGGCTGCACCTTGTAGGAAATGCGAAGGCCGAGCGATTTTCCATCGCCCAGCAACTGTTCCATCATCGGCAAATCACGTGGGGTGGAGATGATGAGGATGTCGCGAATACCCGCCATCATCAGCACTGATAGCGGATAGTAGAGCATCGGCTTGTCGTAAACCGGCAGCATTTGTTTGCTGACGATCGACGTCATCGGCGCCAAACGCGTGCCCGACCCCCCGGCTAAAATGATGCCTTTCATATTTGTTCCTTTTTTATTTCCAGATACCACTCCACCGTCATCTCCAGGCCTTTTTCCAGCGTATATTCCCGCGCAAAACCAAGCTCATGCTGCGCCTTGCTATCATCCATCGCATAGCGCAAATCATGGCCGAGGCGGTCGGTGACAAACGCAATCTGCTCTTCATATTTGCCGGAATTCTTGGGCCGTTTCACATCCAGAATCGCGCAGATTTTTTTCACCAGATTGATATTCTGCTCCTCGGCATTGCCGCCAAAATCATAGGCCTGCCCGGCCTTACCCCTGGTGAGCGCCAGCCACACGCCGTTTGCATGGTCTTCCACATGAATCCAATCCCGCACATTCGTACCCTTGCCATAGACCGGCAGTTTTTCACCAGCGAGCGCGCAAGCGATCATACGCGGGATGAGTTTTTCCGGATGCTGGCGCGGCCCGTAATTATTGGTGCAGTGGGTGGTAATCGTATCCAGCCCGTAAGTTTCATGCCACGCCCGCACCAGATGATCCGCCGCCGCTTTGCTTGCGGAATAGGGCGAATTCGGTGCGTAGTGGGTCGTCTCCGAGAATTTTCCGGTGTCGCCCAGCTCGCCATACACTTCATCGGTAGAAATCTGCACATAGCGGAAATTATTTTTCGCTTTGGCATATTCGCGTGCCGCTTCCAGCAACATAAACGTGCCGGTGATATTGGTATCGACAAAGGCCTTGGGGCCGGAGATGGAATTATCGACATGCGATTCCGCCGCGAAATTCACCAGCGCGTCGATATGGTGGTCGCGCAATAATTTCAGCGCCAGCTCGCGGTCGCAAATATCGCCCACCACCAGCTCCCATCCGCCTTCGCCAAGGCTACGGCGTGACAAGCCCTCCTCGCTAATCCACTCGAGGTTCTCGCGGCGCCCGGCATAGGTGAGCTTATCGAGCACCACCACTTTGCAGCCACGCGCCACGCATTGCGCAACGAAGGTGCTGCCGATAAACCCGGCGCCGCCGGTCGCGAGGATATTTTTGTAAGCGTTCATAACAATGAGAAATTTACCGGCACAAGAAATTCAAACACATCGCCCGCCGGATAATCATCCGGCACCGCAGGAACGGGATTGGCGCGGCGTATCATATCAATCGCGGCGTTGTCGAGCAACGGTATTCCGGTCGAACGCTCAAGCGAATAATAATGGATGGTGCCGCGGCGGTCGATGCGGATGCGCACCACCGTCGAGCCTTTCAGGCCCTTCTGCCGCGCCTCTTCGGGATAAACCTTGAATTTCTGTATCCACAGCGAAATGAGCTGCGTATAGCGCGACATGATCTCGGCATCGCGGGCGCCGGTCTTGCTGCCCTTCGTGGTTTTTTTCAACGGCGCGTTGGTTTCGCGCACATATTGCTTCATCTCGTCTTTTTCCGGCGCGGGCTTGGGCTTGGGTATGAAAACTTCATCCGCCAGCTTGTCGATCACCGCTTCCACCTGCGGCGCGTTGCTGGAGAACGCCTTGTTCTCCGCCGCGTCCAGCGTATCGTCGGCCTCGCCGAGCCGGATGTTCATGGTGCGGATGGGAATATTCTGCACCGGCTTCGAAGGCGACATGCTCCAGGCAATAAAGCTGCTGGCATGCAGCAACAGCACCACGCACAGCGTCATTGCGAAATGTTTTTCGCTGAGCATATAAGGCAAGCGCGGCTGGTGACTGTTATTCCACATGCGCCACCGCCTTCGACTGGGTGACGATGGAAAGCTGCCTGCCGCCCGCCGCCTTGATCGCATCCATCACATCGATAACGCGCCCGGCGTCAGCCGCCGCATCGGCCTTCACCGTAATAACCTTGTTCGGGTTCTTCGCCAGCAGCGGCGTCAGGAATTCCCGCGTTTGCTCCAGCGGAATAATATCCTCGCCGATGATAAGCTCGTCGCGCTTGCCAAGCAAAATCACCAGATGCCCCTCATCCACCAGCTTGCCGCTTTGTGCCACCGGCGGATCAATCTGCAGTATCTCGAACTTCTGCACCGCGCCCGCCACCATGAAAAAAATCAGCAGGAACATCGAAATATCGATCAGCGGAATCAGGCTGACTTCAAGCGGTTTACGCGGTGCGCGGTCAAATTCCAGCATTACTTTTCCCCTCCGTCATCCCCGCGCAGGCGGGGATCCCTGTTGAGGCAACCGAGTGCGCTGGCAAAGAGATTCCTGCCTTCGCAGGAATGACAATAACAGGTGCGGTCAAATTCGAGCATCACCTGCCCCCCACCCATTTACGCACGAAAATGCTTTGCCCGCCCGCCTCATAGATGCGGTCCATCGCCGCCACCATCTGTTGCATGGTGACGTCCTTGCCGGTTAGCACCATCATTTTGGTCGCCGGGTCTTTTTCAAACATTTGGGCAAGCGCCGCTCCCAGCTCTTCGTTATCCAGCTTGCGTTTGCCGAGCTGCAGCTCGCCGTTGGCATAAAGATAAAGCCGCACCACCTCCTGCCGTTCCGCCGCCTTGCCACCCTTTGACGGCAAAATAAGCTCCAGCGATTCAACGCGCATGAACGAAGTGGTGAGCATGAAGAAGATAATCAGGATGAACACCACGTCGATCAGCGGTGTCAGCGGCAATCCGCGCATTCCATGGCGCTTCGTGTGCCTGAAGTCGATCATGAGTATTTCGGGCTCAGCAAATGCAGGGTGGAGGTGTGTTTCGGCGCAACTTCGACCGCTTCCGTGCCACGCGCCTTGCGTTCCTCCTCGGCGCGCCTGGCCTCGGCGATGGCGTGTAGTCGCTCGTTGCGGCGGAATTCATCCTCCAGCGACAATATCTGCACCGACACGTCTTTCATGGTGGCGCGGACTTTTTCAACGATGCCGTCCAAAATATAATGCGCGGCCAGCGCCGGAATGGCCACTGCCAGCCCGCCCGCCGTGGTGAGCAGTGCTTCCCAGATGCCGCCTGCGAGCATGGTAGGATCGACCCGCGAACCCGAAAGCGACAGCTTGGAAAAGGCATTAATCATGCCGATCACGGTGCCGAGAAGCCCAGTGAGCGGGGCAATCATCGCCACCATCTCTAAACTCCGCAGGTAGGATTCGAGGTAGCGGATATCCGCCGAGCCAATGCGCGTAATCTCCGCTTCCTTGCTCTTCTGCGACATTTCACGGTTGGCCACGCAGGCAAACGTCACCCGCATGATCCGCGCAATCGGGCCGTTGGTATTCTCCAGGGTGAGCGTGGCTTTCAGCCGGTCGCCGTCCTTGATTTCCTGCAGCGCCGGCTCGATAAAACTGCGCTCAAACACATGCGCTTTGCGGAATTGTATGATCTTAAACACAATCACCGTCAGCGAATACACCGACAGTGCCAGCAGCACCAGCATCATGACGCCGCCTTTTTGCAGCATTCCGAGGTCAATCATGGTAATTTCTCCTGTTTCCCCGGATTAAGCCGTTGCCAAGGGCTTTTGTCAATTTATAATGGGCGGCTAACGTGACTTACCGGGATTTTTGTTATGCGTATTGTGATTTTATGTGCCATTGCGGCGGCTGCGAGCGGCTGCATACCTATTTTTAAATTTCTGATATGGTAGACTTACCGGCGCTCATCCTGCATCGCGACGCTTCGGTGCTGGTGATTAATAAGCCGGCCAACATCGCGGTGCATAAGGGTTTTGGCGACGATGACACGCTGGAAAAATATTTTCACCAGCTGCAATTCGGGCTGCCCATGGTGCCGCAACTCGCCCACCGGCTCGACCGCGCCACCAGCGGCTGCCTCGTGCTGGGGCGGCATAAACAGGCGCTACAGCGGCTACAGCTTCTATTTTCCAGCCAGCGGATCGAGAAGACCTATCTGGCGGTGGTGGTGGGAACTCCCCAGGAACAAGGCACGATTGAACTCAAGCTCGCCAAGCAGGAAAAAGCCAAACACCGCTGGTGGATGAAGGTGGATGAGGCCGGGCAGGAGGCGCGCACCGACTACAAACTGCTCAAAACCAATGGGCAAATAAGCCTGGTGGAACTCTCACCAAAAACCGGCCGCACTCATCAGCTCCGTGTGCATCTGGCGGCGATTGGCCATCCGATCCTTGGTGAGTGGGTGTATAACGGCGAGGTAAAAATGCCGGAAAAAATACCGCTGCAACTGCATGCCAGCAGCATTGTGTTACCCTATCACGACAAAAAACCGCCGATCATGGCCGAAGCACCGCTGCCGGAGCATATGCAGCTGATGCTGGAGAAAATGGCTTAAATATTATTGCTTATGCTGGCGGATAAATGCGTCTATCTGATCCAGCAGCGGCGTTTTTTCGCGAAAACCTTTTGCGATCGAGAGGATGATCACGATATGCCCGATTTTCGGATAGACATTCATCTCCACCTCGTTGCCCTTGACGCGTAGCGCATCCGTCATATTGACCGTGTTTTTGAGCAGCACCTCGTCATCTGTATCGCCATGCACCAGCAGCATCGGCGGCATATCCTTACCCACGTAATTGATAGGCTGGCTCTCTTTTTCCGGGCGTTTACTGAAGACACCGATCACATCCGGGTCTGTCATAGGCAGGAAATCATACGGGCCCGCGATGCCGATGGTGCCGCGGATCATGCTGCGCACCATCCCTGCTTTTTTGAGGTAACGCTCATCGACCGTCATCAGCACTGCCATATGCGCGCCCGCCGAGTGGCCGGAGAGAAAAATATTTTCAGGCTGGCCTTTATGTTGCGCGATATTTTTACGTGTCCATGCGAACGCCTGCGCCGCATCATCCATGAAGGCGGGGAAATAGGCATCGGGATAGAGGCGGTAATTAGGAATCACGACGACATAACCACGCGATGTGAGGGCTTCGGCGACGAACAGGTAAAGGTCCTTATTGCCCATTTTCCATGCGCCGCCATGGAAAAATATCACCACTGGCGCGGTGGTTTCCAGTTTTTTGGGTGTATAGACATCCAGCGTCTGGCGAGGCAGATCGCCATAGGCGATATCCTTGTGGATTTCCATGCCGCCGGTTGGAATGATGGCGTTAAGAATATCCGCCTGTGCGCAGGCGGATAAGGCAAGCATTCCGGCAAGCCACACCGTCATTTTCGTTATGATACCCATAAGCGACCTGTAGCCGAAATTTTATAAAGAAAAGATGATTTATTCTGCTGCCGTTTCGCCACCCTGAATGCCTTCGCCTTCCTCTATTTCCTCACCCTCTTCGCCTTCCGGCAGGGTGACGACGGCGACGACATGCTCGCCTTTGCCGGTTTTAAGGATGGTGACGCCCTGAGTGTTGCGCCCCGCGATGCGGATTTCATCCAGCGGCGTGCGGATGATGGTGGCGCGATCGGTCATCAGCATGATCTGCCCGCCGCTCTGCTCGACCGGGCGGCTGGCTACCACGCTGCCGTTGCGCTCACTGGTGACGATGTTGGTAATGCCCGAACCGCCGCGGCCGGTGGTGCGGTATTCATAAGCGGAGCTGCGCTTGCCGAAGCCGTTTTCGGTGACGGTGAGGATGAATTCCTCCGCCGCTTCCAACTCGGCGATACGCTCCGGCGAGAGCGCGATATCGGCGATGGTTTCCTCGTCGCTCGCGGTTTCCTCAACCGTTTCATCATCGGCACGGCGCTTGGCGGCGGCGTATTTCACATAGGCGGCGCGCTCTTCCGCGGTGCAGGAGATGCCGTTTAAGATGCTCATCGACACCACTTCATCGCCTTTGCCGAGTTTCATGCCGCGCACACCGTCCGACGTGCGGGATTTGAAGACGCGCACGGCATCGACCGGGAAGCGGATGCATTTGCCGGATTTGGCGGCGAGTAGCACGTGGTCGGCCTCGGTGCAGGCGCGCACGGCGACCAGCTTGTCGCTGTCATCAAGACGAATCGCGATCTTGCCGTTGGCGCGGATATCATGGAAATCGGAGAGATCGTTGCGGCGGACATTGCCCGCAGCGGTCGCAAAGAAAATATGCATTTCGTCCCACTGCGTTTCATCTTCCGGCAGCGGCATGAAAGTGGTGATGGTCTCGCCCTGCTCCAGCGGGAAAATGTTGACCAGGGCCTTGCCGCGAGTGTTCGCCGCGCCCAGTGGCAAGCGGTAAACCTTGAGTTTATAGACCTTGCCCGTGCTGGAGAAAAACAGCACCGGCGTGTGGGTGTTCACCACCAGCAGCTCGCTGGTGATGTCCTCATCGCGCACGGCCATCGCCGCCCTGCCCTTGCCGCCACGGCGCTGTGCGCGGTAGGTGGAAAGCGCGGTGCGCTTGATGTAGCCGTTGGCGGTGACGGTGACGACCATGTCTTCACGCTGGATCAGATCCTCGATGTCGGCTTCAAATTCTGAAAGCTCAATTTCCGTGCGGCGCGGCGTGGCGAAT